>NZ_LGIU01000045.1 GCF_001187915.1 Arthrobacter sp. RIT-PI-e | reverse complement strand
CGCTGCGTCCGGAACCGTCCTACCCGAGCCCCTCGTGCAGGCGCCGCCGGTGCGGGTCAGCATCCGTCCTCCCGTGGGGCAGGGCCTGCCGCGGCCGGTGGCGGCGCGTCTGCGCGGCAGCACCGGCGGGCCCGTGTCCCGCCGACCGGGTGAGAGCACCGAGCTGCGGACCGTCCCCCCGCGCCAGCAGGGTGACCGGGTGCCGCGGATCGACTGGCGTGCCACGGCCCGCCGTTCCACCGACCAGGACCGGCCCATGGGGCGCCGCAGTTTCGCCGAGGCCGAAGCCACCGTGTACCTCGTCCTCGACACGGCACACGATCTGCCGAAAGGCCCCCTGGCCTGGTTCACGGCCCGGCCCCCCGGCCCCCGTCCGAGCTCGCTCCATCGCGCGCGGACCGCCGCAGCAGTGATCGCCTCCTCCTATCTCGGCGGGGGTGACCGCGGGGGCCCCGACGGGCTCTCGGGCTCGCGCCGGGCCCTGCGCTCGGCCGCCGGGCCCCGCCCCCGCGCCCAGCCCCGGGCACGGCTCGCGGCCCCCGGCGTGAGTCCGCGCCGTCCGCGCCGCCGGGACCCGGTACCCCCGCCGGGCTCCTTCGTGGTGCTCCTCTCCGCCTTCCTTGACGACGAACCCGGACGCCTGCTGCGGCTCTGGCACGCCCAGGGCCACCTCGTGGCAGGGGTGGACTGCGCATCCGGGGTACAGCGGACGGAGACCACGCGTGCGCAGACCTCCGCCGTGCGGCTGACGCTCCTGCGACGAGGAGCGCGTCTCGAAGCCCTGCGGAAGTCCGGCATTCCGGTGTTCGCGGCGACCCCGGCCGGGGAGGCTGCACCTCCAGGCGGACCTGGCCCGGACGGACCTGGCTCGAACGGTACGACGGCGCCCGGAGCCCGCGACCTGGAGACCGGCCTCCGGGTCCTGTCCCGGCAACGGCGGCGCGCCGCCGGCGGGAGGAGGTCATGAGATCCCGCTCCGCCCGGCGCATGGACGGAGCGCCTCCCGTCCCGGACCGGGGCGGACTCGTGCCGCTCCTGGTGATCCGCGTGCTCACCGTCCTCGTCGCCGTCGTGCTCGGGGCCCTGGTCTGGGAGGGCTCCGCCTGGATCCTGGTGCCCGTGGTCCTCGCGAGCGCAGCCGCGGTGCTCCCCTCGATCGGCCTGGTGGCCCTGTCCCTGCTGCTCCTGGTGGTCTCATACGCCGTGAACGTGCCGCCGGGCCCCGTGCTCCTGGGGTTCCTGGCCGGGATCCACGCCCTCTTCGTGCTGTACCTCCTGCTGCTGCCCCTCCCCTTGCACGGGTGGATCAGCCACACGGCCCTGCGGGAGATCGCGCTGTCCTACCTGAGGATCCAGGCCCTGGCGCAGCCCGTGGCGATCGTGTCGCTCCTGCTCGGCGGCATGCCGCCCAGCCTTCCCCTGGTGCTCGCCGGAGTGGGTGCGTTCTCCGCCTGGGCGCTGTGGACCGTGCTGGGGAGCAGCGGGAGGGGCCCGCGAGGGAAGGCTCACCCCCGAGCGAACGGGCGCCGTCCGCCGGGTGCGAGCAACTAGACTGGCGAGCAACTATGGCACTGACAATCTCCTACCCCGCGGACCTTCCCGTCTCGGAACGCTGCGCGGACATCATGGCCGCCATCGCCGCCAACCAGGTCACCATCATCGCCGGCGAGACCGGCTCCGGGAAGACCACCCAGATCCCCAAGATGTGCCTCGAGCTGGGCCTCGCCGAGCATGGGCTGATCGGCCACACCCAGCCCCGGCGGCTCGCGGCGCGGACCGTCGCCGAGCGCATCGCCGAGGAGCTGCAGGTGCCCCTGGGTGAGGAGGTGGGCTACCAGGTCCGCTTCACCGGGTCGGTGGGCCGGAGGACGAAAATCAAGCTGATGACGGACGGCATCCTGCTGGCCGAGATCCAGCACGACCGCATGCTGCGCAAGTACAGCACCATCATCATCGACGAGGCGCACGAGCGCAGCCTCAACATCGACTTCATCCTCGGCTACCTGCGGCGGATCCTGCCCGAGCGGCCGGACCTCAAGGTGATCATCACCTCCGCCACCATCGACCCCGAGCGCTTCGCCGCCCACTTCGCCGCGGACGCCGCGGTGGCGGACACCTCGCCCGCGCCGATCATCGAGGTCTCCGGCCGCACCTACCCGGTGGAGATCCGGTACCGGCCGCTGGACCAGCCGCCGGGAGGCACGGACGACAGCGCCGACGACGACGGCGAGCTCGAGGAGGAGCGCGACCCGCTCGACGCCGTCTGCGACGCCGTGGACGAGCTCTCGCTCGAGGCACCCGGGGACATCCTCGTGTTCTTCTCCGGCGAGCGCGAGATCCGCGACGCCGCCGACGCCCTCCGCGCCCGCATCCAGGCCACCACACGGTTGCGCGGCACCGAGGTGCTGCCCCTGTTCGCCCGGCTCTCCCTGGAGGAGCAGCACCGCGTCTTTCGCCCCACGGGCAGTCACCGGCGGATCGTCCTGGCCACCAACGTCGCCGAGACCTCGCTGACCGTGCCGGGCATCAAGTACGTGATCGACACCGGGACGGCGCGCATCTCGCGCTACTCCCACCGCACCAAGGTGCAGCGCCTGCCCATCGAGCGGGTGTCCCAGGCGTCGGCGAACCAGCGCTCCGGGCGCAGCGGTCGCGTCTCGGACGGCATCGCCATCCGCCTCTACTCCGAGGAGGACTTCGAGGCCCGGCGCCCCTTCACGGAACCGGAGATCCTGCGCACCAGCCTCGCCTCCGTGATCCTGCAGATGACGGCCATGGGGGTGACACGCGGGCCGAAGGACATCGCGGACTTCCCGTTCGTGGAACCGCCGGAGTCCCGGGCCGTCACCGACGGCGTGGCCCTGCTGCGCGAGCTCGGTGCGCTGAAGGACGACGGCGGGCTCTCCCCCGTGGGGCGCAAGCTCGCCCAGCTCCCGGTGGACCCGAGGCTCGGGCGCATGATCGTGGAGGCCGGTGCCCGCGGCGCCGTCAAGGAGGTCATGGTGCTCGCCGCGGCCCTGACCATCCAGGACCCCCGCGAGCGGCCGTCCGCGGACCAGCCCGCCAAGCAGCAGCAGGCCGCCGAGAAGCACAAGCGGTTCGTGGACGAGAACTCCGACTTCACCGCCTACCTGAACCTGTGGCGGTACCTGCAGGAGAAGCAGGACGAGCTCTCCTCCACCCAGTTCCGGAAGCTCTGCCGCACGGAGTTCATCAACTACCTGCGCGTGCGGGAGTGGCAGGACCTCTTCCAGCAGCTGCGGCCGCTCGCCAAACCGCTGGGCATCACGCTGCCGGCGGGACCCGTGGACCCCGTGGGCCTGCACGAGCAGGTCCACGTCAGCCTCCTCGCCGGGCTGCTGGGCAACATCGGGCTCTACGACCAGCGCAAGCGCGAGTACGCCGGCGCGCGCGGCACGCGCTTCGCCGTCTTCCCCGGGTCCGCCCTGTTCAAGAAGTCACCCGACTGGGTGATGTCCGCCGAATTGGTGGAGACCTCGCGGCTCTGGGCGCGCGTGGTCGCGCGCATCGACCCGCTGTGGGCGGAGCAGGTGGCACCGCACCTCGTGAAGCGCTCCTACAGCGAGCCGCACTGGTCCCGGAAGATGGGCTCGGTGATGGCGTACGAGAAGGTCACCCTCTACGGGGTGCCGATCGTCGCGCAGCGCCGGATCAACTACGGGCGGATCGACCGCGAGGTGGCGCGCGAGCTGTTCATCCGGCACGCCCTCGTGGAGGGGGACTGGAAGACGCACCACACCTTCTTCAGCCGCAATCAGGCCCGCCTGGCCGAGGTGGAGGAGCTCGAGAACCGGTTGCGCCGCCGGGACCTCCGGGTGGACGACGAGACCCTGTTCGAGTTCTACGACCGGCGGATCGGCCCCGACGTCGTCTCGGAACGGCACTTCGACTCCTGGTGGAAGAAGGCCCGCCACGAGGCTCCCGACCTCCTGGACTTCGACCCGGAGCAGCTCCTCAGCCAGGACGCCGCGGAGCTGGACGAGGCCTCCTTCCCGAGCGTGTGGCACCAGGCGGGCTTCGAGCTGCCCCTGGCCTACGAGTTCTCCCCGCTGACGCCGGGGGCGCACGACGGCGTCACGGTGACCATCCCCGTCCTGTTCCTCAACCAGCTCGAGGCCAAGCCCTTCCGCTGGCAGATCCCGGGTCAGCGCGCGGAACTCGTCACGGCGCTCATCAAGTCCCTGCCCAAGCAGGTGCGCAAGAACTTCGTGCCGGCCCCCGACGTCGCCCGGACCGCCGTCGCCGCGCTCGCCGCGGACTTCGACCCCGCCGTGGACGATCTCGAGACGTCCCTGGAGCTCGCCCTCCGGCGCCTGCGCGGGCACATCGTCCCGCCCGGTTCCTGGAGCTGGTCCGCTGTGCCGGCGCACCTGCTTATGATGTTCCGGATCGTCGACGCCGAGGGACGCGTGCTCGACGAGTCCCGCGACCTCGACGCGCTCAAGGAGTCCCTGGCGCCGGCGGTCAGCCGCGCCATCGCCCAGTCCCTCGGCGCCAGCCCGGCCAGTACGCGGCCGGGGACCAGCCCGGGACGCGGGACGAAGGGCGGGGGCGGGAAGCGCGGCACCGGCCCTGCAGGACGCGATGACGCCCACAGCACCTCGGCGGGCGGGGGGCGGGGTGTCCCCCCCGCCGCCGGCGCCCCGGATCCGGGCAGGGCGGGGTCGCCGCCGCGGCGCCCGCCGTCGCCGAACGCACGGGTGAGACGAGCTGGGTGTTCGGCGCGATCGAGCGGGAGGTGTCCCGCACCGTCGCCGGGCACCGCGTCACCGGGTTCCCCGCACTCGTGGACGAGGGCACCTCGGTGGGGCTGAAGGTGTACCCCACCCCGGGTGAGCAGGCCGCGGTGATGCGGGCCGGGATCATCCGGCTGCTGTCCCTGCGCGTGCCCAGCCCCGCGAAGTACGTGCTGGAGCACCTCAGCAACACCGAGAAGCTCACCTTCAGCCAGAACCCCCACGGCAGCGTGGCCGAGCTGATCCGTGACTGCTCGATCGCGGCGATCGACAAGCTGGTCCCCGAGGAGCTGCCCGGGACGCAGGATGCCTTCGACCGCCTGTACGAGGAGGTGCGGGCCGAGCTGATCGACACCGTCTTCACGGTCACCGCGACGGTGGAGAAGATCCTCGCCAGCACGCGCCGCATCCAGAAGCAGCTCAAGGGCACCACGAGCCTCGCACTGATCACCGGGCTCAACGACGTCCGCAGTCAGCTGGAGCACCTGGTGTACCCGGGGTTCGTCGCGGCCACCGGGTACGCGCAGCTGGCGCACCTGCCCCGGTACCTCCGTGGCATCGAGGTGCGCCTCGAGAAGCTGCCCACGAACGTGCAGCGCGACGGCCTCGGCGTGGCGGTGGTGCAGCGGCTGGAGGACGAGTACGACGACGCCGTGGCGTCCCTCGCCGCCGGTCGGCACCGCCCCGCGGCGCTGGGCCGGGTGCGCTGGATGATCGAGGAGCTGCGGATCAGCCTCTTCGCCCAGGACCTCGGCACCGCCTACTCGGTGTCCGAGAAGCGGGTGCGGACGGCCCTGAACGAGGCGCTCGCGGCGACCCGCTGACGCTGCTCAGTCCGCAGCGTCCTGGTCCGGGACGTAGGCGCCGTGGCCGGCGTCGCGCAGCGCGGAGCGCAGGCTCTCGGCCGCGGCGTCCATGGCCTCCGGGTCCGGGTCGGCGTCCACGCGGTGGAGGTCGAAGTCCGCGGGCGACTGCGTGGGCCAGACGTGCACGTGGAGGTGGGGCACCTCGTAGCCCTCCAGGAGCACGCCGACGCGCTCGGCGCCGAAGGCCTGCTCCTGCGCCCGGCCGATGGTCTGGGCCACTCCCATCACCCGGGTGAGGGTGTCGGTATCCGCCTCCAGCCAGTGCTCGATCTCCCGCCGGGGCACCACGAGGGTGTGACCCGGTGTGATGGGGGCGATGGTGAGGAACGCGACGACGTCGTCGTCCTGCCACACGAAGCGGCCGGGGATCTCCCCGTCGATGATCCTGGTGAAGAGCGTGGGCACGGAGCGTCCTCCTGGGGTGTCGGGATCCTGTCCGCCGTCCGTCACGTCAGCGGGCAGGGGGACGGGTCCGCGCAGCGGCGGGGGTACGGGGCGGCCTGGGGTCATGGCTCGACGCTACCGCGCCCGGCTGTCCCCGGGCCAGCATCGGGTGGACGTCCCGGCCCCTGCCCGGTCGTACCGACCCACCCGGCCGGCCGCGCCCGATCCCTGGCCGGCCGGACCGATCGCGCACCGACACCGGAGAACCGTGGTCGGTGCGCGAGCAGGCGCGGACGTCGGGGCCGGGAGGGCCCGGTCAGGAACCCGTGGCGACGGGCAGGCCCTCGGTGGTGGACCACTGCGACCACGAGCCCGGATACAGCGCGGCGCGGACACCCGCGATCTCGAGCGCGGCGATCTCGTGGGCGGCGGTGATCCCCGACCCGCAGTAGACGGCCACGGGCCCCTGATCGGCTCCGAGGTCCGCGAACCGGCGCCGTAGTTCCTCGGCGCTCCGGAACCGGGAGTCCGCGCCGAGGTTCTCCGTGGTCGGTGCGCTCAGCGCGCCCGGGATGTGCCCCGCCCTCGGGTCGACGGGCTCGTTCTCACCGCGGAACCGCTCCCCCGCCCTGGCATCGAGCACGGTGCCCTCCACCGGCGCGCGCAGGTCCTCGAACGAGACCACGGGCATGTGCCCGGAGGACAGCACCACGGTGCCGGTGGCGTTCCGCGCCTGCCCGCCCTCGACGTCGGACCCGGCCGCCCGCCACGCGGCGAGCCCTCCGTCCAGCAGGTGCACCGACTCGAACCCCGCATCCCGCAGCAGCCACCAGAGGCGTGCGGCCGCGAGATTGCCGGAGTCGTCGTACGCCACCACGGTGTCGCCGTCGTCGATCCCCCAGCGGCGTGCCGCCTCCTGCAGCGCACCCGGGGCCGGGAGGGGATGCCGCCCCGATCCCGGAGCGCCGGGTGCGCACAGCTCGCGCTCGAGGTCCACGAACACGGCGCCCGGGAGGTGGGCTGCGAGGTAGTGGTCGTGGCCGTGGGGATCACCCAGGGCCCAGCGCACGTCCAGCAGCACGGTGCGCAGCCCGGCGTCCCTGCGCTCCTGCAGCTCGCGGACTTCCAGCAGGGTCTTCATGAGCCTCCTGACGGCGAGGGGTGCCGGGCACGGGCATCCGCATCCGGTTCTTGTCGCCGTCAGTCCACCACATCCCGGTCCGCGCGGCCAAGGAGGACCGCGCCCGCGGCACACCCGGGTACGTCGGCAGCTTGTAGGCTGGCGCGATGCCCAGGTTCCCCACCCACGACAGGTCGTGGTCCGACGACGCCGTGCGCCGCATCGAGGCGGACGGCAACCGGTCCGCCGACACCCACCTCTTCGCCGTCCCGCTGCCGGAGCGCTGGGGTGTGCAGGTGTACCTGAAGGACGAGTCCACGCACCGCACCGGCAGTCTCAAGCACCGGCTCGCGCGCTCGCTGTTCCTGTTCGGCCTGGTGAACGGCTGGATCACCGAGGGGACCACGATCGTGGAGGCCTCCAGCGGGTCGACGGCGGTGTCCGAGGCGTACTTCGCGCAGCTGCTCGGGCTCCCCTTCGTCGCGGTGATGACCGCCACCACGAGTCCGGAGAAGATCGCCCTGATCGAGCGCTACGGCGGCACCTGCCGGTTCGTGGCGCACGCGTCGGAGGTCTACGCGGAGGCCGAGGAGGTGGCGCGCCGCACCCGCGGCCACTACATGGACCAGTTCACGTACGCCGAGCGCGCCACGGACTGGCGGGGCAACAACAACATCGCCGAGTCGATCTTCGAGCAGCTGGCCCTGGAACCGCACCCCGTGCCGGACTGGATCGTGGTGGGAGCGGGCACCGGGGGCACCAGCGCCACGATCGGCCGTTACCTCCGGTACAACCGGCACCCCACGCGGCTGGCCGTCGTGGACCCGGAGAACTCCGCGTTCTACCCGGCGTGGGCGGACCCGGGCGCACCCGCCGTCGGGGCACCCTCGCGGATCGAGGGCATCGGCAGACCGCGCCCCGAACCGAGCTTCGTGCCGTCGGTGATCGATACCATGATCCGGGTGCCCGACGCCGCCTCCGTCGCCGCGTCCCGCCACCTGCGCACCCTCACCGGGTTGCACGCCGGACCCTCCACGGGAACCAATCTCTGGGGCGTCTGGCAGCTCGTGGCCGATCTCGTGGCCGAGGGCCGGTCCGGCAGCATCGTGTCCCTGATGTGCGACTCCGGCGAGCGCTACGCCGCCACGTACGACGACGACGCCTGGCTGGCCCGCCACGGTCTGGACCCCTGCGGGCCCACGGACACGCTCGAGGCCTTCTTCTCCACGGGCCGGTGGCCGCTCGATCCCTGACACGCCTGCCACCATCCATCACATGGCGGCGACGACGGCATCAGATCTCGGCGGCCTCCCGGACGGCCAGGTGCCGGAACCCCGAGCCGTACCGAGCCCCGAGGCGCGTGAGGTGGCCCTCCACCATGCCCAGCCCCGTCTCGTTCAGCAAGGCGTCATGGATCTGGAAGACCTGCGGCGCCCGGACGGACACCACGAAGTCCACCACCTCCGCCAGCTTCGACCACGGGGCGTGCACGGGGACCAGCAGGGTGCCGACCTCCATGGCCTCGGGGACGATCAGCGAGTCCCCCGGGTGGTAGAGCGTGTCCTCGATCAGGAACCCGACATTGGCCACCAGCGGGATCAGCGGGTGGATGAGGGCGTGCTGGCCCCCGACGGTCCGCACGCGGAAGCCTGCTGCGGTGAACTCCTCGCCGCCCGCAACGGCGTGGATGCGCTCCCCGGCGGCAGCCCCGAGCCGCTCGGTCAGGGTTGCGGCGACCCCGTGCGGCGCCCACACCCCGAGGGACTCGCGCTCGACGAGCGCGTCCACCACCCGGTCGACGTCGAGGTGGTCCGCGTGCTCGTGCGTCACGAGAACGGCCGACGCACCCTCGAGCGCCTCGTCCACCTCGGAGAACATGCCCGGGTCGAGCACCAGCACCGAACCGTCGAGCTCGAGCCGGATGCAGGAATGGGAGAACTTGGTGAGCAGCATGCGCCCACCCTACCCAGGTCGGCGCTGATAATCTGGACCGTGGCCCAGGCCCCCAGAAGCCCGCGGAAGGGGTAGAGCATGACACCCGAGGGAACGCCCTCCACTCCTACGAGCACCTCGCCGGCGACACCTCCGGGCACGGGGTCCGAGCCGGTGCAGGCTCCCCGCAAGGGGTCCGAGCAACGGGTCACCCGTCAACGTCGGGCGGTCGGCGCAGCACTGGACGGATCGGTGGACTTCGTCAGCACCCAGGAGCTCCACCGCACGATGCACGACCGCGGTGAGCAGGTCTCGCTCGCCACCACCTACCGGATCCTGCAGTCCATGGCGGACGACGGACTCGTGGACGTCCTGCGCAACGGGGACAACGAGGCCGTGTACCGCCGCTGCGCGGTGGAACACCACCACCACCACCTCCTGTGCCGCAACTGCGGGCATGCCGTGGAGGTGGAGGCACCCGCCGTGGAGCAGTGGGCCGCACGCATCGCAGCGGAGCACGGGTTCAGCGACGCCACCCACACGGTCGAGATCCACGGACTCTGCCCGCGCTGCACGGAGTCCGCGGCACGGGACCGAGCACGGTCACGGACGGAACAGGTCACGGGCCCCTGATCCCGCGTACTGACGATCCCGCCGCCCTCCATTACGCTGGAGCGGTGACGTCCACCGACACTCCGGCACCCTTCGCCTCCGGCCCGGAACCGACTCCCGCCGGGCACGGGCCCGCGACCGGTTCCCCGGCCGAGGCCCTGGTGGACGCCGTGCGCCGCTACCGCAACGCCGAGACGGCCATGCGCGGCAGGAGCCGGGACTCGATGCACCTGGGCCGGACCGACATGGCCGCCCTGCGCTTCCTGTTCCGCGCCCGGCAGACCGGCCGGCCCCTGAACGCCGCCGAACTCGCACGCAGCCTGGAGATCTCCACGGCGGCCACCACGGTGCTCATCGATCGGCTGGTCGGCAGCGGGCACGCCGAGCGCCACCGCAGCGCCACCGATGGCCGGGCCATCGAGATCCGTCCCACGGCCTCCTCCGACTCGGAGGTGCGCTCCACCATGGGGGTGCTGCACGAGCGGATGATGGAGGTCGCCGGTGCCCTGTCAGCCGGGGAGAGGCGGGTGGTCCACGCGTTCCTCGTGGGTCTCGGAATCGCACTGTCGGATCTCGACGTCCCGGACACGGCCCTCGAAGGAGTCTGACCGGACGCACACGCGATGGCAGGTGTCACTCCCTCATGCGGACGGGCTTACCTAGAGAGATTGACTACTAGATGGTCTAGGCTGTGCATATGGAATCTTCGGGTGCACGACAAGGAGCGGGGTACTGGTACCCCGCATCCCCTGAGAGCACACCTGAACAGGTGGTCAGTGGCGTGGACGTACTCAACGCCCTCCGTGCGTACCGCACCGTCGAGAACGGCATTCGGCGAAGCCTCAGCCAGCGGCTCAACATCAACGAGACCGATCTGAGCGCCCTCCGTTTCATGCTGGCCGTGTGGCAGCGTGACCAGAGCGCCAGCCCTAAGGAGCTCGCCCTGGCGCTGGGTATCTCCAGCGCATCGACCACCCTCGTGATCGACCGCCTCGAGCGGGTCGGCTTCGTCCGGCGCCGCAGGCATCCTGTGGACCGCCGGGCCGTGATCCTGGAACCGGGCGAGAGGGCCACCGAGGAGTTCCGCTCGGCCTTCGACGTCGAACGGCGCGGCGTCCTCGCCGCCGCGGACTCCCTCAGCAGCGAGGAGACCGAGACCGTCACCCGCTTCCTCCGGAGCATGGAGCAGGCCATCGTCGACGCCGTCGCGGAGCCCGAGCCGACGCGCGAGGCCCGCTGACCACCTCGCGGTACCGGGCGCCGGGCAACGTCAGGCCTGCTGCAGCTCGGCCCGGTTCCTCCTCGCCGTCCTCCGTGAACCGATTCCACGGCAGATGACGTAGATCGCGAAGGAGATGGTGGTCACGTAGGGGCTGATCGGGATCCGACCGCCCAGTGCCAGCAGGATCCCACCCAGCACCGCGGTGCACGCGAAGACCACACTGAGCGTTACCACCAGCGCGGGCGAGGATGTCACCCGCAGGGCCGCCGCGGCCGGGGTGATCAGCAGCGCGAGGACGAGCAGTGCACCCACCACCTGGATGGACAGGGCCACGGCGACGCCGAGCAGCACCATGAAGAGGATCGACAGTCCCCGCACGGGCACACCGCGGGCCTCGGCGAGTTCGGCGTCCACGCTGGCGAAGGTCAGGGGCCGCCAGATGACGACCAGGGCCAGCATGACCAGGACGGCGCAGCCCACCAGGAGATTCAGCTGCACGCTGTCCACGGAGACGATCTGCCCGGTCAGGAGCCCGAACTTGTTGGCCGCGCGCCCCTGGTAGAGCGCGAGGAAGAGGATCCCGAGTCCCAGGCCGAAGGGCATCACCACCCCGATCACCGAGTTCCGGTCCCGCGCGCGGATGCCCATCACCCCCAGCAGCAGGGCGGCGAGGACCGAGCCCACGAGTGATCCGGCCACCACGTTCGCGCCGACCAGCAGGGCGAAGGCCGCGCCCGCGAAGGAGAGCTCGGCGATCCCGTGCACCGCGAAGGCGAGATCGCGCATCATCACGAAGGTGCCGATCAGGCCGCCGAGCACTCCCAGCACCGCACCGGCGATCAGCGAGTTCCGTACCAGCGGCAGGAGCTGGGCGTAGTTGTCGAAGGTGAAGACGGCGCTGACGATCTCCTGGAAGTCCACGGTGCTACCTGTCCTCGTGGTGGTGCGTGGTGGCGTCGGGCAGCCCCACCACCACGATCCGCCCGTTGGTGTGCATGACCTCGACCGGACTGCCGTAGAGCTCGGAGAGCACCTCACCGGTCATGACGTCGTGCGGCGTACCGATGCGGAACTTGCCGTCGGCGAGATAGAGCACCCGGTCCACGTAGTCGATCACGGGGTTGATCTCGTGCGTCACGAACACCACCGCACTGTTGCGCTCATGGCACTGCCGATCGATGAGTGCGCTCACGGCCTGCTGGTGGTGGAGGTCCAGCGACAGCAGGGGTTCGTCGCACAGGAGCACCGCCGGATCGGTGGCCAGAGCCTGGGCTGCACGGAGCCGCTGCTGCTCACCGCCGGAGAGGAGCCCTACGGGCGCGTGGGCGTAGGGCTCCGCGCCCACGTCCCGCAGGAGGGCGTCCACCCGCTCCGCGTGGCCGCGCGAACGGAACCGCGGACCCCAGCGGTGGCCGTCGACACCGAGACCCACCAGGTCGCGTGCGCGCAGCGGGGTCTCGGGCGGGAACGACTTCTGCTGCGGGATGTACCCCAGCTGCGGACTCCCGCGGCGGATGGGCCGGCCCCCGACGGTGGCCGTTCCGGCGTCGAGCTGCTGGAGGCCGAGGAGCACCCTCAGCAGGCTCGTCTTTCCGGATCCGTTGGGGCCGAGTACGGCGAAGAACTCACCCGGCCGGATGTCGAGGTCGAGACCGTCCCACAACGTGCGTCGGCCGAAGGAGAGCGCCGCCCCGCGCAGACTGATCACCGGTCCGTCCGCCGGTCGCCGCGGGGTCGTGGCCTCGCCAGTGGTGGTCGGGGACATGCGGTGCGGGTCCAGTCTGTAGAGGGGGTGGGATACGGCGGAGCGGTCAGGAGCCGAGCACGTCCACGATACTGTCCGTGTTGGCGGTCATCCAGGACACGAAGTCCTCGCCGTCGGGCAGTGTCTCGGTGAAGTCGACCACCTGCAGCCCGGCGTCCTCCGCCTCCGAGCGCACCACCTCCGTCTGGGGACTCTCGGTCTGCTCGTTGTACGCGAGGAACGCGGCCGTACCGCCGGAGACGAGTTCCTTCATCTCCTCGAGCACCGCGACGGGGACGTCACGCTCCTCCTCGACCGCCCTGCTGTAGTCCTCGGGGGTCCCGTTCTCCAGCCCGGCGGCCTCGATCAGGTAGAGGGGTACGGGCTCGGTGACGGCGACCATCTGACCTGAGTGCTCGGTCGCCAGCCCGTCCAGCCGGTCCAGGAGGGGCTGGAGGTCCTCCGCGAAGGCGTCCGCCCGGTCCTGGTACGCGTTCGCGTTGGCGTCGTCGAGGCGCCCGAGCTCCTGTGCGAGGGTGTTCGCGAAGGAGATCATCACCGGCAGGTTGTACCAGACGTGCTCGTTGAAGTCACCGTGCCCGTGGTCGTCGGCGTCGCCGTCGTGCTCTTCGTCGTCGTGCTCTTCGTCGTCCGCGTGGCCGTCACCCTCGCCCTGCAGGCCCGAGAGGTCCACCACGTTCAGTACCGTCGCGGCGTCCGCGTCCTCGATCAGCTGCTCGAGGAAGGGATCGTAGCCGCCCCCGTTCTGGATGACGACGTCCGCCTCGGAGACCGTGAGCCTGTCCTGGACGGTGGCCTCGTAGGAGTGGGGATCCTGCCCGAGGCCGTTGATGATGGCACTCACCTCGACGTCGTCCCCGCCCACCGCGGACGCTATGTCGCCGTACACGTCGGTGGAGGCGACGATCCTCAGTGGGCCGCCACCCGCCGTCTCCGGCCCCGACGCACCCTGTCCGTCCCCACCGCCGCAGGCGCCGAGCGCGAGCGCGGAGACGGTGATGAGTGCGGGAACGCCGAGACGGCGGGGGAAGGACATGGGAACCTCGATCAAGCGAATGAGAACGGTTTACGTTAGTCCCCCCAGACTAACGCAGACCACGCCCTCCGGCGTCCACGCGCGTGGAGCCTCCCGCCGGGTGCGACGTCGGTTCCGTCTCGCTGCTCGCCTCACCCGACCGCCGCGCCCCACGGTTCTGGGTCGCATCACGGATCTCCCCGATCAGCTGCTCGATCACGTCCTCGAGGAAGAGGACGCCGCGTGTGGTGCCGTCCGGGCCGAGCACGCGGGCCAGGTGCGAGCCCGTACGCTGCATGACCGTGAGGGCGTCCTCGATCTCCTCGGTGAGGGGGAGGTTGGCGAGCGTGCGCACCTTGTTCTCGGTGATCGGCCGGCGGTACATGACCTGCGGCATGGACATGATGTCCTTGAGGTGCATGTAGCCGGTGAGGTTGCCCGCCTCGTCCACCATCACGAAGCGGGAGAACCCGGTACGGCCCACGGCCCGTTCGAAGTCCTCGGGCGTGGAGTCCGTCCGTACCGTCACCAGTTCCTCGAGCGGCACCATGATGGTCTCCGCCGTCTGACCCGAGAACTCGAGGGCTCCCGTGATCAGACCTGACTCGTCCACCACGAGCCCGCTCTTGGTGGACTCCTCGACGATCGACTGCACCTCCTCGAGCGTGTACGTGGAGGACACCTCGTCCTTCGGCTCCACGTTCATCGCGCGCAGGATGTGGTTCGCCGACCAGTTCAGCGTCGAGATGATCGGGTTCACCACGCGGGCGATCATGACGAGCGGTGGGGCGAGGAGCAGCGCGGCCTTGTCGGCGACGGACACCGAGATGTTCTTCGGGACCATCTCGCCGAACGTCACGTGGAGGAAGGTCACGACCAGCAGGGCGATCGCGAACGCGATGCCGCCGGCCAGTGCCTCGGGTACACCGAGCGCCTCGATGGGCACCACCAGCAGGTGGTGGATCGCGGGTTCGGCAACCTGGAGGATGAGCAGGGAGCACACCGTGATGCCCAGCTGGGCGCAGGCGAGCATCAGCGAGACGTGCTCCATGGCCCACAGCGTCGTCCTGGCGCGCTTGGAACCGGCCTCGGCCAGCGGTTCGATCTGGCTGCGCCGGGCGGACATGACCGCGAACTCCGAGCCCACGAAGAAGGCGTTGCCCAGCAGGAGGATGACGAGCCAGAGAATGCCTGCCCAGTCGCTCATCGGTGGTCCTTCTCTGTCAGGGTGGTGCCGGGACGGTCCGGGCGTGATGCCGCGGGACCGGCGGAGCTCCGGGACACCGGCTGGTGCTCGGGCACCACGGCGTCCAGCGGCCCCTCCCCGGTCTCCTCGGTGGGAGCGGGGCGGAAGTGCAGCCGGTCGATCCGGCGTCCGTCCATGCGCTCCACGGTGATGGTGCCGGCCGGGATCCCCACGCGGTCACCGGGCTCCGTGACGCGACCGAGCTCGGCCATGATGAATCCGGCCACGGTCTCGTAGCCCGCCTCGTCCGGTACCACGAGGCCGGGGATCTGCATGGTGACCTCGTCGGGCCTCATGAGACCGGAGAAGTACCAGTCCCCCGCCGCGCTCTGCAGCACACCGGGCTGGAGCTTGTCGTGCGCGCCGGCCACCCCGCCCCCGCTCCCCTCCCCGAGGTCCTCGAGGGTGGCGACACCCGCCGTTCCCCCGTACTCGTCGAGCACGACGGCGAGCTGCAGGTTGGCCTCGCGGAGCTCGCTCAGCAGGCTGTCGAGGTGCACCGTCTCCGGCACACGCAGGACGTCGGTCATGATGGTGCCGGCGGGGAGCTCCGCGCGCTTGTGACGGGGCACGGCCACCGCCTTCTTGACGTGCACCACACCGCGGATGTCATCGGCGGAGTCGCCGATGAGGGGGAAACGCGAGTACCCGGTGCGCCGCGCGAGCTCCACGACGTCCGCCACGGTCTGCTCCGAGTCGACCACCTCCATCCGGATACGGGGCGTCATGACGTCCGCCGCGGTCTGCTCCGAGAAGTTGAAGGTGCGGGCCAGGAAGTTCGCGGTGCCCTGGTCGAGCGTCCCCATCTCGGCGGACCGCCGCACCAGCGAGGAGAGCTCCGACGGCGTCCTCGCACCCGAGATCTCCTCCTTGGCCTCGAGGCCGAAGATGTTCAGCACCCGGTTGGAGAAACCGTTGAGCACGATGATCGCGGGCTTGAACACACCGGTGAAGACGAGCTGCGGCCGCGCAAGGGCCCTGCCCACCTTGAACGGAAGGGAGATCGAGAGGTTCTTCGGGACCAGCTCCCCGATGAGCATGGAGAGCAGCGTCGCGAGTGCCATCGCCACGATCAGCGAGGTGGAGGCGACGAGCGCCTCGGAGAGTCCCAGTGCGCCGAGCGGGGTCTCGAGCAGCCGCCCCACGGACGGCTCCATGACGTACCCGGTCAGCAGGGTGGTGAGGGTGATGCCCAGCTGGCAGCTCGAGAGCTGGGTGGACAGCGACTTCAGACACCGCAGCAGGGGCTCGGCCTTCGTGTCGCCCTCGTCGATCGCCCGCTGGACGTAGGTCTGGTCGAGGGCCACGAGCGCGAACTCCACCGCCACGAAGAAGCCGGTACCGAGGATCAGCAGCAGCCCGGCACCGAGATAGATCCATTCCACCGCTACACCCCTTCCTCGGCCGTGCCGGTCGAGGAGTGCAGCGGTCCGCGTCTGAGAGGGTCCGCGAGGTCCGTGGCGAGGTTCACTGCCGGGGAGTCCGCTCCGGCGTCGGCCGGATGTCCGGCCCCGGGATCAGGCAGTGGATGGGCAAGAGGAGAGGGTGCGCCGGCCATGAGCCGGCCCCTAGAAGGACTGTCCATAAGAAGGCCAGTGTAGCGGCTCACCGGAGGCACGCGGCATACATCTCATCACTCGTGGAAAGGCCTCTTCCCACCGGTCGCCGCGCCGCCCCTAGCCATCATCGGACCGGATCGGCAGAACAGGAAAGGCCGACGGCGAGCCGACCCGGTGGTGATGTGTGTCCTCCCGGCCGGACGTCACCAGCTCTGCTGGAGCGGGCGCCCTTCCTCGTACCCCGCGGCGGACTGCAGACCCACCAGTGCCCGTTCCCGGAACTCGGCGAGGGAGGCGGCTCCCGCGTAGGTCATGGAGCTGCGCACGCCCGCCGTGATCATGTCGAGCAGGTCCTCCACACCGGGGCGGGCCGGGTCGAGGTACATCTTCGAGGTGGAGATGCCCTCCTCGAAGAGTCCCTTGCGGGCGCGTGCGAAGACGTCGTCGCGCCGGGTCCGGTTCTGCACCGCGCGGGCGGAGGCCATCCCGAAGCTCTCCTTGTACCGGCGTCCGCCGCTGTCGGTCTGCAGGTCCCCCGGGCTCTCGTAGGTGCCGGCGAACCAGGACCCGATCATGACCTGGCTCGCTCCGGCCGCGAGGGCCAGGGCGACGTCGCGCGGGTACCGCACACCGCCGTCGGCCCAGACGTGGGCCCCGAGCTCGGCAGCGGCCTCCGCGCACTCGAGGACGGCCGAGAACTGGGGGCGTCCCACCGCCGTCATCATGCGGGTGGTGCACATGGCCCCCGGGCCCACGCCCACCTTGACGATGTCCGCGCCGGCGGCCACGAGGTCCCGCACGCCGTCGGCGCTGACCACGTTGCCGGCCACCACGGGCACCTGGGGGTCCAGGCCGCGCACGACGGCGAGCGCATCCAGCATCTTGCGCTGGTGGCCGTGCGCGGTGTCCACCACGAGGACGTCCACGCCCGCGTCCAGCAGCGCCGACGCCTTCGCACCCACGTCCCCGTTGATGCCCACGGCGGCGGCCACGCGGAGCCGCCCGGCGGCATCGAGCGCGGGGTCGTAGATGGTGGAGCGGAGCGCACCCTTGCGGGTGATCACACCCTGCAGGATCCCCTCGCGCACCACCGGCGCCAAGGAGCTCCGGGCGTCGTCGAGGTCCTCGAAGGCCTTCTGGAGTGCGGCGGCGGGATCGGTCTCGAACAGGGCGGCCTCGAGCGGGGCCGGGGCCGGGCGCATCACCGACTCGAGCGAGGCGAACCGGTCCACACTCTCGCAGTCGGCGGCGTTGACCAGGCCCACGCAGCGATCGGCGTCGTCGACGATCAGCACCGCCCCGTGCGCCCGCTTGTGCACCAGGTGCAGGGCGTCGATCACGGTGTGGCCCGGCTGCAGCTTGAGGGGCGTCTCGAAGACGGGGTGACGGCCCTTGACCCACGAGGTCACCTCGGCGATCACCTCGACCGGCACGTCCTGCGGAAGCACGGCGATCCCGCCGCGCCGCGCCATGGTCTCCACCATGCGCCGCCCGGTCACGGCCGTCATGTTGGCCACCACCAGCGGGATGCTGGTGCCCGTGCCGTCGTCGGAGGAGAGGTCGACGTCGAACCGGGACACGACCTCGGAGGACGAGGGGACGAGGAACACGTCCGAGTAGGTGAGATCGGTGGTGGGCTGATTGATGAAGCGCATTTCTCTCCCTGGTTCGAGTGCCGCGAGGAGTCTAGTGCGTCCCGTGATCCCGCAGCGATTCAGGCTCTCCGGACGCCACTCCGAGAGGCCCGCTGATTGGATTGTTCGTAACGGGAGTCACTACACTTGGAGCGGGTCCAGGCTCGGCCGACGCCGATGTGCCGACCGCTCAGCGCTCAGGGTTACTACGGAAGAGGCGTATACACGTGCCAGAACAGACCAGCCACCGTCTACCTGAAGAGTTCGGCGGGAACGAGTGGCTCGTTGACGAACTGTACGAGCAGTTCCGGAAGGACCGCCACTCGGTGGACAGGAAGTGGTGGGACCTCTTCGACTCCTTCGCGGCGGAGGACGGCGGATCCACCACGGGTAACGGCGCCGCAGGGACCGATCCACGCCCCGCCGTAGCCCCGGAGGGCTCCGCGGCCCCCGGCAGCGCACCGGCGAAGGATGCCCATCCCAGCACCGAGCAGCTCCCCGTGGTGAAGACGGAGGCGCCCGCCCCCAAGGCCTCCGGCGAGTCCCCCGCGGCGACGCAGCAGAGCGGCAAGCCGCCCGTGGCGAAGGAACCGGCGAAGAAGCCGGAGACCGCGCGCGAGGACAAGCCCGCCGGCAAGCCCATCCCGGCACAGCTGCCGGCGTCCGACCGCAACGCGGAGATGGAGGAGAACAAGGTCAGCGTGCTGCGCGGACCGGCGAAGGCCATCTCCACGAACATGGAAGCCAGCCTGGGCGTCCCCACCGCCACGAGCGTCCGGGCCATCCCCGCGAAGCTGCTGATCGACAACCGCGTGGTGATCAACAGCAACCTCGCACGGGCCCGCGGCGGCAAGGTCTCCTTCACGCACCTCATCGGGTACGCGATCATCCGGGCCCTGGCACAGTTCCCCTCCCAGAACGTCTACTACGACGTCGTGGACGGCAAGCCCTCGGCGGTGCAGCCCGCGCACGTGAACTTCGGCCTGGCCATCGACATGCCCAAGCCGGACGGCACGCGCTCGCTCGTGGTGCCCAACATCAAGAAGGCCGAGACCATGAACTTCTCGGAGTTCTGGCAGGCGTACGAGAACCTCGTGAAGAAGGCGCGCGCCGGGAAGCTCGGGGCCGACGACTACGCGGGCACCACGGTGTCCCTGACCAACCCCGGCGGCATCGGCACCGTCCACTCCGTGCCGCGCCTGTCCAAGGGCCAGGCGTGCATCATCGGCGCGGGTGCGCTCGAGTACCCGGCCGAGTTCCAGGGCTCGAGCGAGAAGACCCTGGCCAAGCACGCCATCAGCAAGACCATCACGCTGACCTCCACGTACGACCACCGGGTCATCCAGGGTGCGGGCAGCGGCGAGTTCCTCAGGATCATCCACCAGCTGCTGCTCGGTGAGCAGGGTTTCTACGACGAGATCTTCGAGTCCCTGCGGATCCCCTACGAGCCGGTGCGCTGGAGTGCCGACATCCAGGTGGACCCGATGGACCAGATCAACAAGGTGGCCCGGATCCAGCAGCTCATCCACGCCTACCGCGTGCGTGGTCACCTCATGGCGGACACCAACCCGCTGGAGTACGTGCAGCGCAAGCACGCGGACCTGGACATCCGCACCCACGGCCTCACGCTGTGGGACCTGGACCGCGAGTGGCCCACCGGCGGGTTCGGCGGGCAGCCGATGCTCAAGTTCCGGGACATGCTCGGCGTGCTCCGGGACGCCTACTGCCGCACCACCGGCATCGAGTACATGCACCTGCAGGACCCGGTGGAACGCCAGTGGTTCCAGGACGAGCTCGAGCACCCCTACCGCAAGCCGAGCCGTGAGGAGCAGCTGCGCATCCTGCACAAGCTGAACTCGGCGGAGGCCTTCGAGACGTTCCTGCAGACCAAGTTCGTGGGGCAGAAGCGGTTCTCCCTCGAGGGCGGTGAGTCCCTGATCCCGCTGCTCGACGCCGTCATCTCCGGTGCCGCCGACGACGGCCTGGACGAGGTGGCCATCGGCATGGCCCACCGCGGGCGCCTCAACGTGCTGACCAATATCGCCGGGAAGACCTACGCGCAGGTGTTCCGCGAGTTCGAGGGCACCCAGGACCCCCGCTCCGTCCAGGGCTCCGGCGACGTCAAGTACCACCTGGGCACCGAGGGCACCTTCACCTCCGACGCCGGCAACGAGACGAAGGTCTACCTCGCCGCGAACCCATCCCATCTGGAGGCGGTGGACCCCGTCCTCGAGGGCATCGTCCGCGCCAAGCAGGACCTGCTGGACCAGGGCGACACCTTCCCGGTGCTGCCGATCCTCATCCACGGCGACGCCGCGTTCGCAGGTCAGGGCGTGGTGGCGGAGACGCTGAACCTCTCGCAGCTGCGCGGGTACCGCACCGGTGGCACCATCCACGTGATCGTGAACAACCAGGTGGGCTTCACCACGAGCCCCACGTCCTCGCGCTCCTCCGTCTACTCCACCGACGTCGCCAAGATGGTGCAGGCGCCCATCTTCCACGTCAACGGTGACGACCCCGAGGCCGTGGTACGCGTGGCGCAGCTTGCGTACCAGTTCCGCCAGCGGTTCAACAAGGACGTCGTCATCGACATGGTCTGCTACCGGCGTCGCGGCCACAACGAGGGCGACGACCCCTCGATGACCCAGCCGATGATGTACAACCTCATCGAGGCCAAGCGCTCGGTGCGCAAGCTCTACAACGAGGCGCTGATCGGCCGCGGTGACATCACGCAGGAGGAGGCCGAGCAGGCCCTGCGCGACTACCAGGAGCGGCTGGAGCGGGTCTTCGCCGAGACCCACGCTGCCCAGACCTCGCCGATCCCGGTGGTCTCCAAGGACCCGCAGGCCGTCTCGGACCTCGAGCGGCCCTACGCGCAGCAGTCCGACGGCGGGGAGAGCGGCAACCCTGCCACCGCCATCAGCGTGGACACCCTCGCACGCATCGGGGCAGCCCACACCGCCGTCCCCGAGGGCTTCACGGTGCACCCGAAGCTGAAGGCGCTGCTCGAGAAGCGCGAGCAGATGTCCCGCGAGGGCGGGATCGACTGGGGGTTCGGGGAGATCGCGGCCTTCGGTTCGCTCCTTCTGGAGGGCGTGCCGGTCCGCCTGGCGGGCCAGGACTCCCGACGCGGCACCTTCGTGCAGCGCCATGCCGTGTTCCACGACCGCGCAACGGGCAACGAATGGCTCCCGCTCGACGACCTCGGCGAGGACCAGGCGAAGTTCTGGGTCTACGACTCCCTGCTGAGCGAGTACGCCGCCATGGGCTTCGAGTACGGCTATTCCGTGGAGCGACCTGATGCGCTGGTGATCTGGGAGGCGCAGTTCGGCGACTTCGTCAACGGCGCGCAGACCATCATCGACGAGTTCATCAGTTCCGCGGAGCAGAAGTGGGGGCAGCGCTCCTCCCTGGTGCTCATGCTCCCCCACGGCTACGAGGGGCAGGGGCCCGACCACTCGTCGGCGCGCATCGAGCGCTTCCTGCAGATGTGCGCGGAGCAGAACATGGTGGTGGCGAACCCCAGCAATGCGGCCTCACACTTCCACCTCCTCCGGCAGCACGCCTACAAGCGCCCGCGGAAGCCGCTGATCATCTTCACGCCCAAGCAGCTCCTCCGGCTCAAGGCCGCGGCGAGCTCGGTGGAGGACTTCACGCAGGGCAGCTTCCAGCCGGTCATCCCGGACACCCTGGAGACCGCGGGGAAGGACGTGAAGCGCGTCGTCCTGGTCTCCGGCCGCCTGTACTACGATCTGCTCGCCTCGCGCCAGAAGCAGGACGACGGCACCACCGCCATCGTCAGGGTGGAGCAGCTCTACCCGCTGCCGGTGGACGAGATCAAGGCGCAGCTCGCCGCCTACCCCGACGCGGAGATCGTCTGGGCGCAGGACGAACCGGCGAACCAGGGGCCGTGGCCCTTCATCGGGCTGAACCTGCCGCAGGAGCTCGACCGCCCGGTGCGTCTGGCCTCCCGCCCGGCGTCGGCGTCCACCGCCACCGGTTCCGCGAAGAACCACGCGGTGGAGCAGGAACTGCTGCTCAAGAACGCCTTCGGTCGGCAGTAGCGGGTCATCAGTATGATGTTGGGTGGGGTCCAGGCCCCACCCGACGGCTTTAACGGCTTCCGCCCTTCCAGGGCACGGGAGCGCGCGGCGGCGACATTCATCGATCAGCACACCGAGGGACCAGTGGAACAACGCAGAATCCGGCTAGCAGCAGTGGGCGACGAACTCCTCGCGGGGCTCGGTGATCACCGGGCCCTGGGCTGGCTGGGACGCGTCATGGCCCGCACCCGGCCCGAGAACGCCTCGGTGCAGACCTTCGCCCTCCCGGCCCCGGACGAGGGCACGGAGGACCTCGCGAACCGCTGGCTGCAGGAGGCCGGACGCCGCTTCGGCGAGGGGTTCGAGAACCGCCTGGTGATCGGGCTCTCGGACCGCGACCTCGACCTCGAGCTGTCCACCGCCCGCAGCCGGCTGAATCTCGCCAACATCCTAGACGGCGCCTCGCACATGAGCGTGAAGGTGCTCGTGGTGGGCCCCCCTCCGGGTCTCGACGCCGAGCGCAACCGCCGGCTCGCCGATCTCTCGGCGGCGTTCGGGGACGTCACGACGCGCCGCAAGCACGTGTTCGTGGACACCTTCACACCGCTCCTGGCCCATGAGCAGTGGCGTCATGACCTGGCCGCGAACGGCGGGACGCCGGGTCAGGCCGGCTACGGCCTGATGGCATGGCTGGTGCTGCATCGGGGCTGGTTCCAGTGGCTCGAGCTGCCGGCGCCAGAGTAGCCGATCCTCTCCTCAGAACATCCCGTGGACACGCCGTCCGCGGGATGTTCCTTTTGATGCCGAGTCCTTATATTTCCTCCACGTAACAGTTGGGTTATTCCTGGTTCACTGAGTGTCCGGAGGCAACGATCATTCGGTAAACTGTCGGCATGTGATCCGGCTCACTTACCGGATCGCGTCTTGAGGGACCTCTTGCACCCCTCGCGCCCAGCACAGTTAGGACTATCGAATGCGTAACAAGCGCACCATCTCGCTCGCAGCCCTCTCCATCGGGGCCCTCATGCTGAGCGCCTGCGGTTCCGCGGGCGGAACGGCCAACGACTCGCCCTCCGAGGACGCCGGTGAGAACCTGGCCACCACCATCAACATCGCCATCAGCCAGGCGCCCTCCGGTTACAACGGCAACACGTCGAGCACCAACTCCGTGTACAACACGTACATCGACAACCTCACCTCGAGCGGATTCGCCGCCTTCGCGGCGAACGGCAACCTGGAGCCCAACGAGGACTTCGGCAGCTACGAGAAGATCAGTGACGATCCCCTGACCATCCGCTACACCATCAACGACGATGCCGTGTGGTCCGACGGCGTGCCGATCGACTACGACGACGTACTGCTCACCTGGGCCGCCATGTCCGGCACCCACCCGATCGAGGACGACGCCGATCTCTTCCAGGCCTCCTCCACCAACGGCTTCGCCTCCATGGAGATGATCGAGGGCGAGCCCGGCGACAAGGAGTTCGAGGCGGTCTTCACCGAGCCCTACGCAGACTGGGAAGCACTGTTCACCACGGGCACCTTCCTGCCCGCGCACATCGCCGCCGAGCAGGGCGGACTGTCGACGGACGACAACGGCGCGGCCCTCGTGGACGCCATCAAGAACGACGACCGCGACGCCCTCACACCGGTGGCCGAGTTCTGGAACTCGGGATGGAACTACCAGGTGGACCTGCCGAGCCTGCCGGACACCGCGCTGCTGCCCACCTCCGGCCCGTACAGCTACGTCAACGCCGTCAACGGGACCCTCACGCTGCAGAAGAACGAGCAGTACTGGGGCGAGGACCGCGCAGGCCAGACGGACACCATCGTGTTCAAGACCATCGTCGACGAGGAATCCGTGCAGGCGCTGCAGAACGGCGACGTGGACATCATCGAGCCCTCCAGCCCCACGGTGGACACCAAGGCCGCTCTGGAGCAGATCGGCGAGACGGTCACGGTGGACACCGGGCAGTCGCTCACGTTCTCCCACGTGGACCTCGACCAGCGCCCTGGCGCCGTCTTCGAGGACCTGCGCGTCCGCCAGGCCTTTGCGGCCTGCATGCCCCGCGCGGACATGGTGGACAAGTTCGTGACCCCGGTGGACCCGGAGGGGACGGTCATGAACCTGCACGAGTACCAGCCCGCACAGGAGGACTACCAGACCGTGCTCGACGGCGCTCCCGCGGCCCAGGGTGACGGTGTCGCCGACATCGAGCGGGCCCGCGAACTGCTGGAGGAGGCCGGGAAGACCGAGCCGGTCCGCGTCTCGATGATGCATGCCTCCACCAGCCAGCTGCGCGCCGACCAGGTGGCCCTGGTCAAGGATTCCTGCGATCAGGCCGGCTTCGAGATCATGCCCCAGCCCGAGGCCGAGTGGAGCGCCAAGCTCTCCCAGCCCGGGTCCTGGGACGCCGTGGTGTTCGGATGGGCCGGTTCCGGCCTCGTGGCCTCCGGCCAGTCGATCTACATCTCCACCGGTGAGCAGAACTACGGTGGGTACACCGACTCCGAGGTGGACAGCCTGTGGGACGAGATCGTGACGACCACGGACGCCGAGCAGGTCATCCCGCTGAAGACCGATCTCGAGCAGCGCCTCGCCGAGACCCAGTACAACGTGGTGCTCTACGCGAACCCGAACATCGCCGGGTACTCCTCGAAGCTCGAGGGCGTGGAACTGAACCCGACGCAGACCGGCATCACCTGGAACGCCTACAGCTGGACGAAGCAGAACTGACCGCAGTCCCCTGATCACGCATGAGGACGGGCAGGCCCTCGGGCCTGCCCGTCCTTGCGCCCGTCACAGCGTTCACCTGTACTGCTTCCTAGGAGCTCCCCGTGTTTCACTTCATCGCCAAGCGGACGATCATCTCGATCTTCATCCTGTTCGCAGCGACCACCCTGATGTACTTCCTCACCATCTTCTCGGGTGACCCGTTCGAGGACCTCGGTGAGACCAGCGGACCGGAGCGGGCCGCCACCATCGCCGCCCGCACCGCCGCCATGAACCTGGATGTCGCCCCGATCCCCCGCTACTTCCTCTGGCTCCAGGAGGTGGGTGGGTGCCTGATCCCCGGCGGCGACCCCTGCACCCTCGGCACCGACCGCACCGGTGCCGCCGTGCTCCCGCAGCTGCAGAACGCCATGGGTTCCACCCTGCGCCTCGTGGTGGTCGCCACGGTCCTCGCCCTGGTGCTCGGTGTGATCGTCGGGATCGTGACCGCGATCCGCCAGTACACCACCTTCGACTACTCGATCACGTTCATCTCCTTCGTCCTGTTCTCGCTGCCCCTGTTCTGGCTCTCCACGCTGCTCAAGCAGTACCTGGCCATCGACCTGAACACCTGGCTCGCCGATCCACAGGCCTCGTACCTGACGATCGCCCTGATCGGGGTGGTCGCCGGCGTGATCTGGGCGCTCGTGATCGGCGGGGACCGCCGACGTCGTGCACTGGTCTTCGGCACCACGGCCGTGGCCACCGCCGTGATGCTGTACCTCCTGCTGGTGACCAACTGGTTCGTGGATCCCGGCTTCGGGGTGGTCGGCATGCTCGTCTCCTCCGCGGGTGTGGCCGTGCTGTGGACGGCGCTGCTGGCCGGTTTCCGCCGTCGCCGGATCCTGTACGCCGCCCTCGCCGCCGGCGGGGTCGGCTTCCTCGCCTACCTGATCTCCGTCCCCCTCCTCGCCGATCCGCACTGGGCGGGCGTGGTGGCACTGCTGGCCGGTACCGTCGTGGTGGCCTACCTCGTCGCAGGTCTCATCGGTGGTCCCTTCCGTGCGCAGGCCGCGAGGATCGGCGCCGTGATCGCCGTGTCCATCGGCCTCCTGCTCGTGGTGGACCGCCTCCTGCAGGCGTACCCGACGCTGTCCGCGAAGTCCGGGGGCAGGCCCATCCCCACCACCGGGTCCGAGACCGCGAATCTCACCGGGACGTTCTGGGAGATCAACCTCGACTACGCCCTGCACCTGATCCTGCCGACCATCGCGCTCACCCTGATCTCCTTCGCCACCTACACCCGGTACACGAGGGCCAGTCAGCTCGACGTCATGAACCAGGACTACATCCGCACCGCCCGGGCCAAGGGCCTCAGCGAACGCACCGTCCTCGTGAAGCACGCCTTCCGCAACGCGATGATCCCCATCACCACCCTGATGGCCTTCGACTTCGCGGGCGTCCTCAGCGGCGCCGTCATCACCGAGACCGTCTTCGGGTGGAACGGGCTGGGCAACATGTTCGTCACCGGGATCAACAACGTGGACCCCGGTCCGGTCATGGCGTTCTTCCTGGTGGCCGGCACCGCCGCGGTGCTGTTCAACATGCTGGCGGACATCGCCTACGCCTTCCTCGACCCGCGCATCACCCTGAGCTAGGACATCCCATGAGTACTTCCGACAAGCGGCGGGACGATTCCCGCGCGTCAGCAGAGCTGTCCGAGCTGACCCTGCAGAGCCAGGACACCGACATCGTCACCCAGGCCCCCACCCGGGCGCAGACCGATCGCATCCGCACCACCGACGCCAAGAGCCAGGGCCGGTTGATCCGGGAGCGGTTCTTCCGGCACAAGGGGGCCCTCGCCGGGATCGCCCTGCTCGTGGCCATCTTCCTCCTCGCCTTCACCTCGATCGGGTACGCGGGCATCCCGGGCTGGTGGGACAAGCAGTACGACGTCCTCGCGGCCCGCTTCAACGAGGGGCGGCCCACCCTGACCCTCTGGCCCTTCAGCCTCGGCGAGCACCCCTTCGGGCAGGACGTCCTCGGCCGGGACTACTTCGCCCTGACCATGCGCGGCATCCAGACCTCCCTGATCATCGCGTTCGTGGTCGGACTCGTGGCCATGGTCATCGGCACCACCGTCGGCGCGGTGGCCGGGTACTTCCGCGGCTGGACCGAGGCGGCACTCATGCGCTTCACCGACGTCGTCATCACCATCCCCACCCTGGTGATCGCCGCGGCGGTCGCGGGGATCGTGGCACGGCACGGAGTCATCCCCTTCGCGATCTTCCTGGGCCTGGTCACGTGGACCGGCCTGGCACGTCTGGTGCGCGGGGAGTTCCTGTCGCTGCGCGAGAAGGAGTTCGTGGAGTCCGCGAAGTCCGTGGGCGCCAGTTCGGCGCGCATCATCTTCCGGCACATCCTGCCCAACACGGTGGGCGTGATCATCGTGTCCACCACCCTCGCCATCTCCGGTGCGATCCTCCTCGAGACCGGCCTGAGCTTCCTCGGCCTCGGCGTCACGGCGCCCGACACCTCCCTGGGCAAGGCCATCAACGACAACCGCTCCGCCCTGAGCGTGCGCCCCTGGCTGTTCCTCTGGCCCGGTGCGTTCATCATCGGCATCGCGCTCGCCGTCAACTTCATCGGCGACGGCCTGCGCGACGCGTTCGACCCCAAGCAGACAAGGGTGAAGCAGTAATGGCAGCACACAGTTCCACCGTCATCTCCGACGAGCAGTCCCGTCCCGCGGACGGCCCCATCCTCGCGGTCGAGGGCCTCGGCGTGGAGTTCAACGTGGACAACGAGTGGGTGATGGCTGCCGAGGACGTCTCCTACGAGATCCATCCCGGGGAGATCCTCGCGATCGTCGGTGAGTCCGGCTCCGGCAAGAGCATGTCCTCGATGGCCCTGCTGGGTCTGCTCCCCCGCAACGGGCGGTCCTCCGGGAGCGCCAGGATGCTCGGGAGGGAACTCATCGGCGCCCCGCAGAGCACCCTGCGCCGGGTCCGCGGCAAGGAGATCGCCATGATCTTCCAGGAGCCCATGACGGCGCTCAACCCGGTGCTGACCGTCGGGGAGCAGATCCGCGAGGCCGTGGAGCAGCACACCGAGCTCTCCCCGGCCCAGGCGAAGCAGCGGGCCGTCGAGCTGCTGCGCATGGTGGAGATCCCCGAGCCCGAGCGGCGCTACGACAACTTCCCGCACCAGTTCTCCGGCGGGCAGCGCCAGCGGGCCATGATCGCAATCGCGCTCGCCAACGACCCCATGCTCCTCATCGCGGACGAGCCGACCACGGCGCTCGACGTCACGGTGCAGGCCGAGGTGCTGGATCTGCTGCGCACACTCAACAAGAGGCTCAACAGCGCGGTGCTGCTCATCACCCACGACATGGGGGTGGTGGCCGATCTCGCCGATCACGTGGTGGTCATGGAACGCGGCCGCATCGTGGAGACGGCACCCACGGCGCAGCTGTTCGCGGCCCCGAAGGAGGCCTACACCCAGCAGCTCCTGAGCGCGGTGCCCCACCTCGGGTCCAAGGTGGGCGGCGTGCTGGCGGACGTCGAGGTGGTGGACGGGCGGCTGAGCATCCACGAGGAGTACGCGGAGACGTCCCTGCGCGAGCAGGAGGGTCATGCGGCCTCGGGGGTGGTGCCCGCGCTGGAACTCCGGGACGTGGACATCGAGTATCCCGGGCGGTTCCGCCAGCCGGCGTTCAAGGCGGTCAACGGGGTGTCCTTCACCATCAACCCCGGGGAGGTGCTGGGCCTGGTGGGGGAATCCGGTTCCGGCAAGTCGACGATCGCCCGGGCCGTCACCGGTCTCATCAGGACCTCCGGCGGAACGGTGGGCATCGGCGGGACCGACATCACGAAACTCAGCACACGGCAGCTCCTGCCGCTGCGCAAGAAGTTCGCGATCGTGTTCCAGGATCCGGCGGCCTCACTCAATCCGCGCCTGTCCATCGGCGACAGCATCGGTGAGCCCCTGCTCCTGCACGAGAAGCCGGGCCGGGCGGAGCTGGACAAGCGCGTGGCGGGGCTGCTCGAGGACGTCCAGCTGCCCGTGGGCTTCCGCCACCGGTACCCGCACGAGCTCTCGGGCGGGCAGCGTCAACGCGTGGGCATAGCCCGTGCGCTGTCCCTGCGCCCCGATCTGCTGGTCGCCGACGAGCCCACCTCCGCGCTGGACGTCTCCGTGCAGGCCAAGGTGCTCGAGCTCCTGCAGGAGCTGCAGCGCGAGCGCGGCTTCGCCTGCCTGTTCGTGAGCCACGACCTCGCGGTGGTGGAGCTGCTCGCCAGCCACATCGCCGTGCTGAACAAGGGCACGCTCGTGGAGCAGGGCAGCACCGAGCAGATCCTCAAGTACCCCCGCGATCCCTACACCCGGCGCCTGCTGGCCGCAGCACCGGTGCCGGATCCGCAGGTCCAGTCGCTGCGGCGCGAACAGCGCTCGGCCATCCTCGCCGCGGGGAACGCCGAGTAGGAGGAACCCCGGTAGGTGCTGCGACGGAACCGCCCCCGGTGGAAGGGGAGATCCTTCCACCGGGGGCGGTGCTGCACGCGGGCGGTGTCCTGAGCCGCGGGCCCCGACGTCAGTGGCGGAAGACGATCTTCCCGAACACGTCCCCCTCCAGCAGCCGGCGGAACCCCTGGTCCGCCTGCTCGAGCGGCAGGACGGCGTCGATGACCGGGCGCACGCCGGTGGCCACGAGGAACCGGGTCAGCCGGACCAGTTCCTCCCGCGTGCCCATGGTGGAGCCCAGGATGCGCAGCTGCAGGAAGAACACCCGGTTCAGCTCCGCCGACGGCGCCGCCCCACTGGTGGCTCCGCAGGTCACCACCGTGCCTCCGGGCACGAGGGCCTTCAGCGAGTGCGACCACGTGGCCTCCCCCACGGAGTCGAACACCACCTCCACACGCTCGGGCAGGCGCTCCCCCGCCTCGAACACCTGCTCCGCGCCCAGCTCGAGCGCCCTCCCACGCTTTGACCCGCTCCGGCTCGTGGCCCACACCCGGTACCCGGCCGCGCTCCCCAGGGCGATGAGGGCGGACGCCACCCCTCCCCCGGCTCCCTGCACCAGGATCGTGGACCCCGGTGCCGCGGGGGACACAGTGAAGAGCATCCGGTAGGCCGTGAGCCACGCCGTCGGCAGGCACGCCGCTTCCTCGAAGGAGAGCTCGGGGGGTTTGGGCACCAGGTTCCGCGCCGGTACCCACACGTGGTCGGCCATGGTCCCCGGATACCGCTCGGAGAGCAGGCTACGGCGCGGATCGAGTGTCTCGTCCCCGCGCCAGTCCGGCGAGGACACGACGCCGTGCACGATCACCTCGTTGCCGTCGTCGTCGACGCCGGCGGCGTCGCACCCCAGCACCATGGGCAGCCGTTCCTCCGGCAGCCCCACACCGCGGAGGGAGAAGAGGTCGTGGTGGTTCAGGGAGGAGGCGAGGACGCGGACGCGGACGAAGCCCTCCGGCGCCTCGGGCGGATCGACGTCCTCCACCGACAGTCCGGAGAGAGGCGAATCCGCCGACTGACGGACGGCAAGGGCGGCACGCATGCAGGAACTCCTTCGTCGACGGATGGTGCCCTCATCCTAGGCGTGCGCACCCGGATCCCGCCCGCGTACCGGAGCTGTTTAGGTGCGGTCCTCAGCCGTGTGGGAGACTGGGGTGCAGTTTCTGCACATTCACAGTGCCGGAAAGAAAAGGAGGCAGCCATGAGCAAGCGAGCACGCAAGCGTCGCGACAGGAAGCGTGGCGGCGCGAACCACGGTAAGCGCCCCAACACCTGAGTCCAGGCGTTGTCAGAGTTAACAGGAGAACCTCCGGCCCAGTAGGGTCCGGAGGTTCTTCCATGTGCAGCGGATAGCCATGACCGGGTGGTCAGCGGCCGGTCGCCGGTCCGTCAGTGGTCCGCGGTCTTCAGCTGGCTGATGCGGTCCAGGATGCTGGTCTTCAGGGTGGAGGGAGCCACTTCCGTGCAGGAGCGTTTCACCACGGAGCGGATGACACACTCCAGATCGTGCTCCTCGGCGCACTGCGGGCAGTCGTCGAGGTGGTCCTTGATGTCCACGAGGTCCTGGTGCGACAGCGCACCGTCGAGGTACTCGTAGAGCCGTTCGATCCTGGAGTCGGCGCAGTTGCCGAGGCTCTCGCAATCGCTCATTTCTGCATCTCCTGTTCCTTGCCCCGTGCTCCCGCGGGAACCGCCGTCCGTGCGTCCGTCTTGACCCCGAGGCCACGCTCGCGGGCATAGTCCGCGAGCAGCTCGCGGAGCAGCTTGCGTCCGCGGTGCAACCGGGACATGACCGTCCCGATCGGGGTGTTCATGATTTCCGAGATCTCCTTGTAGGCGAAGCCCTCCACGTCCGAGAAGTACACGGCGAGCCGGAAATCCTCGGGGATGGCCTGCAGCGCCCTCTTCACATCCGAATCAGGAAGGTGGTCCAGCGCCTCCACCTCCGCCGAACGCAGACCCAGCGAGGTGTGCTCCGCGGCCTTGGCCAGCTGCCAGTCCTCGATGGTGTCCGAGTGCGATTGCAGGGGCTCGCGCTGACGTTTGCGGTACAGGTTGATGTAGGTGTTCGTGAGGATGCGGTAGAGCCAGGCCTTGAGGTTGGTTCCCGGCTTGTACTGGTGGAATGCGGAGAACGCCTTCGTGTAGGCCTCCTGCACCAGGTCCTCGGCGTCGCTCGGGTTCCGGGCCATCCGCATCGCCGCGGAGTAGAGCTGGTCCACGTACTGCATCGCATCGCGCTCGAAGCGCGCCTTGCGATCCGCCTCGGACTCCGTGGCCACGTCCACATCGGCGTCTTCGGCGGGGTTGCTACCTGCGGGGGCTGTTGTATTCATCGAGCTGAAGTCTACGCGTCCGCGCTCCCGTGAGCCCTGGACGGCGGGACGCCGCACCGTGGTGGAGAGCTGGAAATCCGCCACCTGTGCCGTCTCGGTGGTGAGGTTCATCGACCTCTCCCTCCCTGGTCCGTTGCCATTCTGTTCACCTCTTCTCCAACCCGGGTGCCCCGGGGCTTATTCCTCCTGTACGCACCATGCACCGATGCGCCGGGGATGCGAGGGACGACCGTGCTCCTGCCGGGGATCGCACGCGGCGGGGTGACATGCAAAACTGGACCCAGCATGCTTCGTCTTGATCGTGTACCCGATGCCCGGCGGGAGACCGTCGGCAACCAGGAGGCAGTTGTGACCCTTGCCCGCGTAATCGCCCGTCCCTTGATCGCCAGCAGCTTCGTCTTCTCAGGAGTCGACAGGCTGCGGAACGCCGGTACCACCGCCCCCCAGCTGAAGCCCGTCCTCGCGGGCGTGAGCAAGGTGGTGCCGTCGGCGGCCTCGGTCACCAGCAACGAGAAGCTCGTGGGCCAGGTCCTCGGAGCCACCCAGGTGGGGGCCGCGCTCCTGCTCGGGATCGGGCGCTTCTCCCGCGTCGCCGCGCTCCTGCTGACGGTCACCGCCACGGTCAACACCCTGGTGGACTACCGCTCCGCCGATGCCTCGACGGCCGAGGGCAAGAAGGCTCGGCGCTCGCAGCTGCTCAAGAACCTCTCCCTCATCGGCGCCGTGCTCCTCGCCGCGGTGGACACCAACGGACGTCCGGGCCTGGCATGGCGCGCCGGTCACCTCGCCTCGGGTGCGCGCAGGAGTGCGGGCGGTCTCGGCAAGGACGCCCGCAAGCAGCTGAAGAAGGCGGACAAGGCCGTACGCAAGACCGCGTCCGACGTCGTCGGCTCCTGAGGTCGGTGACACCTCCACGCGGCGGGGCGCCCTTCCAGGGGAACTGGCGGGGGCCCCCCCTTCGTTCTGCCGTGGACGCGGAGTTCTCCGTCCCCGGCTCGAAGTCCCTCACCACCCGCTACCTGGTGCTCGCCGCCCTCGCCGACGGGCCCTGCCTGCTGCGCAGGCCCCTGCACTCGCGTGACTCGGCCCTCATGATCGGTGCACTGCGCGAGCTGGGTGCCGGGATCGAGGAGGTCCCGGGCGACGGCGGCTTCGGCCCCGATCTGCGCGTCACCCCGCTGCCTCCCGCCCCGGCGTCCTCCTCCGCGCGCGACCGCACCGTGGACTGCGGGCTGGCCGGCACCGTGATGCGCTTCGTGCCCCCGCTGGCCGGGTTCGTGGCCGGGACCACCACCTTCGACGGCGACCCGCACGCCCGGCGCCGCCCGATGGGCAGCATCATCACCGCCCTCCGCGGCCTCGGCCTGCCCGTGCAGGACCACGACGCCGGCTCCCTCCCCTTCACCGTGACGGGGGACGGCTCCGTGCGCGGCGGCCGCCTGGTCATCGACGCCTCGGCCTCGTCCCAGTTCGTCTCCGCACTGCTGCTGGTGGGTGCCCGCTTCACCGAGGGGCTGCACCTCGAGCACGTGGGCAAGCCCGTGCCGAGCCTGGACCACGTCCGCATGACGGTCCGGACACTGCGCTCGCTCGGCGTCGACGTGGACGATTCCGTGCCGGACCACTGGCGGGTGTCCCCCGGACCCATCCCCGCGTTCGACGTGGCGGTGGAGCCGGACCTCTCCAACGCCGGCCCCTTCCTCGCGGCCGCCCTGGTCACGGGCGGCACCGTACGGATGAGGAACTGGCCGGCAGCCACCACCCAGGTGGGGGACGAGTGGCGGCGCATCCTCCCCGCGATGGGGGCCCGGGTGGAGCTCGACGGCGATGTGCTGACGGTCTCGGGGACCGGGAGCATCACGGGCGGGACCTTCGCCGACACCTCCGAGCTCGCGCCGACGGTGGCTGCGCTGTGCGCGCTGGCGACGACGCCGTCGACCCTCACCGGGATCGCGCACCTGCGCGGTCACGAGACCGACCGCCTCGCCGCGCTGGTCGTCGAGATCAACGCGCTCGGCGGGGACGCGGAGGAGACCGCCGACGGCCTCGTGATCCGGCCCGCACCACTGCACGGCGGGGTGTTCGCCACCTACGAGGACCACCGGATGGCCACGGCCGGGGCGATCATCGGGCTGGCCGTGGACGGCGTGGACGTGGTGGACATCGGCACCACGGCGAAGACCCTGCCCGAGTTCCCCCGGCTCTGGGCCGAGCTCACCGCGACCGCACGGCAGCCCGGGACGGACGAGGGGACGCACACACCATGAGCGAGACCGGGAACCGCCGCGGAGCGCGGGCCTTCGACGAGTCCGACGTCCGGATCCGCCCCAACAAGAAGGGCACCCGACCGCGCACTAAGAACCGGCCCGCCCACGAGGACGCGACGACCGGCCGGGTGGTCACGGTGGACCGTGGCCGGTACACCGCCGTCGTCGACGAGGACACCCCCGACGAGCGGATCGTGGTCGCGGCGCGGGCGCGGGAGCTGCGGCGCAGCCCCGTGGTGGCCGGGGACCTCGTGGCGCTCGTGGGTGACGTCTCCGGAGGGCCGGACTCCCTGGCACGGCTGGTGCGGATCGAGGAGCGGCGCACCGTGCTGCGCCGCAGCGCCGACGACACCGACCCGGTGGAGCGCGTGGTCGTGGCCAACGCCGACCAGCTGGTGATCGTGGTGGCCGCGGCGAACCCCGAACCGCGGACCGGTTTCATCGACCGCGCCCTCGTGGCGGCGTACGACGCCGGGATCGAACCGTTGCTGTGCATCACGAAGGCCGATCTCCGGGACCCCGCCGCCCTGCTCGCCAACTACGAGCACCTGGACCTGCGGGTGATCATCAGCCGCACGGACGAGACCGTGGGCGTGGAGGCCACCTCCGACGACGGCGAATCCGCCCGGCTGTCCGGCGGGGCGGTGGATGCACTGCGCGACGAGCTCGACGGCCAGGTGAGCGTGCTCCTCGGCCACTCCGGGGTGGGCAAGTCCACCCTGGTCAACGCCCTGACCGGGAGCACCCGCGCCACGGGCGGGGTGAACGCGGTGACCGGGCGCGGCCGCCACACGTCGTCGTCGGCCCTGGCCCTGAAGGCGTCCGACGCCGCACCGGGGACGTGGATCATCGACACCCCCGGGATCCGCTCCTTCGGGCTGGCGCACGTGGACGCGGACCGCATCCTGCAGGCCTTCCCCGACCTGGAACCCGGCACCGAGGGGTGTGAGCGCGGATGCCGGCACGACGACAACGCGGTGGACTGCGGGCTGGACGGCTACGTGGCGGAGGGCCTGGCCGGTGATTCCGGCCCGGTGCGGCTCGCCTCCCTGCGGCGTTTGCTCGGTGCGGGCATCGCGGAGGCGCGCGGGAGCACCTCGGACGCGAAGGAGCTCGGGCAGCACTGACATCGGCCATCGGCTCCGCCGGGGCTCGGTAGCCGGAGGAAGAGGATAGGTTGATCCGTATGAGTTTCACGCAGGGCTACAACGACGACCTCCGTCTCGCCCACATCATGGCCGATTCGGTGGACGACCGGACGATGGCACGTTTCAAGGCCCTCGACCTGCGGATCGAGACCAAGCCGGACCTGACCCCGGTGACGGACGCGGACAAGGGGGCCGAGGAGGCCATCCGCGGGCAGCTCTCGAGGGCGCGGCCGCGCGACGCCGTGTTCGGCGAGGAGTTCGGCAGCACCGGGTCGGGCTCGCGGCGCTGGGTGATCGACCCGATCGACGGCACCAAGAACTTCGTGCGCGGGGTCCCGGTCTGGGCCACGCTCATCTCCCTGATCGACGACGGCCGGCCCGTGGTGGGCCTGGTCAGCGCCCCGGCCCTCGGGAAGCGCTGGTGGGCGGCCGAGGGCACGGGCGCGTACACGGGCAAGTCCCTCGCCGCCGCCCAGCGGCTCCGCGTCTCGAACGTCACCGACCTCGCTGACGCCTCGCTCTCCTACTCGAACCTGTCCGGCTGGCGGAAGCGCGGATCGCTCGCGGAGTTCGTCAATCTCACGGACCGGGTGTGGCGCACGCGGGCGTACGGCGACTTCTGGTCCTACTGCCTGGTGGCCGAGGGCGCGGTGGACATCGCCTGCGAGCCCGAACTGAACCTGTACGACATGGCGGCGCTGGTGCCGATCATCTCCGAGGCCGGCGGCCGGTTCACCTCGCTCGAGGGGGAGGACGGCCCGTTCGGCGGCAATGCGCTGGCCACCAACGGGGCCCTGCACAGCGAGGTGCTGCGCACCCTGAACCCGGACGTGGATGACCTGCTCTGATCGCTCCGACATGCGCGTACAGCGCGCCCCGGCACCCGGATGGTGAGGGGTAGGCCCCACCTCGGCGAGGAACGACGGCGGGACCTGGCCCGCGCCTACCTCTCGGGAGCCGGACGCTACGACCGCGTGCGCCCCGCCTACCCCGCCGAGGTCGCGGACTGGGTGGTGCCCGCGCACGCACGGACGGCGGCCGATCTCGGCGCGGGGACGGGGATCTTCACGGCGCTGCTCGCCGAGCGGGGACTCGGGGTGACGGCGGTGGACCCCTCCGAGGACATGCTGGCCGTGCTCGCCGCCCGGATGCCGGACGTCCCGCGACTCCGCGCCACCGCGGAGCACACGCTGCTGCCGACCGCCTCCACGGACCTGCTGACGCTCGCCCAGACCTGGCACTGGTGCGACCAGCCCGCCGTCCTGCGAGAGGCCGGGCGGGTGCTGGCACCGCGCGGCAGGATCGCGCTGGTGTGGAACCAGCTCGACGTCTCCGTGCCCTGGGTGCACCGGCTGTCGCGCATCATGCACGCCGGTGACGTCTTCGCGCCGTCCTACCGCCCGGCGTTCGGTGACGTCTTCGCCCCGCCCGAGGAGCTGCTCGTGCACTGGAGCCAGGAGCTCACGGTGCCCGACGTCGTCGACCTCGCCCGGTCCCGCAGCTACCACCGGCGGGCGTCCCCGGAGGTGCAGGCGCGCGTGGAGTCCAACCTTCGCTGGTACCTCACCGAGTACCTGGCCTTCCCCCCGTCGGCGACCCTCCACCTGCCCTACTACACGCACGCGTGGCGGGCGGATCTTCTCGGGGCTGGATCCCGGCCGCACTGAGGCTTAGATTTAGGTATGACTAAATCTCCGGGCGTCCGACGTCGGTCCGCCGGGGTGTGCGCGGCCCTCGCGCTCCTGACGAGCGGGTGTGCGGCTCCCACTCCCCCGGCACAGGCCGACGACGACCGCCCGGTGGTGTTCACCACCTTCTCCGTGCTCGCCGACCTCGTGGACACGGTGGGCGGGGGACATGTGCGCGTGGAGTCCATCACCAAGGTGGGCGCCGAGATCCACGGGTACGAACCGACGCCCTCGGACCTGGTGCGCGCGCAGGACGCCGATCTGGTCCTGGACAACGGGCTCGGGCTGGAACGGTGGTTCGAGCGCTTCCTGCAGTCCGTGGACGCGCCCCGCGCCGTCCTCTCCGACGGCGTGGACCCGGTGGACATCCGTTCCGGGAGCTACTCGGGCCTGGCGAACCCGCACGCCTGGATGTCCCCCACCGCCGCAGCGACCTACGTGGACAACGCCGTCGATGCGCTCTCCGCGCTGGAACCCGCCCACGCAGCCGACTTCGAGGCCAACGGCGAGGTGCTGAAGGGTGAGCTCGCAGCACTGCTCGCGGACTTCCGGGCCGGGCTCGCGGACGCCGACGCGCAGGCACTCGTGACCTGTGAGGGTGCGTTCTCCTACCTCGCCCGCGACGCCGGACTGACCGAGGCGTTCCTATGGCCCGTCAACTCGGACTCCGAGGGCACGCCGCGTCAGATCGGGAACGTGATCGGCTTCGTGGAGGAGCACCGCGTGCCCACGGTGTTCTGCGAATCCACCGTGAACCCCTCCGCCCAGGAGCAGGTGGCACTGGCCACGGGGGCGGACCTCGGCGGCACCCTCTACGTGGACTCGCTCTCCACCGCCGACGGCCCGGTCCCCTCCTTCGTGGAACTGATCCGCCACGACCTCGACACCATCACGGAAGGACTCACGCGTTGACACCCCGCCGCCCCGACCCCGCCCCTCCGCATGCCCGAACCGAGCACGGTCACCTCGGACCCGTGCTCGAGGTGGACGGCGTGAGTGTCCGGTACAACGACGTCCAGGCGCTCCACGGCGTCTGTCTCAGGCTCGGTGCCGGCCGTATCTGCGGGCTGATCGGCGTGAACGGGTCTGGGAAGTCCACGCTCTTCAAGTCCCTCATGGGCCTTCTCGTACCGCAGCAGGGCGAGGTCCGCCTGTTCGGGGGCACCACCGCGAGCGCGCGGAAGCAGGCGCTGGTGGCCTACCTGCCGCAGGCGGAGGAAGTGGACTGGACCTTCCCCGTGTCCGTCGCCGACGTCGTCTCCATGGGGGTCTACGGACGGCTCGGCGCCGCACGGCGCCTGGGTACGCGCGAGCGTGGGGTGGTGGCGGACGCGCTCGACCGCGTGGGGCTGGCGGAGATGCGCACGCGGCAGATCGGCATGCTCTCCGGCGGCCAGCGCAAGCGCGTGTTCCTGGCCCGGAGCATCGCGCAGGACGCGCGGCTGCTCCTGCTCGACGAACCGTTCGCCGGGGTGGACCAGGGCAGCCAGCAGACCATCGGTGCGCTGCTCGGCTCCCTGCGCGACGAGGGGAGATCGGTGCTGATCTCCACCCACGACCTCGCCGGGGTGCCCGAGCTGTGCGACGAGGCCGTCCTGCTGCCCCGTCGCGTGGTGGCACACGGGGATCCCGCACCCGTGCTCTCGCGCGGCACCTCGCGCTGGCGTTCGGCCCCGCCTCGTCCATCACCCCCGCGTCCTCGATCGGTCAGGCCTGACATGGACCTCCTCGCCCTTCTCACCGAACCGCTGCAGTACGGGTTCCTCACCCGGGCACTCGCCATCACCGTGGCCGCCGCCGTGGTGTCCGCCGTCCTCTCCTGCTGGCTCATCCTCATGGGGTGGTCGCTCATGGGGGACGCCGTCTCGCACGCCGTCCTCCCCGGGGTGGCCCTCGCCTACATCATCGGGATCCCGTTCTCCATCGGTGCCTTCGTCTTCGGGATGGGGGCCGTGGCCCTGATCGGCGTGGTGCGGTCCACCACCAAGCTGAAGGCGGATACCGTGATCGGCGTGGTGTTCACCGCCCTGTTCGCCGCCGGACTGGCGATCGTCTCCGCCACGCCGTCCCAGATCGACCTCATGCACATCCTCTTCGGCAATGTGCTGGGGGTCTCCTCCGCGGAGGTGTGGCAGGTCCTGGTGCTCGGTGCCCTGACCCTCGGCGTCCTGCTGTTCAAACGGCGTGACCTGACCCTCCTGGCGTTCGACCGCACCCACGCCCACGTGATCGGGTTGAACACCCGGCTGCTCTCCGGGTTGCTGCTCGGGCTCCTCGCCCTCACCGTGGTGGTGGGCCTCCAGGCCGTGGGCATCATCCTGGTGGTGGCCATGCTCATCACCCCGGGCGCCACCGCGTTCCTGCTGACCCGCAGCTTCGACCGCATGCTGGTGATCGCCGTCGTCCTCACCGTCACCGCGTCCGTCGCCGGGATCTACGCGAGCTACTACCTGGACATCTCCACCGGCGCCTCCGTGGTGCTGTGCCAGGCCGTGGTGTTCGCCGTCGTCGACCTCTTCGGGCGCCCCGCCGGCGTGGTGTGGCAGGCTCGACGGCGGAGGCGGTCCGGAGCTCCCACCCGCGGGCCGGCCCGCCCCGCGGACACCGGTGCGGACACCCCCGCGTGATGGCGGTACGTCCGGGCTCCGTGCTCAGCATCGGGTCCACGAGTGTGCAGGACTACGTGAAGGCCGTCTACGCCGCCACGGAGTGGCGGGGGGGCACCGTGACCGCCGGTGAGCTCGCCCCCCCCCTCTCGGTGGCCAATTCCTCGGTCACCGGCATGGTGACCAAGCTCGTGCAGCTCGGCCTGGCGCGGCACCGGAAGTACGGGCCGATCTCTCTTACCCCGGACGGCGAACGACTGGCGCTCGCCATGGTGCGGCGCCACCGGCTCATCGAGACCTTCCTGGTGACGGAGCTCGGGTACGGCTGGGACGAGGTGCACGACGAGGCCGAGCTGCTCGAGCACACGGTCTCGGACGCGTTCGTGGAACGTCTCGACGTGAAGCTCGGACGCCCGCGGCGTGACCCGCACGGGGACCCGATCCCGGCGTCGGACGGGTCCGTGCACTACCCGGTGGCGCACCGCCTCGACGAGCTCGACGACGGGCACCCAGGGCGCCTGGTGCGCGTGAGCGATGCGGACCCGGCGGTGCTCCGCCTCCTCGACCGCCACGGGATCGGGCTCGACGACGACCTCCTGGCCCGCCGCGGTGAAGACACGGTCGTCGCGGTGCGGCGGGGCGGGCCGGGGGCCCCTGACCTCCCCCTCGGGGAGGGACTCGCCGGCGCCCTCTGGATCGAGAGCACCTCACCCCACGAGGGGTGCACCGTACTCGACGGCGAGCGCTGAACCGGCTACCTGCCCACCGGGCCCCGTGCGGTCCGCCCCCCCGGCGTCACGGTCCCGCGGCCGAATCGCCGTGCTCGCGGCCCCGCTCCTACACTTGAGCAGATCACACCGAAGCGCCACCGGCCGAACGGAGCCCTGACATGACCACTCTCGGAGTGGAGGAGGAGTACCTCCTCCTCGATCCGGCGTCCGGTTTGCCCGCTGACCACGCCGACGAGGTGGAGGAACTCCTCGGGAGGGTCCCGGAGCTCAGCGCCGACGAGATCCAGCGTGAGCTGCTCACGTGCCAGATCGAGACCGCGACGTCCGTCTGCGAGACGCTGCCGGAGGCGGAGAATGCCCTCCTGGCCTTCCGCAGGGAGCTCTCCGGGGCGGCCACGCGCGTGGGCAGTCTCGCGGCAGCCACGGGGACCGCGCCCTGGATCCGTCCCGAGTACCCGCAGCTCACGGACAAACCGCGGTACCAGGAGCTGAGGGCCAGTGCGCCGGGGATCGTGGGCGACCAGTTCGTCAACGGCCTCCACATCCACGTGGCCGTGCCCGACCAGGAGCGCGGCGTCCAGGCGCTCAACCGGATCCGCCCCTGGATCCCGCTGCTCACCGCACTCGGCGTCAACGCGCCGTTCTGGATGGGCCGCGACAGCGGGTTCGGCAGCTGGCGGGTGATCCACTACCGCCGCTGGGCCGTGCAGGGCATTCCCCCCTACTTCGCCGACGCCGCCGACTACGAGCGCCGGATCAGCCGGATCGGTGCCACGGGCGCCATCCTGGACCGCGGTGTGCTCACCTGGGTGGCACGGCTCTCCGACAGCTTCCCCACCCTCGAGCTGAGGTCCTGCGACGTCCAGCTCGAGGCGAAGGACACCGCCCTGCTCGCCGCCCTCACCCGGGCCGTGGTCGTCACCGCCCTCCAGGACGCCGAGGCGGACACCGCGCCGCTGGTCCCGGACCCCGAACTGCTGGACGCAGCCCTGTGGCAGGCGGCGCGTGACGGCATGGAGGGCACCCTGGTGGATCCGACGTCGTCCGCACCGGTCCCTGCACACCAGCTCCTCGAGACCTTCCTGGAGCTGGTGGGCCCGGCGCTGGAGGCCGAGGGCGACGCGACACGGGTGGGCGAGGAACTGGCCACGCTCCGGGAACGCGGCACCGGGGCGCAGCGCCAGCGCGCTGCCCTGCGGGACGGCGGCGACGAGGCACTGCTGGCCCTCTACCGGGACGCCCTGACCGCTCCGTAGTGCTCGCCGTCCGCTGCTGATCCGGCACGGACGGGACCCGGGCGGATCATCAGCAATCGGCGGACCTCGGTGCAGCCGTGCCGGCCGTGCGCCGCCCTCCGGAGGACTCCGGTCAGGGTGCCTCCGCCCGCAGCTCGATGAGCAGCGTCTGCTCCGGCAGCAGGACCGGGGCCTGCAGACCCACCTGCTGCAGCACGCGCCCGGACAGCCGGAGCGGGGCGCCGTCGAGGGCCGCCTGCAGCCAGGGAAGCGGTGACTGCCCGTTCCCGGGATGGCCCTCCTCCGGGACGGCGAGGTCCACGACGTAGAGCGCATCCGGGTCCAGCCCCGGGAAGGTCAGGGCCCCGGGCGGGTAACTGGCACTCGATCCGGTGAGCGAGTAGCCGAACAGGGCCCGGGAACGGTCCCCGGAGACCGTGCCCCGCAGATCCATCGCGGGGTCGGCGAGATCCGCGTGCACCACGGTTCCGGCGTGCAGGTCCTCGCGCCGGGCGCGGTGCAGCCGCACGTAGCGTCCCAGCACCTCGGCATCCCCCGCCGACAGGTCGGAGATGTCCCACTCGATGCCGTAGTGGCCGAAGATCGCCGTGCCCGCACGGAACGGGAGCGTGTGCGCGCGTCCGGTGGAGTGCGAGACCGGCCCGCCCACGTGCATGCCCATCAGCTCCGGCGGGACCACGAGGCCCGTGTACTTCTGGTTGACGAGACGCTCGATCGGGTCGATGCAGTCACTCGTCCAGATCCTGTCCGTGCGGGCGAGGATCCCGAGATCCACCCGGGCACCGCCCGAGGCGCAGCTCTCGATCTCCAGCCGCGGATGACGGCGCCGGAGCTCGTCGAGCAGGCGGTACAGCGCCTGGACGTGGCGGTGCACCCCGGCCTGCCCCGTCCGTGCGTCCGCGGCCTCGAGCAGATCCCGGTTGTGGTCCCACTTCACGTACGCGATCTCATTCGCGGACAGGATGTCGTCCAGCCGTTCCAGGATGTAGGCGTACGCCTCCGGGTGCCCGAGGTTCAGCACCTGCTGCTGACGCCCGGGGAGCGGCAGCCTTCCCTCGGGTCGCAGGATCCAGTCCGGGTGGGCCCGGGCGAGGTCCGAGTCGGGGTTGACCATCTCCGGCTCGAACCACAGCCCGAACTCCATCCCCGCACGGCGCACATGGTCGATGATCGGCGCGAGCCCGTCCGGCCACACGGTCTCGTCCACGTACCAGTCCCCGAGGCCCGAGGTGTCGTCGCGCCGGCCGCGGAACCAGCCGTCGTCGAGCACGAAGCGCTCCACGCCGAGCGCCGCCGCACGGTCCGCCAACGCGAGCAGCCGCGGGAGGTCGAGATCGAAGTACACCGCCTCCCAGGTGTTGAGCGTCACCGGACGGGGCCTGCGCGGGTGCACGGAGCGGCTCCGCAGGTGGGCGTGGAACCGGCTCGAGAGCTCGTTGAGGCCGTTCCCCCAGGAACCGAGCACCTCGGGAGTCGAGTAGCTCTCCCCCGGACCCAGGACCACTTCCCCGGGGGAGAGTTCCTCACCCGCCGCCAGGTACGCGGGTCCGGCCGGGGTCTTCTCCACGAGCACGTGCTGGTTGCCGCTCCAGGCCACGTGCACACCGTGGACCGCACCGTGCTCGAAGCCGAACCCGGCCACCCCGGCCGCGAGCAGCACCGTGGCATCCGCCCCCGGCCGTCCGCGCCGACTCGTCCGGGCGTGCGTCCCGGCCGTCAGGGCGGAACGCTGGGGCGAGCGCTCGCGGAGGTGCCGGCCCGTGGTGTCGAGGATCTCGGTGGCGGACGGCGGCAGGGGGAGGAAGACCCTCAGTGCCCGTACCTCGTAGGGCCCGCTCCCCGTGTTGGTGAGGACGATCCGCTGGCCGATCAGACCCGAGGCGGTGAGCGCGAGGTGCGCGGTGACGGTGAGGCCCGCGACGTCGTCGTGCCCTTCGATCAGCACGGCGGCGTCCTGCTGCTCGACCGTGATGCCGTCGAAGCGCGGGTGGAGGTGGGTTCCCCCGCGGTCCCCCACCAGCCCGGGTGTGCCCTGCCAGCCCACGGACTCGAGCGGGAGCATCCCCGTCCGGGCGGGCACGTCGATCCCGCCGGAGACCCGCTGCGGTTGCTGGGCGCGAACGACGCCGGCCAGTTCCGCGGCACCCAGGGCACCGAGGTCCGGGCCCCAGTAGATGAGGGCGGGAAGGCCGTGCGGCTGGGGTTCGAGGACCACGCTGGTCCCTCCACGGGACAGGTGGAGGGGAGCAGAGGTCATGGTTCTTTCTACCCCGGCGCAGGACGGGCGGACAACCGAGGGCTATCGTGGGCGGTTGTCCCGCCGGAGCAGCCCGACGATCAGGCAGAGCAGCCCCAGCACGAGCGGGATCAGCGTGTAGAGGGTGTGCGTACCGCCGAGATAGCTCATCGCGAAGATGTAGACGAAGGTCCCGCCGACGAGCAACCACCCGAGCACGATCAGCGCGCGGCCCCTGTGGGGCGGCGGAAGGGGTGGGAGCCACGACGGCGTCCGGTCGGTCCAGCTCATCGTCCCAGTGTAGGTGCCGCGTTCCACGGCGGCACGGGTGCCTTCACCCCTGGACGGAGGAACCCGCCACCGCCCGGGAACGACGAAGCGCCCCACCGGTATCCGGTGGGGCGCTTCGCAGGGATGTGGAGATGGCGGGAATTGAACCCGCGTCCGATGCGGTGTTGTCAGGGCTTCTCCGGGCGCAGTTCGCGTCGGTTTTTCTCGGCTTCAGCCATCGTGCGAACGAGTGGCTGCCAAGCCCAGTTGTATAAGAGTCCCCCCGGTCCCTACAACGAGGACCGGGAGCAGTGGCCCTCTAAATGACGCCAGTATCCGGGGCGAGAGCAAACCCGGGCTGACGGACTAGCTAGGCTGCTTAGGCAGCGAGAGCGAAGTCAGTGCGCTTTTGTTCGGCACTTATTGTTTTACAGGGAGCGTTCACGAGATAACCCTGTATCCTCGGCCCGCTTCCCCTGTCGCGACCAACATCGTCGAAACCTGTCATCCCCTATGCAGTTGTCAAGCTGCGTCCCCGGATCCAACCGGTGAACCCGATCAGTCTAACCCACCGGCCCGGGGAGCGCAGCCCGGGCCGGTACGCTCCGAGCGAAAGGCCGTCACCCGTCAGGCGCCGAGGTTCTTCTCCCGCATGGCCCGCAGTGCCTCCCGGTTGTCCTGCTTCTCCCGCAGGGTCTGGCGCTTGTCGTAGTCGCGCTTACCCCGTGCCACCGCGATCTCCACCTTGGCCCTGCCGTTGAGGAAGTACAGCTGCAGCGGTACGAGGGTGAAACCCGATTCACGGATCTTCTGCGAGATCTTCGTGAGCTCCTCCCGGTGCAGGAGCAGTTTCCGGCGTCGCCGTGCAGCGTGGTTGGTCCAGCTCCCCTGGGAGTACTCGGAGATGTGGATCCCCTCGAGCCAGAGCTCGTCGTTGTAGAAGATGGCGAAGCCGTCCACGAGGGACGCCCGGCCCGCGCGGAGGGACTTGACCTCGGTTCCCATCAGCGCGAGGCCGGCTTCGTAGGTGTCGAGCACCGCGTAGTCGTGGAAGGCCTTCCGATTGGTGGCCACGACTTTCCGGCCACTTTCCTTCGGCACGGCAAACTCCTTCGCAGAACTGCTGCGGGCGGTGGCCCGCGAGTGGACAGTGCCTACCATCCTACGACCTGGGGCCTCCCGACCCGGATCCATGAGCCTGTCATTCAACATGGCCTCGAAGTACGAGTGGTACCAGGAGCACTTATCAGCCCTGCGAGGGTGGCATGAATATCACCCGGACACTGGCGTGCCCCGACATTCAACGGGCCGTGCCTGGACGATGATGGGACGATGCGCGGAATCATCCTCGCCGGCGGCACCGGCTCACGACTTCATCCCATCACGCTCGGTATCAGTAAGCAGCTCGTACCGGTGTACGACAAACCGATGATCTACTACCCGCTGTCGACGCTGCTATTGGCCGGTATCAGTGAGATCCTCATCATCACCACACCGAAGGATGCCGAGCAGTTCCAGAGCCTGCTCGGTGACGGCGCGTGGTGCGGGGCCAACCTCACCTACGCGAGCCAGCCGGCGCCCGATGGTCTCGCCCAGGCCTTCGTCATCGGGGAGAGCCACATCGGCCAGGACGACGTGGCACTCGTCCTCGGCGACAACATCTTCTACGGCCCCGGTATGGGTGCAACCCTCAGCCGGTTCTCGGGCATCGACGGTGGGGCCATCTTCGGCTACCACGTGCAGAATCCTCGTGAATACGGTGTGGTCGAGTTCGACAGCGAGTTCAGAGCCCTGAGTCTCGAGGAGAAACCGGACAAACCACGCAGTAATTACGCGGTACCCGGACTGTACTTCTACGACAACGATGTCATCTCCATCGCGAAGTCACTGAAGCCGTCGCCGCGGGGTGAACTCGAGATCACCGACGTCAACAGAACCTACCTCGATGCGGGCAGGTTGAGAGTCGAGGTTCTTCCACGAGGTACGGCGTGGCTCGATACCGGAACCTTCGACTCGCTCAATGATGCCGCAACCTTCGTGCGGACGATCGAGCATCGGCAGGGACTGAAGATCGGGGTGCCGGAGGAGATCGCCTGGCGTCGCGGGCTGCTGAACGACGACGACCTGCTCGTCAGGGCCGAGGGGCTCCTCAAGAGCGGGTACGGGCATTACCTGAAGAACCTCGTCTCCCGCGAGAGGGAGAATTTGCGGTAGCCGAGACCCCTGGGTCCACTTGAGGTCGCCGAGGTCACCGAGGTCACCGGCTCGGGACGAAAGCGGTATCCAGCCGCACCCTGCCCGGAAGCAGCGACGCGGGTGTCAGCCGGCGTCGTTGCGGTTGTTCGTCCGCCACCGGATACCGGCGTCGATAAAGTCGTCGATCTCGCCGTCGAGCACCGAGGAGGTGTTCCCCACCTCGTGGTTGGTGCGGAGGTCCTTCACCATCTGGTACGGGTTCAGCACGTAGGAACGCATCTGGTCGCCCCAGGACGCCTTGACGTCACCGGCGAAGGCCTTCTTCTCGGCGTCCTCCTGCTCCTTCTTCAGCAGCAGGAGCCGCGACTGCAGCACGCGCATCGCCGCTGCGCGGTTCTGGATCTGGGACTTCTCGTTCTGCATGGAGACCACCACGCCCGTGGGGAGGTGGGTCAGCCGCACCGCCGAGTCGGTGGTGTTCACCGACTGCCCGCCCGGGCCGGAGGAGCGGAACACGTCCACCCGGATCTCGTTGTCCGGTACCTCGATGACGTCGGTCTGCTCGATGAGCGGGATCACCTCGACGGCGGCGAACGAGGTCTGGCGGCGCCCCTGGTTGTCGAAGGGGCTGATGCGCACGAGGCGGTGGGTGCCCGCCTCCACGGACAGGGTGCCGAAGGCGTAGGGGGCCTTGACCTCGAACGTCGCCGACTTCAGTCCGGCCTCCTCCGCGTAGGAGGTGTCGAGTACCTGGGTGGCGTAGCCGTGGCGCTCGGCCCACCGCAGGTACATCCTCAGCAGCATCTCGGCGAAGTCCGCGGCATCCACGCCGCCTGCTCCGGAACGGATGGTGACCACGGCCTCGCGTTCGTCCCACTCCCCCGCCAGCAGGGTCACGATCTCGAGGTCGTCGAGGGACTTCCCGAGCAAGCCCAGCTCCTTCTCGGCCTCGGCGAGGGAGTCCTCATCGCCCTCCTCCTCCCCCAGCTGCACGAGCACCTCGAGGTCGTCGATGCGACCCTCGAGGGTCTCCAGCCGTTCGAGCGCGGACTGCCGGTGGGAGAGCTTCGACGTGACCTTCTGGGCGGCCGCGGGATCGTCCCACAGATCCGGGGCACCCGCTTCCTCGCTCAGTTCCGCGATGTCCTTGCGGATCCCCTCGACGTCGGAGACCTGCTCGATGGACTGGTACTTGGCGCGGAGCGCACGGATCTCTGCCGGAAAATCGATGGTTGCCATGGTATCTCCAGCCTACGTCATCGAGGTGGTCGGGCCGCGGGTGCGGAAGAGCGGACGGACCCGCGGCAGAGTCCTGCACGAGCGGGCCGGGCGTCACCGGGTCAGTTCCGCCCGGGCGTCGGCCTGGGCCACGATCGGGATTCCGGCGGGCACCAGGAAGTTCACGATGGGCGGGTGGACGACGGCGGTGAGGACCACCCGCGCCGTGCGGCCGTCCGGCGCACCGGTCGCGGGATCGACGGTCAGGAGCTCGAACCGGTCCCCCGCCCCGATCGCGGTGAGGTACGCCGTCGTCGAGTCCGCCACCCGCGCGCCGTCCAGGGTGGGAAGGGGCGGCGCTGCACCCGGACCGCCGGTACCGACGTCGATGCTGTAGTCGTCCGCGGCGGCGAGCGCCGCTCCGTCCGCAGCGGAGAGCAGCTTCTTGTGCTCGATGTAGACGGCGGACACCGCGAGCACCACGGTCACCACCAGGAGGGAGACCAGGAGGTACCCGATGATCAGCACACCCACCTGTCCCGCGTCGGGCTCGACGGCGGTACTGCGCGGGCGACGCCGCATCCGTGGGACTGCACGACGTCCGCCCAGCCGGATGCTCACCCGAAACGCTCCACGATCTGCACAGCGACGGCGTCGACGGTCGCGGCGGACGGGTTCGATCCCAGGAGCTCGGGTAGGAGAGGAAGCGGGACGTCGAGCCGCACCACCACCTGCACACTGGAACCCGGTGCCAGGCACTCGGCGTCACACGTGATATCGATCGAGGCCTGTTCCTCGGCGAAGTCGAAGTCCGAGAGCGTGAGCAGGGCCGCCGCCCGGGCACGGGCGTGTGCCTCCTCGGTGGTCGGGGCGTCCACGAACACCTTCGCGGCCTGGTCGGCGGCGCCGACCACGGCGAAGGACCCGCCCTGGAGCTGCCCCACCGTCAACACCAGGTAGACCACGGGGATCAGGAGCAGGACGCCGAGGAAGATGAACTCCACCACCGCGCCGCCCTGCTCGGCGTCGTACTCCGCGTCCGGACCTCCCTCGGACATCAGCCGCCGGAATCTCCCCGTCCACGGTGCTCCGCGGCCCGCTCTCCTCGGCCCCTCGAGCGGTACTGATCCCATGGTGGGTTTCGCGGCGCGTACAACCGTGGACGCGCGTGGCTCAGGACGGTAGGGCGGCATGTCCTCGCACCTCCATCACCCCTCCGGGTCCCACCAGTCCGATCACGGGCAGGGGTGCGCGCACCACCACCTCCAGGGTCACCACACCGCCGAGCGTGCTCTGACCGACCGTGACGTCGGAGCTGTAGGTCTCGGAGAGGGAGCCCCGGATCAGCTCCTCCGTCCTGGTGGCCGCGTCCTGCGGATCACGATCCGCGAGCGCACCGTAGCGCGCCCCGGAGGACGCCGCGTCGATCAGGGTGTTGCGGACGTGCAGTACGAGGGTGAGCTGCAGGATCGCCACGAAGATGACCGTCAGCAGCCCGCCGATCAGCGCGAAGTCCACCACCGCGGCACCGCGCTCGTGGTCCTCCTCGGGCGGTCGCGACCTGCAGCCCTCCGGGGCCGCTCCGTCCGCTCGGGTCACCTAGCGGGAGACCTGGTCGATGGCCGAGTTGAACAGCCCCTCGAGCGCCGGGCCGGCGATGGCGAGCAGCGCGGCCACGAGGACCGCCGACATGAGCGTGATCATCACCCAACCCGGTACGTCCCCCCGCTCGGGGTCCTCGGGCACCCTCACCAGGGCGGAGACGGCGGCGACCAGGAGGAGGGCGAGGCGGAGGGCGGTGGTCGTGATCTTCATGGGAGTACTCCTGCAGTAGTGGTGGGCGGATCAGAAACCGAGGTTGATGAGGGCGATCCCGGGATAGACGGCGAAGAGGACGGTGAGGGGAAGGACCCCGAACACGAGGGGCACCATCATCGCGATCTCCTTCTTCCCGGCGGACTCCATGAGGTCGCGTTTGGCGAGGTCCCGGACGTCCTGGGCCTGGGCGCGCAGCACGTCGGCCAGCGGTGTCCCGCGTTGCACCGCGACGGTGATGCCGTCCACGAAGCGGGCCAGCGGTGCCAGGCGGGTGCGGTTCGAGAACTGCTGCAGCGCTTCCACCAGTGGTTTACCGGCACGCGTCTCGGCCAGGACCAGCCCGAACTCTCCGGCGAGCTCACCGCTGGCGGTCCTGCAGATGCGCTCGAGCGCCCCAGTGGTGCTCTCCCCCGCGGAGACGGCGAGCGCCATGAGCTCCGCGAGGCTCGGGAACTCCGCGAGCATGCGCGCCTCGCGACGTTTGATGTCCGCGGAGAGCAGGTACTCGCGTCCCACGAAGCCCAGCACGGCGCAGGAGAGGATGATCACCACCGCCAGGGGCACGTTGACGGACCCCGAAGCCGCGAGGAGCACGGTGACCACGGTGGACAGCCCCAGCGCACCTGCGGCCCAGAGCAGCTGCTGCGCCCTGAAGTCCGCGGTGCTCTGACCCTTCCCCGCCTGCGCGAGGCGCCGCGCCAGACCGGCCGACGCCGGGTTGAACCGGTGGGACCAGGAGACGGCGTCGGCGAGCAGGGGGCGGAGGATCCGCTCGAGCGGACCGAACGGCGTGACATTGGCCGGGGTCGCCGCCAGCAGCCTCGACTGCATGTCCACCGCCCGGAGCTGGGGTGCGATGCGCTGCGTCAGGGTCACGGGTCGCATGGGAGGCAGCCGGACCAGGACGAGCCACAGCCCGATGCCCAGGACGAGTCCGCACAGCGCCGCCAGGGCGAGGACCGGTGTCATCTCAGGACCCTCTCGTCCTCGGGCAGCGCTCCCACCCGCAGCATGATGCGGTAGCAGACCACTGAGATCACCAGTCCGCTCAGGAGCACAGCCACTCCGCCTGCGGAGTTGTACGCCCGGACGGCCTCGGGCCGGGTGGCGAGCAGCATCAGGACGAACCAGGGCGCCGCCACCGCGAGCCGCGCGGCGTTCACCGTCCAGGACTGCCGTGCCTCCAGTTCGCTGCGGGTCCGTGCCGAATCGCGGAGGAACTCGGACAGCGTGCCGAGTAGCCGGCCGAGATCGGATCCGCCCACCTCCCGGGTCATCCGCAGCGCCTCGACGATCCTGTCCGACACCGGATCCGCCAGGCGCTCCTTCAGCCGGTTCAGGGCGTCGTCGAACCGGCCACCCGAACGGTAGTCCGAGGCGAAGGCCTGGAACGCCCCGCGGAGTTCCAGCGGGCCCTTGTCCCCCAGCTGGATCAGGGCCTCCGGGAGGGAGAGTCCCGCCCGGATCGCGGACCGCAGGTGGTCGACGGCATCCGGCCAGAGCTCACGGAGCGACGCCGTGCGCTTCGCAGCCCTCCAGCGGACGAGCGAGAAGGGCAGGAGACCCCCGAACAGTGCGAAGCACAGGGCGATGGGGGTGGAACCGGTGAGGACGACGACGACGAGCAGCACCACCGTGCCCACCCCGATGCAGGAGGCGATCAATCCTCTGGCGGACACCCGCTCCACACCGGCCCGGAGCAGGAGCTCATCCAAGCGGCGCTGCCGGACACGGTTCTTCCGCTTTCCGGGCGGACGGTCCCAGCACGACCACCAGATGAGGAACAACCCCGCACCGAGGAGGACGCCGAGGCCGGCGCTCATTGCAGTGCACCGAGGAGAGCAGAGACGTCAATTCCGGCAGCCGCGAACTTCTCCTCGGCGGGCATGCCGGTGACGGTCAGCTCGAGGACGCCGTCGATCCTCTTGAACACGGGGGAGGACTCGATCACGCCGTTCTCCACTCGCCGCCCGAGGGCCATGATCTCCATGACCCGTCGATGCCCGCCCGGCAGTCTCGCGCAGTGCACCACGAGATCGATGCAGGACGCCACGGTGGGCACCACGAAGCTGCTCGAGATGTTCTCCCCCGCGAGGAGGGGCAGCGTGCAGATCTTGGTCACGGCGTCGTGCGCGCTGTTGGCGTGCACGCTGCACATCCCGGGCAGGCCGCTGTTGAGGGCGATCAGCATGTCCAGGCTCTCCGCCTCGCGGACCTCCCCGACGATCAGGCGGTCGGGTCGCATCCGAAGGGCCTCCTTCACGAGGCGGCGGAGCGGGATCTCCCCGTGTCCCTCGAGGTTCGGCTGCCTGCACTGCAGCCCCACCACGTCGCGGAGCGGGAGCTGCAGCTCGAAGATCTCCTCCACCGTGATGACACGTTCCCGTGACCCGATGGACGCACCGAGGCAGTTCAGCAGAGTGGTCTTGCCCGCCTGGGTGGCACCGGACACCAGGATGTTGAGGCCGCTCGCCACCGCCGCGTTGAGGAAGCGCGCCGCCTGCGGGGACAGTGAACCGAGTTCCATGAGGTGGTCCAGCCTCGACGCCCGTGCGATGAACTTCCGGATGTTCACGGACCAGTGCCGCCGGGTGACGTCGGGGATCACCACGTGGAGGCGGGAGCCGTCCGGCAGGGAGGCATCGACGAACGGGGGCGACAGATCCAGCCGCCTGCCCGAGGACTTCAGCATCTTCTCCACGAGGTCGCGGACCTGCTGGTCGGTCAGCGAGAGCGCGGTCAGCTCGGACTCCCCCGCCCGGGCCACGTAGACCTCGGAGGGCGCGTTGATCCAGATCTCCTCGACGGTGGGGTCGTCGAGATACGGTTGCAGCGCCCCGAACCCGGCCACCGCGTCGTAGATGGTCTTGCGCGCGAGATCGACCCTGCCGAGCGGCGGGAGGACGCCGAGGAGGGAGCGCTCGTCGTAGTCCGCCACGGCGTCGTTCACGAGGAGCTGCACTTCCGCCACCTGCCGTGAGGGGTCCAGCCCACGGCGTCGGATCAGCTCGCGGACCTCGCCCTCGACCATCCGCACGGCGTCCATGGCGTCCCCTCTACACATTCGGCGACGTCGCGGACGACGCCGAGGACGGCGACCCGGGTGGCTCCGCCGGATTTCACAGTAGCGAAGGGCACACGGACGCAGTAGAGATCCGACTACCTGTGTATATTCTGCGACTACCTATTTCGCGGGTTTTCGAAAGCGAGTACGAAACACCGATACATGGCGGCTCGTGGTCCGGCGCAGGTTTTACCAAAGATCTCGTCTGCACTTTTACAACCCCGGTCACAGCCGTGACCGAACTGTAGTCTGCTCGGGATTCACTCAGCTGGCTGACGCCCGGATTCTGCTGGAGAAACCCGTGAACCTGCCCTCCCCTGCCCGCCTCCTCTGCGCCGCATTGCTGTCCGTCGGTCTCATCGGCAGCGCTGTACCTGCGGTCGCGAACACCGTGACACCACCACCGACGCCGTCGGCGACCACGTCGTCGTCGCCGACCCCATCCCCTTCGTCATCGCCGTCGCCGTCGGTGCTCACGGGCCCCGGCACGGAGGTGACGGCTGTACCGGAGGAGCCGGTCACCCCGGTCCAGGAGGCCACGACGACGCCGGTCGAACCAGCGGACGCGGCGCCCACCGAGGTGGAGGAAGCCCCGGCGGCACAGGACGAGATCACATCCTTCGTCCCGGACCTGACCTGGAACCCGCTGGACGACCCCAACTCGAATGCACGGTACGGCGATGATCCCGGCGATCACGACCACGAGCACGACCACGGGTCCGGGGCTGCTGCGATGTCGGGCCTCGACGACGGCGGTGGCCTGGCGGCGATCGCCCCGCGATCGGGTGAGTACAAGATCACCCTCGTCACGGTGCAGCTCACCGGCAAGACCGTGGCCGACACCGACGCCATCAACATGACAGCGGCCAGGAACTCGATCGACAGCGCCAACAACTACTGGCGCTCGGCCTCCGACGGCAAGATCTCGCTCCGCAGGGTGAACGAGTTCCGTCACAAGTCCGCGGCCCGCATCACCGACTCCTACTCCTCGATCATGGACACCGTCACCCGGGAACTGAAGTGGCAGGCGCGACCCTACGAGAGCCTCGTGATCTTCGTTCCGCACAAGGACCTCAGCTACGGCGGATCCTGGGGCATCCTGGGTGGCGGCTTCACGGACGGTCCGACCAGTGGGCGTGTCATCATGCCGTACCCCTCGGCGCTGACGAACAACGTGGTCACCCATGAGTTCGGCCATGTGCTCGGTGTCCACCACGCCAACACCCTCGCCTGCAACAACGGACGTCAGGACGTCCCGAGGAACGGCAGGTCCTGGGGTGACGGCAACTGCTGGTCCGCGGAGTACGGCGATGTCACCGACCTCATGGGGTACGCCCAGGTGAGCCAGCCCATGATCAACTCCCTCATGTGGGAGTACGGCGGATTCGGCCGCGGGGACGAGATCCAGAACCTCGGCAAGATCACGAACGACCGCCAGGTCACCCTGCGTCCCTGGGCCGGCAGGAGCGCCAACCGGGCGGCCAAGTTCACCGATCCCGTCAGCAACGAGGTGTACTACCTCGAACTGCGGACCCCGGAAGGGTACGACGCCGCAACGGCAGTCGGCGGGAACCGTGGCGTGAAGATCATCAAGCAGGACCCCGTGTACGGCTGGGACGGGAACGCTTCCGCAGCGTTGACGCCGAACAGCAGGATCTCCGGGTACGGTAACAAGTCGCTGACCTGGCAGGCCGGACAGACGTTCACCACGCATGCCGGTACGAGAGTACGCATCGACTCCATGGACAACGGGAGTGCACAGATAAGAGTCATGGCCCCAGGAGCTGCGGCGTCGCCGGGTGTGTCGGCGATTGCGGCTGCTGCCAGTAGGACACCCGGACTCGGCGCCACGACCACCGGCGTGGTCTGCGGACTGGTCCGAGGCGGCTGCTATCAGAAGTTCCAAGGCGGCGACATCCACTGGACCTCCTCCACCGGAGCACAACCCACCAAGGGTGGCATCCGCACCGCCTGGGGAACCACCGGCTACGAGAACGGACGCCTCGGCTACCCCACCCGCGCCGAAGAATGCGGACTCACCGGCGGCGGCTGCTACCAGCGCGACGAGAACGGCGGCATCCACGGGACCCCCGCCATCGGCGCACGCCCCACCAGGGGGGGCATCCGCACCGCCTGGGGGACCACCGGCTACGAAACTGGAGGCCTCGGCTCCCCCACCGGGTCCGAAGCCGGCGGCCCCGCCGGCGGCGGCTGCTACCAGAAGTTCCAGGCCGGCGACACCCACCCGGCCCCCGGCGTCGGGGCACACCCCACCAGGGCAGGCATCCGCACCGCCTGGGCAAACACTGGCTACGAAAGAGGAAGCCTCCGCTCCCCCACCGGCGGCGAGGTCTGCGGACTCGTCAAAGGCGGCTGCTACCAGAACTTCCAAGGCGGCGCCATCCCCTGGGCCCCCGGCGTAGGAGCACACCCCCCCAAGGGCGCCATCCGTACCGCCTGGGCCAACACCGGCTACGAAACCGGACGCCTGGGCTATCCCACCAGCTCCGAGAACTGCACCACCACAACCCGATGCACCCAGACCTACGAAGGAGGAACCATCACCTGGACCCCAACCACCGGCGCCACCCCCCGCTACAACCGATAAACCACTCGTAACAAAGCCCTGCGGAACCAGAATCGTCCAGGCAGCGTCCGAGCTGACGGTTGGACATCTCAATCCATGGAGAGAACATTGACATCATCACCAGTGCGTCTACTGGCAACCACTGCGGTTCTACTAGCCGCGCTCGTATCCGGTTCGATCCCTGCGGCACACGCCGTGACACAGCCAGCGCCACCAATCGGAACAGGTGGATTACCGGGGGGGCCCGCAAGCGGCGCAGGTAACGAGGCGGCTGCCCTGTCAGTGGGGGAAGAGGCAGTCGCCCCTCCCGTTTCAGACTCATCAGCCAACGAGCCTCTGTCTCAGGAACAGATGGCAGCGAATGAGAAGTCTCTGGCTGCTGAGATCGGTACTGATGGAGCATCACTGGGTCAAGGACTCAGACGTATCGCCGTATCAGGAGACGCGCAGCTTGAACCACCGACGGGCGACAGGGGCTCAGATCTGCCTCAGGGGTCAGCGGCCATCAACCCCTGGAAGCCCTCGGGCGTTCTCGGGGTCGACGTGAGCAGCCATCAGTTGACGGTTGATTGGCGCGCTGCGTGGAACAATGGGGCGCGGTTCGCGTATGTGAAGGCTACGGAAGCGACCAGCTATGTCAATCCATACTTCAATCCTCAGTACCGCGGTTCCGAATCGGTCGGCATGTTGCGTGGCGCTTACCACTTCGCCATCCCGAATGTCTCTACTGGCGCTCAGCAGGCCAACTACTTGATCAACAACGGCGGCGGCTGGTCCCCGGACGGCAAAACTCTGCCACCTCTGCTGGATGTGGAGTACAACCCTTACCCGAGCCTCGGTAATTCCTGCTACAACATGAGCGCCACCCAGATGGTGAATTGGATCAAGGATTTCTCTAGGACCGTGTATAACCGCACGGGCCGCCTCCCGATGATCTACACCACGGCTGACTGGTGGAACACGTGCACGGGTTCCTCGCGGGCGTTCGCCGATCATCCCCTGCACATAGCGAGCTACAACAACAGCGGCGCCGGAAGGATGCCCGCTGGATGGACCGGGTACGACGTATGGCAGTACACGGAGCACGGCCCCGTGGTTGGGGACTGGAACCAGTGGCCTGCAAGCATCAATGCACTTCAGGCTTTCGCGCGCAATAATGCCGCGTCACCTGCACCTCCTACGACACCTGCGTCGCCGGGTGTGTCGGCGATTGCGGCTGCTGCCAGTAGGACACCCGGACTCGGCGCCACGACCACCGGCGTGGTCTGCGGACTGGTCCGAGGCGGCTGCTATCAGAAGTTCCAAGGCGGCGACATCCGCTGGACCTCCGCCACCGGAGCCCAACCCACCAAGGGTGGCATCCGCCCCGCCTGGGGAACCACCGGCTACGAGAACGGACGCCTCGGCTACCCCACCCGCGCCGAAGAATGCGGACTCACCGGCGGCGGCTGCTACCAGCGCTACGAGGGCGGCGACATCCACTGGGCCCCCGCCAGCGGAGCACACCCCACCAGCGGAGGCAGCCGCCCCGCCTGGGGACACCCCGGCTCCGGCACGGGGCGCCTCGGCTACCCCACCGGGTCCGAAGTCTGCGGCCTCGCCGGAGGCGGCTGCTACCAGAAGTTCCAGGGCGGCGACATCCACTGGGCCCCCGGCGTCGGGGCACACCCCACCAGGGCAGGCATCCGCACCGCCTGGGCAAACACTGGCTACGAAAGAGGAAGCCTCCGCTACCCCACCGGCCCCGAGGTCTGCGGACTCGTCAAAGGCGGCTGCTACCAGAACTTCCAAGGCGGAGCCATCACCTGGGCCCCCGGCGTAGGAGCACACCCCACCAAGGGCGCCATCCGTACCGCCTGGGCCAACACCGGCTACGAAACCGGACGCCTGGGCTATCCCACCAGCTCCGAGAACTGCACCACCACAACCCGATGCACCCAGACCTACGAAGGAGGAACCATCACCTGGACCCCAACCACCGGCGCCACCCCCCGCTACAACCGATAAACCACTCGCTCAACTGGTTGTTCACTGAGGATTCAGGCGTCCTGACGTGCTTCTTTTCAGTAGAAAGGCCGAGGGGGACGCGATACGTGACCCTCTCGGCCTTCGTCGTTCTCCCGGGACTTCATGACCGGGTACTTGACCTCCTGACATTCCTGCAAGAGCTGGACATCAGACCATGCGGGTTCCATGACACCGCGTCGACGACGAGATCCACGCAACGCTCACCGTGCTGGCGGAACCGAACATACTCCTCGGCATGTCGGCCCATGGTGAGAGCGGACCGGCTGTTCCGCCAACGCGGAAGAAGTCCCATCGAGTAGTACTGTGATGATCCAGTTCATCCGGGTTGTGGGTCGAGCTCGGACGGGGCTCCACTTCTGAACGGGGGGCCGGAGCACAGGCCTCTCCCCTCAGTAGTGATCACACCACCTACGACGATCGTCACGGTGCTGGGGTTCACCACGATGGTGTCATCGAACGGGACCAACGTTGGTGGGTCAACCGGATACTGCGTGCCGGGTATGCCGATGTCGCCGAAGCCTGAGAAACAGGGACGGGTGACATCAGGAAAGGCGATACTCTCGCGATTCGTGTCACACAAATTTGTACCGTCCGCTGTCATCACGTCCGGTCAAACAGAATTACTGCGTCTTCATGAAGGCGCCGCCAGGCTATCGAGGATCATCCCGAGGATGTGCAGCATCTTCGACGCCGCAAGCCGACACCGCGACTACCGCAGAATAATCATGCGCCCTTGGTGGAACTATTGCGGGGTGTCTCACTCAGTGCTGTTCGCGAGAGCTGGCCTGTGTGTGTTCCTTCCCAGGGGCGTTCGGCCTCGTCCAGCGCAATCCGCCGCGAGAGCTTCGTGACGATACCCTCCATCTGCCGGAAGCGCTGGTGCGTGGTCGAGATGAATACCAAGAACGAGACGATGAACGCATACAGCATGAGATCGGTTCCACGCCCGACTCCCAGGACACCGGCCAGCCGGCTGAGAATCTCCGGGAAGAAGATGGACAGTACTGCTACCACTGCGAAGAGCAGCACCATGATTCGGCGAATTGCGAGATGCTTCGCGTTCGAGCCGCCGCGTACAAGCACCAGAGAAAAGAGTATGACCGCGAGGACAAGCACTATTTGTAGAAGAATTATCATGAGAATTACCTAAAAAGCAGATCCGCGACGATGTTCACGGAATTGAGGAGGGACTGCCCTTTCGCCTTCGAGTAGTCCGTGTAGATGATCTCGACTGGATGTTCGGTCCATCGCGGCTTCAGCGCGACAATGATCTGGATCAACTCCGAGGCGTGAGCCATTCGATTCTGGGTCAGATGCAGGTGGGCCACCACGTCACGGTTGAACGCGCGAAGACCATTGTGGGCGTCGGTCAACGCCATACCGGTCGTCATCCGGGTCTGCAGGGCTGCGGTGCGCAACACCAGACGTTTCATACGTCCGATCTTCGTGCGCCCGTCCAGGAAACGCGACCCGAGGACGACGTCAGCCTCATCCGCTTCGAGCCTCTCCACCATGGCTCGGGCATCGGACACGCGATGCTGCCCGTCGGCGTCGAAGGTCACGATCGAAGTCATCGCGGGGTCCTGCAGCGCATACTCGAAGCCGGTCTGGAGTGCCGCTCCCTGCCCCAGGTTCACGGGGTGCTGAACAACCACTGCACCGGCGGATCGCGCCGCCGCCGCTGAGCTGTCCGTACTCCCGTCGTCCACACAGACGACATGAGGAAATACCTGGATGAGGTCGGTGATGACGGAGCCGATGACGGGAGCCTCGTTGAACAGAGGAATGACGATCCAAGTGCGGCTCACCTTCCCAGTATCGCACGGAGGATTGTCCACCTCGGCTTCAAAAGCCGGGAGGGCGACCACTGCGGCTGACGAGGGGTTACGAGATCTTGAAGTCGACCGACTGCGAAGGGTCACTTCGCTCGACGAGCCGAAGGCCGTTCCTGCGGCGCCTGCCACTCCGTAAGTGCATGGTTCAACGCGACAGCCCCTCTCACGAGGTGGGCTCGCGTGCGAGAGCGTAACTGCCAGACAGCCCGCGTCACATCCGCTCCCGTGGCCGCCACGATGTCGGCCCGCGCCAGCTGCTCCATGAACGTCTCATTCGTCAGGACCGACCGCGCCAGCCTGCGTGAATGGAGGTTGTCCCGGACGAGTCGCCCAACCACTCCGGCAGGACCTACAGCTCCTACCAAGCGATCGAGCCACCGCTCGAGGACTCCTGCTCGTAGAAGGGAAACGGGATGACTCCCATCCGGCAGTTCTGCACCTTCGACGACGAACGGGACCAAGGAGACCGTGACTCCGCTGATGGAACCGGTCCGAGAACGAAGGTCCTGAAGAACTTCCGTGTTGCCCTGCCCCATTAGAACCAGCACTTCCACCTGCCTTGGGGAAACCGAGGCTCCGGCCCCGTCCATACCCGCCGTCGGCTCCGGCTGTAGGGCCTCATCGGACTCGACGGTCGCACCTGGTGTCACGGAATCGACCCGAGCCTCCAACTGCACTCGAGACCTCGCGCTGACCTGCGTCAGCTCTTCGACGACCGGAGCCATCAGAGTTGTACGCAGGAACGACTGACCGTAGTCCCACGCCGCGGCCCAGCGTTCCGGGTCCGGTTCATTCAGAACCTGTGCGCACTCCTGAAGAGCTGCGCTTATGGAAGGTGCCGTCAGTTGCTCGGCGGGGAACCAGAGCGGGTAGTCGCGCAGCAGTTCCGTCGCCGCGTTGCCCTGCTCATGGACGGATACGATCGGTAGCCCGGTTGCGAGATACTCGGTTGTCTTCCCTCCAGTGACGTACTTGCCTGACGCAAGCAGCAGGATCAGCGCGTCCTGGTTGCCGTAGAAATTGGCGACCTGCCGTTTAGGAACGGGCCCGTCGTATTCCAATCCATGTCGACGGACATCCTCAAGTCGGCGGAGTAGCTCGGGCGAAGAACTTCCACTCGAACTCAGTTTCCCTCTGATGTGCGCGATGGCTGTCGGAACGTCGTTGTCGTCGGAGACACCGAACGCATCGACCCAACCTTCGAGAAGCTCGTCGAAGGGATTGTTCTCATGTTGCAACGTCCCCAGATAGCCGAAGGATGGTCTCGTGACCGGCTTCACCACAGGTCTGGCGTGCCCGGGCTGAGGATCGAAGCCGTTGGGAACCACCCGCATCTTCGAGGTAGACCTCGGATACCTTCGCGCGTACTCCTCCTGAATCGGTTCATTGACGAACCAGATCTGCAATGCTCCTTCGAGAAGCGTCGACTCCAACTTCCCGGTACGGGACTCGACGGCGAAATTTTCACGTCCATTGATCGTGTTGAAGGCCCATGCATCTCTGTAATCCATGACGTAGGGAACCCCAGGTAAGGAACTCGCGACAGCGAACGACACGTACGGGCTGGCCGATCCGATGACCAGATCTACCGTGTGACGTCGGTGGATCTCGCGAGCAGCTGCTGAAGCCGGCTTCCGCCACAGCCCATGGAACTTCTCCGGGAACGAAGCCGCGCTTCGCAGGGACAGGAGCCGCTCCCAGACATACGGTGCTTCGACCCGTAACCTCGAGAACGCACGGAGGTTTCCCTTTGCTGGTTCCTCCGACCCGCCGTCGGATACACGGACAACTCGCACCGACGGATCGACGGACTGCAGGAGATCGGTGTCAAGGCCGGAGATTTCGGACCAAGTCTGGCCGTGGATCGTGAGTACAGTGACGTCCCATCCTGCCCCAGCAAAAGCATTCGGCACCGCGAGACTCCGATACACGGAGGAAGCTGTGCTCGGTGGGTACCCGAAAGCCACGTACAGCAGATGCGGTTTGGCCTGAACGGCGCCACTCACGCTGATTCTTCCTTCTCGGACTGCTCCGACACATCGGCATACACTGCCTCCAACCGTTCGATCATGCCGGCCGGGTCATGGTGGCGCCGCACGTAGGCAGGGCCGCCCGTACTCTCCGAGGTCATGTGCGGATCGGCCAGGGCTTCGAGGACTGCGGCGCCTGCATCCTGCCGGGCGACCACGATCGCCCCCATATCCTCACCCTGCGGATACCCCTCCACGGGATCGGGGAAGACCAGGGGAACGCCGATGGCCATCGCCTGCAGTTCGCTGACGGAGAGGATACCGGCCGTCTGACCCACCGCTACATGTGCACGAGCAAGTTCGGCCACATATCCTCGGAGGTCCATCTTGGGCATGAGCGTAACTCCAAGGCCGGCAGCTTCCGAAGCCCGGTTCCCCCAGTCCAGCCCGACGACATCGGCTCTATTACCTACGGCGGAGACCACTTGCGCAGCAGTCTCCAGTAGGCCGTCACCACCTTTTTGAGCATCCCATCGGGATGGAAAGAAGACGCGAGGACGGGCGGCAGGGGTCCACTCCGGCAAAATGCTCAGATCCATCGCCTGCGGCATGTACTCGGCATCTGGACGCGCCCGTTCGGCCTTCTCCCGCAACTCCGGGGTTGTGTAGAAGACGTGTCGCGCCAGATCGACGTCCGCTTTCAGTTGCGCGTGATGCTCATCCTGCCAGTAGTTCTCCTTGATATCGGTTCCATGCAGAGTCAGAATGTATGGGCGTTTGAAGCGCCCACGGGCCCACTTCGCACGTCCGCCCATGTGGACATGCCACAATTTCGTCCGCGGGTGATTCAAAGCCAGCTCGGCGAGGAACCGGTAGTAGGCCTTCTGCGTTCCGCCTCGCGTCCACGGACCCTGAACCTGCCGCCATGGCTGCTTCTGTCGACGCCCTTCAGCCACGAGTGCAGCTCCAACGTCTGCGCAGTCGAATAGGTGCGTTACCCGGGTAGTACTTGACATGGACGCCATCCTCTCACGCGTCTTCGAGCCGCTCCGTCACGTAGCTCGACGATTCACAAACAGTGCCCACGTAAGATGGAGCGGGTGCTGACGTACGGCAGTACCCTCCCCGCCGCTTCGGAGAATTGATGAAAGAACTTATTCGCGTCCTGCGCGAACTCATGCCCCTTCTCCCTACTGATGCTCGCCGGTTCATCATCGTGTTCGGTCTCGGCCTCTCCCTCTTGTCCCTAGTGGAAGCGGGTGCGCTCGGCATCTTCGCCGTGGTGATGACCCAGATTCTCGCCGGGGGGGATCTGAATCTGCCGGTGATCGGCACCATCTCACAGGAAGCCAGCCTCTGGGTCCTGATCGCCTCTGCAGGGCTCATGATTCTCAAATCGTTCGTCGGCATCTGGATGCAGTGGATCTCCACCCGGAAATTCGCGCGTTTCGAACTCGAGATCGGCACGCACCTGTTCAACAGCTATATCCGCTCACCGTGGACCGAACGCATGAAGCGCTCCACGGCCGAACTGGTGCGCCTCATCGACGTTGGTATAGCCAACACGATCGCCGGTGTGCTGATCCCTGCTGTCACCATCCCGTCACAGGTCCTGTCCTTCGTGGCCGTTCTTGGCATCCTTGTCGTCACCCAACCGTTGACCGCGGCCATCACCGTCATCTATCTGGGGCTGATCGCCGGTCTCCTCTACTTCTGGCTGACCAAGAAGTCGTATCAGGCTGGTCGCGTCAACAGGGACTCGGCAATGCGGATGTCCACTCTCGTGTCCGAGATGATCTCGGCACTCAAGGAGATCACACTCCGCGACAAAGCCGACGAAGTAGGCGATGTCGTCTTCGTGAGTCGTTCGGGCGCGGCCCATTCCCGTTCCAATATCCGCTTCCTGGCAGCAGTCCCCAAGTTCGTGATCGAGATGGCACTGATCGGAGGTTTCCTGCTCATCGGTACCGTCTCGTTCCTGACCGGAGGACTGGAGAACGCGCTTGCCGCAGTGGCCATCTTCGGTATCGCGGGATTCAGGATGATCCCCTCCCTCACTGCGGTGCAGTCCATGTTGACGCTGGCACAATCCACCCTGCCCTACACCAGTGTGGTGATGGCCGACATCAAGCAAATGGAGTCCTACAGTGATCGTAACGAGAACATCGGGCGTCGCTCGATCGGTACGGAACCGCAGACCTTGACGCTGACCGATGTCGGATTCACCTACCCCGGTGCCGCGTCGCCCGCCGTGAGTGCGGTGAACCTCGACATCCCGATCGGGTCCTCGCTCGGCATCGTCGGTCAATCCGGTGCCGGGAAGTCCACCCTGATTGACATACTTCTGGGCCTGCTGACGCCATCGGCGGGCCTGATGGAACTCGATGGTGTGCCGCTGGACGAAGTGCTCGCCGACTGGAGATCCCGGGTCGGTTACGTCCCTCAGGATGTCGCCATCTTCGACGGGTCGATCGCCCAGAACGTCGCCCTCACCTGGGGGGAGGACTTCGATGGTGAGAAGGTGCGGCAGGCCCTACGACGAGCGCAGCTCCTGGACACCGTCGAGGCCCGGGCGGGAGGCATCAACGGCAGGGTCGGGGAACGGGGGCTGGCACTGTCCGGAGGCCAGCGCCAGCGCCTGGGCATCGCTCGCGCGCTCTATGTCGATCCGCTCGTGCTGGTGCTCGACGAGGCGACCAGCGCACTCGACACTTCAACGGAAGCGGCCGTAGCGGCCGCAATCCGCGAACTACACGGCGAGATCACGGTCATCTCCGTTGCTCACCGGCTCTCCACCATCCGGTACAGCGACCAGGTCTGCTTCATGAAGGACGGGTCAATCGTGAGCCGGGGGACCTTCGACGAAGTGGTTGCTGGAAACGCGGATTTCGCACAGCAGGCCATGCTCGCCGGGCTCACCTCGAAGGAGTGACCGGTCCAGGCACCTGTGACCGATCCTCCGGGTGTCCTGACAGTACCTCAGCAGGTCCCAGCTGCCGACTCGGCGACGATCCGGTAGCGGGATTCGAGCATCGGGATGTACGACGCGGCGTCATATCGCGGTAGTGCCCAAGCCGAGCTCCCGAGACGACGCGCGGCGGCAGGGGCATCATCCAGTGTGTCGAGAACCTGCGAAACGACGTCGTCCACAGAGCCCTGCATGACGGGCGGCACCGAGCCGTCGTCAGGTCTACCGATCCGATGTCCCAGCGCTGCCATCGGCAGCCCCATGCAGAGTGCCTCGAACTCGCTGGTCGCGAAGTTGTCCGTGGCCTGACCGATGGCGAGATGAGATCTCGCCATCAACCCGTGGAACTGGGTCTGTGTCATCCGCGGGAGAAGAGTGACCCCCGCCCGGCGTGCTTCCTCGGCCCCCGGTCCCCAGTCCACTCCGAGAAGGCGCGCTTTCGGGCGGATCGAGCGTGATAAGGCGGCGGCCAGTTCCAGCTGTCGGTCGACCCCCTTGTCCTCGTCCCACCGTGAGACGAACAGGACCGTGGGCTCGTCACCGTCAGGAGCCCAAGCGGGCAGCGTAGCGGCATCGACAAGGGCTGGAAGGAACTCGGCATCGGGGCGCGCAGCCCGTGCATTGTCCGCAGTGTCGTTGTTCGCATAGAAGACGTGAGCAGCGCCGTCCACGGCGCGCTGTATCTCGTCGTGGTAACCAGGATCCTTCCACTGCCTGCGGATGTCGGACCCGTGCAGAGTGAGCACGTAGGGTCGCTTCGGTACCCCGGGGTCGGCCAGCAACCGCGCGGAAGTTCCGTAGTGCACGTGTACTACTTCCGCACGGGAGACGGCACGCACACGACGGGCCCAGTACGGCGCATAGGCCGCCTTACGTCGGATCAATCCGCCCGTGACGGGGCCAAGGGGCCGAACCCGGGACGGTGGTAGGTAGTCCCATGTCACCCCCGCCCGAGCCGCAGCGGCAACCATCGACCGCGCAACCGATGCGCAGTCGTTGAACTGCAGAACCCTGGTCGGGGTCATGCCTTGGTACGAGCCATCAGGGCGTCGACGGCCCGCGCCCACCCCTTGACCTGTTCCTCTGCCGAGAGCTTCCGCGCAGCTACGGCGGAAGCCTGCTTGTAACGCGCCACGTCGTCGGGTACCAGGGAGTCGATGGCCGATGCCAGCGATGCTGCCGAGAAGTCATCTGTGACCCTGCCCAGTCCCTCCTGGCGGACCAGCGCAGCCATCTCGGGTGACGGGCCGATCACGAGACCGAGCCTCGCCTGGACGAAATCGAAGAACTTGTTGGGAAGCGCCCACGCGAAGTTGAAGTTCATGGGCGGGAGGACGTACAGGCCCACGTCGTAGACGTTGAGAGTCTTCGTGAGGTCCGCGTACGGCACGGGGTCATGCAGGGTGACGTTCCGCATCGTTGACAGGCGGGCCCTCAGCGATTCGAAGTAGGCACCATGGTTTTGCGTCAGATAGAGGTCGAGCGTCGCGTCCCCCGTGAGCAGATCCATGGCGTCCAGCATCACCTCCAACCGTCCCTGCTGCGCCGCCCCCGAATGCACGAGACGAATCGGCGATCCCACCGGCCCGGGTTCGGCGTCGATGTAAGGGGCTGCGTTGGTTACCACCGTGGGTGCCAACCCGAACTGCCGCCCGTACTCATCGGCGATGTGCGCGGCAACCGTGGAGACGGAATCGGCTTTCGTGGCGAATGTACGGACCATCCACCGCATGAAGGGCGCCACGAACAGCTTCCAGCGGGGCAATTCCTCCTTCATCCGCGGGCTGTACTCATGCAGGTCGAGATGCACACCATGCACCGACCGCAGGGAGAGAGCGAGGCCGGCCGCATCGATGTCGTTGGCGAGGACGACGTCGAACTCGTGGTCGATGAGACGTGGCTTCAGGTAGGAGATGACCGGATTACCCCAGTATGCCCTGCGGTAGGCGCGTCCCATCACAGCGATGCGGTTGTACTTCCACTCCTTCAGATCCGAGGGAATGCTGATGTGGGCTTCCACCCCTTCCGGCGCGGCGCCGTACCCACAAGTCACCACCTCGTAGCGATCCTTGAACAATGCGATCTGCTTGAGGATCCTCGCATCCGATCGGAGCGGGGAGAAGGACATAATGAGCAGACGCGGTGCGGACATGGGCCCATTATGTCAGTCCACCGGTGTATCGCCGCGCTCGAATTGGGAAACCTCAACCGCGAGGAACCGCCGGATAAAGTACTTATACGCCCACTTCGCCGAGGAGTATCCAGTTCATGAATTTCCCCAGTCGCCGCGTCCGGACTGATGCGGCGTCACTAGAAGCGGTCATTCCCCTTCACGACACCGCTCGTCCGATCCAGCGCGCAGTACGTTCACTGGTGGAACAGCGAAGCCTTCTCGAGAAGGCGGGGGCAACACTCGAGATCTCGATCATCTGCCATAACATCACAGCTGCGTCGGTGAGGTCCGCACTCGGCGAGGAGCTGATCGAGGGCGTCTCACTGCGGGAGTTCAATGACGGTGTCTACTCGCCGGCCGGCCCGAAGAATCACGCCCTCCAGGAGTCACAGGCGGACTATCTCACGTTCGTCGACTCCGACGACTATGTGGAACCGGGGGCGCTGGAAGCCTGGTTCATGACGGCGCAACAGACCGGTGCGGATGCAGTTCTGGCACCCATCCGTACGACGACGGGGGCCATCCTGACCACTCCCTGGCTTCGCCCTTCCAAACCTCTGATACTCGACCCGGTACGCGATGGGTTGGCGACACGCAGCCTGCCGTTCGGACTACTCCGTCGGTCCTACGTAGATCACATAGGTTTCCATTACATGGCAGGGCTCCGCACGGGCGAAGACCTCGAACCAACTCTTCGGCTCTTCTTCATGGGTGGGCGGATCGCCTACCCCTACGGCAGCTCCGCATACTGCCAGACCGATGATGCGGGAGAGGGCCGGGTCACAGCGGCCGTGTCACCTCTGGAGGAAGAACTGGCCTGGTTCGCCCCATTGGCGGAGCAGAGGTGGGTCAGGAGTATCTCGGGACCGGGACGTAGCTCCATTGCAACCAAGCTCATGCGCATTCACGGTATCGGTACATTACGGCGCCGCGGAGAAATCGCCTCGCGAGCGGCAGCGGGAGATTCCGCCGGCGTGCCTACAGCGGGCTCCGTATGGAGTGCCGAGGAATCAGCCGTGTGGCGGGCCTTCCACGAGGGGGTGAAGGAGCTGTCCGGGGACAGCCTGGGATCCCTGAGTCTTCGCGATGCTCGCCTCGCTCGGGCCGCACTCGCAACAGACGACGCAGCCGGTCTGGCGAGCGCAGTACAGGCCTATGATTCCGCACGCCGCTGGGACGTGTTGATGACCGAGAATCCACGGACAGCACTGGGTAGGAACTCGATCATCCGCCACTATGTGAACGAACGTCGGCGGCGAACAACGGGCGCTTTCGCCGCCCCGCCTGCTCCGGATTCGCCGCAGTAGGAGGTGCAGCAGACCGGATCCTCCGCTTGCGCTACCGCAGCATGGCAGCAGCGGGCATGAAGCGAAGGGGTGATTCAGGGCTCAGAGTTGCTTCAAACGAATGAGGGAGTACGGTCTTCAACTGCCCGAATTTGCGCCTCGCCGACGCAAGCTCCTGTAGTCCCGCCGCGCCCACAGACGGATCCAGAATGGCGCGCACGAGTCGATGGTCTGCGACGCTGAGTGGATCCAGGGCGCTCGGGGCATGCTTGAGGAGTCCCGAGAGCAGAGTAGCGAGCTCCGCCCGGTCATCTGCGGACCAACCACCCGAATCGAAACGGGTCTGCACCAGCCCGAACACATGCACACGGACGAGCTTCACGATGATCGCCCGCCGATCGGCACTGCTTCGTCCCTGGAACCAGTCGCCCTCGACCAGCTTTGTGGCGAACTCCAGCTCCGCCTCGACTGGGCGGCGGGCGAACGTCACTCGGTCAGCCGCAGCTGCTCCCACCACGTAGTGTCCGGCACCACGGGCGTAATCGATCCGGCCACCTCCGAACCACAGCCTGGAAGTAAACTCCTGGTCGTCCCCCGTCGGAAGACCAGGAGTGAAGCGCAGGCCCAGTCTCGCGAGCTCGCTCCTGCGGATGAGCCCCAGCGGAGCTGTGCGGTAGGACAACCGGTCCTTGATCGGGTCGAGCCGATGCCGTCGGCCCGGGCGCAGCACCGGCGTGCGGATCTTCCGTCCGTCCGCGTGCCGTTCCGGAGCGATGACTGCGTCGGACGCGTGCCGTTCGGCCACCGAGGCCCACCCCGAGATGGATCCACCTTCAACCGCGTCATCACTTCCCATCACCCCGACGTAGCGACCCGTCGCATGGGCGAGTCCATGATTAAGGGGGCCGGCAGGGCTTGCAATGCCGTCCTTCAGTTCCAGGAAGCGCACCAAGGAACGGTGGTGGTCCGGTATCCGAGCAGCGATCGTCTCCTCGGAGATATTGTGACAGACCACCGTGATCCTCAGGCCCCCGACCTGCCCTACCCGTAGCCCACCGTCGAGGAGCGATCGAACGGCCTCCTCGATAGGGCGCGACGCGCTGTGGACGGCGATGACCATGTCGACCAAGGGTTCCTGTGACTCCTGGTCGGCGGGTCTGCGCTTCCTATCCATCAACCTCGGACCTCTCGGTCAGCGCGCCCCGCTGCGTTGCGTACCTTGCGGCGGCATAGGCCTCGGTGAACAGACCGCCGACCACGCGGCTGTTGAATCGCTCGCGGATAGGGAGTGCGATCTCCGTCGGTGCACGCCCGGCCCACAGCGCGGTTGCTTCCAAGATCGCCAGACCCAGGTTCTCCGCGGTTGGCCGTTCGACCAGGACGCTGTTCGTCGAATCGCAGTAATCGTCGTAGCCACCGGCAAGGGCCGCAACCACTGGTCGCCCGCAGGAAAGCGCCTCCGCAGCCGCGGTGAAGAAGTTCTCCTGTTCGGAGGGGAGGAAGAAAATGTCAGCCTCCTCCATGCCCGGGAAGACCTCCTCGGGAGGTACCGCACCCCGCAGCTGGATGCGTTGGGAGATACCGAGTGCCGAGGCATGCTCGAGTACCTCACGCTCGAGCACCCCTGCGCCGATCCACTGCAGAGTCGCGTCCTCCCCACGATCGGTCAGCCAATTGACGGTATCCACCGCGAGCAAGGGCCGCTTGCGGGGAACGAGGCCCCCGACGGCAACGAGCTTCAAGACCTCTCCCCTCGACCACGGCCGCAGCGGGCGGTTGTTGTCGACGACGCAGGGGACAACCCTGGCCGCCGCAGGGCGGGCGAAGTGCTGTAACCGCTCCGTGAGCTGCGTGGTCACTCCCGTCACCACATGCGGAAAGCGTAGAAGGTTCCTGAGCCAGGCGAAACGCCGCCACAAGGGCCCTACGCTCGCCGGATTGGTAACGCCGTTCCAGTGCTCGGTGTGAACCCACGGCATGCGTGTGACGAGCCACACCGGTAGCACCATCAGGATCGTCGAGAAAGCCATCGAGTGCAGGACGTCCGCGTGCCTCATCTCCCGTCGGAGAGAGGTCAGCACGGTGAGGACGCTCCAAGGACGCTTGAGGTCGAGCGAGATCCGCGAGACATGAACGCCGTCGAACGTCTCGGTGACCGCCGCGGCAGAGGAACGGAGCCGCACGTGCACCACCCGAACCGTATGGTCCGACTGGATTGCCCTGACATGCTCATGATTAAACGGGGCCTGCGTGGGCGTCTGGACGGAGGGGTACCAGGTGGACACGACGAGTACTCTCATACGACGTCACTGCCCCTCACCGACAGGCCTCCGCCGACCATTCCGGCAGCGGCACGGAGCGCCGCGCCGGCGTCGGGTCCGGGCGTCGTCCTGGGCTGTGCGATCACCGGTCAAGGCTACCGCACGGCAATCCGGCCGCAAGCGGCCCGATCGCTCAGTCGGTGCTCGGAGGAGGGGTGCCGTCTCGGTGGAGCGGTGGACGACGCTCCACCGACGAATCTCTCCGCTCACTGCCACCCGATGTGTTCGAGTGTCTGGTCGCCAGCCCTATAGGCTGACGGAATGCGTATCCTGAGTGTCGTCGGTGCCCGCCCCCAATTCGTGAAACTCGCTCCCATCGCCCACGCCATGAAGGGTAGAGCGGAGCACCTGATCGTGCACACCGGCCAGCACTACGACGAGATCATGTCTGACGTCTTCTTCCAGGATCTCGGCATACCTGCTCCCGATTTCAACCTCGGGGTCGGTTCCGGGAAGCACGGGAAGCAGACGGGCGCCATGCTGGGGGGGCTTGAGGAGATCCTCGAGGACGTGAAGCCGGACTGCGTCCTCGTGTACGGTGACACGAACTCGACGCTCGCGGCGGCTCTGGCCGCCGTCAAGCTTCACATCCCCCTCGCGCACCTCGAAGCCGGCCTGCGCTCGTTCAACCGCCGCATGCCCGAGGAACACAACCGCGTTCTCACGGACCACGCCGCGGATCTTCTGCTCGCTCCTACCGAGGTGGCAATGGATCACTTGGCACACGAGGGGCTGGCAGGACGCAGTGTCCTGGTCGGCGACGTGATGACCGATGTCCTGTTCAGTACCAGGGCTGCTGTCCAGTCCCGTGAGGAGCCCTTACCGCACGGCATGACAGCAGGCGCCTACTACGTCAGCACCATCCATCGGCCGGACAATACCGATGACCCGGCACGTCTCGAGCAGATCGTGAGCTCGCTCGCGTCCCTGGACAAGCCGGTGGTACTGCTGGCCCACCCACGACTGGTCGACCTGGCGCGTCGACACGGGCTAGACCTCCAGGCAGGAGCGATCCAGGTCGTCCCGCCGTTGGCCTACCCGCAATTGATCAACTCCGTGATGAATAGTGCAGGCGTGATCACCGACTCCGGTGGACTGCAAAAGGAAGCTTTCCTCCTGCGTGTCCCCTGCACCACGATCAGGCCCGAGACGGAGTGGGTGGAGACGGTTCAGCTCGGCTGGAACGTGCTGGTGTCAGACGATCTTTCTTCACTCGCCGCCGTGGTGCAGCGCTCATCTCCGGCATCCACCTCGGCCGCTCCGTACGGTACGGGAGAAGCGGCTGCCGCAGTGGTCAGCGCCCTGCTGGAACAGCGCTGACCACCTCGGCCGCTGCGCGCCGCCCAGCCATACGCAGGGATGCATTGGCCTCCACCCACGACGAACGTGTGGCTCGTCGAGTGTCGTGCGCCTCGAGCACCTGCAGCATGGCATCCGCGATGTCGACGGCAGAGTAGTTGCTCACGGAGCCGAGGTCGTTGTCGATCACCATCTGCGCGCCATCGCCCGTTCCCGCGAAGATCACCGGGATCCCGCACGAAGCTGCGGCGTAGATCTTGGTCGGCTTGGCGAAGTCGTAGCCCTGGCCCGGCACGATACTCACGAGAGAAGCCGTCGCACCACGGAGCCATCGTGCAGCCTCATCAGGCGGCACGACGCCGTTGAACAGCACTCGACCGGGTGCCACTTCCCTGGCTCTCGACTGCAGAGCGGCCTCGGCGGAACCCTGCCCGAAGAAGTGCAGCCGTACATCAGGGTGGCGCTGCAGCACGAGTACCAGCGCGTCGATGAAGACACCGGCCCCCTGCCACTCCGACATGGTCCCGGTGTAGACGAAGTAACGATAGCCGGGAGTCGCCGTCGGCCCCTCTGCAGAGAACGTATCGGTGTTGACACCGTTACCGACCACGACCACGCGAGCGGGATCCACACCGAATTGACGTGTCTGCTCCGCGACACCGTCGGAGATCGCAACGACTTTTCGTGCCCTACGAAGGGCAATCCCCTCCAGGACCTTCATAAGTCCAACCACGGGAGCGGGCGCGTCCGTCGCGGCAAGTGCGTCGGTCCAGATATCGGCTGCGTAGTAGACGTACCCGCGGCGTCGTAGGAGCGATGACGCCGCGACCATGATCCCCGTGGTCGGAGGCGGTTCGGACACCACGATGTCCGCACGGCTCCACAGGAGCCGGAAGAACAATGGTGCATCGAAACTCAGGTACTGCACGTAACCACGGACGTTACCCCCGGCGTCCCGCAGCACGGGCCATCGCTTCACCGCGGGCTGTGCGGGGAGCCGCGGACCGGGCGGGTGAGTGGTGAGCACGGACACTTCAGCGCCCACCTCGGCAAGACCGCGAGCCAGTGCTTCGAGGCGGAAGGCGGCGGCTCCCACTTCGGGCGGGTATAACCGCGTTGCTATGGTGACCTTCAGCGCCACGCAGCGAGACCGATCGTCGACTCCGTATCGGCGGACTCGATCATCGCCTCCGCGACGCGCAGCGTATCGAGGCCCTCGCGCATGGTGACGGTGTTGTCGGCGACACCGAGAGCGGCGTCGCGAAATGCCTCGAGTTCCGAACGTAGCGGCTCCCTCTTCGTCAACGCCAAGCGCGTGACATTGCCCTCCGACACGCCGCGGAAGTTGGAGACGGCCTCCCACTCCGTGGTGAAGGTCCCGTTCTCGTAGAACGTCAGATCGGCGGTGAGAGTGTCGGCCACGAAGGCGCCCTTCTCACCCGTCACGACCGTCAGCCGCTCCTTCATGGGGGAGAGCCAGTTCACCAAGTGACTCGTGATCACGCCGTTCTCCAGCCGGCAGGACGCCGTGACCATATCCTCGTGCGGGCGACCGGACCGGGTGCTGGTCCGCGCTGAGACCGAGGCGAAGGGCGACTGTGCGAGCCACGATGTGAGATCGATGTCATGGGTGCCGAGGTCCTTGACCACGCCGACGTCGGCAATTCGGGCAGGAAAAGGTCCCTGTCGCCGCGTGGCTATCTGGTAGACATCCCCGAGATCGCCGGACTCCAGCCTGCTACGCAAGGACTGCAGGGCCGGGTTGAAACGCTCGATGTGCCCTACTGCCCCGACGAGGCCGGCACCCTCGAACGCCTCGACCAGTCGCTGACCCGATGCCAGCGTATCCGCGATGGGTTTCTCCACGAGGGTATGGACTCCCGCGGCCGCGAGGGCCAGGCCCACGGTCTCGTGCAAACCGGTGGGGACGGCGCACACCGCCAGATCGAGATCATGGGCAATGAGTTCGTCCACGGAGCCGCACATGGGCAGGTTTCCGGCTGCACCATGGGGATCACCGTAGGCGTCCGCCACGGCCACCAGTTCGAGTCCTTCGACCTCACGGATGGCGCGCGCATGGTGGCGCCCCATCATACCCAGACCGATGAGGCCTACCCTCAGATCGGCCATGCGCTAGGCCCCCGCCTTCGCCAGCGCGTTGACCGCGGTGACGATCCGGTCCAAGTCCTCGTTGTCGAGGGACGGATGGACTGGCAGGGAAAGGACTTCCTGCGCCGCGATCTCGGTGTTGGGAAGGTCCTCGGTACGTGCGAACGAGGGCAACCGGTGATTCGGAATCGGGTAGTACACGCCCGACCCGATGTTGTACTCGTCCTTCAACGCGGCGGCGAAACGGTCTCGGTCTTCTCCCACGCGCACGGTGTACTGGTGGTACACGTGGACGGCGTCGGCCGCGACCTTCGGCGTCGTAACTCCCTCAATGTTCTCGGTCAGGAACGCCGCGTTCGCCTGGCGCTGCTCCGTCCACCCGTTCACCTTGGTCAGCTGGACCCGGCCGATCGCCGCGTGCAGGTTGGTCATCCGGGCATTGAACCCGACAACCTCGTTCTCGTACTGCTTCTCCATGCCCTGGTTCCGCAGGAGCCGCAGGCGGCGCTCGATCGCAGGGTCCGACGTCGACACGATACCGCCCTCCCCCGAGGTCATGTTCTTCGTCGGGTAGAGGGAGAACATCGCGAACTCCCCGAAGGTCCCCACCTTGTGGCCACCGAGCGATGCGCCGTGTGCTTGGGCGGCGTCCTCGAAGAGGGCGATACTGTGCTGGTCGGCCAGCGAGCGATACGCAGCCACGTCGGCTGGGTGACCGTACAGGTGCACCGGCATAATGCCCTTCGTCTTCTCCGTGATGAGACTGGCCACGTGCTCGATGTCGAGGCAGTAGTGGTCAAGCTCGATGTCGGCGAACACGGGGGTGGCTCCGGTCAGAGCGACGGAGTTCGCCGTGGCCGCGAAGGTGAAGGAGGGGACGATGACTTCGTCGCCGGGCCCGATGCCTGCGGCGAGGAGACCGAGGTGGAGTCCGGTGGTGCCGGAATTCACGGCGACGGCTCCGCGGCCGTCGAGAAGCACCTCCGAGAACTCCTTCTCGAACTCCGCGACTTCGGCTCCCTGAGCCAGCATGCCCGAGAGCAGGACGGCGTCGACCGCGGCGCGCTCCTCGTCACCGACGATCGGCTTTGCTGCGGGAATGAATCTGTTACTCATGCCTCTACCCCTACCTGCGTCAGTGATCCGTTCGATTCTTCGTAGACCTCAGCGGTCTCGGGACATATCCAGTGCCCGCCGTCGTTCCTCAGGGGGTGCCCCGCCCTCCCCACCCAGCCGATGCGCTTCGCGGGCACGCCCGCGACGAGCGCGTGGGCCGGCACGTTTTTCGTGACGACCGCACCTGCGGCGACCGTGGCCCAGGCTCCGATGACGACCGGCGCCACACACACCGCTCTGGCTCCGATCGAAGCACCTCGTTCCACCGTGACGCCCACCGGGATCCAGTCGTGGGCGCTCTTGAGGTCTCCCTCGGGAGTGATGGAGCGGGGATATGTGTCATTGGTGAGAACCACTGCCGGACCCACGAACACGCCGTCTCCGAGCACTGCGGGTTCGTACACCAGGGCGTAGTTCTGGATCTTCGAGTTTGCCCCGACCTCGACTCCCGTGCCCACGTAGGCGCCGCGACCGACGATGCAGTTCTCGCCGAGCCTGACGCCTTCGCGCACCTGTGCAAGATGCCAGATCTTCGAGCCGTCACCCACGATCGCGTCGGGCGATACATCGGCTGTGTCAGCTACAAGGGTCACGCTGTTCCTCTTCCTAGTAGTTCGTCATCAAGAACACCACCGCGCTTCCTGCGAGACGCGCTGCTGCTGTCCTCGGTCAAGCCTTACCGATCACCCGATAAGTCACGCCAGCCCACCGATCTGCGCTACTGACGCGACGGCCGTCGACGAACGCCTTGACGCCGGGAAGATCTGCCGGGGACAGCTCCGAGTACTCCGCATGGTTCGCCTGTACGACGGCGGCATCCGCCGGCTCACCGAAATGGTAGGGCGTGAATCCGAGCTTCTCGAGTTCCTCATCGGTATAAAGGGGATCGTGCACCAGCGGAACCGCACCCCGGGCGATCAGTGATTCGACAGCCGCGAAGACCCCCGAGAAGGCGGTCTCCTTCACGCCTCCACGGTACGCCGCACCGAGGACGACCACTCGGGCCTGCTCCAGAGATCCGTACGCGCCCTCAAGCAAACCGATCGTATAGTCTGGCATGTCCGCGTTTGCTTCCCTGGCGGCTCGCACCACAGTGGCCGCGGGGTCGTTCCAGAGGTAGAGCCGCGGGTACACGGGAATACAGTGTCCGCCGACGGCGATACCCGGCTGGTGAATGTGGCTGAAGGGCTGCGAGTTGGATGCATCGATCACCTGATAGATGTCGATCCCTGCGGTCGAAGCGTAGCGTGCGAACTGGTTGGCCAGACCGATGTTGACATCACGGTAGGTCGTCTCGGCAAGCTTGGCCAGCTCCGACGCCTCTGCCGAACCGAGGTCCCAGACTCCGTTCCCACGCTCCAGGTCAGGGCGATCGTCGAAGTCCAGGACCGCCTCGTAGAACTTCACCGCTGCTTCTGCTCCGGCGGGAGACAGACCACCGACCAGCTTCGGGTACTTGCGCAGGTCCTCGAAGACACGTCCGGTGAGGACCCGCTCGGGGGAGAACACGAGGTGGAAGTCCTCACCTTCGACGAGACCGCTACCGGACTCGAGCGCGGGCTTCCAGCGATCACGCGTGGTGCCTACGGGGAGGGTGGTCTCGTAGGACACCAGGGTGCCGGGTGTGAGATGGCGTGCGAGCTCAGCGGTCGCGGTGTCCATCCAGCCGAAGTCGGGCTTAGCGTCCGCGTCGACGAAGAGCGGGACCACCAGTACGACGGCGTCGGCACTGGGAACGGCCTCGGCATAGTTCGTCGTCGCACGGAGCTTTCCTGCCGGCACCAGCTCGGACAGCATCTCCTGCAGATGCGCTTCGCCGGGAAAGGGTTCGATCGCGTCATTGACGTTAGCAACGGTGGTCGGATTGACATCTACACCGATCACCTCGTGCCCCTTCGAGGCGAACTGCACCGCCAAGGGGAGTCCGATCTTACCCAGGGCAATGACTGCGATCTTCACGTAATACCTTCCATGTCAGCGGCCAGCGCTCTCCCGTTGGTCCTGGACAAGCTTATAGGTTGTTACCCCTACCTCGACCGCCTTGACGGAGACCACGGATCCGCCATCGGGATCGAGGTCATATCTTCCCCACTCGTATAGGTGTCAAACGGGGCAACTGTTCAGGAATCACAAGCTTCAATCTCGTAGATCCTTGCTCCATCGCCGCTGGTGTCGACCAGTCTGAGGTCTTCACGATCCACACCGATGATCGTCAGACCAACCATGTCCCGCCGGTGGACGATGTCCGGCAGATACCGACGAGTGTCGTCGTAGAAATGGGTTACTCCATACTCTGCCAACAACCGACAGATTCGCGGGTTCCTGTCGATGCGGTTGAAATTTCTACCGAGGTATCTGGCGTCGGCATCCCATGATCCAGACAGCGTCCTGAAGACGGTATCCACACCGGCCAGGGAGTACAGGAGCGCCGCACCCGACGTCGGGTCCCCCAGTACCACGGCGTCCTCAGGGAGCTCCTCCCCCAAACGCTCGATGAATCTCAATTCTGGAAGACTTGCGAGTCCGTCCTCCCACTGTAGGTGTTCCCAGTAGTCGGCCGCGAGGCGAGAAGTACGCTCCTCGGTCCTGAAATCCTTTGTTTGCGGGTATAGGAGCGCCGCGATTCCGACGAGGATGACAAGGGACGCCACCAGCGCTGCGACAGGTTCACGTAGTGTCACGTTCGACCGGGCTGCGAACAAAACCATGGCTTCGACAGTGCGAAGAACCGCGTATGAGGCCAACAGACTCGTGAAGATCGGCACCAGTCCTCCCAGCCTCACCGGATCGGAGTACCAGAAGCCGACAAGCGGCCGAAGCACCGTCTGCTCCCCCGCTGCGGCGACATACAGCACGATGCTTATGGTCCAACTGACCGAGACCCAACGATGTTCACGCAGCATCAATGTCATGACGACGCCGGTGGATGCGAGCAGACCGGCCACCCAGAATGGCTCCTCGTTACCGTGGACCAGCGGCATCAGCATGGTGTCGAAGATCGCAGAACCAATTGCATCAGTCGCCGGACCTACAGGGGTCGTTTCGAAGAAGAAGACCGACCGTAGTTGGGGAACAATCGCGATTGCCGCACATACAAGTACGATGCCGAGCAGCGGAAGTGCGGCACCGAGCCCCGCTCGTATTCTCTTGCCTCGCTCGATCAGCGCGATCACTGACGTGGTGTAGCGGTGGATGAGGAACGGAGCGGAGAGAAAGACCGCCGCGATAGGTGCCGTGGGATGGCACAGAGCCGCACCGACGAGTGCTGCAGCAAGGATCAGAGCCAGACGGCGCCGGGCTGCGGCGTCCGTGCTTCGGGAGGTGACTGTGAGCGTCAGCCCGATCAGCATCGGGACCAGAGCTGTTCCCATTGCCGCCGGCCATACCGTTCCGTACGAGATCATACGAGCCGGGAATGCCACGAAACCGGATGCGATGATCGGCGCGAGGAGGGGTAGCCACGTGTGCTTCGGGAAGGCGACCCGTGCAAGGTAGGCCATGGATAGCGGCCATATGATGCAACTCAACACGAGGGCAGCGACGTTCAGACTGACCGAGATGGGTAGACTGCCGACGGTGAGGCTCACGAGATCGTGCCACGCACCCGGGTAGTAGGCTGGCGCGTCGTTGTTCGTCGCCACTGCACCGAGGGTGAGACTCGACCCATTTCCGGTATCGAGAATGTACCGAATGGCGCTGTGATGATAGACGGAATCCCAGGTCAGCGCTGGGTAATCCGGTCTCCTCATTCCGTCCCGAAGGGGCGCGAAACTGACGACCGCCGCAATGACGACGCCCACCAGCGGAGCGAAACGGCGCATGCGCCGTACCGCTCGCGATCGCTCGGCCTTAGAAACGGTCTCCCGCTCCGCGATTTCTCCGATCGGAGCGCGGTTCCGCGCGCGGAAGAAATGCGTCAGGAGCACACCCATCAAGACTGCCACCGCAGTGATACCTATATAGCTCCATACACTCCACCGGATGCCGACGAACCCGAGGAGGATCGCGCCGATACCCCCGAGTGCCAAGGACAGGGCAGGTGCCACGGCGAATGCTGCCAGACCCCGCATCCGTCCGACGAAGGCCAGGACCAAACCGGGGAGGAAGAACACGGCCAGCATCGCAACAGCAACTGGAACGGTGGTCACCCAGCTCATCGGGTGTGTGGCCAGATCGGTGCGGCTGCTGACTTAATGACGACCCCTCATGGACGCCACCACGTCTTCCACGGCCCCATCGAGAACCACGCGACCATGATCGAGGAGCACACCTCTCCGACATACCTTCGATACGAGGTCCAGATCATGGCTCACGACGACGAGGGTTTTACCTGCATCCCCCAATTCTTTGATCTTGTCCAAGCACTTCTTCTGGAATGGCTCGTCACCCACCGCCAGGATCTCATCGATGAGGAAGATCTCGGGGTCCGTGTGGATGGCAACCGAGAAGGCGAGTCGTAGGTACATGCCGGAGGAGTAGAACTTGACCTCTGTGTCGATGAACTGCCCGATCTCCGAGAAGTCCAGGATGCTCTCGAAACGTTCATTGATCTGCTGCTCGGTCATGCCGAGGATGGCACCGTTGAGGTACACGTTGTCGCGCCCACTGAGATCGGGGTGGAAGCCAGCACCCACCTCGATGAGGCCGGCAACCCTCCCTCGTGTGCGCACAGAACCGCCGTCGGGGAGCATGACGCCCGAGATATGTTTGAGCAGGGTCGACTTCCCGGAACCGTTGAGGCCGAGAAGCGCCACCGATTCACCCTGATGCACCTGGAGGGACACACCATCCAATGCGTGGAACTTCTGCGATAGATCGCCTTTGCGACCCTTCATGATCCAGACAAAAGCCTCTTTGATGGAGCGGGTGTGCCGGAGGACGAACTGTTTGGAGATCGACTGCACGTCAACTGCAATAGTCACTGTCATAGCTCCTGGGCGAATCGGCCCTCAAGGCGCCGGAAGGTGAATTGCCCCACAATGAGCACGACGATTGCTGTCGCTATTCCGATCGGGGTCCACAGATCCAGGATGTCAGGAGGAACAGCCTGTAGCTGGTCTGTGCGGGGTGAGGTTGTCGTCGGCATCCAGAAGGCAAAATGGAACAGCTCGACCGCAATGGTCAGTGGGTTGGCCTGATAAATGGTATGCAAGACACCTCCGGTACTGGCCCCGAACGCATCGAAGAGCCCGTCCCGGACCATCGTCCACGAATATAGGACAGGTGAGGCCCAGGTAGCGATCATCAACAACATGTCGACGAAGTTCTCGGAGTCCCGAAAATACACATTGACTGCCCCGAAGAACAGACCCAGGCCGACAGCCAACAATGTCACGATAGTAAATCCGGCTACCGCCGCGGCAAGTTGTACAGGACCGGGGTTCCACCCACCGATGACACAGGCGATCAGCAGCACGACGAGCTGAGGAACGAAGTGAACTGCAGAAACCCAGACGGATGCCACGGGAAACAATTCCCGTGGTAGGTAGATCTTCTTGATCAGACCACCGTTGCCGACGATAGAGCGCGCGGCATTGCCGAGCGCCTCATTGAAGTAGTTGATGAGCACGATGCCGGAAAACAGGTAGATCGGGTAGTTCTCGGTGTTTCTGTTCATGCCGAGGAAGATTCCGAGCGCGAACCAGAAGACAATGAACTGGACCCCAGGCTTAACGTACGACCATAGAAGTCCCAGGACGGAACCCCGGTAGCGGACCTTCAGCTCTTTGGCGACGAGTAGACGCAGCAGGTAGCGCGAGCGCAGGACATCGCGAAGGCCGCCGCCGAAGCCCGGCGTCATCAACTCCGCAGTGGCCATGTCACTGGCCCTTTGACGAGTGGGACTCAAAGGTCTTCTTCCATGACTCGAAGGAGGTGATGTCCTCCAACGCCTCCCGGTACTGCTCGCGCAGGCTCGGCCACCGGCGAAGAATCTCTGCGTTCAGTCGAGCGGCCTCGACAAGAAGCCCCCGCATCTCACGCGGGTCACGTCGGTACCAGGACGACCCTGTGCCCTCTGCGTTGGAGACGATCGCGCTGTCGTACTGCGACATACGCCACCACTTGTTGTCCTGATGGGCGACGAACGCTTGTGGTCGTTCCTGACTCGACATGGACACCGGTGAGCTGAGCTGCCGAACAATCGTCTTCACGGCCCATGGAACGAGGGTTGTATAGGACGGTGCTCGGAAACCCTGCCCCTTACGTGGAGGCTTGTCCATCTTCGGAGTCGGGAACATGTCAGGGTCAGGATGCACCTGTGCATCCGAGTAGTTCTTGGCCATCGTGCGGATCTCGGGCAACTTCGTGGCAAGAATGCCGTGTAGCTGGCCCGGTCCCTCCAAGACGTCTCGCATGGCCATCACGCGGCCTCGCGCCGTGTGGTATTGCATGGAAACGAGATGCTTGATGTCCGAATACCCCGATTCCCGGACGACCCGCCCGCCGTGCTCGTACGGGCTGTGCAGGAGCGCTGCGACGATTCTGTTGCGGGTGTGGAAGTAGGCTTGCCAGCCGACCATGTCGTCCTTGTCGATCCAAGAGACGTGCCACACGCCGGCTCCTGGCATCGAGACAGTAGGATAACCGGCCTTCTTCGCGCGAAGCCCGTACTCGGCGTCGTCCCACTTGATGAAGACCGGTAGTGACAGGCCGATCTCACGGATGATGGAGGTAGGAATGAGGCACATCCACCACCCGTTGTAGTCGACGTCCACGCGACGATGCAGCCATGGCGTGTGCCGCAGGTTCGACCGAGCAAAATCATGTCCGAGGACCTGCTCGTCGAGGGGCTGATCGGGTTGGAACCGGTACGGGTTCACGATCTCGCCGAACGTGTGCAGGACAGTCCGGTTGTAAAGATCGAACATGTGCCCGCCGACTATCGTGGGCGACTTGCAATGCGTCGCAAATGATACGAGACGGGGGATACTCTCCGGTTCCACCACGACGTCGTCGTCCAGCAGCAGTACGAAGTCGCTCCCGTTCTCCACCGCTTCGAACATGCCCCGTGCGAATCCACCGGAACCGCCAAGGTTGTCCTGGTCGATGATCCTCAGCTTTCCTTTCAACTGAGCTCGCACGGCTTCGAACCCCGGTTGATCCACTACTTTCTGGGTACCCTGGTCGACGATGAGGATCTCGTGCACATCCCCGATCGCGCTGGGGTTCGCCGCGAGAATCTCGAGATTGTTGAGGCAGAAGTCCGGCTTGTTAAGGGTTGTGATCTCGAGGGTCACGGCGCCTCTTCTCGGCTCTTCACCACCGGCGAGCCAGTCGGCATCGTGCAACACGAGAGTTCTGCTTCCGGCGACGAGATCGAACCAGTACCAGCCTCCGTCACCGAAGGGCTGGAGGGACAGGTCAAACGTACTCGTCGTCGTTCCGTCCACCCTGGCCGTTTCGACGTGCTGGAGGGCACCACGGGCATTGGACTTGTAGACCGAGACCACTCCTGAACCTTCGGTGCGGACCTGCAGTCGCACCTTCTGGAGAGTGGTCCATCGGCGCCAGTAGCTCGCCGGAAATGCATTGAAGTAAGACCCGAACGATACGCGTTCACCTGGGCGTACCGACGTCGATCGGCGAGATCGGAAATCTTCGACGTGGACTTCACGAGTGGAATCGGCCACGGATCCTGAGCTCGACCCCGTGGACGACTCGACCGCGCTTCCGTCATTGGTACTCACCTGGATTCCGAAAGCACTACCGGTATCGAGGTACAGCGCGGCCGTATCCATCTGGTCCTGCTGCGGCAGAACCACCCGCTGCAGAGTGTGCCACTGAGGACTCTGTGCTTCCGCATCATCCGTCGACACCGCGGCTTGAGAGATCTGCGTCATGCGTCCACGCCCCCACTTTCGAGTTTGGCTCCCGACGTGAAGTGGGGTGCGAGCTTGTTGTCGAACATGGACAGTGCGGACCCGATCGCCATGTGCATGTCGAGATACTTGTAGGTGCCCAGCCGTCCGCCGAACAACACCGACTTCTCACCCTTGGCGAGGTCGCGGTAGGCGAGGAGCTTCGAGCGGTCGTCGGTGGTGTTGATCGGGTAGTACGGTTCGTCGTCCTTCTCGGCGAAACGCGAGTACTCCCGCATGATGACGGTCGCATCCTTCGTGTAGTCGCGCTCCGGGTGGAAGTGGCGGAACTCGTGAATCCGGGTGTAGGCAGCGTCCTCGTCGGGATAGTTCATGACCGGGCATCCCTGGAAGTCCTCCACAGGGAGTACTTCTTCCTCGAGATCGATGGTGCGCCAGGAGAGATCCCCCTCGGCGTAGTCGAAGTATCGGTCGACAGGGCCGGTGTAGACGACGGGCACCTGTCCGAGCGTGGACGAGCGCGAGTACTCGCCGCCCTCGTCGAAGAAGTCCATGTTGAGGTGGACGTCGATGTTGGGGTGGTCCGCCATCCGCTCGATCCAGGCGGTGTACCCGTTGACCGGAAGACCCTCGTACTTGTCGTTGAAGTACCGGTTGTCGTAGTTGTAGCGCACGGGGAGCCGGGAGATGATCTCCGCCGGCAGGTCCTTGGGGTCGGTCTGCCACTGCTTGCCCGTGTAGTACTTGATGAACGCCTCGTACAGCGGACGGCCGATGAGCTGGATGCCCTTGTCGTTCAGGTTCTGCGGATCCGTGCCGGCGAGCTCGCCGGCCTGCTCCTGGATCAACGCTCGCGCCTCTGCGGGTCCGAGGGCTGCACGGAAGAACTGGTTGATGGTGCCGAGGTTGATCGGCATGGGATACACCTCGCCCTTATGGCGCGTGTAGACCTTGTGCACGTACTGCGTGAACTCCGTGAAGTTGTGGACGTAGTCCCACACCCGCTCGTTGGAGGTGTGGAAGAGGTGAGCACCGTAGCGGTGCACCTCGATCCCGGTGCGTGCCTCGTTCTCGCTGTAGGCATTCCCACCGATGTGGTGACGGCGATCGAGGACGGCGACCTTAAGCCCGAGTTGGGTGGCCGCCCGCTCAGCGATGGTCAGGCCGAAAAAGCCTGAACCGACGACGACGAGGTCAACGTTCACGAATGCTCCTGGGTTGATTTTTGGCAGTCGCCAACGACGGCGATCTGCGGCTTAAGGCTACCCGACGTTCTGAGAAGGGTTTGCGACCAGCGTTCCTCTGATACTTCGTCCTCGCTCTATTGGGTACACCGAGTTGTCCACATCGGCACACGCACCCACCATCATGCGACAGTTCCGCTCTAGCCTTCCTGGTAACCCTGAACGGAGGCTCCTGTGGATCTTCACGTCACCCTGGCGAGTGCTCCCCCGAGCGCCCGGCCTGCACAGGAGATCGTCGTGGACACGATCAGGATCCCCACCGGCGCGGTGCTGTGCGAGCGCCTGGAACGAGCCGGCGTCCCCGGACCGTTCTCGGTGGACGGCGTTCCGTTGCACGGACTGGTCCCGCACCAGGGAGCACTCATGAACGGGGCCACGGTGGTGTCCGGCGCGCCGGACGCCTCCGGGACCTCCCCGACGCCGCCCCACCTCGTCCTCGTGGTGCGGACGGGGCCCGATGCCGGGCAGGTGGTCCCGCTGACGCGCGGTCACTACACGATCGGACGCGAGGTCGGCGACATCGTCATCGCGGACCCGGCGCTCTCCCGCCGGCACGCACGGCTGACCGTCGCCCAGGACCACATCCTCCTCGAGGACCTCCGCTCCGCCAACGGCACCCATGTCGACGACACCCCGATCGACTCCGCCGTCATCACCGTCGCGGCAGAACTCCGGTTCGGATCCAGTACCTGCCGGCTCGAGTTCCTCGATGACGAGGGCTGGGACGGCCCCGGTGGGCCGGACCTGCTGCAGCCGTTGCAGGTGGGCCCCGCCATGCCCGCCCCCCCCCCCCGGGTCCCGCTGCTCGCCGCGTCCCTGCCGCTCGTGCTGGGGGTGGTTCTGGCCGTGACCCCCGGCATGTGGTTCTTCCTCGCCTTCAGTGCGCTCTCGGCGGCGACGGGCCCCGTTCCCCCCCCGCCCTCCCCCCCCAATGCGACGGTGTTCAGGGAGGCCGTCCGGGACGCCGCCTCCCAGGGCGCTCTGCGGCGCGTCCGGGCGGTTCCCGACCCGGGGCAGACGGCGGTGGACGCCCTGCGCGCCTCTTATGGCCCGGCCTCCGCTCCGCGACCCATGGCCCGGGTCCGTCCCGGGCAGGTGCTGCTGAGGCTGGGGACCGCCGACCAGCCGGCACAGCTGTCCGTGAAGCAGGAGCAGGCCACCTCCCCCCCGCCACGGCTGCCCGGCCTGCCGTTCGTGCTCCCCTGCCCGGCCGGGAAGCCGGGGAGCACCATGGACCCGTTCACGGTCAGCGGTGAGCCGGCCGCGGTCCACGCGCTCGCCCGGGCCCTCCTGCTGCAGCTCGCCCACCCGCGGGCCGGCGGTGTTCCGGTGGTGTGCTGGGGGGAAGCTCGCGATCTGCCGACGCACGCGCGCTTCCTGCCGAACGTGCACCTCACGACCGATCCACAGCGGGTGCGGCCCCTGGTGGAAGAGACCGGGGCGCGCGTGGTCCTCCAGTTCTCCGCAGCCGAGCCCGGGGGCCATACGCTGCCGGGCGTCCTGACCGTACGGTTTCGTCCGGGCGCCCGGACGGGCCCGGACGGCTCCCACGACGGCATGGTGATCATGGGGGATTCTGCGCGCGTCCTCACCCACGGCTCGGTCCACGAGGTGGCGGTCGACGGTGTCTCCGCGCGATCCTTCGAGCGCACCGCACGAGCCCTGGGGCGCACGACGGTTCCGGGCCGGGGTACGACGCCGCGTGACGGGGCGACGGTACCGGTGCATCACGCGAGCAGGGCCCTTCCACGGACCGCATCCCTGTGGGGTGAGACCCTCCTGCCGGGACAGCTCGCATCCACGGTGGGCGGGCTCTGGGGATCCTCCGTCCCGGAGCACCCCACGGCGCGGCTCGGCCGGTCCGGGAGGGGACCCGTGGTCCTCGATCTCGTCAAGGACGGTCCGCACGTGCTCGTCGCGGGGACCACGGGTTCGGGGAAGTCGGAGTTCCTGCGCACCCTGGTGCTGTCCCTGGCCCTCGACCAGCCACCCGAACAGCTGAACTTCGTCCTCGTGGACTACAAGGGCGGTTCCGGGCTCGGCGTGCTCGCGGGGCTCCCTCACTGCGTGGGCAGCCTGACCGATCTCTCCTCCGAGTCCACCGCCCGAGCACTCACCTCCCTGCGGGCCGAGCTACGACGGCGGGAGCGCCTGTACGCCGATCAGGGCGTCCATGATCTCGACGCCCTGCGCAGAGCAGCACCCTCCGACTGCCCTGCCCGCCTCGCGGTGGTGATCGACGAGTTCCGGATGCTCAGCGACGAGGTACCGACGGCCGTACCGGATCTCATGAAGATCGCCGCGCTGGGCCGATCACTGGGCGTGCACCTGATCCTCGCGACGCAGCGGGCCCAGGGTGCGGTGACCCCGGACATCAGGGCGAACATCACCTCGTCGGTCGTGCTGCGGGTGCAGACCGCGATGGAGTCGCAGGACCTGCTGGGCTCGGGGGCAGCCGCAGACCTCCCGGTGGACATCCCCGGACGGGCGTTCCTGCGCAGGGGTACCGAGGCGCCGATCCTCTTCCAGGTCGGCTCCTGCTCGCAGCTGCCCGGGGAGGATCCCTCCTCGGGCGTGGAGGACTTCGCCGTGCACCTCGGGGCGGTGACCTCGCAGGCCTCGTGGGCGGGCGTAGGCGACGACGTCCGAGCAGTCGGGAGTGCCGTGCAGAACAGCAGTGCCACGTCCGATCCCCGCCAGGACCGGAGCGCCCCGCTCACGATGACCGCACCGGGAGGCGAGCGTTCCGCCGAGATCCTGCCCGACGTCGTCGGACAGCTCACGCTTGCCGCCCTCGCCCAGCCCGGCCCGACGCATCGGCACGCACCGATCCTGCCGCCCCTCCCATCCTCTTTGACGCCTGCACGGTGCGCGGGCGTCCTGCCCGCGGATCCCGTGGCGTCCGACACATCCGAGACACCCGGTTCCGTACCGCTCGGCATCGCGGACTTCCCCGACCGGCAGGAACAGCGAAGCCTGCTCTGGGACCCCGTACGGCACTCCCACCTGGCCCTCGTGGGTCTTCCCGGCAGCGGCGCCACCGGTGCACTCGCCACGGCGTTGGCCGTCTTCCTGCGCCAGACCCCGGATGCACACGCCTACCTCCTCGACGGTGACGGTACCTTCGCCGCGTGGCCCGCGTCCGCGCAGGTCGGGGCCAGGATCCAGGCCCGCGAGACCAGACGTGCCGCCCGGGTCCTCGCACGCCTGCGTGATCTCACCCTGCGCGCCGATGACGCCCCACCGATCGTCCTGGCCGTCACGGGGTGGGGACGCTGGACCGGTCAGTTCCGGCAGGGCAGGTTCGCAGGGGCGGAGGAGGACCTCCACACCCTCGTGCGGGACGGCGCACAGAACGGCGTGACAGTGCTCCTGAGCGGTGACCGGGAGGTCACCACGGCCCGCTTCTTCGCGCTGGTGCCGAATCGCGTGTACCTACCGTTCGGGGCGCACCCGGAGACCACGATGACCTGGCCCCGGTTGCCGGCCCTCGATGCCCTGCCGGGTCGGGGGTTCGCCCAGGGCCCGTTCACCGGACGGTGGGGTGACGGCGCATGTCAGCTCCTGATCGCTCCGGCACCACCACCTCGCGCCGTGCGGCCGCCCCTGCACGCACCCTTCCCCGTGCACGCGCTCCCCCGTGAGGTGCGGATCCACGATCTCGAGGAGCTGGAGGGGTCCGCTCCCCCCGAGGCCCCGGGACTGCTGCTGGGGGTCCACGGTGATGACCTGGAACCGTTCCGGCTCACTCTCGGAGGGGGTGAGGCCCACCTGCTGCTCGGAGCAGCAGGATCGGGTCGCAGCAACGCCCTCCGGGTCCTGGCGCGCACCGCCGCCCGGCAGGTAGGAGGACGGCGGGTGGTCCTCCCACCCCGGTGGGACACAGGGGCCGCGGACTTCTGGAGGAGCGTGGCCATGGATGGTCCGGGGTCCGGGACCCCGGAGAACCGGCTCCTCCTGGTGGACGACGTGGACCGTCTGCCCGCGGACGTGCAGCAGCTCCTCTCCGGCCTGGTGGGCCGCGGTGCCACGGCGGTGCTGGCCGCAGCCCCGGGTCCGTCGCTCCTGAGCCGGGTGCCGCTCGCGCTCCAGGCCCGCGCCTCGGGACGGGGCCTGGTGCTCATGCCACGCTCACCCTCGGAGGGTGACTTCTTCGGGCACCGTCTGGACGTCGACGGGCCGCCGATCCGGGGCCGGGGATTCGTCTGCGAGCCGTCGGGCGCCACGGAGATCCAGCTCGCCCTCGCCGGTGAGGACGATCCCGGGGACGCAGGTGCCCACCGTCCTCCGGCACGGCTCACAGCATCGTCTGCGTTCCGTTCGTCCGTACGGTGAACTGCACCACCGGCCTCGAGAAGGGCGCGACGATGCCCCCCGCCGCAGGGACCAGGAGCAGCAGACCGATCACGGGGTTGCCGTCCGAGAAGTAGGGGAAGGCGAGGATCACCAGGAACAGCTGGAGCACCAGGGAGGGGGCACGCGGCCAGCGGAACCCGGCCAGCAGCTTGCGCACCATCGTGACCAGCCCGGCGACGAGCAGTACCAGCAGCACGGCCATGAACACGGAACCACCGACCGAGAGGGTGGCGGCCGAGAAGATCGTCCCGACGAAGCCGACGGCGAGCACGCCCGCGGCGACCGCTTCCAGGAGCAGGATCAGGCAGATCAGCAGGACGCCGCGCGGTCGGGGCGGCCGGCCAGGGCCGGGGACGGGGCTTGGAACCGGAGCCATGCTCGAACCCTACCGGACCGTACGTCTCCCGCCACGGCGGGAATCGGACCCCATCTGTGACAAAGCACTCACCCGTGGGGCCAGAAAGCGCGGTGAAACCCTTGTTTACCCGTTGGTAACGTGACAGCCTTAAAAGCAGTCGAAAATCGGGGGGCCACTTATGGCCCCTTTACTATGAGCCCCCTCGTGAATCTTTTCACAAGATCACGCTGCGCGAGGCTGAAGGAGAATGTGATCACCATGGATTGGCGTAGTCGCGCAGCCTGCCTGGACAAGGACCCCGAGCTCTTCTTCCCGGTGGGGAACACCGGGCCGGCGCTCCTGCAGATCGAGGAGGCCAAGAGCGTGTGCCGTCGTTGCCCGGTGCAGGACACCTGCCTGCAGTGGGCCATCGAGTCGGGTCAGGACGCCGGCGTGTGGGGCGGTCTGAGCGAGGACGAGCGTCGTGCGCTCAAGCGTCGCGCAGCTCGCGCGCGCCGGGCTTCGTAGGCGCACGCGTCCCAGCAGGAGCCCTGCCCCGGTCGGAGGAACGGCCACGGAGCGGGGACGGACGAACAGCAGGACCGGACGAAGGGCCGCCTCGAGGGCGGCCCTTCGTCGTACCCGGCCGGGTGGGCTCAGCCACCCGGATTACGCTGCGCCAGCTCGAGCATCACCTGCGTACCGCCTCCGGGGCGGGTGCTCCACTCGATCGTGCCGTTCAACTCGCTCGTCACGAGCGTTCTGACGATCTGCAGGCCGAGCCCCTCGGCGTGACCTCCCGGCGGTAGGCCCACGCCGTCGTCCGCGATGGTGACCTGCAGGATCTCCTCGCCGTCCTTCTCGGTGCGTCGATCCGCGTTCAGCCACACCGTCCCGGTGCGGCCGGAGAGTCCGTGCTCCACGGCGTTGGTCACCAGCTCGTTGATCACCAGGGCGAGCGGTGTCGCGAGGTCACTGGGCAGTTCACCGAAGTCCCCGCTGCGCTCGGTGCGCACAGCCTGTGACGGCGATGCCACCTCCGCGGAGAGCCGGAACTGCCGGGAGATCAGCTCGTCGAAGTCGACGCTCTGGGCCAGGCCCTGGGACAGCGTCTCGTGGACCAGGGCGATCGTCGAGACGCGCCGCATCGCCTGTTCGAGGCCGAGTTTCCCCTCCTCGCTGACCATCCTCCTGGACTGCATGCGCAGGAGGGCCGCCACCGTCTGGAGGTTGTTCTTCACCCGGTGGTGGATCTCCCGGATGGTGGCGTCCTTCGAGACGAGTTCCATCTCCCGGCGCCGCAGTTCGGAGACGTCACGGCAGAGCACGAGCGCCCCGAACCGCTCCTTCTCGTCCCGCAGCGGGATGGCCCGGAGGGAGAGGCTGACCCCCTTGGACCCGATCTCGGTCCGCCACGGCATCCGCCCCGTCACCACGAGCGGGAGCGTCTCGTCCACCATGCGGCGGTCCTTCAGCAGGGCCGTGGTGATCTCCGCGAGCGGCCTGCCCTCGAGGGTCTCCACGTCACCGAGCCGACGGAACGCGGACACCCCGTTGGGACTGGCGTACTGCACCACACCGTCGGCGTCGAGACGGATCAGTCCGTCACCCACCCGCGGTGCTCCGCGCCGGGAACCCGTCGGCGTCGCGAAGTCCGGCCAGAGGCCCAGGGTGCCCATGCGCAGGAGGTCGTAGGCGCACTGCCGGTAGGTGAGCTCCAGCCGGGACGGCATCCGGGAGCTCGAGAGGTCCATGTGGGTGGTGACGACGGCGAGGGTCCGGCCGTTGCGGACCATGGGGACGGCCTCCACGCGCATGGCCGTCTCGGCCGTCCAGTTCGTCTCGCTGGAGCGCTCGATCCGCTGCGACTCCCAGGCGAGCTCGACGAGCGGCTGGAGATCGGCGCGGATGCGCTCGCCGACGAAGTCGCTGTGGAACACGGTGTGGGAGGTGGACGGTCTGGCGTGGGCGAGGGCCACGTATCCGCCGCCGTCGAGCGGGAACCACAGGGCCAGATCGGCGAAGGCGAGATCCGCCACCATCTGCCAGTCCCCCACCAGGAGGTGGAGCCACTCCGCGTCGCCGGGTTCGAACCCCGCGTACTCGCGGATGGGGTCGGTGAAGATTGCCATGGGGTCCTTTACGTCGCTCGGTCCGGCGCCGTCGGGGATGACGGCGCCGGGGTGTCACCGGACCCTGCCCGTGGGACGGGCGGGACCGGCGCGGGGTCCCGGTGCGGAGCCTCCGCCCGGAGGACCCGCACCGGGGGAGGTCAGCGGACGATCGAGCGCAGCAGGCGCAGGGCGACCGACAGCGAGGAGATGTCGTCGCGCTCCAGCATGTTCACGTCCGCGAACATGGTGCCGGCCCGTTCGAGCTGGTCCGCGTTCTGCTCCTGCCAGGCCAGTAGCCGCTCACCGGCATCGTGCTCCCGCAGGTGCCGGGACGCGTGCAGCACGGCCACCGTGATGTCCGCCACGGTGGAGTAGAGGTCGTCGCGCAGGGCGGCCCGGGCGAGGGCCTGCCAGCGGTCGGCCCTCGGGAGTTTCGTGATCCGTTCGAGGAGGTCGTCCACCTCGAAGCGGTCGTACACCGCGTAGTACACACGCGCGATGTCCTCGATCGGCTCGTCGACCTTCCGCGAGCTGAGGGCGATGTCCAGCAGTGCGAAGGTCTCGAACTGCTCCGCCCAGGTCCGTCCGAGCACCTCCGGCAGCCTCCACTCCTCCGCGGTCACGATGCCCTCCCGGACCCGCTCGAGGTCGCCGCCGCGCAGGAACTCGGGCAGGCGGGAGCGCAGGGGTGCGACCAACGGTCGGAAGGCGCGGATGTTCTCCTCCACGGGTACGCCCTGGTCCACGTGGTTCACGAACCACCGGGTCGAGCGGTCGAGGAGACGACGCAGGTCCAGGTGCACCAGGGACCAGTGCTCCGTGGGGAAATGGGCGGGCAGGGAGCTGAGGTGTCCCAGGGTGTCGTCGAACGAGTAGATCTCGCGCAGCGCCACGAAGGCCCGCGCGATCGTGGCCTCGGGCGCCGAGGTCTCCTCGAGGACCCGGAAGGCGAAGGTGATCCCCCCGAGGTTGATGATGTCGTTGGCGATGACCGTGGAGATGATCTCGCGACGCAGCGGATGGGTGTCGAGCAGGTCGTCGAACCGCTCCACGAGCTGCCGGGGGAAGTAGCGGCGCAGGGTCCCGCGGAAGTACGGGTCGTCGGCGAGCGTACTGGCCGACAGCGCCCTGGTGAGTTCGATCTTCGCGTAGGCCGCGAGGACCGAGAGCTCCGGTGAAGTGAGACCCTGCCCCGAGTCGAGGCGACGGCGCAGCTGTGCGGTGGTGGGCAGCGCCTCGAGGGAGCGGTCGAGGTCGCCCTTCTGCTCGAGCCAGTCCATCATGCGCTCGTAGCCGGGGCTCCATTCGGCGACCCGTCGGCGGTCGTTGAGCAGGAGCACGTTCTGGTCGATGTTGTCCTGCAGGACCAGGCGCCCCCCCTCGTCGGTCATCGAGTGCAGGAACTCCGCGCGCTCCTCCCGCTGGAGCCGCCCGGCCCGCACCATCCGATCCACGAAGATCTTGATGTTGACCTCGTGGTCCGAGCAGTCCACACCGGCGCTGTTGTCGATGGCGTCCGTGTTGAGCACGACGCCGGACAGCGCCGCCTCGATCCGCCCCTGCTGGGTCAGCCCGAGGTTGCCTCCCTCACCCACCACCCGGACGCGCAGCTCGCCCCCGTCCACTCGGATGGCCTCGTTCGCCCGCCCGCCCCCCTGGGCGTGGGGCTCGGCGGCCGCCTTGACGTAGGGCCCGATCCCGCCGTTGTAGAGCAGATCGGCGGGAGGCCGCAGGAGGCGCGCAGCAGCTCCGGCGGGCTCGGCCGGGCCGCCCCCTCCTCGAGACCGAGTGCGGTGCGCACCTCGGCGGACACCGGGATCGACTTGGCCTGGCGGGGGGACACCCCCCCGCCGGCGCTGATCAGCGAGGTGTCGTAGTCCTGCCAGCTCGAGCGCGGCAGCTCGAACAGGCGGCGACGCTCCGCGAAGGAGCGCGCCGCGGCCGGGGTGGGGGCCAGGAAGATGTGGCGGGGGGCGCACGCCGCGACGAGCCGGCTGTGCTCGGGCAGGAGCATGCCATTGCCGAAGACGTCCCCGCTCATGTCACCCACCCCCACCACGGTGAAGTCCTCGGTCTGGGTGTCGACCCCGAACTCGCTGAAGTGGCGCTTGACCGACTCCCAGGCGCCCCGCGCCGTGATGCCCATGGCCTTGTGGTCGTACCCCACGGAACCACCGGAGGCGAAGGCGTCCCCGAGCCAGAAGCTGTACTCGGCGGACAGCTCGTTCGCGATGTCGGAGAACGACGCCGTGCCCTTGTCCGCGGCGACCACGAGGTAGGTGTCGTCGTCGTCGTGCCGGATCACCCGCGCCGGGGGCAGGACCGACTCGGCGGTCCCGTTGGTGATCACGTTGTCCGTGATGTCGAGCAGACCCCGGATGAAGGTCCGGTAGCTCGCCTGCCCCTCGGCCAGCCACGCCTGGCGGTCGGCCGCGGGGTCGGGCAGCTGCTTCGGGAAGAAGCAGCCCTTGGCCCCGGTGGGCACGATCACCGCGTTCTTCACGGTCTGCGCCTTCACGAGGCCGAGGACCTCCGTGCGGAAGTCCTCCCGGCGGTCGGACCAGCGCAGCCCGCCGCGGGCCACCTTGCCGAAGCGCAGGTGGACCCCCTCCACCTGCGCCGAGTAGACCCAGATCTCGTACTCGGGACGCGGGAAGGGCGCGCCGTCAATGCTCCCGGTGTCGAACTTGAAGCTCACATGGCGCTTGTCCTGGAAGTAGTTGGTGCGCGAGGTCGCCTCGATCAGGTTGGCGAAGCTGCGCAGCACGCGATCGGCGTCGAGCGTGGGCACCCTCTCCAGCCCCTCGTCGAGCGCAGCACGCGCGTCCTCCGTCGCAGCGGTGCGGTCGGCGTCGAGATCCGGGTCGAAGCGTGCCAGGAACAGGGCGATCAGCGCACGGCTCACCTCCGGGTTCCGCAGCAGGGTGTCCGCCACGAACCCGTAGGAGTTCGTGTTGCCCAGCTGTCGCAGGTACTTCGCGTAGGCACGCAGGATCAGGACCTGCCGCCAGCCGAGCTCCTCGCTCAGGACCAGCCGCTCGAAGGGGTCCGACTCGCTCTCACCCGCGACGGCCGCACGGAAGGCGTCCTGCAGCAGGGTGGCGGTGCCGAGAGGGGACACGTTCGCCGGGTACTTCAGCCCGAGGTCGTAGAGGAAGAAGGAGCGGCCGTCGGCCCGGGTGATCTCGAACGGGCGTTCGTCGAGCACCTCCAGCCCGAGGTTGTGGAAGTAGGGCAGGATCTGCGTCAGGCTCCTGGCGCTCGGGAGGTAGAGCTTCAGCCGCGCGTCCTCCCCGCCCGAGAGCTCGTGCGCCGGCACGTAGACGTGCAGCTGGGACAGGTCGTTGTCGGTGCCGGCGAGCTCCTCGAACCGGGCGACGTCCTCGAGGGCGTCCTCCACCTCGTAGTCCACCCGGTAGCGGGGCGGGAAGGACTCCGCCCAGAGCCTCGACAGCCGCTGCGCGGCGTCCTGGTCGAAGCGCTGCTGGGCCACCTCCACGAAGCCCTCGGACCAGGACCGCGCGGCCTGGACGAGCCGCTCCTCCAACTGTGCGGCGTCGATGCGCGGGATCTCCGTGCCGCGCTGCAGCCGGATCCGGAAGAACAGCCGCGCGAGGGCCGATTCGCTCATACGTGCGCTGAAGTCGATGGACTCGGCGTGGAGCGCGCTCCGGAGCTCCTCCTCGATCCGCAGGCGCACACTGGTGGTGTACCGGTCGCGGGGAAGATACACGAGTGCGGACATGAAGCGCCCGTAGACGTCCGGGCGCAGGAACAAGCGGGTGCGCCTGCGCTCCTGCAGGCGGAGGATCCCGAGCGCCGTGGTGACGAGGTCGGGGGCCTCGATCTGGAAGAGCTCGTCCCGCGGATACGTCTCGAGGATGGTCAGCAGATCCTTGCCCGAGTGCGAGTCCGGCGGGAAGCCGCAGCTTCGCAGCACCTCGGTGACCTTGTCCCGGACGAGCGGCACGTCGCGGACGGACGCCGTGTACGCACTGGTGGCGAACAGGCCGATGAACCGGCGCTCGCCGTTCACGTTGCCCTGGGCGTCGAAGCTCTTCACGCCGATGTAGTCGAGGTACGCGGCCCGGTGCACCGTGGAGCGCGAGTTGGCCTTCGTGATCACCAGGGCCCGGCGGTCGCGCGCCTTCGCCCTGCCCGCGGCGGTGAGCTGCTGGAGCGGATGGCCGTCGGACCCCTGCCTCAGCAGACCGAGCCCGCTGCCGCTCCTGACCCGCAGGGTGTCCGCGCCCGTCGCCGCGTCGGGGACCAGTTCGTACTCCCGGTAGCCGAGGAAGGTGAAGTTGCCGTCGTCCAGCCACAGCAGCAGGTCCTGCGCCTGGCGCAGGTCCGGGATGTCCCCCGCCCCCGTGATGGAGGGCAGCGACGCCCCGACCGCGCGGACCTGGGCCCGCATGGCCGGCCAGTCCTCGACGGCGGCCCGGACGTCGGCGAGGACCCGGAGGAGCCCGCTGCGTGCGGCCTCCTTCGCGGCGTCGTCCGCGAGCCGCGTGACCTCCACCGAGATCCACGACTCGATGGTCGCCGAGCTGTCCGACGACCCGACGAGCGCACCGATGTTCGGCAGGGCTGCGGTGTCACCGCTGGAGGCACCGGCGCTCGAGGGCACCTCGCGGAGCGCGGCCAGCGCGGAGGAGGTCCGCTCGCGCACGGCGAGGAAGGTGGGGTGGACCACGAGCCGGATCGCCGCGTTCTGCCGGACGAGCTCGGCGGTGACGGAGTCCACGAGGAAGGGCATGTCGTCCGTGACGATCATGACGACGCTGGAGGTGCCCTGGTCCAGGACGTCGACGACGGCGGTACCCGGTTCGCGGACCTCGGCGAGCGCACGGTGGGCGAGGGCCCACCGGCGGAGGTCCTCCGGGGGATGGCCTGCGGCGTCCTCACCGGCGAGGTGCTCGAAATAGTGACCTACGAAGTCCTCCCCAGCCGTGTCCGAGCTTGACCGATCCGTTGTGCTGGATCCAGGCGACATGGGAAGAGCCTCCGTACCGAGATGACGGCCGCCTCGTCGCGGCCCATTACCGGGGAAGACTATCGGGGTTGCCCGCAAACTTCACGTTGCGCGACAGCAGGCCGGACCCGCGTCGGCGCACCTCCTGGGCAGGTACGTCGACGAGACCGGCGATCGCCACGCGGAGGGGCGAGGTGGGCGCCGTCTCGAGCAGGGTGGTACCCGCGAGGAGCGCGCGGTCCGCGGCCGCGGGATCCGAGGGGAGGAAGGCGGTGATGCCGGACGCCGGTCCGAAGCGCTCCCACGCCTCCCGTAGCTGGGCCTCCGGACCGCGACCCACCGCCCCTGCCCGCACCTTGTTCAGGACCACCCGGGGCGCGGCGGTGGGGACGGCCTCGGCGAGCTCGCTCAGCGCCTTCACCAGGCGGGGCACACCGATCGCGTCCGCGGCCCCCACCGCGATGACCGAGTCCGCCAGTTCGAGGCACCGCAGTGCGGCACCGTTGCGGCGGGGAGCGAGGGTGTCGAAGCTCAGTTCCTCGTCGGCCTCCAGGCAGAACCCGCAGTCGATGATCGTCACCGCGGCGAGGGAGCGTGCCGCCTCGAGGACGTGTGCGAGTGCGGCCGGGCGCAGTTCGGGCCAGCGGTCCGGCCGCGTGATGCCGGTGAGCACCTGTAGGCGCCCACCCTTGATCGCCATGCTCAGGGCGATGCGACCGAGTGCAGCACTCCGGAAAGCACCCTGGTCGGCGAGCCGGCACGCCTGCGCCAGCCCCGCCGACTCGTCGAGCAGGCCGAGGGAGGGGCCGATGCCGGCCCCGTAGGTGTCCGCATCCACCAGGAGCACCGAGGTGCCCGCCGCGGCGAGCTCCGCGGCCATGTTGATCGCGACGGTGGTCCGGCCGGGACCGCCTGGGGGCCCCCAGACCGCGATCCCCGCGCCGTTGCCCGGCGCGTCGTCGGGCACCGGGAGCCGGGGGGGCAAGGGCTCGGCGAGACCCGGCGGGTCGGCGTCCGCGGCCGAGCCGCGGGGACCTCTCTCCTCCGCCTCGAAACGGTCCACCGCCTGCGAGACCGCTTCGGCGAGTTCGGCGGGGGGGGCGGGGACCCGGGCGGAGGCCGCGCCCCCCACCCGCGCGGGGCCCTCGGCGCCCGGCTCGTCCACGAGGGCGATGAGGACGCCTCCGGTGAACCGGAGCCGCTCCACCAGGGATTCCGTCGGGCCGGGGGCCCCGGGGGCGGGGATGGCCGCCCGCGCCAGACCCGCCTGGCAGGCCGCGACGAGCTCGTTCAGCTCGTCGCGGCGGCGCACCACGGTGACGGGGCCGCGCAACTGCTCGAGCCCCGGGACGAAGGCGCTGGCCAGGGACCCGAGCGTGACGACCGGAATACTCATGAACCCGCGGACGGGTTCAGCACGACGGCGATGCGGGCTTCGTTGGACAGGGCGTCGAGGAGTTCGGGCATCGCGGCGTCGCCCACGAGGATCTGGACGAGCGTGGCGGAACGGGAACCGAGCGCGGACTCCCCGACCGTGAGCTCGGAGACCTCGGCCGCCTCCAGCAGCAGCCGCGGCTCCTCGAAGGTGTTCCGGTCCGTGCGGGGCGACACCCAGACGTCCACGCGGTCCCCCGCCGAGGTACCGCGGGGCGGGGGGGACTCGACGGAGAGGCCGACGGGTTTGCGATCCAGCTGGTCGGCGGTACCGAGGGCGGACGAGGGCGCGAGCTCACCCCGGGGGACGAGCCTGGTGGCGACGGCGTTCGGGGGGAACCCTCCGGCGACCGGGAGGTAGGTGTCCGCGGCGTCGCCGAGCTGCACGGGGACCGCCACGAAGTCCTCCTCGCTCAGCGTCGACCCGACCGGGATGTCCTCGCGTGCCGAGTACACCTCGGTACTGGTGTCCTGACTGTCGAGGAGGGCGATCACACCCGCCGTGGAGGCCAGGACCAGGAGAAGTCCGATGAGCAGTCGCGGGTCCTTCCACGAGGGCCGTTTGAGCCGGGGGGCGTCGGTGGCCACCCGTGGTGCTCGTTCGTCGATGCTCACGATCGTCCCCCCAGAAGTGCGGTGCCGCGAAGGGACGGCCCCTCCCGTCAGCAATTGTGATGCACATCGACCCCGAAGGGAACCGACCGGCAGCAGAGGAAGTCGACGTGTGGATACCGGGATCCGCCCCCGTCGAAATGGCACACTGGACACGGAACCGAAGACGAAGGAAGGGCGGATCCGTGGCCGAGCGGCGTTTTCTCACACTCGCGGACGTGGGCGAAGTACTGAACATCAGCTCGTCGCAGACCTACGCACTGGTGCGTTCGGGCGAACTCCCCGCGATCCAAGTGGGTGGTCGCGGACAGTGGCGGGGCGAAACACGGGTACTCGAGGAGTACATCGCCAAGGCCTACGAGAGGACGGCGTCCACGCTCCGGAGCGATGCGGACAGTACGCCCCTGTCCTGAGCCCGGACGGCCCACCCACCGGATCCGGATCGACCGCACGGAGACGCGCGGCTCCGTCCGGCGGACGCCGGCCTCACTCCGGCGGGGTCGAGGAATCGATCGAGTCGATCGCGGTGAACGGCACGGTCAGTGCCTCCCGCGCGGCACCCCGGGCGCCGGTGTCATCGCCGGACCCGGAACCCAGCTCCATGAAATCCGCACCTACCCGGTCGATCATCCCGGTGAGGCGCGTACGGGACGGACCCAGCCACACGGCCACCGGCGCCCTGTCGCGTGAGAGCGCCCGCAGCACCGAACCGAGTCCCAGCCGGGCCTCGACCACCCCTAGAGGTCCCCCCACCGCACGCCCCAGGCCTCGGACGACCTGCAGGGAGGCGAACGGCACCACCGTGGACCGGCCCTCCACGGCGATCATCAGCCAGTGCGCCCCCACGTTGGTCAGCATGCCGTGCACGGAGCGGTCGGCGGCCGTGGTCACCGCGATCTGCCGTCCCACCTGCCCACCCAGTCGTTGCGCGAGGCTCAGACGCGCCTGTTCGGAGCGTGTGCGCTCCCTGATCTCGCTCTCCTGCTGGGCCGAGGAGGCCGCGTGCAGCTGCGACTCGAGGTCGTCGAAGAGGGAATCCCAGCGCATGGTCCCAATGTAGGAGGGCAACCGGACGAGGTCAACGAGGACAAAATAGATCGAACGGAAGGAAGTATGGACAAATCACACCAAACTGCATCAAACTGATCCCGGAAGGGAGATCTGATGCGTGTTCGGACGAGTGACGCAGTACAGGCGGGACTGATCCTGGGGTGCGGGGTCGGGATGGCGACGGCGGGTCTCACCCTGCTGTACCGGCATCACGGTGAGCTGGGACGGCTCGGCGTCGAGGACCTGCTGGGCCTGGGCCTGTCGGTGCTGGGACTGGGCGTCATGGCCGCCTGGATCCTCACCCTGGCCCTGGCCGTCGTCGTCGAGCTCCTGGCCGGACGGGGACGCACCCGGGCGGCCCTGGTGCTCTCCCGCTTCACCCCCGCCCTGATGCGCCGTCTCGCGGTCGCCTTCCTGGGGATCAACCTGCTCGCGATGCCCGCCGTGGCCCAGGCCGCTCCGCCCGCGGCCGGATCCTCGGGGTCCGGATCGTCGGGACCGTCGGCGGTGGTGGAGGTGCTGTCCCCCGGCGCCGCACAGCAGGCGTGGGCGGCGGACACCCTCCCCCCGGCCACGGGCATGCGCACCGTGGCCGAGGGGCCTTCCGCAGCGGACACGCCGGACCACGAGAAGGCTTCCGTGCCGGTCTCCCCCGCGTGGAGACCGGCTCCCCTCCCGGTCGACGGCGGCCTCCTCCTCAGGCAGGGGACCAGGACCGAACACCGCGCCACGGAGATCGTGGTGACGGACGGCGATTCCCTCTGGTCGATCGTCGGAGGGCAGCTCGGTCCCCTCGCCACGGCGGCCGACATCGCCGAGGCCTGGCCGGCATGGTTCGAGACGAACCGGTCGACCATCGGTGAGGACCCCTCCCGGTTGATCCCGGGGCAGGTTCTCACCCCTCCCCCCGGCTGACACCCGGCCGACCGTTCCTCCGGATCCCGTCCCCGGACGGGAACCGTCCGGGCCCCGGAAGCCCGACACCCATGTCCCGCGTCGTCGACGCCTCCAGCGCGCCCTCCCGGCACTCCCCGGGAAGGAATCCCCGCCACCTCACGAGAGGAAGCACCATGTCATCCGTCACAGAACTCCGCCGAACCCGGCTCCATCACCTCGCCGAGGTCAGTGGCGCCCCGCGGCCGGTCCTCCTGCCGAGCCCGCGGGCACCTGAGGCAGGGCCCGCCACGGTGACCGCCCTGCGCAGGAGCGACACGATCGAGGACGGCGCCCGCACCGCCGCTGCACCCCCGGTGGTCCCACCGCTCGCGGCGCCGTCCCCGGCAACCCCGCGGCACCCCGGACCGGCGCTCGGCGAGGCACGGCCGGCCCTCGCCGGGGAGGAGCTGTCCCACCGCATCTCCGGCATCGCCAGGTCGGTGGCCCAGGGGGCACTGGAGGTGCTCGGGGGCTCGCGTCCGCTCCAGCAACTGGCCCGCTGGCTCGACCCCGAGAGCTACGAGCGGCTCCAGCTCCGGGCGAACCTGGTGCGGTGCATCACCGCGGCCCCCGCTCCCCGCGGAGGGACGCCGGTCAGCACGCACCGACACGTGATCATCCGCTCCGCACGGATCTGCGCGGTCAGTGACACCGTGTTCGAGGCCTCGGTGGTGGCCTTCGACCAGAAACGCGTCCGCGCCGTCGCTCTCCGGATCGAGCAACGGCGCGGGGCGTGGCGGGTCACCGCCCTGGAGATCGGGTGATTACTTCTTCCTGGTCTTCCGCCCCTTGGCCGGGGCGGCCTGCTGGGTCGTGTCACGCTCCACGTGCATCTCCGCCTCGCCCTGCGCATTGGGTGCGATGAAGTTCAGCGTAGCGGGCCGGGCGGGGGCCTCGAGGCCCGCCGCCTTGATGGTGGGGGCCTGCACGAGCCCGCGGCCGTCGGTCACCCCGGGCAGCCCGGTCGACGCCGGGGCGGCGACCTCCACCTCGAGGTTGAAGATGAAGCCCACGCTCTCCTCACGGATGGCCTCCATCATGGCCTGGAAGAGGATGTACCCCTCGCGTTGGTACTCCACGAGCGGGTCACGCTGCGCCATGGCACGCAGACCGATGCCCTCCTTGAGGTAGTCCATCTCGTAGAGGTGCTCCTGCCACTTCCTCCCGATGACCGAGAGGACCACGCGTCGCTCCAGCTCACGGAGGTTGCGCTCGCCGAGTGCCTCCTCACGGGCCTGGTAGGCGAGCTTCGCGTCGGAGAGGATCTCCTGGTGCAGGAAGTCCCGGGTGACCCTGGAGGTCCCGCCGGCCTCCTCGATGACCTCCTCGGAGGTGAGGGCGATCGGGTAGAGCGTCCGCAGGTTCGTCCACAGCAGCTCGTAGTCCCAGTCGTCGCCGTGCCCCTGGGCCGTCGCCTCGTCCACCATGGCGGTGACCACGTCCTCGAGGAAGAACTGGATCTTCTCCTGCAGGTCCCCGCCCTCGAGGATCCTGCGGCGGTCACCGTAGATGGCCTCGCGCTGGCGGTTCAGGACGTCGTCGTACTTCAGGACGTTCTTGCGCTGCTCGGCGTTGCGCCCCTCCACCTGGCCCTGTGCGTTCTCGATCGCCTTCGAGACCAGCTTCGACTCGAGGGCGACGTCGTCGGGCATCGTGGAGCTGTTCATGATGCGCTCGGCGCCGCTGGAGTTGAACAGTCGCATCAGGTCATCGGTCAGGGAGAGGTAGAAGCGCGACCTGCCGGGGTCACCCTGGCGGCCGGAGCGGCCACGGAGCTGGTTGTCGATACGGCGCGACTCGTGCCGTTCGGTCCCGAGGACGTAGAGCCCGCCGAGTCCGCGGACCTCGTCCTGCTCGGAGCGCACCGACAGCCTCGCGGCCTCGAGGGTCTCGGGCCACTTCGCCTCGTACTCCTCGACGTTCTCCGCGGGGTCCAGCCCCAGCTTCTCCATGGCTGCCACCGCGTTGAACTCGGGGTTGCCGCCGAGCATGATGTCGGTGCCACGCCCCGCCATGTTCGTGGCCACGGTGACGGCGCCCTTGCGCCCGGCCTGGGCGATGATGGCCGCTTCCCGCGCGTGATTCTTCGCGTTGAGCACCTCGTGGCGGACGCCCATCTTCGCGAGCTGCTTCGAGAGGTACTCGCTCTTCTCCACGCTCGTGGTCCCGACGAGCACCGGCTGGCCCTCCTCGTGACGCTCGGCGATGTCCTTCACCACGGCGTCGAACTTGGCGACCTCGTTCTTGTAGATGAGGTCCGAGAGGTCCTTCCGCGCCATCTCCTTGTTGGTGGGGATGGGGACCACGCCGAGCTTGTAGGTGGACATGAACTCCGCGGCCTCGGTCTCGGCCGTACCCGTCATGCCGGAGAGCTTGTCGTAGAGACGGAAGTAGTTCTGCAGCGTCACCGTCGCGAGGGTCTGGTTCTCCGCCTTGATCTCCACCCCCTCCTTGGCCTCGATCGCCTGGTGCATCCCCTCGTTGTAGCGCCGGCCGGCGAGGATACGGCCGGTGTGCTCGTCGACGATCATGACCTCGCCGTTGAGCACCACGTAGTCCTTGTCGCGCTTGAACAGTTCCTTGGCCTTGATGGCGTTGTTCAGGAAACCGATCAGCGGCGTGTTCGCCGACTCGTACAGGTTGGAGATGCCGAGGTAGTCCTCGACCTTCTCGATGCCGTCCTCCAGCACGCCGACGGTGCGCTTCTTCTCGTCCACCTCGTAGTCGGTCTCGACGGTGAGCTTCTTGACCACCTTCGCGAACTCGTTGTACCAGCGGTTCACGTCACCCGAGGCCTGCCCGCTGATGATCAGCGGTGTGCGGGCCTCGTCGATGAGGATGGAGTCCACCTCGTCGACCACGGCGAAGTTGTGGCCGCGCTGGACCAGCTCGGCGGCGCTCCAGGCCATGTTGTCGCGGAGGTAGTCGAACCCGAACTCGTTGTTGGTGCCGTAGGTGATGTCCGCCGCGTACTGCTCGCGACGGGTGGCGGGATCCTGCTTCGAGAGGATGCAGCCGCTGGTCAGACCGAGGAAGCGGTACACGCGCCCCATGAGGTCCGACTGGTACTCGGCGAGGTAGTCGTTGGTGGTGACCACGTGGACACCCTTGCCGGTCAGCGCGTTGAGGTAGGCCGGGGCGGTGGCCACGAGGGTCTTGCCCTCGCCGGTCTTCATCTCGGCGATGTTGCCGAGGTGCAATGCGGCCCCGCCCATCAGCTGGACGTCGAAGTGGCGCAGGCCGAGCGTGCGCGCGGAGGCCTCCCGCACGGCGGCGAACGCCTCGGGCAGGAGCTCGTCGAGGGTCGCCCCGTCCGTGTACCTCTTCTTCAGGCGGTCCGTCTCGCCCCGCAGCTCGTCGTCGGACATCTCCCGGAACTCGTCCTCGAGGATGTTGATCGCGTCGGCGTAGTTCCGGAGCCGCTTCAGTGTCTTCTTGTCGCCGGTGCGGAGGACTCGTTCGAGAAGTGATGGCACTGGTTTTCGCTCCCAATCTGCTGCTGCCGAAGATGGCGTGTCTAGTGTACGTCGACGTACGGGACGCCGAGGTGGTTCCCGCCGCCCGGCGCGGCCGGGCTCAGGGTAGCGTGCGCACCCGGAGGGAGAGCGCTGCAGCGAGATCTCCGCGCTCCTCCACGACGACGTCGTCGAGGCCCAGCCAGCCCGCCAGCAGGAACAGCTCGTCGGCGAGTTCCGCCGCGGTGTCCGCGGGCGCACCGGGTTCGGCATGACTCGCGCGGACCAGCAGACGGCCGCCCGCACGGTCCGCCTTCAGGTCCACACGCGCCGCCATCACGTCGCGCAGCAGGAACGGCAGCACGTAGTAGCCGTGGAGTCGGCGCTCGGCAGGGGTATAGATCTCGATCCGGTAGTGGAAGCCGAACAGGGCCTGCAACCGGCCCCGTTCGAAGACGAGCGAGTCGAAGGGACTCAGCAGTGCCCTCCCCCGCGCCCGGCGCGGCAGGGTCACCGCGGGGTGGAGGTACCAGCGCTCTGCGAGATCACCCACCGCGACGGACTCCAGGACGCCTGCGGCCACGAGACGGTCCAGGGCGGCGCGGGTCTCGCGCACGGGGGTCCGGAAGTAGTCGGCCACCGAGCGGGCGGAGGTCACACCGAGCGCACTCGCGGCGCGTTCGGCGAGCACGTCGAGGGCCTCGTCACGATCCGGCGCCGCGGCCGCGAGCGCCGGATCCGGGAGGACGTCGACGATCGGCGCGTAGAGCCGCTCGAACGAGGCCGTCCTCCCGGCGGATCCGATCTCCCCGCGGGCGAACAGTCCCTCGAGCACCCGTTTGACCGCCGTCCAGCGCCAGCCCCATCCTTCCTGGGGCCGCGCCGGGTCCCCGCCCCCCCGGCGTCGGATGCTCGGGGCGGTCAGCGGCTCCCCCTGTGCGAGGAGCTCCAGCACGGCGGCCTCCAGCGGCATCCGCTGCTCGGCCGGGAGACCGGAGGCACCCATCCAGGTGCGGCGCTGCCAGACCCGCAGGTGCGGGAAGAGCTCGGGTGGCACGAGGCTGGCCTCGTGCGCCCAGTACTCGACGAGTCCGCGCGGTGCCCGCTCGGAGAGGGCGTCGAGCTGAGCGGTGTCGTAGGAGCCCAACCGTGAGAAGGGGGGGAGGTAGTGGGAGCGGGCCAGCACGTTGACGGAGTCGATCTGCAGGACCTGCAGGTGCCCGGCGGTGGCGGCCACCGCGCGCTGCGACGGCTCCGAGCGACGGCGCGGGAGGTGCAGGCCCTGGGCCGCGAGCGCGAGGCGCCGGGCCTGGGCCAGGGTGAGGTTCGGCACGGTGGGGTTCGGCATGGTCTCCTACGTGCGGCTGCCCCCGCACAGGGTGCGGGGGCAGCCGTCCGATCGTGGTCCGGTCCCGGCTCCTCGCCGGAGGGCTCTCGCTGTGAGGCTGGAGTCGGGCCGGGGGTCCGGACCGTGGCGTCCGGACCGTGGCGTCCGGACCGTCGTGTCTAGACCGTGGCGTCCGCGGTGGCGCGGTAGGCCAGCAGTTCCGCCTGCGACTCCTCGGCGCCGTCGGTGTCGAGCGTGATGACACCGTAGGTCCAGCCCTGCCGCCGGTAGACCACGGACGGGGCACCGGTGGTCGAGTCGACGAAGAGGTAGAAGTCGTGTCCCACGAGTTCCATGTTGTCCACGGCGTCGTCGAGCGTCATGGGCGTGCCCGAGAACACCTTCCGCCGGATGAGCACCGGGGAGTCGCCTGCGGGGATGTCGTCCGGCGACGAGTAGGCGTCGACGTCCGTGGGATCGGTGGTGTCCGTGGGCTCGGGCGTCGGCTCCTGTGACGTGGTGGCGAGGTAGAGCGGCTGGACGGGATCGGCGGGGGCGAGATCCGCGGTGGCCACGCCCACGGCCACCGGCGTGTGCCGTCCGTGGTGCACCTTGCGGCGGTCCCGCGCACGCCGCAGGCGTTCCAGGAGCTTCCCGTAGGCGAGATCGAAGGCCGCGAACTTGTCCGCCGCCTGCGCCTCGGCGCGGATCACCGGGCCCTTGCACAGCACCGTGAGCTCCACCGTGAGCGAGGTGTCGGCCCTGCGCGCGCTGGCCTCCTTGGTCACTCTCGCCTCGATGCGTTGCACCTTGTCGCCGAGCTGCTCGACCTTGTCGATCTTCTCCGTCGCGTACTCGCGGAAACGGTCCGAGATCGTCTGGTTGCGGCCACTGATCACAAATTCCATGGTGCTCTCCACATCGCTAGGTGACACGGCGGCGGCCGGGCGCAATGCTGAGCCACCGCCGACGGGTACGTGTCGTCACTGTGTGGTACCCGTACCTCACGGTAGTTCACCACCTCCTTTTATTCACCCATTGGACACCGGAACTTTGCTCATCCGCGTCGGCACCGGGACCCGCCCGCCGGGACCTCCCGCCCCGTCGCCGGCCGGTGAGGTGGTCGCGGCGACGACCACGGCCCCGAGCCCCCGCGCCCCGCCCCCGGTCAGCCCCCGGTGCACCTCGCCGAGGGTGGCACCCGTGGTGAGGACGTCGTCCACGACGATGCACCGCACACCCCTCAGGGACTCCCCGGCCCGCGGCGAGAGCCGCATCGAGGAACCCACCTGCGCGCGCCTGCGCCGTCTGCCGAGGCCCTTCTGCCCTCCCTGCAGTCCCGGGAGGAGCACGCTCCGCAGTGCCCGCACACTCCTCGCCGGGTCACCCTCCGTCAACGCAGCCGCGACCCTGTGCAGCGGCGGGACCTGCTGCACGGCGGGCAGCCGCCCGGTCCCGGCGGGGAGGGTCCCCGCCCTCCCCCACCCGGCCCGCGGCAGGCCGGGGGGGCGACGCCGCGCCTCCCCCGGGGGGGGCCCCGCGGGGGGACGGGCACGATCAGGACGGGCGCCGGACGGGGACCGCGGGGCGGCCCTCCGCCGGGCGGGAGCGCGGACATCGCCGGGTGCGGCCCCCCCGCCAGTGCGGCAGCCACCGGTGCCGCGAGGTCCGCGTGCCCGGGGTTCTTGAAGGCCAGCAGGACGGCGGGGACGGCTCCGTGGGAGCGCCCGGCCGCCACCCCGGGCCGGGGCGCGGGCGGCGGGGCGGCGCTTCCCGGGGCCCCGGCCCCCCCCCCGGCGGACCGCCTGAGCACGCCTGCCCGGCCCCTGCGGCGCCTGCCACCTGCGGCGTCGGCAGCAGGACGTCGGGCAGCGACTCCGCGCCCTCCTCCGCCCGGAAGGGACGCACCGTGGCCCTCCGGAAGGCGGCGAGGCACGCAGGGCAGAGCGAGGTGTCCCAGGCACCGCACACCACGCACGAGGCCGGCAGGAGCAGTGCGCCGAAGGCGCCGAGGGCACGCTCGATCCGCTGGTAGGGGCGCGCGAACACCAGGGTGTCGAGCAGGACGGCGAGGCGACCACGGGGCATGCCCCCAGCGGATCACGGTACCGACGCGGACCCCGGGCGCACCCCTGCTATGTGGACGACGCTAACCGGGGAACGCGGGATCGACGACCTCGAGCTGGGCGTCCACCCAGCTGTTGCCGATCCGCTTGTACAGCGTGCCGCCCACCTGCGCGTAGAAGGTGTTCTCGGCGTCGGAGCCCGCGCTGAGGTTGAGCACACCTTCGAGCCCCGCCATCTCCTCGCTCTCCCCGTCCAGGTGCAGGACGATCGGGGCCGCCTCCCCCGCGCCCACCGACGATGCCACGATCTCGCTCTGACCGGCCCACTTGGCGGTGTCGATGCTCCCGTCCGTGGGGACGACGAGGGGGGAGGTGAGCGTCTGCGGCACACCCTCGGCCGAGCGGATGATCCCGCTGAGCAGCACCTCGCCCACCCCTGCACGGTCCGTGACGAGCAGGGCACGGGAGCCGTCGCGCGAGACGCGGACCTCGCGGACGGTGCGATCGCCCAACCACCCCGGGGTCAGGACCACGGCGTTCTCCTCGTCCCCTCCCGGGGGGACCGTGAGGATCTCGCTGCGGTCCCCCGCCGTCCGTGCCGTCCAGACCCAGTTGCCCGGGTCGAACGAGGGCTGCGTGAGCGCACGGCCCTCGACGACGGCGCGTGCCTCGCTCTCCGGGGCCGTCACGAACAGCGAGGTGCGGTCGGCGTCCAGGAAGGCGTAGGCACTGCCGGAGCCGGCCGTCGCCGGGTCCCTGGGGTCGAACTCGGACACCGACGGCAGCCCGTCGATGGGCACCACGGCCCCGTTGCGGACCCGCACGAGTTCCTTGCCGGCCACCGCCACCTGCTCACCACCGACGTCGGGCGTGAGCTCGGGCACCACGAGTTCCGCCGAGGTCGCCCCGAGGTCGATCGGCTGCCCGCTCGTCATCTCCACCGACGTCACGTCGTTGAGCCCAAGCAGATTGGTCAGCAGCTGCTGGTCCATCTGCTGGAGACGCAGACTGGTGGCGTTCTCGAGGACCTCCGGGGACAGCTCCACCGAGGCCCGCCCGGAGGTGATCGGGACGGAGTCCCGTGCGAGGGTGACCCCCTCGGGGAACGCGCTGGTCACCGCCCCCTGCAGGTAGGGGGCGGGGCCGGTCAGCATGGCGCTGAGGATGCGCGCGGTCACACCGGTGCGCCGGACGAACCAGCGGGCGTCGGGCACCCAGTACTCGTAGTTGCTGCTGTAGAAGTAGAGGTTGCGCGGGATCAGCAGATCCTGTGCGCTGCTCTGCAGCAGCATGATGCCGTCGGGCAGGTCGTCGATCCGCCATTCGCCGTCGACCTGGACCATGCCCACGTTGATCGTCTCGGTGGAGGCCTCGGCGCTGTCGGTCCGGATGCCCCGGGCGTCCACGATCCCCGTGGTCTCGAGCTGGATCTGGAACCTGTCCGCCGCTTCACGCTGCTCCACACGGAACTCGGAGAACACCACGATCCGCTCCTCGGGGCGCCAGCTGAGCGCGGCCGACGGGGAGAGGAACTGCCGCGCCACGCTGTACCCGTCACCGGCACCGGTACCGGCCGTGATGAAGTCGCGGAGGATGCTCTGGGGGCTCGAGCCGGCCGCCGGTCCGGCGGGGCTGAACGCGGGCGCCATCGGGGCCGCCTCACCGTCGCTCGCGGGGATCGTGCCCACCGGGCCCCGGGACGGGATGGTGGAGCACCCCGTCAGCACCACGATCAGTACCACCAGGAGTGCGGTCAGCCACGACCGCGCGGACGCGGACGTCCGGGGTCGCCTCGGATCATCCGTGCGCACGGCCCTCTCCTTCCGTCCTCGCGACGCCGCCGGTATCGGCGTCAGCGCCGGCGTCTGCATCGGTGTCGGGCCGTGCACCCTCCGGCCGGACGTCTCCGCCCCGTGGCGGGAGTGCCATCGGCGACGAGGTCAGCTCGACGCCCTGCTGTCGTGGCAGGGTGAGCCTGAAGCAGGCGCCCTCACCGGGCGTCCCCCACGCCTCCAACCAGGCGCCGTGGAGCCGGGCGTCCTCCGTGGCGATCGAGAGACCGAGACCGCTCCCCCCGGTGGTCCGGGCACGCGCCGGGTCCGCCCGCCAGAAGCGGTCGAACACCCGGGAGGCGTGGAGCGGCGTCATCCCGATGCCGTGGTCGCGCACGGCGACGGCGGCGGCATCCGGGCCGCACGCGATGTGCACCTCCACCGGCCGCGACTCCCCGTGCTCGAGCGCGTTCACCACCAGGTTCCGCAGGATGCGGTCGATCCGGCGGGAGTCCGCGTCCACGATGCACCGGGCTCCCTCCGAGACGATCCGCAGCTCGGAGCCGAGGCGGTCCGCCAGCGGCCGGGCACCGTCGAGCGCGTGCTGCACGAGCTGCACGAGGTCCACCGATTCCGCTTCGAGGACGGCCGCGCCGGCGTCGAACCTCGAGATCTCGAGCAGGTCGGCCAGCAGGGCCTCGAAGCGCTCCACCTGGTCGTACAGGATCTCGGCCGACCGCTTGTTGATCGGGTCGAAGTCCGCACGGGCGTCGTGCAGCACCTCCGCGGCCATCCGTACCGTGGTCAGGGGGGTCCGCAGTTCGTGGGAGACGTCCGAGACGAAGAGCTGCTGCATCTGCGACAGCTCCGCGAGCTGGGTGATCTGGTCCTGGAGGCTGCCGGCCATCCGGTTGAACGACGCCGCGAGACGTGCCACCTCGTCCTCGCCGCGCACCTCCATGCGCTCCTCGAGCTGACCGGCGGCGAGCTTCTCGGAGACGGAGGCGGCGTAGCTGACCGGCTGGACGACGCTGCGCGTGACGTACCAGGCGATCGCCCCGATGACGAGCAGGAGGGCCACGCCCACGGTCCACAGGACCCGGTGGATGGAGTCCAGCGTGGCCTGCATCGAGGACAGGTCGTAGTACACGTACAGCTCGTAGGGCCGCTGGTCCGGCGGCAGCTCCACCTCGGTACCGAACGCGACGCCGGGGGCCCGGAGTGCGCCGTCGGCGATCACGGGGATGGAGACGGGCGCCCAGTACACGTCCGACCCCGCGTCCACGGCCGCACGCAGGTCCTTGGGCAGCAGGGAGACCGTGGCACCGTCCTGGCTGGTCAGGGTGGGGACGTACCCCTCGTTGCCCGGCGCCGGGACCAGGATGGACTGGCGGGGTGCGTCCGTCTCCGGATCGGCCAGGGAGGTGAGCGAGTCGAGGGCGAGCCGGGTGACGGTGTCCCGGGTGGTGGCCGAGGAGTTCTCGAACACCAGTCGCTGCGCCAGGAGCAGCTCGGTGGCCTCCGTGCGGAACTGCTCGAACCGCTGGTCGTAGAGGGCGCTCGCGATCTGGTTGGACAGCACGCCGCCCACGGCCACGAAGGACACCGAGGTCAGGAGCATGGTGGCCACCACCGTGCGGAACTGCAGGGACCGGCGCCAGCGGCTCGCCAGGGATCCGAGGGAGGCGCGTACCCCGTGCGACGGCGGAGCGGTCACCGGAGCCCCGGCGTCGGGCGCGGCTGCGTCGATCGCGACGTCGTGCGCCGTCGCCGCGGACGCGGCACTGCCTGCGGGTGCGTCAGGTGTAACGGGTGTCTCGGCGCGAGCGCGGCTCCGCGCGCTCCCGGTCATCAGCCCTGACCGGCCTTGTAGCCGACGCCGCGGACGGTCAGGACGATCTCCGGTGCCTCGGGGTCCCGCTCGATCTTCGAGCGCAGCCGCTGGACGTGCACGTTGACCAGCCGGGTGTCGGCGGCGTGACGGTACCCCCACACCTGCTCCAGGAGCAGTTCACGGGTGAACACCTGCCAGGGCTTCCGTGCGAGGGCCACCAGGAGGTCGAACTCCAGGGGCGTCAGCGAGACCCGCTCACCACCGGCCCGGGTGACCTCGTGACCGGCGACGTCGATGCTCACCTCGCCGATCCGGAGGGTCTCGGGCGCCCTGGACTCGGCGGGACGCAGCCGGGCCCGGACGCGCGCCACGAGCTCGGCGGGCTTGAAGGGCTTGGGGACGTAGTCGTCGGCGCCCGACTCCAGGCCGCGGACCACGTCGGAGGTGTCCGACTTCGCGGTCAGCATGACGATGGGGACGTCGGACTCGCCGCGGATCTGGCGGCACACCTCGATGCCGTCGAGACCCGGGAGCATGAGATCGAGCAGCACGATGTCCGGACCGGTCGAGCGGAAGGTCTCGAGCGCGGCTGCACCGTCCGCGCAGAACACGGGGTCCAGGCCGTCGTTCCTGAGGACGATGCCGATCATCTCGGACAGGGCCTGGTCGTCGTCGATGACCAGTATGCGAGCCTTCATCCCCTCATACTGGCGCATCGAGGGCACAAAGTCCCATTGCCCCCGCTGCGCCCGCCACGGGGTGTCGGGACACCACCGGAGCCGGCCGCGCGCGGTCCGGCCCGCGTGCGCTGCCCCGGAACGGGCGGATTCCTCACTAGGATGCAGGTGGGGACGATGCTCGTGCGGGTCCCACGGACTCGACCGGAGGGACGCCATGAGTCATCAGCCGCAGGACGGCACGCCCGACGGCGGAGCCGGGACACCCGACGACCCGGCACCGCGCTCGCCGTCGCCCTGGCAGTCCCCGGGCACCCGACCGGGTGGGGCAGGGATCCCGGGGCAGGGACGGACCGGGCAGGAGGGCTCCGACCAGGAGCCTCGCGGCCCCGTAACCGGCACGCCCCCCTGGCCGGTGAACCCCTGGGAACGGTACGGCGGCGCCCCGGCCCGGCCGGGACCTCCGCCCTACGGCCCGTCCGCGGGCGGGCCGCCCCCGGGGCAGCAGGGGGGTCCGTTCGGTTCCCCCTCGGCCGGTCCCGGTCCCCACGGTCACCCGCCCTTCCCGGGTGGGCGGTACCAGGCGCCCCCGAAACCCGGCGTCATCCCGCTGCGGCCGCTCGGCCTCGGGGAGATCCTCGACGGTGCGTTCCATGCCTGCCGGAAGAACCCCCTGGCCACCTTCGGCATCGCGATCCTGCTGCAGGCGGTGCTCGGGGTGGTGGTGGTCCTCATGCTGGGCACCCTGACGTCCTCCTTCGCGGTGTTCGAGGATCCGAACCCCTCCACGGAGAACGTCATCGGGGCGCTGGCGAGCCTCGGGACCTTCGCCTCCGTGACCTCGGTGGTCTCCGCCGTGGCCCTCCTGCTCCTGCAGGGTGTCCTCGTGATCCCGATCGCCCGCTCGGTGATCGGTCAGCGGACCTCCTTCGGCCAGGCGTGGCGGCTGGCGCGAGGACGGATCCTCGCGCTGTTCGGGTTCGGCCTCCTGGCCCTCGGCGCGGGTCTCGTGCTGCTCGTCCTGCTCGTGGGCATCTCGGTGCTCGCGGTCATCGGGCTCGACACCTACTCGGCCCTCGTGATCATCCCGTTGGCCCTCGGTGCGGTGGCGGTCCTCGTCTGGACGAGCGTCAAGCTCGTGGTGGCGCCCGCCACCCTGATGCTGGAGCGGACGGGGCCCTGGGCGTCGGTGAGACGCTCGTGGGTCCTCACGCGCGGCAACTGGTGGCGCACCTTCGGCATCGTCCTGCTGACCGCCGTGATCACCTCGATCATCACCTCGGTCATCTCGGTGCCGCTGACCTTCGTGGTGTCCCTCCTCTTCAGCTTCAGCGCCTCCCCGTCGACCTCGGCGGACGTGCTGGACTCCCTCCCGGTCCTCCTGGCCACCCAGGCCGTCACCGCCCTGTTCACCGCCATCGGCTACGCCTTCCAGTCCGGGGTGACCTCCCTGCTCTACGTGGACCTGCGGATCCGGCGCGAGGGGTTCGACGTCGTCCTGATGCGCGAGCACGAGCAGGCGGGAGCAGGCGACCCGGACATCGTGCCCGGTGGTACCGGCTCCTTCGGGCACCGGACGGACCCGCGGTGGCTGCGCCCCCGCCGTCCCGGGACCGGCGGCGCCCGTGGGCCCCGGGGGCATCGTGCTCCTCGCACCCGACGCCGCCGAGGCGCGGCGGCTCCTCGACGAGGAACTCGCCAAGACCCCTTATCTCGACGCGCAGCCGAATCTCCTCGAACGCGTCATCGAGGGCGTCCTGCGGAGCATCGGGGAGTTCCTCGACGGCCTGACCGGTCTCGGCGCGGGCCCGGGCACGGTGGTCCTCGCGATCGGCGCCGCCCTGGTGGTCCTGATCGCCGTCCTGCTCGTCAAGCCGCGGCTGAACGCACGCGGCAGGACCACCGGCACCGCCGTGTTCGAGGACGGCGGACGGTACTCGGCGGCCGAGCACCGCACCCGCGCCTCCGGGTTCGCCGCCACCGGGGACTGGAACTCCGCAGTGGCCGAGACCCTGCGGGCACTGATCAGGACGGCGGAGGAACGCCTGGTGCTCGACGAACAGCCCGGCCGGACCGCGGCCGAGGCCGGCGTGCAGCTCGGTGCGGTGTTCCCGGCCCTCGCACCCGAGATCCGCCGGCTCACCGGGTTGTTCGACGAGACCCGGTACGGCAGCGGGCAGGCGAGCGCCGAGGACCACCGGCGCGCCGTGGCCGTGGACACCGCGGCGTCCGCGGAGCGCCCGGGCCGGTCCCTCGACACCACCACGATGGCGGCTCCCCGGTGAGCGGGAAGCAGGAGACCCCCGGGCCCGGACCGATGTCGGCATCGACATCGGCATCGAGGAGCAGGCCCGGGGACGGGAGTACCGAGGTGATGGGCGACGGCGGGAGCGTGGGGACCACCGTGCGGTCCCGCGCACTGCGCGCCCGCCCGCTCGTGATCGGCGCGGCCGTCCTCGCGTTCATCGTGGTGATCGGGTTGCTCCCGGGCTCCGCGGAGGACGACGCCCCGCTCTCCCCCGGCAATCCCGCGCCGGAAGGTGCTCGCGCGGTGGCCGAGGTGCTCTCCGCGCAGGGCGTGGACGTCCTGCGCCCCGCGAGCTTCGCGGAGGCCCTCGCGGTCCTCGACGACGGGCCCGCCACCGTGTTCCTGAACGACGCGCGGGGCTACCTGAGCGCCGACCAGGTGCAGGAACTCGTGGCCGGCGCCGAGCGGACCGTCCTCGCCGCCCCGGCCTCGCGGCAGCTGCTCGCCCTCGAGGAGGACTTCGACGTGGTGGGCCCCGTGCCCCCGGACGTCGCGGACGCCGGCGCCCTGGAGGCGGGGTGCGACGACGTCGCCGCGACCGCCGCCGGGTCCCTCCCCGCGGCGGGAGGTACCGCGTACTCCGGTCCGGTGGAGTGCTTCGGCGTCGAGCTCGAGGACGCCTCCGGCGGGCTCTACGTCACGAACGAGGACGGCAGCGTCGCCGTCCTCGGTGCACCCGGCATCCTCTCCAACCGCTCCGTCACGGAGGCGGGCAGCGCCGCGCTCGCTCTCACCGCGCTGGGTTCCTCACCCACCCTCGTCTGGGTGGAGCCGACGAGCGCGGACGTCGTCGCGACCGGTGAGGGAATCGACCCGATGACCCTGCTGCCCGACTGGCTCGACGTGCTGCTGCTGTGGCTGCTGGTCTGCGCGGTCCTCGCGATGCTCTGGCGGGGCCGCCGGCTCGGGCCGCTCGCCGTCGAGCCGCTGCCCGTCGTCGGGCGGGCCGCCGAGGGCGCCGAGGGTCGGGCACGCCTCTACCAGGACCCCCGGGCGGTGGCCCCCCCGGCCGCGAACCCGC
>NZ_LGIU01000028.1 GCF_001187915.1 Arthrobacter sp. RIT-PI-e | reverse complement strand
TGTTGTGGGTCATGACGTTGCTAACGCGCCAGGTGGTGTGAGCGTGCGAAAGGGGTAGGTCCCCGAGCGCAGGATGGAAGTACCTCTACAACCCATCCGCGCGAAGGACCTACCCCTCATGACCCACGCTAATGCCCCGCTGACCCCTGCCGGAAGATACCGTCTGGTCGAACGCTGCCAACACCGACCGGTAGCCCACGTGGCCGCAGAAGCCGGGGTAGCCCGCCAGACCGTGACGAAGTGGGTGCACCGGTACCAAGCCCTCGGTGAGGCTGGTCTGATAGACCGCTCGAGCGCGCCTCACACCAGCCCGACCCAGATCCCCGAGGCGGTGGTGGCCCGGATCGAAGTCCTGCGCCGGGAGCACAAGTGGACGGCACGGCAGATCCACCTTGAGCTCGTCCGGGACGGCGTCCGGATCTCACCGGTCACGGTGGCCCGGTGGCTACGCCGGCTCGGGATCAGCCGCCGAAGGGACATCGACCCCACCGGCGCCACGAACCGCACCAGCAACAGGATCACCGCCCGGTACCCCGGCCACATGGTCCACCTGGACGTGAAGAAGGTCGGACGGATCCCCGACGGAGGCGGTTAGCGGATCCACGGGCGGGGCTCGGATGCCGCGAAGGCCGTCGACCGGGCCAAAGCAGCAGGTAGAACCAGGGGTGTCCGGGCCGGGTACGTGTATCTGCACTCGGCTGTGGACGGTTTCTCCCGCCTGGCATACACCGAGGCCCTACCGAACGAGACAGCGGCGACGACGATCGGGTTCTGGGCCCGGGCGAGGGCGTTTCTCGCCGCCCATGGCGTTCACCGCATCACCCGCGTCGTGACCGATAACGGGTCCAACTACCGGGCCAGGAACTTTACCCGCACCATTCTGGCGACCGCGGCCCGCCACCAGCGGATCCGGCCCCACACGCCCAAGCACAACGGGAAAGTCGAACGCTACAACCGCACCCTCGCCGAAGAGCTCCTCTACGCCCGCGAGTGGACCTCAGAAGCACAGCGCACCAACGCGATTACCACCTGGAACATCCACTACAACTACCATCGA
>NZ_LGIU01000009.1 GCF_001187915.1 Arthrobacter sp. RIT-PI-e | reverse complement strand
CAGATCCCTTGACCCGACAGGTACGGGACGAGCCCCATGGACGATGCGCTGGAAGCCCGCGCTGAACGCGTTCGCCATCACCTTCGCTGACCGCTGGCCGGCTGCGGAAACCTACTAAATGAAAACGTCAGAAACACCGTTACTGAGACAGACCCCCTTCAGCGATCGGGATTGTGGGTTTTACGGCTTCCCGCCTCTATCTTCCTAGCCGGGTGTCCGTCTATTCGTCCTCTTCCCCACCTTCAGTGTCCTGTTCCGCGTCCTGTTCCTCGTCGTCGTCGCCGTCGTCCTGATCTCCGCTGTCCTCCTGGTTCTCTGTATCTTGTTCTTCCACACCTGGTATTTGGGGTAGCTGCGTATCGTCGCAGCCGGTGATGCTCAGGGCTCCGAGGAGCAGAAGTGCAGAACCCAGGAGTGTTGTTGGGCGTGATCGCATGGCTGTTTCCTTCTGTCGTGGTTCCCGGGTAGAGGGGGGCACTCGCGGGTAGGTGATCGTGCGGTCCGGGTGAGCGTTGAGCGGGGTACCGGGTCCGGCGTGTGTAGGCTGACCGTGTCCGAGCATGAGTGGGGGGTCGTGGTGCTTCGACGTAACTTTTTCTGGTTCGTGGTCACCGGTGTGTGCTTGATTGGTGCTGTCCTGATCTTCGCAGGTCGCACGTATCTGCTTGAAGGCCTTGGTGAGTCCTGGACGTACCGTGGTGTTCTGCTACTTGGTTGGGCTTTCGTTGCTTGCGCCTGTGGCTCACTGACCCGGGCATTGACACTAAGTACCGATCGACCGGACGACGAGTTCGGGCCGTGAACTGGTTCGTATAGAAGCCCTTGGGTCTGAGCTTGTCTATGCCTGGTAGGTGGATGGTTACCCGGGTGGTGGCCGGCTACGGTCGCATGAGGGCCGGGGTCGCAGGTCGTGCTTAGGGCGCTGGGTTTTTCGGTGCGTCGAGTTGGGCCGCTAATTCCATACAGCGCAAGCGAGCTGGGGAGAGGTCGTAGGGCATGCTGCGGATGACTTCCGCCGCGCTCTTGATGCGGGAGATTTCTGCCGGCTTGGGCGCTGGCGCCTCATCGGTGTGTTTGGGCGGGTGCGCTTGGTCCCAGGCGTCGAGGAGGGCGTCGTCCTGCTCCAACTGACCGGATCCCTCGATGATGTGCATCAGGGCGGTCTCGAAAGCGTGCCGCTCGGCCG
>NZ_LGIU01000002.1 GCF_001187915.1 Arthrobacter sp. RIT-PI-e | reverse complement strand
TGGGGTTAACCTCTGTTGGTGGACACCTGAAGTAGCGGGATTTTGGGATTCTGCGGGAAGGTGTTCCTGTGAGCACGACACGACGTAAATTCACTCCGGAGTATCGGCGGGGGGGGGCGCGCCCTGTCATTGATACGGGCAGACCGGTAGCGCCGGTGGCCCGGGAGTTGGGCTTGGGCGAGCAATTACTGGGCCGGTGGGTTGCCCGGGAACGGGCACGGTTGGCGGCTCCTGAGGAGTTCGCGGCGGCTGAGTCGGAGAAGTCTGAGCTAGAGCGTTTGCGCCGGGAGAACACGCAATTACGGATGGACAACGAGTTCCTGGGAAAAGCCGCAGCCTTCTTCGCCTCCAAGCAGCAGAATCGGAATGCTTCGAACTGATGGAGTCCGAGAAGGCTAACTATCCGGTCCAGCGGATGGCCCGGCTCTTGGGGGTGTCCCGCTCCGGGTTCTACGCTTGGCGCCGGCGCTGTGAGTCAGCATCACCGGCGAGGATGGCAAAGCGGGCAGAGTTGGACGCCATGGTACGCAGGGCTTACGCAGATTCGACCGGGATCTATGGGGCGCCGCGGGTGCAGGCCGTGTTGGCCAGGAACGGGACCGGTATTGACCGGAAGACCGTAGCCGCCTCGATGCGCCGGCAGGGACTGGAAGGGATTTCGCCACGGCGATTCCGGCCGGTAGCGCCGATTGGTGAGGTGCGGGTGCATTCGATTCCGGATCTGGTGGCCAGGAAGTGGGACACCGGCGAGTTGAATGCGGTCTGGATCTCGGACATCACCTACCTGCGCACCGGTGAAGGCTGGGTGTATTTGTGTGCTGTCAGGGATGCCTGTTCCCGGCGCGTGATTGGTTGGGCAATGGACTCGGCCCAAACCACCAGCTTGGTGGAGCGGGCATTGCGCATGGCTTACGTTCTGCGTGGTTACGACCCGGCCGGGGTCGTGTTCCATGCCGACCGGGGCGCTCAGTACACCTCGTCCCAGCTCAACGCCGCCTGCTCCCAACTGGGTATCAGGCAGTCTGTCGGGCGGACAGGCGTGTGCTGGGACAACGCGATGCAGGAATCTTTCTGGTCGACCCTGAAGACTGAGTTCTACGACCGGCGCCGGTGGGCAACCAGGCAAGAGGCAATCCGTGAAACCGGATGCTGGATCGAGGAGTTCTACAACCGCTCCCGACTCCACTCGGCCCTGGGCTACACCACGCCAATAGAACACGAGCAATTACTCGCCAGCAATAAAGCTCAGCCGGCATAAGCCGCCTGATCAACTGTCCACAACTTGCGGGCAACCCCA
>NZ_LGIU01000073.1 GCF_001187915.1 Arthrobacter sp. RIT-PI-e | reverse complement strand
GGGTCTGTCCGATAAACGGTGTGTGGGGTCCGGCGTTTTCATTAGTAGTTGGTCTTCTCGAAGCGTCCTGCGAAGGTGATCGCGAACGCGTTCAGGGCGGGCTTCCACCTCATGACCCAGCGTGCTCTGCCGCCGCCGGTCGGGTCAAGAGACCTGGTGACGAGGTAAAGACACTTTAGGGCTGCGGCCTCGTTGGGGAAGTGCCCGCGGGCTCTGACAGCCCGCCGGTAGCGGGCGTTGATCGACTCGATCGCATTCGTCGTGCAGATGACCCGACGGATTTCCACGTCGTATTCGAGGAAGGGTACGAATTCCGCCCAGGAGGATTCCCAGAGCTTCACGATCGCCGGATACCGGGCACCCCACTCAGTTGTGAACTCCTCGAACCGGTCCTTCGCCGCAGCCTCGGACGGAGCCGTGTAAACCGGTTTGAGGGCTCTGACGATCCCGTCGCGGTGTTGGCGGCCGGCGTAGCGGAAGCTGTTGCGGATCAGGTGCACCACGCACTGCTGAACGACCGTCCGCTGCCACGTCGTCGTGATTGCCTCCGGTAGGCCCTTGAGCCCGTCGCAGACCGCGATGAGGACGTCCTCAACACCGCGGTTCTTCAGCTCGGAGAAGACCTGCAGCCAGAACCTGGCACCTTCGCCTCCGTCGCCGGCCCAGATCCCGAGGATGTCGCGTTCCCCGTTCGTGGTGACGCCCATGACCACGTAGAACGGGGTGTTCCGGACCTGCCCGTCCCGGACCTTCACCACGATCGCGTCCACGAAAAGGACCGGGTAGAGCGGATCCAGCGGCCGGGAAGCCCACTCGGCCAGTTCACCGGCGACCTTCTCCGTGATTCGACTGATGGTGTCCTTGGAGACTCTCGCCCCGTAGACCTCCTCGAAATGCGCGGCGATCTCACCGGTCGTCAATCCGCGGGCGGAGAGGGAGAGGACGATCTCGTCGATGCCGTCCAGGCGTCGTTTGCGTTTGGGCACGATCACCGGTTCGAACGACCCGTCCCGGTCCCTCGGCACCTCGATCTCGACGGGGCCGATCTCGGTCAGCACCGTCTTCGACCGCGTGCCGTTGCGCATGTTCGCCGCGATCGGTGTCTGCCCGTGCTCGTGTCCGAGGTGCTCTGTCAGCTCGGCGTCCAACGCGGTTTCGAGGACGTTCTTCGTGAGCTGGTTCAATAGCCCACCCGGCCCGACAAGGCTCACACCCTGCTCCTTGGCCTGGGCGAGTAGCTGCTCGGCGAGCTCTTTCTGGTCGATGATTTCTCCTGTCACAGGATCGATCATCGTCTCTGTTGCTTCGGTCGTGAAGTCTTTCACGGCCATCTCCTTTCGGATCAGGCCGGACCCTCACACACCGTTATTCAGACAGTCCC
>NZ_LGIU01000061.1 GCF_001187915.1 Arthrobacter sp. RIT-PI-e | reverse complement strand
CGTTTTCATTTAGTAGGTTTCCGCAGCCGGCCAGCGGTCAGCGAAGGTGATGGCGAACGCGTTCAGCGCGGGCTTCCAGCGCATCGTCCATGGGGCTCGTCCCGTACCTGTCGGGTCAAGGGATCTGGTGACAAGATACAGGCACTTCAATGCGGCCTGCTCTGTCGGGAAATGCCCGCGAGCCCGGACGGCTCGTCGGTATCGGGCGTTCAACGACTCGATCGCGTTCGTGGAGCAGATCACCTTACGGATCTCGAGGTCGTAGTCCAGGAATGGAATGAACTCCTCCCACGCGTTCTCCCACAACCTCACGATCGCCCCGTATCTGGTGCCCCACAGCTCGGTGAACTCATCAAGCGCGACCCTCGCGGCCGTAGGGTTGGGCGCCGAATAGATCGGTTTGATCGCACGTTTGATGCCGTCCCAATGCTGCTTCGAGGCGAGCTTGAAAGTATTCCGGATCAGGTGAATCACGCACGTCTGCACTGTTGTCAGCGGCCAGACGTTCGACACCACCTCGGGCAGCCCCTTCAACCCGTCGCAGACCAGGAAGAACGTATCCTTCACACCGCGATTACGAATATCGGTCAGGACGCTCATCCAGAACTTCGCCCCCTCTCCACCGGTGCCGGCCCATAGACCCAGGACATCCTTCTCACCTGCCAGGCTGACGCCGATCGCCGCGTAAATGGGGCGGTTCGCTACCTGCCCATCACGGATCTTGACCACGATCGATGAGGGTACCTCCCACGACGTGGGGGACAATGAAGATCGCCGCGTATACCTCGTTCAAGGGCCGCGCGGACCACTCGTTCATTTCCTCAACGACCTTGTCCGTGATGCGGGAGATCGTCTCCTTGGAGACGGATGCACCGTAGATCTGAGCGAAGTGAGCGCTGATCTCACCTGTCGTGAGGCCGTTGGCGTACAACGACAACACGACTTCCTCGACCCCGTTCAGGCGGCGTTGTCGTTTCTTCACGATCTGCGGTTCGAAAGAACCGTCGCGATCCCGAGGGACCTCGATCGTGACCTCCCCGGTCGCTTGGTGTCAGCACGGTCTTCGGTCGCGTCCCGTTACGGACATTGCCCGACGTGCGGTCAGGGTCAGGGCGATGCTTCTCGTGCCCGAGATGCTCGGTGAGCTCCTCATTCAGGGCTGTCTCGAGCACGTTCTTCGTGAACAGCTTCAGCAGTCCGTCAGGACCGGTCAGTGCCAGGCCTTGTTCCTTGGCCAGGCGCACGAGCTCCGCTGCAGCAGCCGCTTCCGCGGACCGATCCTCGTTCGATTCTTTCTTCGGACTCACAACATCCAGTGTCGTCATGACGGCCCCTTTCCCGCCACGCTCACGCGCGACGCGTCAGGCCAGAAACACCGTTAAATCCACAGTCCCG
>NZ_LGIU01000059.1 GCF_001187915.1 Arthrobacter sp. RIT-PI-e | reverse complement strand
TTCTGGTCGATGATTTCTCCTGTCACAGGATCGATCATCGTCTCTGTTGCTTCGGTCGTGAAGTCTTTCACGGCCATCTCCTTTCGGATCAGGCCGGACCCTCACACACCGTTATTCAGACAGTCCCTACTACGGATGATCGGTGTGGTGGGGGGTTAGCGAAGCGTGAGTGCGATGGCGATCATGGGCAGCATGAGGAGGGGGAAGAGCCAGTTGGTGATCTGAACGAAGACCTTTGCACCCAGTGTGGTGCTGTCGTTCTTCCCGGTGATCGGATCCGTGATCCCGTCCTCGGGTGTGGTCAGCGGCGCCCAGAAGGTACTCCTGAGGGAGAGGATCACCATGATCAGGGCACTACCGATGAGCCACGGCAGTGGTTCGATGGCTAACCAGGCCTCGGCGCGTTCTGTGGGGGTGACGATCGTGGACAGGAGTCCTGACAGTGCGCCCATGGCGCTGATCGCGATGGATGCCCACAAGCGTCGGATGACGGCGTCCAGGTAGAGCGGTAAGAAGGCTATGAGGACCACGGGCAGCGCGAGGAGGACGAGCTGTGCGGGGGAGACCAGGAGTGGTTCGGACTGGACCCAGGACACGAGGGCCTGGTTGAAGATCAAAAAGGCCAGCAACCCCAGGAGGGAGGGCCAGAGCGCTTTTCGCACCCACTCGTTTTTCGGTGCGTGGGGCAGTTCGAGTGATTGGGCGTAGTCGCGGGCGGGTCCGAAGGCTTGCTCGGCGTGTTGGCCGGTGTCGCTGAGGTGTTCTCTAGCGGTGGCGATGGTGTCACCGATGGCGTGTCCGGTGACTTGGCGTAGCCGGAGTTCCAGGATGAGCTGATCGAACCACTTCTTGTCGCTGGTCTGCTGCATCATGCGGGGATCTCCTTCGTAGATCGTTCAGGATTCAGGTAGTGGGCACTGGTGTCGCCGAAACGCAACCAGTCGGCGCTCAGGCGGGTCAGTTCGGCGCGGCCTTGGTCGGTGAGGGCGAAGTACTTACGGCCAGGTCCTCCGTCGCCGGCTCGCCATTCGGTGGTCACCAGGCCGGCGCTCTCGTACCGGGTGAGCAGCGGGTACAGGGTTCCGCCTTTGATGGTGCCGAAACCGTGGCGTTCGAGTTCGCTGATGATCGCGTACCCGTAGGACGGGCCGGCGGATAGTGCGCGCAGGGCGAGGATCCCCAGCGTGGCTCGGAGCCAGTCACTGGGCCAGTCGGTGCTGTGTGTGGTGTGAGTGTCTGAAGTGGGGACTTCCATAACTAGATTGTGTGCCTAAGTAGTTAGCCTGTAAAGACCCTTCATTGGAATGGGCCTCTTCTTCCTACTTTCGCCACTACAATCGGCACGCGCACCGTGCGGGCGAGGGAAAGCCAACAGGAGTTTGGGCTGACCGCCCGAGTACGTCCCGTCTTGTATCTCATGAGATGCGAGGCACGAGGAGGAGACACATAGCTTCCGTGTCGTTCTTCGAGTCCACTCAAAGACAGCTTGAGGTGCCTCGAACCTCCGTTTGCGCTTTTCAGCAGGAGATCAGGGCTTCCTGGT
>NZ_LGIU01000070.1 GCF_001187915.1 Arthrobacter sp. RIT-PI-e | reverse complement strand
CGCCGTGCCCCCGGGTCCGGCGCCCCTGCCGCTCCTCGTGGTGCTGGTGGTCGCGCTGGCGATCGGCGGTCCCGGGGCCATGATCCCCTTCGACTTCGCCCGCCCCTTCAACCCCGCCGCGAGGATCGGGACGGCCCCGGGCATCGGCAACATCGGCGGCCTCCCGGCCTCGCTCCCGGCCATGTTCGTCATCGGCGTGGTCCTCGACGTCCTCCTCCGCAGCGGTGTCTCCGGCGGGGACCTCTATGCACTGACCTCCTTCCGCATCGCGATGGCCGCCCAGCTCGTGGTGCTCGCCACGGGAACGGTGGCCGTCCTCATCGTGCGGCGCAGGGTCCGGCGCCGCCTGGCGGAGCAGGGTGTGGTGGTCCCGCCGGTGCGCGATGCGCTGGCGCGGGAGCGACGACGCCGCCGGGAGCAGCGGACCGAACGGAGATCGAGGGCGGACTAGGCCTCCGGGGGCGGGATCCGGCGGCTTGTCCACATAGGGGCGCCGGTACGGTCCGCGGTGTCCCGGGCGCCCGAAGCTGGGGCATGTCCTCCTTCCAGCATCCCCCGGCCGCCCACCCGCCGACCCCGCCCGGCGTGGTCGCCTCCGCCGCCGACATCCTGTCCTATATACCGCACGCCCTCGGGTTCCTGCCGGACGAGAGCCTCGTGGTGATCACGCTGGCGGGCAGGAGGCTCGGCGCCACCCTCCGGGTTGACCTCCCCGCGGAGACCGCCGATCCGTCGGTCTTCGCCCGCGGGATCCTCTCCTTCCTGGAGGGGGACCACGAGGCGGACGGCACCCTCGTGGTGGTCTACACGAAGCAGAGCTGGCAGCGCCTGACCGTTCCTCCGCGGAACGCGCTCGTGCTCACCGTCCAGGGCGTCCTGGCTGCCGCGGGCCTCCCCACGCGGGGCGGCTGGCTGGTCTCGGCCTCCGGGTGGCGGGACTACTTCTGCGTCGACGAGGGCTGCTGCGCCTGGCCGGGACAACCCCTCGACTCCGTGTCCTACAGCCCACTGAGCGCCGAGCTGGTCTACGGGGGGAGCTCCTTCGACGCATCGGCCGCAGCGGCCGTGCGGCGAGCCGCACCCGCCGTCGGGCTGCGGAGCACCGGACGGCGAACGGTGCTCCGCGAGGTCGAGGACGCGCAGGCCGACGTCGCCGCTCGCTGCGCAGGTCGGTGGTGCTCCTGCATGCAGTTCCGCGCCACGGCCGCCGTGTGGGAAGCGGTGCTCCTCCACCCGGAGGAGCTCGACCCCGCCCGCGATCCGGGGCTCGTCGGGTTCCTCCTCGCCAGTCTCGAGTCACGGACCGTGCGGGACTTCCTCCTGGCGAGCACGTGCCTCGGACCGGACCGTGCTCTCGACGGCGCCGCCGCCTGCGGGCTCCTGGAACAGGCGCACCCGGGCCGCCGAGGATGTGGTGACGGAGCGGCTCCCGACGGCGGGGACGGTGGGACGCAGCTCCGGCAGGGTCCCGGTGCGGAGGCGGTACTCCCTGCCGTCGGCTCTCCCGGACCGGTACGGGACGGGGTGCTCGCGACCCGGCTGCTGCTCGTGCAGCCCGGGTGGAGCGCGGGATCCCCGGATCCAGGTCCGCGGCCGGATGCGGCCGCCGACTACGCGGACCTGCTCGCGGGCCGGTACGTGGGGTCGGTGGCGTGGGGCAGGGTGGACGCGATGAGCGTGGTCCTCGCCCAGCTGACCGCCGTGTCCGACGGCGAGGCCCGTGCGGCCGCACTCACCATGTCCGGCTGGTTCGAGTACGCGCGCGGACGCGGATCCCGGGCGTCGGTGTACCTCGACGCCGCCGAACGGGAGGTGCCCGGCTACCGTCTGGCGCGGCTGCTGCAGGAACTCCTCCACCGGGGCGGACTGCCGGCGTGGGCGCGATGCCGCGCCACGGCCTGGACCTCCTCCTCCGTGCCCGTCCGGGACGGGCGGTGTGAGGCGGGCGGTGTCCCGGACGCGCACCCACGCACCGCGGACCGTCCGGACGGGTCCGGGG
>NZ_LGIU01000047.1 GCF_001187915.1 Arthrobacter sp. RIT-PI-e | reverse complement strand
CCGAGGGCGGGGGGGGCGGGGGCGGCGGCGGGTGTGTAGACGGGCCGGCCGCCGGGGGGGGGTGCGGGGGGGACACCGGTGCGGCCGCCGGCGGGTCGGCCGGGACGACCGGCACGGCGGGGGTGACCGGGGCCGGATCCGCCGGCGCCGGGACGACGGGGGGCGTCACGGTCTCCGGCGGGACGCCCGGTTCCTCCGCGAAGGCGGTGGCGGGAACTGTGAGCAGGAGTCCACTGGCGAGGGCCAGGGCTGTCAGGGCGGTGGGAGCACGCATGGGGGGAGTCTTCTCACGAACGGCGTTGAGCGGCGGCAGGAAGAACAGCAGGATTCTTCAGCACGTGCCGGGGTTGCTCACAACTTTACGGGTCCCAGGTGCAGTTCTCCTACCCCTGCGGCGCAGAATTCACCGTGGATTGCAGCAGGCTTCCCGCCATCGTCCGTTCCCGGTCGAGGTCCGGCGCGATCAGGCGTTCTCCCGGACGGGGCGGAAGACGTAGAAGCGGTAGGCCACGTACCGGAAGACGTTCCCGAGGAGTACGCCCACCACGTTCGCGGAGATGTTGTTGGCCAGGGCGCTCGTGAGGCCGAGGAGGTAGTGGGAGACGAACAGGCATCCTGCGGCGATGCCGAGTCCCACCAGGTTGATGAGGAAGAAGAGGATCGCCTCCTCGCGCTTCTTCCGGCCCCCCAGCTCCCGGAAGGTGACGTACCTGCTGCCCAGCCAGGAGACCGCGGTGGCGGCCGTCACCGAGAAGACCTTCGAGGTGATGGGGCCGAGTCCTGCTCCGGAGGCCAGGATGTTGAAGAGCGAGATGTCGACGACGAAGGCCACCGTCCCGACGACCGTGAACGACCCGATCCGCTTCAGGCCCCCGCGCATAGGTCCCCTCACCCCGTCCGTCGACGCTCGATCCTTCATGGCCGTGACGGCGGAGCGCCGGATGACCGCGTGGTCGGGGCGTCCTCACGCTCCCCGTCCACCGTATAGCACGGGTGCATGACGGACCGCCGGGACCGGCACGTCATGGACAATCCGGGACGGGGCTGCCGAGGATGAGGAGCGGAATCTCCTGTTCCACCCGATCCCCGAGCGGCTCCGCGTCGAATCCTGCATGTCGGCAACGCGGACAGACAGACGGGCCGGTCCCGGCCCGGAACCGAGCGCGAAAGGTACATCATGCCCTTCATCACCATCCCCGCCCACTCCACCACCGAGGTGGAGCTCCACTACGAGGACTACGGCGTCGGCAAACCGGTCGTCCTCATCCACGGCTGGCCCCTCAGCGGCCGCTCCTGGGAGGGCCAGGTCCCCGCGCTCGTCTCCGCGGGCTACCGCGTGATCACCTACGACCGGCGCGGCTTCGGGCAGTCCTCGCAGCCGTGGTCCGGCTACGACTACGACACCCTGGCCTCCGACCTGAACGCGCTGCTCGAGGAGTTCGACCTCCGCGACGCCGTGCTGGTCGGGTTCTCGATGGGCGGTGGGGAGCTGGCCCGCTATGTCGGCACCTACGGTCAGGAGCGGATCTCCAAGCTCGTCTTCGCCAGCGCCGTCCCGCCGTACCTGTGGAAGTCCGGGGACAACCCCGACGGCGGTGTGGACCAGGACCTCGCGGACTGGTTCACGAACGGGATCACCGGGGACCGCCCGGCGTTCCTGAACGAGTTCCTGCACATGTTCTTCACCGCGGGGAAGCCCGGTCTGCTGAACAAGCCCCTCGTCAGCGACGAGCAGATCGCCTACAACCTCTCGATCGCGCTCGCGGCGTCCCCGAAGGGGACCCTCGACTGCACCGCGGCCTTCGCCACCACGGACTTCCGGGACGATCTGACGAAGATCACGGTGCCCACCCTGGTGATCCACGGTGACTCGGACGCCATCGTGCCGTTCGAGGTCAGCGGTAAGCGGACGGGGGAGGTCATCCCCACCAGCGAGACCGTGGTGATCGAGGGCGCACCCCACGGCGTGACCGTCTCCCACCGAGAGGAGTGGAACCGCCACGTGCTGGAGTTCCTCGCCAGATAACCGAACACGACGACGGGCCGCCCTCCGTGCAGGAGAGTGGCCCGTCGTCATGTGGCCCGTCGTCATGTGCAGGCCGGGGTGTTGCCGGCCTGTGTGTCGGGCCGGGGTGTTACCGGCCGGGGGTGATGAGGGTGCTCGCGCCGGTGGTCGCCGCCGCGAGGCGGGCCTGGACATCGGCCCAGTTCACCAGGTTCCACCACGCCTTCACGTACTCCGGCTTCACGTTCACGTAATCCAGGTAGAAC
>NZ_LGIU01000102.1 GCF_001187915.1 Arthrobacter sp. RIT-PI-e | reverse complement strand
CGCCCAGACGGCGCGCACGCTCCTCCCGGGGGCCGATCGCCCCCCCGCGGGCGCCGCCCTCGCCGCGGGGGTCGGCAGTATCCGGCAGTTCAACGACACCCTCCGGCAGATCTTCGACCTGACGCCGCGGCAACTACGGCAGTCGGCCGGGCGGGCTCCTGCCCCCACCTCCGCCGCGGGCGAGCCGGTGACACTGACGCTGACGCTCCCGGCCCGGCTCCCCTACGACGACGGGATCTTCCGTTTCCTGGCGGACCGGGCGGTGGACGGGATGGAGCTCGGGAGTGGTTCGAGCTACGAGAGGATCCTCCCTCTCCCCGGCGGGCCGGCCTGGTTCAGGGCCCTGGCCGTCGAGCCACGCGGGAACGGAGGGGCCGCACTCCCGGTGACGGTCCCGGTCGCCGACCTGGGGGATCTGCCCCTCCTGCTCGGTCGCATCCGCCGGCTCTTCGACCTCGACGCCGACCCGGTCGCGGTGGACGCCGCCCTGGCGGAGGACGAGCGACTCGGTGCGCTGTCCGCCGCCGTACCCGGGATCCGGCTGCCGGGAACCCCCGATCCGTACGACCTCCTCGTCCGCGCACTCGTGGAGGAGCGTCGACCCCGCGGTGCGGCGCGCGCCGCACTGTCGCGGCTCGTGCGGACGGGCCCGTCCGTGGACCTGCCCGGGACACCACTGCGGAGGATGTTCCCGACAGCCGAGCAGCTCGTCGAGGCCCTCCCCCACCACGGGGCAGGCATCGAACCGGCGGGGGTCCTGCGTGCCGTCGCGCACGGGCTGCTCTCGGGCGCGCTCGGGCCGGGGCGCGGGGCCGGGGCCGCCGCAGTGCGAGCGCAATTGGTGGCACACCCCGGGATCAGCCCGTGGGTCGCGCACCAGGTGCTCCTGCGCGGTCTCGGGGACCCGGACGTCCACGTCACCGACGCCGGGACCCGGGCAGGATGGGTCCGATTGGGTGGACGCGGTGGGTCCGCGGGTGACACCGCGTCCTCCGACGCCGTGCACCTCGCGATGACCGCCGCCCGTCCATGGCGCTCCTACGCCACCGTCCATCTGTGGCGCGCCGCCGAGGGCCTGTCACCGGGCGCTGCCCCACCGACCGGCACCGCGGCGGAGCGTATCCGTCACACCACCTGATCCCCCTCCAGCGAACGGACCCGCCATGACCTCCCGCCCCACAGCCCGATCGACCACCACGGCACTCCCCCGCGGAGCCGCCACCACCACGCTGGCCACCCCCGACGGGCCCTTCACCGTGATCGGGGCGGAGGGGGCCGTGCTCGCCTCGGGCTGGACGGAGGACCTCGCGGAGCTCACGGGGCAGATCCATCCGAGCATCCTGACCGCACGCTTCGATCCTGCCGCGAGCACCGTGCAACGGATCGGTGAGGCCGTGCAGCGGTACTACGACGGCGACCTGGGCACGGTGGCCGCCGTCCCGGTGCGGCAGGTCTCCGGTCCGTTCCGCATGCACGCCTGGGCCGTGCTGCGGGAGGTGGGGCCCGGGGCGCCCGTGACGTACGCCGAGTACGCACAGCGTGCGGGCAGCCCGACGGCGGTCCGTGCGGCGGCGGCGGCCTGCGCGAGGAACGCCGCGGCACTGTTCGTGCCCTGCCACCGGATCATCCGCACCGACGGCGGCCTCGGCGGTTTCCGTTGGGGCCTGCCGATCAAGCAGCGGCTCCTCGACCGGGAGGCGGGGTTGCCGGGAGCATGACGCCCCCGCACCCCGTGTCCCGCACCCGCGAGGGTGCTCAGGCCGGTGTGACGAGCAGCTGCCGGGCCGCCATGTCCCGGTACAGTTCGCTGGTGCCGAGGAGGTGCTCGTGCGTGCCCACCGCCGCGACGCGCCCCTCGTCCAGCACCACGATCTGGTCGAAGTCGGCCACGGTGGACAACCGGTGCGCCACCACCACCACGGTGCGCCCCCGGGAGGCCTCCCCCAGTGTCTGCTGCAGCAGCTGCTCGGTGCGCGAGTCCACGGCCGAGGTGGGCTCGTCCATGAGCAGGACGGGACGATCGGCGAGGATCACGCGGGCCCAGGCCAGCCGTTGCCGCTGGCCGCCCGAGAGCCGGATGCCGTCCTCCCCGAGATTCAGCCCGAGGCCCTCGTCCGAGCGCTCACCGAGTCCGTCGAGGCCCACGGCGGCCAGGACCTCGCGGAGCTGGGCGTCCGTGGCCTCCGGGGCGGCGAGGCGCAGGTTGTCGGCGAGGGTGCCGCTGAGCACCGGGGCCTCCTGCTCCACGAGACCGAGATCGGCGCGCAGCACGGACCTCGGTATCGCGGCGAGCGCATCGCCGTCGAGGCTGATGCTGCCCGACGTCGGCTCGTAGAACCGCTCGAGCAGGGCCAGGACGGTGGACTTCCCCGCGCCGGAGGGGCCCACGAGTGCGGTCCGGCTGCCGGCGGGGACCGTGAAGCTCACGCCGTCGAGCACCTGGCGGACCGCTGCCGGCTGCTGCTCCTCACCCGGGGTGCCGGCCGCTCCCCTGCCGTCGGCCGGGCGGCGCGGGCCGCCGTCGTCGTCCGCGTCCGGGACCTCCGCGACCTCGTAGCCGAAGCTGACGTCGCGCAGTTCGATCCTGCCGGCTGCACGGCTGCGCGCCGGCTGCGGCCGCCTGGGCAC
>NZ_LGIU01000049.1 GCF_001187915.1 Arthrobacter sp. RIT-PI-e | reverse complement strand
GCTCGAACCTTCGGCCGATCGGTCGGGGAAACTTGAGGGTTCCACGGCAGAGTGGGGACATCGGAGCCGGTTCCGTCCCCCTCATCAGGGCACCGGCTGCGACCCCCTGGCCCCCGCCGGTGGTGGTCACCAGCACCGGCGGGGCGGTCCGGCCCCCCGGGCCGTCGGCGGCCGGAACCCGCCCCGGCCCGGCCGGTGCGGGCCGGGCCCTCGCGCGTCAGAGGTAGGGTTGCACGTTCTGCTCGTAGGACCGCTCGATCGCGCGGCTCGCGATGGCGAAGGCGGTGGCGGGGTCACCCTGCTGGAGGATGATGCTCTCCAGCGCCACGGTGAGCTCGCGGTCCCCGCCGGGCACGAAGACCCGTCCCCAGTCCTGCACGCGGGTGGTCCCCAACTGGTCCACGGCCGTGCGGAACTGCGGTGCCGTGCGGTAGACCTCCTGCATGGTCCCGCCCTCGAGCGCCGAGGTGCGCACGGGCATGTACCCGGTGTTGGAGGAGAAGTAGGAGGTGCTCTCCGTGCCGGTGAGGAACTTGAGGAACATCGCGGAGGCGAGCTGCTGCTCCGGTGTGCGGTCCGCGTTGATGGCGATCCCGGTACCACCGGTGGGGCAGGCCGGGCCCTCGGGGCCCTCGGGCAGGAAACCCGTACCCACTTCGAAGGACGAGGCCTCCAGGATGCCGCTCAGCGCACCGGTGGAGGCGATGGTGCAGCCCGTGAGGCCGGCACCGAAGTCGGCCACGTGGTCGCTCGCCGCCACCACGGCGATCTTCTCCTCGAAGATCATGGACTGCACGTACTCCGCGGCGGCGAGCGCTTCGGGGGTGTCCAGGGTCATGGTCCACCCGTCGGAGTAGGTGCCGCCGTGTCCCCACAGGAAGTTGTAGAACCACCAGGCACCCCAGGAGGTGCCCGCACCGAGGCCCAGCGGCGTCGTCGTCCCGGCCGCGAGCGCGGGTGCCCATTCCCTGAACTCGTCCCAGGTGGCGGGCGAGCGGTCCGGTAGGCCTGCGGCGGCCCAGGCGTCCTTGTTGTAGTAGAACAGCGGTGTAGAGCGCGCGTAGGGCACGGCCCAGTGGGAGGCGTCGAACGAGTAGTCGTTGTAGAGGGTCTCGTTGAAGTCGGCGGTGTCGAACTCGAGGTGCTGTGCCAGCTGGTCCAGCGGGAGGATCTGGCCGTTGACCATGTAGCGGAACCACCACACGTCACTGGCGATCACCACGTCGGGGCCGTTGGCGGTACCCGTGGTGGCCTGGAACTTCTGCGCCACCTCGTCGTAGTCCGCTCCCGCGGTGACGAGGGTGACCCTGATGCCGGTCTCGGCGGTGAAGCGCTTGATCAGCTCCTCCTCGACGGGGCGCGAGGCGCCGGGGTGGTTGCTCCACCAGGTGATCTCCTCGGCCGGGGTCACCGAGCCCCAGTCCGTGGAGTCCTCCGTGAGGGCACCACCGGAGACGTCCGAGCTGACGGTCGGTCCACCGCAGGCGGCGAGGGCTGCGGCACCGCCGACCATGGCGGCGAACTGGAGGAGCTGGCGGCGGTCGAGGGTGAGGTGCGGGCGCGGTGACATGGGGACTCCTGGGTCGGTCGGGGATGCCGGGTGGATCGGGGGAAAGATGGGTCAGCCGGTGACGGCGCCGGCGGTGAGGCCGGAGACGATGCGTTTCTGCAGCGCGAAGAAGGCGATGAGCACGGGGGCGGTGACCAGCACGGTGGCCGCCATGAGCACACCCCAGTTGGTGACGCCGTCGTTGTTCTGCAGGAGCGTGAGCCCCACGGGGAGCGTCATCATCTCGGCCCGGTCCACCACCAGCAGCGGCCAGAGGTACTCGTTCCACTCGCCCACGATCGAGACGAGGGCGACGGCGGCGATGGTGGGTGCCGAGATGGGCACGATGAACCGCCACAGGCGCGTCCAGTGCCCGGCGCCGTCGAGCGCCGCGGCCTCCAGGATGGACGCCGGGAGGGTGAGGAAGTGCTGGCGGAACAGGAAGGTGCCGAACGCGCTCGCCAGTCCGGGCACGATGATGCCCTGGTAGGTGTTGATCCAGCCGAGCGAGGCCACCAGCGTGTAGTTGGGGATGATCACGATCTGCTGCGGGACCAGCAGGGCGAAGATCACGATGCCGAACACGAGTTTCTTCAGCGGGAACTCCAGGAACACCAGGGCGTAGGCGGTCATGAGACCCAGGAGCATCTTCAGGCCCGCGCCGATCACCGTGGTGATGGCGCTGTTGAGGAAGAAGTTGCCGAACGGCACGGTGTCCAGCGCCTGCGCGTAGTTGGAGCCGTCCACCGTGGCGGGCAGCCACTGGATGGGCGAGGTGTAGATCTCGTCGCGCCCCTTGAATCCGGCGAGCACCATCCACACCAGGGGCAGGACCATGACGGCGACGGCGAGCAGGAGGGTGAGGTAGCCGCCCCAGGGGGTGGGCCGGCGTCGTGCGGTGGTGGGGAGGTGCGTGGTCGCGATGCCCATCAGTAGTGCACCTTCCGGTCGACGTACTTCAGCTGCACGAAGGTCATGAGCAGCAGGGCCAGGAAGAGGATGGTGGCGACGGCGGACGAGTAGCCGGCGCGGCCGCTCCGGAAGCCCTCCTCGTAGATCTGGTACATCATCGTGGTGGTGCCGCCGAGCGGGCCTCCGCGGGTCATGGCGTGGATGAGGTCGAAGGACTGCAGCGAGGTCAGCAGCGTGGTGATCGCGAGGAAGAACGTGGTGGGTCCGAGCAGCGGCAGCACGATCGAGCGGAACGAGCGCAGTGTCCCGGCGCCGTCGATGGACGCTGCCTCCACGAGGTCCCTGGGCACCGACTGCAGCGCGGCCAGGTAGATGAGGGCCACGTAGCCCACGTTCTTCCACAGGTACACCACGATGATCATCACGAGCGCCCACGCGGGGTCGGTGTACCAGTTGGGCGAGGTGACGCCGATCATGCGCAGGAGCGCCGAGGTGACCCCGAAGTTGGGGTCGAAGACGAAGAGCCAGAGGAGCCCGACGGCGACGCCGGAGAGCACGTAGGGTGCCACCACGATGGTGCGTGCGGCCCCGGTGAACTTCAGCCTGCGGTTGAGCAGGAGGGCCAGCAGCAGGCCGATCACCATGCCGCCGCCCACCGTGGCGAGGGTGAAGATCACGGTCACCGTGACGATCCGCGGCGTGGTGGGATCGGTGAACCAGTCCACGTAGTTGCCCAGCCCCACCGGCCTGGCGACGGGCGAGCCGATGTTCCACTGCAGGGTGGAGTACTGCAGCGACTGCAGCAGCGGCTTGTAGGTGAAGATCACCAGCAGTGCCACATTGGGCCCTGCGAACAGCAGGAACAGCAGCCAGGCCCTGTAGGGCCTGCGGCGCTTGCGCTGCACGGGAGCGGGCCGGGCCGGAGGCGCGGCCGACGCCGTGGCGGGAAGCACCTCGCCGGGAGTGGGGGCCGGCCGGGTCCCCGCGGTCACTCGGTTGCCGCCTGTCGCATGTCCTGCCTTCCGCTTCTCGCCTGCTCGAACGCTTTCGAGGCTAGGGGCGGGGGGGGGCGGGAAAGCACGGAAACGGGGGTTCGGACGGAGTTGTGCGGCAGTGTTCACCCGGCATTAAGAGCTGATACCTGCTGTTCTCCGAGATGTCGCCCCGGGTGAGTGGTGATCCGGTCGGCGGGTGATAGGGCGTCAAGCGGTGCCGTAGCGGGAGAACACGGTACCGGCTGTTCGTGCCCGCCGTGAGACACCTCTCGTGGACCTGTGCACCAGGACGCTCCTACGGACGACGGCGGGGTCCACGACGGTCACCCGGTCGAAGGGCACCCGTCCGGGCGGGTCGATCGCATGCCGGGCACCGGGAATCGCGGGGGCCGGACCGTGATCCGAGAAACAGGGAGACGTGCCCTCGGAGAGGGCGATGCTGTCCGGGTTCGCTGGCGCCGCGGGTGCCGCCGTCGACGTGAACTTCGGTTCCAGCGAGCCCTACGTCGACGATCTCCTGCAGCACGAGGGATCCATCGCACCCCGTCGAGAACCTGCCGACTGTCGAGGTTGTCGCGATGACCGGTGCATCCGTCGTTGAGTGGGTGGCTGGCCCGTGAAGTACCGGATCCGACCGCGCCCTCGACGTCCGCCACTCCCCTATTGGGTGGACAAGCCCTTTCGCCGGAGGTCGCATCATGTATTCGCCGAACCGGACAATCGTCATATGAGTAGGTTGCACGTGCATAGCGCCGTCGAATACACGTAATCTCCCGGAAAATGCGGAGCGTCATGTACTCGGTGAAGTTTTTCACTTAATGAATCTGCGCTAGAGTCGATAGTAGGGGATGAAAACAATGAAACCGCAAAGATTCGGAGTAAAACGCCATGGCGCAGAAGGTTCAAGTACATCTCGTCGATGACCTCAATGGTGAAGAAGCCCACGAGACGGTACGTTTCGGGCTCGACGGAACCAACTACGAGATCGATCTCACCACGGACAATGCGAACAACCTTCGCTCCACTTTGTCCGAGTACGTGGACAAGGCCCGGAAGTCGAACACCGGTGGACGCAGGAACCAGGGCGGACAGAAGACCACCGCCTCGGGCTCCGGCCGGTCCAAGGAAGAAACCCAGGCCATCCGCCAGTGGGCCCAGGACAACGGCCACAACCCCAGTTCGCGCGGCCGCATCACCCAGTCCATCATCGACGCCTACAACCAGGCTCACTGAGCAGCGCTCCGGCTACCGGTCCGCGGTGACCGGTAGTCGGAGGAGCACGGTCCACCGGTGTCACTGCAGGACGTGCGCGTCCTCGCAGCTCGCTGCCGCGGCTCGGTGACCTGATCAGAGCACCTGCAGATGCTCTGATCAGGTTTTTTCAATTCTGCGCCACCTTTGTGCCCGGGAATCCGGAGGACACCCGACTGATCATCGGGATGCTGCTCATGGAGGTCTTCCGTCGAGGCGTCGATGAAACAAGTACGGGTCGCCGGAGGAGGGATCACGGTGAAGCATTCCGCTGTACGGTGACAATTAATCTGGTGAGCGCCGCGTCGAGCGGATGCAATGGTGATATCACCACGGAGTCATCAGCACCACCGGCGCTGCCGCTCGGAAGTACATGGACCGGAGATGTCTTCCGAGGAGGTGTCGGATCCTGTACCGTCCGCGTCGCTTTCTCCGAGGACACGGACCGGATCGAGGAGAGCACCGCATCGCCCGGTGGAAAGGCATTTCGGACTCGATCCTGATGTGCGGCGATTCCTCGGTGCCCCTGCTCCTTCACGGGAGCTGTCCGATGAACGGTCGTGCCGCCCTCGGCGTCATTTCCTACTACGGCGCGACGTCCCGCTCAGAGCCGATCGTCGATGAGGTGCTGCAGGAGCGCTCCGTACCGGCGGATGATGTCATCCTCACCCTTCGCCAGCAGCTGATCGTCCCCCACGACCCACAGCGCGTACATCAGCCCGCCGACCACGGCCGCGGCCAACCGGGCACGGAGCTCCGCATCCTGCCCCGCCAGCCGGGACTCCAGCGGCGCGACGAACGTCGTCTCGTGCAGGTCTCGCAGCTGCTCGCCGACAGCCCCGGCATCACTGGCCCGCAGGAGCGTGAGGTAGAGGGGCCGCAGGTGCCCGTCCTCCTCGAGGACGTACCGGACGAAACGCTCGCCCAGATCGTCGGGATCCCCTTCGAGCAGGGGTTGGTAGTCGGGCATCGACGGCAGTGCCTCGAGGAACAGGGCCTGTTTCGTCCCGAAGTAGTGGATGGGGAGGGCCGCATCCACGCCGGCGGCGGACGCCACTGATCGCACGGATGCCCCTGCGTACCCCCGCTCGAGGAAGAGGGTCCGCGCTGCACGGAGGATCGCCGTGCGCGTCTCCATCCTGCCTTCGATCATGACCCAACCCTAGCTCCAGGTGCCGAGGGTACTGCTGACCTCCGACAGGATCCGCCGAGTCCGCCCGGTGAGAACGGATCTCCGGAGCATGCCTGGTCATTCAACAGTGTTGAATGTAGCCTGCTCGAACAGAACACTCTCGGAAAGCCCTCCGCCGGAAGGACCAGCAATGACGCAGTCACCCGTCACCCTGACCGCCCACAGCACCATCGAGCAGTGGCTCGGCCACGCGGAAGGAGGGCCCGCACTGCGCGGCTTCCTGGCTCAGATGGGTACCACCGAGGACGCCCTGGGACCGGCCAGATCCATGCCGCTGCAGCAGCTCGTGGTCCTGAGCCAGGGCGCCCTGCCGCAGAGCGCCGTGGACGGGCTCGTGCTGCAGGTCAACGGTGGTGTGATGCCGGACGCCGATTCCTCGGCGTGGCAGGAACGCATCGTCCCGGGCCGTTTCGACGGACGCACCGTGATCGTCACGGGGGCGGGATCGGGCATCGGCCGGGCCACGGCGTCACGGATCACCCGGGAGGGCGGACGCGTTCTCGCCGTCGACATCGCCGCCGACCGCGTCGAGGATCTCGCCGCGTCCCTGGAGGGATACCAGGTGGTCCCGATCGTGGCGGACCTCACCGACACCGCAGCTGTGGACCGGATCGTCTCCGGCGCCGAAGGGCGCATCGACGCGCTGGCCAACATCGCCGGCATCAACGACGACTTCAGCCCGCTGCATGAAGTGTCCGACGCCATGTGGTCCCGTGTCTTCGCGGTCAATGTGGACGGGCTCATGCGCCTCAGCCGCGCGGTCATCCCGGTCATGCTCGAGGCCGGCCGGGGCTCGATCGTCAACATCACCTCGGAGGCGGGCCTGCGGGGCTCGGCCTCCGGGGTCGCCTACACGGCGTCGAAGCACGCCGTCGTCGGTATCACCCGCAGTGCCGCGTTCATGTACGCGAAGGAAGGCCTGCGCATCAACGCCGTGGCCCCGGGTGGGGTCGCCACCGGCATCCCGATGGCCGGTGATCCGTCCGCCTACGGCTCCTCCCGCCTGGAGGCAGCGCGCGTGAACATCCCTAGCATCGCCGATCCCGCGCACCTCGCGTCCACGATCTCCTTCCTGCTGAGTGACGACGGCGTGAACATCAACGGCGCCATCCTGCCCTCCGACGGCGGCTGGTCGGCCGTATGATGCTCCGTCCCAGCCGAGACCCCTCCGGGCGAAGGACCCTCCGATGAGTGTCTTCCACCCCGACCTGTCAGCAGGACGATGGATCCCGAAGTTCTCCTTCGGGCCCCGGCTGGCGCGCCTCGCGAACAGGCCGCGAGAAGCGACCGCGGATGTCCCCGCGGATCTGCTGGTCGAGGACATCGCCGTTCCCGGGCCGGAGGGCGCCCCGGACGTCAACCTGCGCCTGATCAGGCCGAGGACGTCGAAGGGAGCAGCTCCCGCGCTCCTCTGGCTCCACGGGGGCGGCATGATCCTCGGGACCAACGCCCAGGACGACGCGACGAACTTCGCCTTCGCCCGCACCCTGGGGATCACGGTGGTGTCCGTCGAGTACCGGCTGTCCCCGCAGCACGTCGCGCCGGCCGCCCTCGAGGACGCCTACACCGCCCTGACCTGGTTGGTGGCCCACGCCGAGGAACGTGGGGTGGATCCTGACCGCATCGCCGTCGGAGGGCAGAGCGCGGGTGGCGGGATCGCTGCCGGACTCGCCCTGCTCGCCCACGACAGGGGTGAGGTGCACCCCGCGTTCCAACTCCTGGTCTACCCGATGATCGACGACCGCACCGTCACGCGAACCGACCTGGACACGCGCAACGTGCGCGTGTGGACCCCGGGCAGCAACCGCTTCGGATGGACGTCCTACCTGGGTCGGGCTCCCGGAAGTGCCGGGGTGTCCCCGTATGCCGCCCCCGCGCGGAGGGAGGACCTCTCCGGTCTGCCCCCGGCATGGATCGGGGTCGGTACCCTCGACCTCTTCCTCGACGAGGACACCACCTACGCCGCGAGACTGGAGGAAGCAGGCACTCCCTGCGAGCTGGTCATCGTCGAAGGCGCGTTCCACGGCTTCGACGCCCTCTTCGGGAAGAAACCCGTCTCGAAGGAATTCCGGGCGGCCCAGATCGCGGCTCTGCAGAACGCCCTCTTCGCAAACTCCGACAGGTGAGGGTGAACGCCTCCTGAAGCAGACACGACTGGTTCCAGCGGTCGGGATCGGCCACTCCGATCTCGTACGCACAGGTGGACACGGCCGTCGGCGAGCCGGAGCGAAGCCGGGGCCGAGTTCGCGGAGGGTGTCGGCGATGCGGTCGATGGGAGCTGCTCGAGGTCCCGTTCGACGTGCTCGTCGGGAAGTGCCACCTGGGAGTGTGTCATGTCCTCCGTCCTTCCAGGTGGTGTGCCGGTCGGACCCGCCGACCAGAACACCGAGCGGGACATGCGCACCTGTCCGCAGCACCGAAGCGGACACCGCCTTGTAGGGTGTGGCAGAGGCGCTTTCCGCCTCACAGAACTCTGGGGGTCTCCATGTCTCGTTCTTCGTCTCTGTCCGTCCTCGCCTTCGGCACATTCCTTCTGCTGACCGCCTGCAGTGGTGGTGATGAACCCGCCACCGACGCCGAATCGGCTCCTGCATCGGCGTCCGCCGAGGCCTCTGCCGAGGCGTCCACCGAGAGCGGGTCGACGCCGTCGGCCGAGGCGGAGGCCGGGACCGGGACCTACACCGACGAGGAACTGGCCGCGCTTCTCACGTCCATCACCGCTCCCGACGGGTCGGCACTGACCGTGGTCCCGGCAAGCCAGCTGGATCCGCTGATGGACCAGGGCATGCAGGCGCTCGACGGCGTGGCCGTCACCCCCGCCGAGTGCGACGTCTTCAACGAGACCTCACTCGCCCCTCCCGAAGGTGCCACGTACGCCGTGGGGGTGGCCCTCTCCGCCGACGGCGCTCCGGAGACCACGGTCACCGTGGTCAGCGTCGAGGGTGCCGAGGACCTGATGCGGACGCAGGCGGAGGAGTCGACGGAACTCCTCGAGACCTGCAGCTCCTACGAGATGGAGGTGGAGGGCGTGACGCTCACGGCACAGACCGAGCTGATCGACACCACCACGGAGGGCAACGAGTCGCAGGGGGCCCGATCCACGATCACGCTTCCCACCGGGGAGACCCTCCGGACGACGACGATCAGCGCCGCGAGCGGGGACTTCACCGTGACGGCGATGAACCAGCAGGCCGGTGCCGAAGGGGCCTCCGTGGACGGTGAGCTCGAGCAGCTCGTCAACGACGTGCTCGCAGCCGCCGACCAGGGCTGATCCGAGCACCACTCCGGCACTCGAGGTCCTGGGACACACAGGGGGCCCGGCGCGTACGCGACCACCTGTCGCGTGGTGGCGCCGGGCCTCGAGTGACGGTGCTGCTGCTGCGGGTCCGTGGACCCCGCGCCGCGGCAGGAGGGCACTCAGTCGGTGGTGACGCTGATGCTCCAGGTCACGCCGAAGCGGTCGGTGAGCATGCCGGAACCGGCGCTCCAGGCCGAGGCGGCCAGCGGTTCCACGATCACGGCGTCGACCACCAGTGCGTCCCAGTAGCCCTGGAGCTCGTCGAGGGAGTCCGAGCCGATCGAGACGAACAGTGCCTGGTCCGTCACGGTGGTGTTGTTCTCGCGGTGGGTCGAGCCGCCACCGGCGAGGGAGCCCTCGGTCCGCCCCGGGATGTCGTACCCCATCACCCGGAAGCCGTTCTCGGCGGCGACGAGCCCGAACACCACCCTGTCGGCACCGGGCAGGTCGGCCGGCATGCCGACGTCGGCATAGGTGTTCACGACGACGTGCCCGCCGAACACGGACCGGTAGAACTCCAGTGCCTGACGCGCATCGCCGCGGAAGTTGAGATGGGTGGTGGTCCGAACGGTCATGGTCACTCCTGGGTCGGGTCGGCCCCGGTGGCCGATGGCTCCACCCTCCCACCCGTCTAGGTCAGTTCTTGTCCTATACAGGATCTACGCTGGACAGCATGACGACGACCTCGCGACTGCTCGAGCTGTTGTCGCTGCTGCAGACACGCCGGGACTGGCCGGGGTCGCTCCTGGCCTCTCGCCTGGACACGAGCGGCCGCACGATCCGCCGGGACATCGACCGGTTGCGGGAGCTGGGGTACAGCATCCGGACCACCATGGGCCCGGACGGCGGTTACCGCCTGGATGCCGGCAGCGAACTGCCACCGCTGCTGTTCGACGACGACCAGGCGGTCGCCGTGGCCATCGCACTGCAGGCCGCCCCCGCCGTCGGCGCCGGGATCGAGGAAGCCGCGATCCGCGCCCTCGGTACCATCCGTCAGGTGATGCCCCCGCGGCTCCGCCACCGCCTCGACGCATTCGAGATCACCGCCATCGGCCGCACCGGGAGGTCGCCGCTGTCGGCCGCCTCGCTCGACGTCCTCATGATCCTCGCGACCACCCTCCGCGACCGGAGAATCCTCCGGTTCGACTACGCGGCCCGCGCCGCCGCCGACGCTGATACGGACCTGTCGCCGCGCCGCACGGAGCCGCACCACCTGGTCACCTCGTCCGGGCGGTGGTACCTCGTCGGGTGGGATCTCGACCGCGAGGACTGGCGGCTCTACAGCGTGGACCGCATCCGCCCGCGCACGCCCGACGGCCCGCGGTTCACCCCGCGCACCGTACCCGGCGGCGACGTCGACGCATTCGTGTCCGCGCGTTTCAAGGGCTCCGACGTCGACAGCTGGCCCTGCCGTGGGACCGTCCTCCTCCACCTCCCCGCGCGCGACGTCCTCCCCTTCGCGGGTGACGGGACGGTCACCGGCATCGACGAGCACACCTGCACCCTGGAGCTGGGTTCCTGGTCCTGGGGGGCACTCGCCGCGTCGTTCGGGAGGTTCGAGGTGGCCATGGAGGTGATCAGCCCTCCCGAACTCGGAGCCGCCTTCGCCACCCTCGCCGCGCGCTACGCGGCAACGAGCACGACGGCGCCGATCCGCCCCCTGTGATCCCCGACCGTCCGGTCGAAGGGCAGCTGCCCCGTGCGCACCGGACACGGGGAAGGGCGCCGTCCTGCGACGGCGCCCTTCCGCGGTGAACTCACTCGCTGATCGTGACGCCCTTCCAGAAGGCGTAGTGGCCGCGGATGTTCTCCGCCGCCTCCTTCGGCTCCGGGTAGCTCCAGGCGGCGTCGGTGTTCTGCTCGCCGTCGACCTCCAGGCTGAAGTAGCTCGCGGTCCCCTTCCAGGGGCACTGCGTCTGTGTCTGCGTCGGCGTGAAGAACTCCTCCGAGATGGAGTCGGACGGGAAGTAGTGGTTCCCCTCGACCATCACGGTGTGCTCGGACTCCGCGATGACCTGATCGTTCCAGATTGCTTTTGGCATGATTCCTCTTCCTCGTTGTCCTTCGGGCGCAGGGGCGCGGTGATCGGCCGGAGCGCCGACCCGGCGCAGCGGGCGTCGGTCCCTGGTGCAACCGCACCACTGACCCCGGCATTCCGGCCGGCGGCCCTCCCGTCGATGCGTCCGTCGGTCGACGTCGTCGTCGTGGCGTGGATGGCACTCACCGTGCTCCGCGGCGGCTCCTGCTCAGGGGCAGCTTGATGCGTCCGTGGCTGACGAGGACGGCGAGGACGACGACGACTCCCCCGACGATCTCGTTCCACGTGATGTGCTCCCCCAGGATCACGACCCCGAGGATCACCCCGGTGAGGGGCGTCAGGTAGGTGACGGTGGAGGCGGCCGTAGCACCCCAGGCGCTGATGACGTTGTTGTACCAGATGTAGGCCACCCCGGTTCCCACCATGCCGAGCAGGAGGATGCTCGTGACGACGGCGGGTGTCAGGTCCACGGGCCCCTGCCCGATGAAGGGCGCGAGGAGCGCGATGACCACGGCGCCGGCGCCGATCTGTCCGGCGGCCACGGTGGTGGAATCGTAGGTACCGGCGCGGAAGAAACGCCGGGTGTAGGTGAACCCGAGCCCGTAGCAGGCCGTCGCACCGAGGCAGGCCAGTTGTGCGGGCAGGTTCGCGCCCTGCAGATCCGCCAGGAGCCGCCAGGGACCGAGGACGACGACGATACCGGCGGCGGCGGCGAACAGGGCCAGTGTCTTCAGTCTCGTCAGGCGCTCCTCGGGCAGGACGGCCAGGGCGATGATCATGGTCGCGATCGGCGTCGTCGCGTTGTAGATGCTCGACAGCCCCGAGGGCAGGAACTGGGCCGCCCAGGAGAAGAGGAGGAAGGGCGCCACGCACAGCAGGATCCCCAGCGCGCCCAGGTGCAACCAGGTGCTCACGCCCGTGGGCCACCGGCGGCGCGTGATCGTCATGATGAGCGCCAGCAGGACCGCTCCTCCCAGGAGGCGACCCAGGACCACCTGCGCCGGGGAGAGTCCTTCGATCGCGATCTTGATGAACAGGAAGCTCGCTCCCCAGACCAGAGCGGCCCCGAGGTACTGCACGCCTACGGACAGGGGCGCCCTCGCCGGCTGGAGGGTTCCTCCTGCAGTCGTGTTCGATGCTGCTCGTCCGGGCACGGCGCGCTTCGTCACGGTTGCTCCTGTCATCGGACCTCGGATGGTGCGGAGGAAGGCGAAGCACGGGAACTCGTTCGTTTCGTCATGGTTCAAATGCCTCGTCGACCATGACGCTATTCGTCGTGACGTAAGCTGTCAACGTGTCTTTCGACCCTGACGTGAACGAGTGCCTGACCGCCGCCGCCTGGCTGGTGAACTCGGTGGGACCACCGGACCGGTTGCAGGAGGTGGCCGATCTCGAGCGCTTCCTCGACGAGCACCACTACACGGGACGCCTCGATCGCGACCGGGCCGAGCTGGAGTCCGTGCGCGCCTCCCGGACCGAGCTGCGCCGACTGCTCACCACTGAACGCGATGAAGCACCCGAGGTGATCAACACCGTGCTGCGTACCGGTGGAGCGGTACCCCAACTGGTCCGCCACGCACCGAGGGGGTGGCATCTCCACGCGGTCGATGCGACCGAACCGCTGGCGACCCGCCTGCTCGTGGAGACGGCACTGGCCATGAGTGCCGTGGTGATCTCCGGCGAGACCTCACGCATCAGCACCTGCGCGGCCTCCAGGTGCGAGAACGTCGTCGTCGACCTGACCCGCAACCGCACGAAACGCTTCTGCGGCGTGACCTGCGGCAACCGCGCCGCTGCGGCCGCCTACCGGCTGCGGCAGAGCACAGGCTGACGCTGATCGACCAGCAGCACTCGACCGACTTCATGTCCTGAGCGCGGGACGTCACCCGATCCATCGGGCGACCTTTCCCACCCATGACCCACCCACGCCAGGGTCCACTCGGCCCGGGCATCCCTCTCGCACGAAGCGATGCAGTGCGCTCCGACATTCACGGCCGAACATCAGGTGAATAGCGGAATTCTTCTGTTAGCGTCGTCACATCACGACGAAGTGAGAGGCGGATCATGGCTTTTTCTCGAAGACATTTCCTGACGGCAGGACTGGGAACTGCCGCGCTCGGCGCGCTCAGCGGCTGTGCCACTCCTGGTACCACCTCGATCAATTCGGCTCCGGTGATCGAGCCGGTGGCTGCAGGCGAGAAGATCACGCTGCAGTACTGGGCATGGCTGAAGGACCTGCAGAACGTCGCCGACGTCTGGAACCGCCAGAATCCGAACGTCCAGGTCGAAGCGGTCTGGATCCCCGGAGGTAACGCCGGCGGTTACCAGAAGCTCTACTCCGCCCTTGCCGCCGGTGGGGGCCCCGATATCGGTCAGGTCGAGATGCGCTCGCTGCCGGAGTTCATGCTCGTGAACGGTCTCGTCGATCTCTCCCGTTACGGGGCGCAGGACTTCGCCGACCGCTACGACCCGACGCTGTGGGGTCAGGTCAGCTACACCGGGGGCGTCTACGGGATCCCGCAGGACTCCGGACCGATGGCGTTCTTCTACCAGCCGGAGGTGCTCGACCAGGTAGGTGCAACTCCGCCGGCCTCCTGGGACGACTGGGCTGCGATCGCCACCGAACTGCGGGGGGTCGACTCGTACATCGACTGCTTCCCCCTCGCGGACGCCTCTGTCTTCTGCGCCTTCGCCACTCAGGCAGGCGCCCAGTGGCTGCGGACGGAGGAGGGCGGTTGGGTCATCAACATGACCGATCCCGCGACCCTGCAGGTGGCCGAGTTCTTCGACAGGGCCATCGATCAGGATCTCGTGCAGACCGGCTACGGCGCATACTCGCCGGCATGGTTCGCGGCAGCCGCGTCCGGGGGCATCGCCTCCTGCACCACGGGGAGCTGGGGGGACGCCCTCATCCAGGGCGTGAACGGCGGCTCCGGCAAGTGGAGAGTCGCGCCCATGCAGACCTGGAGCGGGACGGGTTACGGATCCAGCTTCCTCGGCGGATCGACCGCCGCGGTGTTCGCGAACAGCAAGCACCCGAGGGAGGCACTCGAGTTCGCGGTCTGGATGACCACGAGTCAGGAGGGCATCGATGCGATGATTGCCAACTCCGGCATCGGCTGGTCACCCGCCGTGGGGGAGATCGGAGCCTCCCGCCGGGGGCCGAGTGAGTTCTTCTCGGGCGAGAACTACAACGAGGAGATCCTGGTGCCCGCCGCGGCCGACCAGAACCCCGACTGGTCCTGGTGGCCGGTCACGCAGCAGTCGTTCAACATCCTCAGCGACGGTTTTCGTCAGAAGGCCGGTGGTCTGGCCCTCGTCGACGCGGTGGCGCAGGCCGAGCAGCAGATCATCACGGTCTTCGAGAACAAGGGTCTGAGTATCAGGAAGGAATCGGCATGAGCACCGCGGCAAGCACCCCATCCGCCGTCCGCTCCGACTCCCGTGGTGGAGTGAGGCGTACCAGCCGCTCCAACCCGATCAGACGCGCCCCATGGATCCTGCTGGCTCCCTTCCTGGCCCTGTTCATCTTCACCTTCCTGGTACCCATCGTCGTGGCGATCGGCTCCAGCCTCACCAGCGTCACCCGCTCCGGCCTCTTCGGCGAGGAGGGCGTCACGCAGAGCTTCGCCGGATTCGACAACTACGCCCAGGCTCTCTCCGACGGCAACTTCATCGCCTCGATCGGCCGGATGTTCCTCTTCGGGATCGTGCAGGTGCCGGTCATGATCGCCCTGTGCACCCTGCTGGCACTGATGCTCGAATCCGCATCCGCACGCTGGCCGGGCTTCTTCCGCGCCGCGTACTTCCTGCCGTACGGAGTGCCGGGGGTCATCGCGACCATCCTCTGGTCCTTCCTCTACGTGCCCGGTCTCAGCCCGATCATCGACGTGGCGAACCTCGTGGGTCTGCAGCCCGATTTCCTGGCCGCGAACACGGTGCTCTGGTCGATCGCGAACATCTCGCTCTGGAGCTATACGGGTTACAACATGCTGATCATCATCGCTCAGCTGAAGTCGATCCCGGTCGAGCTGTACGAGGCTGCCAGAGTGGACGGCGCATCCACCTTCCGCGTCGCGACGAGCATCCAGCTGCCCCTGATCCGCCCGGCTCTCGTGCTGACCACGATCTTCTCGATCATCGGCACGCTGCAGCTGTTCGCGGAGGCGCAGGTGCTCCAGACCGTCGCGCCGGCAATCGACAGCCAGTACACACCGAACCTCAGTGCCTACACGACGGCGTTCGCCTACAACGACTACAACGTCGCCGCTGCGCAGGCGGTACTGATCGCGGTCGTCGCGTTCGCACTCTCCTTCACCTTCCTCTCGCTCACGAATCGGAAGAGCTCATGACCGACACCCTCAGAACCAGGACCGACACCACCGCGACCGTCGACCCCGAGGTTCCGGTGAAGAACCGGAGGTCGGACCGCTCTGCCGGTCACAACCGCGGCACTCCGATCATCGTCACCGGGATCCTGGTGATCGTCGCGCTCTACTTCCTCGTCCCGGTCTACTGGGTGGTCGTCGCGGCGACCAAGAGCACCGAGGACCTGTTCACCACGCACGGCTTCTGGTTCGCGCCGACCTTCGCACTGTGGGACAACCTGGGTCAGGTACTCAGCTACGACGGCGGTATCTTCATCCGCTGGTTCCTCAACTCCGTGCTCTACGCGGGCGTCGGCGCACTGCTCGCGACCTACATCGCCGCGGCCGGTGGATACGCCCTCGCCAAGTACGAGTTCCGGGGCAGCAAGCTCGTTTTCGGTACCATCCTCGCTGGAGTGCTGGTGCCGGGGACGGCCACGGCGCTGCCGTTGTTCCTGCTGTTCAGCCAGATCGGCATCGCGAACACCTACTGGAGTGTCCTGATCCCCTCCTTGGTCTCGCCGTTCGGTCTGTTCCTCTGCCGGATCTACGCGCAGGCTACGGTGGACACGGCCATCATCGAGGCGGCCCGGATCGACGGCGCGAGCGAGTTGCGCATCTTCCACACGGTCGGGCTGCGGATCCTGACCCCCGCACTGGTCACGGTGTTCCTCTTCCAGCTCGTCGGGATCTGGAACAATTACTTCCTACCGCTGGTGATGCTCAGCGACACGGAGCTCTTCCCGATCACCCTCGGGTTGAACAACTGGCGCAGCCAGGTCGATCGGCTGCCCGAGTTCTACGAACTGACCACGGGCGGTGTTCTGCTGTCCATCATCCCGCTCGCCATCGCCATGATCGTCCTGCAGCGTTTCTGGCGAGGGGGTCTGACCGAAGGATCCGTCAAGTGACCCTTGTCTCCACCGGCACCCTGCCGGCCCGTTCCTGGCTGCGTTCGAGTGCGCCGATGCTGTCACTGGACGGTGACTGGAAGTTCCGGCTGCTCGCCGGTGATCCCCACGCACCTGGATCCTCCGCTGTGCTGCCCGTGGGCGAAGCGGCGGACGCGGTGGCGGACCCGGATTTCGACGACTCCGCGTGGGACACGCTCCCGGTACCGGCGCACTGGGTACTGCACGGCCACGGCGCACCGATCTACACGAACGTGCAGATGCCCTTCCCGATCGACCCGCCGCACGTACCCGACGACAATCCCACCGGTGACTACCGGCGCACCTTCACACTGCCCGAGTGGCCCGACTCGGCGGGGGTGGTGCGCTTCGCCGGGGTCGAGGCCCCGTTCGCCGGCTGGGGGGACGGCGCGCGCGTCGGCACCGGGGGCGGTAGCAGGCTCGCGCACGAGTACGACGTGACCGCGCTGGTCCGTCCCGGTGAGAATCTGATCGTGGTGCGGGTGAACCAGTGGTCGGCCGCCTCCTACGTGGAGGACCAGGACCAGTGGTGGCTGCCGGGGATCTTCCGCTCGGTGACGTTGCAGGCGCGGCCCGCGGGCGGGGTGGACGACGTCTGGCTGCGCGCCTCCTACGACGACGGCGGCGGGGTGCTCGGCACGGAACTGCCCGGCGGAACCTTCCCGGTCACCCTGCGCGTACCGGAGCTGGGCATCGACGTCACCTGGAGCTCGACCGGTGAGGTGGCGCCCGTCGAGATCGACGACGTCGAGCCGTGGTCGGCCGAGGTTCCACGGCTCTACGAGGTGACCGTCGCGAACGCCGTCGAGACGATCGAGCTGCGGATCGGCTTCCGCACCGTCGAGATCCGCGGCGACCGCTTCCTGGTGAACGGCCGCCAGGTCACGTTCCACGGCGTGAACCGGCACGAGACCCATCCCGATCGCGGCAGGGGGTTCGACGAGGACTTCGCCCGCGAGGACCTGATGCAGATGAAGCGGTTCAACGTGAACGCGATCCGCACCAGCCACTACCCGCCGCACCCGAGCCTGCTCGACCTCGCGGACGAACTGGGCTTCTGGGTGGTCCTCGAGTGCGACCTGGAGACGCATGCCTTCGAGAAGCGTGGCATCGCACACGAGGAATGGCGCGGCAACCCCAGCGACGATCCGGACTGGCGGGAGGCGTACCTCGAGCGTATCGAGCGCACCGTCGAGCGCGACAAGAACCACCCGTCGATCATCCTGTGGTCGCTCGGCAACGAGTCCGGCAGCGGAGCGAATCTCGCCGCGATGTCGGCGTGGGTGCACGAGCGCGATCCCGGGCGTCCGGTGCACTACGAGGGTGACTACACCGGTGCGTACACGGAGGTGTACTCGCGGATGTACTCCTCGATCGCCGAGACGCGCGCGATCGGTCGGGACGACGACCGATCGTTGCTGCTGGGGTGCTCGGCCGCCGAGTCGGCCCGCCAGCGCTCCAAACCGTTCCTCCTGTGCGAGTACGTGCACGCGATGGGTAACGGGCCGGGCGCCATCGACCAGTACGAGGGCCTGGTCGACGAGTATCCGCGCCTGCACGGCGGCTTCGTGTGGGAATGGCGTGATCACGGCCTGCGCACCAGGACCCCCGAGGGGGTCGAGTACTACGCCTACGGCGGCGACTTCGGAGAGATCGTGCACGACGCCAACTTCGTCATGGACGGCATGGTGCTCTCGGACGGCACCGCGACCCCGGGACTGCACGAGTGGAAGCACGTGGTCTCGCCCGTGCGGATCCGGTTCCACGGCGACGAGATCATGGTCGAGAACAAGCGGCACACGGCCGACGCCGGTGACCTCGAGTTCCGCTGGACGGTGACACACGACGGGCACCTGGGAAACTCCGGTGTGCTGGAAGACATCGGGCACCTGGACGCGGGCAGCATCGCCCGGGTCCCACGCCCGGACACCACGATCCAGGGGGAGACCTGGCTCACGGTGGAGGCCGTGCTCCGGGCGGAGGCGCCGTGGGCCCCGGCCGGACACGTGATCGTGGCCGAGCAGCTCGAGCTGGCGGCAGCTCCTGCCGTGTCCTGGCCACGATCGGGTCCCGCCGTCGAGGGCGTGACCCAGGGCCGGGTCACGGCCCTGGCCGGACTCCCCGTTTCCGGCCCACGCGCCGAGCTGTGGCGTGCGCCGACCGACAACGACGAAGGCGGGTCCGCCCTGCACGAGGGCGGCTTCGGTAGCTACGATCTGGCTGATCCGTGGTCGAATCGCGGCCTCGGCGCGCTCGCCCCCTCATCCGCGGATCTGTGGCGGCACGCGGGCCTGGACCGGTTGAGCGCACGCGTCGCGGAGATACTGCCCGCAGGGCGCAGGGTGGTCCACGCCGCTGCCGACTCCAAGCAGGCACTGCTCTCGCACGAACGGTGGAGCCGCGACGGTGACGCCCTGGTGCTGCGGGTGGACCTCGTCCCCACCGGGGACTGGCGGATGCACTGGCCGCGGATCGGCATCCGCTTCCAGTTGCCCGGCTCCGTGGACCACGCGGAATGGTTCGGTACGGGCGAGCGTGAATCGTACCCGGACAGCCGGCGTTCTGCGCTCGTGGGCCGTTACGCCGCCGACGTCGACGACCTCGTGGTGGACTATGCCCGCCCGCAGGAGAGCGGGCACCGCACCGAGTTACGGGAACTGACGATCTTCGAGGACGGATCGCCGTGGTTGCGCATCGAGACGGCACCGGATGCGCAGGGCCGCCGGCCCGGCTTCACCCTGCGCCGGCACACCGCCGAGCAGGTCGCGGCCGCCGCTCATCCGCACGAGCTGCCCGCATCCGATGCGGTGTACCTCTGGCTCGATGCCGCCCAGAACGGCCTCGGTTCACGCGCCTGCGGGCCCGACGTCTGGCCGGACCACATCCTGCGCCCCGAGGCGCGCAGCTTGGTGGTGCGCTTCGACCCGCTGCGGTGAGGCCCGCTGGCAACCTGCCCACATCCGACGGACGAGGCAGTGAACCGCTGGGGGCAGGGCACCGCTGGGGCGGCTCAGCGGGATCCACCCACCAGCCCCGACCCGGCGAGCCCCGCGAGGTCGTTGAAGCTGTACACGTGCAGGCCCGCATACCCCGCACCCTCGATCGCACGTACCAGCGGCGAAGGATCGTAGGCAGCACTCGAGAGCAGTTGCCGCACCGCCGACCCCGTCCGTGCTCCTCCGGCGGAGCGCCGGAGGAACCCGAGGGAGGAGCCCACCCCGATCCGGCCGGCCAGGGTGAGCAGCTTCGTCATGTGCACGGGACCCGGGACACCCGCCCAGACGGGCAGGGTCACGCCATCGGCCCGGAGCCGCGCCGGGAACCCGGCGAGGATCTCGGGCGAGAAGCACAGCTGAGTCACACACCACGAGGCGAGCTCCTGCTTGGAACGGAGATCCTCGGCCAGCACGTCCGGCGCCGTGTCCGGGTGCCCCTCGGGGTACGCGGCGACGCCGAGCCGGAGGGAACCCCCGCCCAGCTCGGCGAGATCCTCCAGCAGGCCCCCGCTCCAGGCATACGGTCCGGCCTGCTCGCCGGCCTCGCCGCCCACCACGAAGACGCCGGTGATCCCGGCGTCCCGGAAGCGGGACACGTACTCGGCGAGCTCCCGCCGGCTCGCCCCGGAGCGCGCCGCGCGGTGCGGGACGGCGGGCGACCCGGCGCCCACCAGCCCCACCGCCGTGTCCACGGTCCTGGCGGGGCCGTGCTGCGGGAGGCAGGTGACGGCGAGGACGGCGGAACCCGGCAACCGGTCGCGGAGGCGCGCGACGAGCCCCCCGGCCGGGACCACCTCGATGCTGACGGGCAGCTCAGCCACGCAGCGTCAGCATTCCACCACGTTCAGGGCCAGCCCGCCCCGTGCGGTCTCCTTGTACTTGTCCATCATGTCCGCACCGGTGTCGCGCATGGTCTTGATGGCAACGTCGAGCGAGACGTGGTGCTGCCCGTCCCCCCGTACCGCCATCCGGGCGGCGGTGATGGCCTTCATGGCTCCCACGGCGTTCCGCTCGATGCAGGGGATCTGCACCAGCCCGCCCACCGGGTCACAGGTGAGCCCGAGGTTGTGCTCGATCCCGATCTCCGCGGCGTTCTCCACCTGCTCGGGAGTGCCGCCGAGCACCTCGGCCAGTGCGCCGGCGGCCATCGCGCAGGCGGATCCCACCTCGCCCTGGCACCCCACCTCGGCCCCGGAGATGGAGGCGTTCTTCTTGAACAGGGACCCGACGGCCGTGGCGGCCAGGAGGAACCTGACCACCCCGGCCTCGTCGGCGCCCGGCACGAAGTCCACGTAGTACTTCAGGACCGCGGGGATGATCCCAGCCGCGCCGTTGGTGGGTGCCGTGACCACCCGGCCACCGGCTGCGTTCTCCTCGTTGACGGCCAGCGCGAAGAGCGTGACCCACTCCATCGTGCCGAGGCGGTCCTCGGGGTCGTCCGCCTTCTCCAGGAGCTGCCGCTGGCGTTCCGCCCGGCGTCGCACACTGAGGCCCCCGGGCAGGATGCCGCCCGTGGTGGTACCCCGGCGGATGGTGTCCTGCATGACGGACCAGATCTCCAGCAGTCCGGCGCGCACCTCGTCCTCACTGCGCCAGGCGAGCTCGTTCGCAAGCACCACATCGGAGAAGGAGCGCCCCGTGGTCCGGCAGATGTCCAGGAGCTGGTCCGCGGTGTCGAAGGGGTGCAGTACCGGAGCAGGATCCATGGCGATGGTCTCCGCACCGATCTGGTCCTCGTCGAGCACGAATCCGCCACCCACGGAGAAGTATTCCCGCTGCAGAATGCACTCGGATGATGCATCATATGCAGAGAAACGCATACCGTTCGTGTGGTAGTCCAGACGCTGACCGCGGTGCAGGATCACATCCGCCCCCGGGTCGAACGTGATCCGGGAGCGCCCTGCCAGCTCGAGGGAGCGGAGCTCGCCGATCGACGCGACACGGGCGTCCGCCGTCGTCGGATCCACCAGGTGGGGTTGCTCCCCCTCCAGCCCGAGCAGCACGGCCTTCACGGTGCCGTGCCCGTGACCGGTGACGCCGAGGGACCCGAAGAGGTCCACCTGGACGCGCTGCACCTCGTCGAACCGTCCGGAGGACCGGAGCAGCTCGGTGAAGAGGTACGCGGCGGTCATGGGTCCGCCGGTATGGGAGCTGGAGGGGCCGATGCCGATCTTGAAGAGGTCGAAGGCGCTGATGCTCACGCCGGGACGACCACGGGGACGCGCCGGTAGAACGGGGTGGGGATCACCGTGAACGGTTCGGGCCGCCCACGGAGGTCCACCTGCACCTCGGTACCGAGGTCCGCGTACGCGCTGTCCACGTAGGCGAGCGCCACGGGGTACCCGAGGGTGGGGCTCGGCAGACCGGAGGTCACCGTGCCCACCCGCGCACCGTCCACGACGACGTCGTACCCGGCGCGCGCCGACCGCCGCCCGGCGGCTCGCAGACCCACGAGGCGACGCGCGGGCTCCACGGTCTTGAGGGGTTCCAGGACGGAGCGGCCCACGAAGTCCTCGGTCTTCTTGACGCTGACCACGGGGCCGAGGCCGGCCTCGAACGGGTTGGTGTCCAGGCCGAGCTCGTTCCCGTAGAGCGGCATCCCCGCCTCGAGGCGCAGGGAGTCGCGCGCGGCGAGTCCGCAGGGCAGGAGTCCGTGACCGTCCCCCGCCTGCAATGCGGCCTCCCAGAGGCGTGCCGCGAAGCTGGTGCCCACGAAGATCTCGAAGCCGTCCTCACCGGTATACCCGGTGCGGGCCAGGAGCACGGGGATGTCCGCGAGCTCGATCTCCACCGCGGCGTAGTACCTCAGCTCCCGCACGCGATCGGCGTCCTCCGGGCGGGCGAGGCCGAGGAGCACGGCCTCCGCCGTCGGGCCCTGGACGGCGATCAGCGCGGTGGTCTCCGACTGGTCCTCCACGGCCACGTCGAAGCCCTCGGCACGCTGCCGCAGCTCCTCGGCCACCACGTCCGCGTTGGAGGCGTTGGGCACCACGAGGAACGAGTCCTCGGCGAGGCGGTAGGTGATGAGATCGTCGATCACACCCCCCTCGGGGGTGCAGATCAGCGAGTACTTGGCCTTGCCCACGGGGATCACCGCGAGGTTGCTCACCAGCGCGTGGTTGAGGAACTCCCCCGCCCGCGGTCCACTCACCAGCACCTCGCCCATGTGGGAGAGGTCGAAGAGACCTGCGGCCTTCCGGACGGTGTGGTGCTCCTCGAGCTCGCTGCGGTACTTCAGGGGCATCTGCCACCCGCCGAAGTCCGTGAAGGAGGCGCCGTGCGCCTGGTGCTCGCTGTACAGGGCGGTGTGCTTGCTCTGCTCACTCATGGGAAAGACGTGGTCCTAGTTCTCGAAGGCTTCGATGGGCGGGCAGGAGCAGATCAGGTTGCGGTCGCCGTGGGCGCCGTCGATCCTGCGCACCGGCGGGAAGTACTTGTCCTGCCGGAGGCTCCGCAGCGGGTACGCCGCGAGCTCCCGCGGGTACGCCTGCGTCCACTCGTCGCTGACCAGTGCCTGGGCGGTGTGCGGCGCCTGCCGCAGCGGGCTCTCCTCGAGGCCGAAGTCGCCGTTCGCCACGCGGTCGATCTCACCGCGGATGGCGATCATCGCCTCGACGAAACGGTCCAGCTCGGCGAGGTCCTCGGACTCGGTGGGCTCCACCATGAGCGTGCCCGCCACGGGGAAGGAGAGCGTGGGCGCGTGGAAGCCGTAGTCGATCAGGCGCTTGGCCACGTCCTCGGCCGTGACCCCGGTGGCCGCGGTCAGCGGGCGCAGATCCAGGATGCACTCGTGCGCCACGAGACCCTGCACGCCCGTGTAGAGCACGGGGAAGTGCTCGGTCAGGCGCGCGGCCACGTAGTTCGCGGCCAGCAGCGCGTGCGCCGTCGCACTGGTGAGCCCCTCGGATCCCATCAGCGCCACGTACGCCCAGGAGATGGGTAGCACGCCGGCCGAACCGTACATGGACCCGGACACGGGGGTGCCTCCCGCGGCCTCCGGACCGCCGTCGGTGGCAATGTCGCGGTTCGCGTTCCCGGGCAGGAACGGTGCCAGGTGCTCGGCCACGGCCACGGGTCCGACGCCGGGACCGCCACCGCCGTGCGGGATGCAGAACGTCTTGTGCAGGTTCAGGTGGGAGACGTCCCCGCCGAATTCACCGGGCTGCGCGAGTCCCACGAGGGCGTTGAGGTTGGCGCCGTCGATGTACACCTGCCCGCCGGCTGCGTGGACCTGCTCGCAGACCCAGCGGACGTCCTCCTCGAACACGCCGTGCGTGGAGGGGTAGGTGATCATGATGGCCGAGAGGTTCCCGGCGTGCTGCTCGATCTTCGCCAGGAGGTCGTCGTGGTCGATGTTGCCGTTGTCCGCGGTGGCCACCACCACCACCTTCATGCCCGCGAGCACCGCGGACGCAGCATTGGTGCCGTGCGCGGAGGAGGGGATGAGGCAGACGGTGCGGTTCTCGTCGCCGCGTGAGCGGTGGTACCCGCGGATGGCCAGCAGTCCCGCGAGCTCACCCTGGGAGCCCGCGTTGGGCTGCAGGGACACGCGGGCGTACCCGGTGATCTCGGCGAGCCGGTCCTCGAGGTCGGTGATCAGCTCGCGCCACCCCTCGGTCTGGCTCTCGGGCGCGAACGGGTGGATCGAGGCGAACTCGGGCCACGAGATGGACTCCATCTCCACGGTGGCATTGAGCTTCATGGTGCAGGATCCCAGCGGGATCATGGTGCGATCCAGTGCGAGGTCCTTGTCCGAGAGCCTGCGCAGGTAGCGGAGCATCGCGGTCTCGGAACGGTGCAGGGAGAACACCGGGTGCGTCATGAAGGAGGACGTGCGGTGCAGGTCCCCGGGGATGCGCTCGCCGTGCTGTGCTGCATCATCCACCGTGCCACCGAAGATCCCGGCGAGCGCGGCCACGTGCTCGGCCGTGGTGGTCTCGTCGCAGGAGATGCCGAGGGTGTCGGCGTCCACGCGGCGGAGATTGTAGCCCTCCGCCTCGGCGGCATCCGCGTACTCCGCGGCCCTGCCGGGCACCCGGACCAGGAGGGTGTCGAAGAACGCACTGTGCACCACCTCGGCGTCGCTCCCCTCGAGGGCGGCGGCGAGGTCGACGGCGCGCCGGTGCACGGTGCGTGCGATTGCCGTCAGACCCTCGGGCCCGTGGTAGACGGCGTACATCGAGGCCACGATGGCCAGCAGGGCCTGCGCGGTGCAGATGTTGCTCGTGGCCTTCTCGCGGCGGATGTGCTGCTCGCGGGTCTGCAGGGCCAGACGGTAGGCGGGTGCGCCGTCGGCGTCCTTGGACACCCCGACCAGGCGGCCGGGGAGCATGCGCTCGAGGCCCTTGCGGACGGCCAGGTAGGCGGCGTGCGGCCCGCCGAAGAACAGGGGCACACCGAAGCGCTGGGCGGAGCCGACGGCGATGTCCGCGCCCTGCTCGCCCGGTGCGGTGATGAGGGTGAGGGCCAGGAGGTCCGCGGCGACGGTGACGAGGGTGCCGCGCTCCTTGGCCGCGGCGATGACGCCGGCGTGGTCGCGCAGCGCACCGGAGGCGCCGGGCTGCTGGAGGACGATCCCGTTGATGTCGTCGCCCTCGGGCAGGCCGGCCGAGAGGTCGGCGATCTCGACGTCGAACCCGAGGGCCTCGGCGCGCCCGCGGACCACGGCCACGGTCTGCGGGAGGGCGTCGGCGTCGATGACGGTGCGGCCCTTGTTCTTGCCGGTGCGGCGCATGAGGAGCACGGCCTCGGCGACCGCGGAGGCCTCGTCCAGCAGGGAGGCGTTGGCGATGTCCAGGGCCGTGAGATCCTGCACCATGGTCTGGAAGTTCAGCAGCGCCTCGAGGCGACCCTGGGAGATCTCGGGCTGGGACGGCGTGCACGCGGCGTACCCGGCGGGGGACTCGAGCACGTTGCGGCGGATCACCGGCGGTGTCACGGTGTCGAAGTAGCCCTGGCCGATCATCTGGACGGCGGTACGGTTGCGTCCGGCGATCCGGCGGAGCTGCGCCAGGACCTCGGTCTCGCTGAGCGCGGCCGGCAGGTCCAGGGCCCTGTCGAGGCGGATGCTGGCGGGGACGGCCAGGTCCACGAGCTTCTCGAGGCTCGGGTAGCCGAGCACCTCGAGCATCTGCCCGGCGTCGGAGGTGCGCGGGCCGATGTGGCGGGCGGCGGGGGGGGGCGCCGGGGGGGGGGGGGGGGGTGGGCGAGGCCTGGGAACTCCGCACGTGGAGGGAGCGCGGGCGCGCGGGCCTGGTCGGGTTCCTCCCCGCTCTGTAGGGGACCTGAGAGTTTCCGCAGGGCTCCGTGCCTGCTTGCACCGTCGGTGAGCGCCGGATGCGAGTCCGGGGCTGCTTTCCAGAGTTGCCTAACCGCAGCGGTACTTTCGCCTGAGAGATTCCTGGGGAGGATTTGCTCCTACGGCGCCTGCCGGTGTTGCGTCAACGGCAGAGCTCTCCCGCTGCAGATCGAGGGCGTATTCAGTTGGGTGGTGTGAGCCGTCCCACAGCTTACCGCGCGGTGCCGGGACGGGGCAAAGGACACGGGAGCACAGGAGGCGCACGGTGGGTGCACCTTCCCGGCCGTCCACAGAGAGAATCACAATGCGATCACAGCGGTTGATCGGCCATCTTCAGCCTGCTTACGGTTGATTCCCACCACCCACCTGCATCCGGCCGACCCTGGAAGGAACTGCCATGCGTGATCTCACCGCGCGTCGGCTCCGCACCCTCGTCCACCTGATGGCGGAGCACGCACCGGACCGCACCCCCTGCATGCCCGGCACCCTCCTCGAGGAGGTCATCACCGCCGTACCACGCGAGGTCGGGGACCACGAGGAACCACGGGGCGGTCTGTTCGAGGAGTTCCTCAAGGCCACCGACTCGCTCGAGGACAGCGGCCTGCTCGCCAAGGGCGACGCCGGCTGGTCCCTCACGGCATCCGGCCGGGCTGCCGCCACATCGCCGTCCGCCCTGGGCGAGGCGCTGGGGCGGATGGAGATCTCAGGTGCCGTGAGCCGTGCGACCGATCCCGAGCCGCACCCGGCTCCACCTACCCGGACGTCCGCCACCGGTTCAGAGAAGCCTTCCCGCTCCGTGGGTCTGGCGGGGGGTTTCCTCCCCGCCGGCAGCTCGACGGGCGCCACCGACCAGCAACCGTTCGGAGCGGCACTCCGCCCGGCGTGGGCGGCCGACGATCCCGGGCTGCGGCTCTCCCACGACGCCACCGAGGACCTGTGGTCCCTGACCCTCGCCCTGGATCCGGGACACTACGAGTACAAGGTGATTCTCGGTGCCTCCTGGAAGGAGAACTACGGGGTCCGCGGGATGCGGAGCGGACCGAACCTGGTGCTGGACCTGCCCCTCCCCCGGGAGGTCACCTTCACGTTCGACCACGTGAGCAAGCTCGTGACGCTGGTGTGAGAGCAGCATCCGGAGAAGTTATATGCTTATGCATGGAATATTGCCGGATGCGCCCCGGTTCTTCCCAATAGGTCCAGGAGGGCCGCGAACTCGGCACAGGAGTGGTGGATCATCATGGCACGGACAGTGGAATTCGGACTCGACACCTTCGGTGACGTCACCCGGGGGCAGGACGGCAACCCCGTCCCCTACCCCCAGGTGATCCGCAACGTCATCGCCGAGGCCGTCCTCGCCGACGAGGTGGGCGTCGACTTCATCGGTCTCGGTGAGCACCACCGCGACGACTTCGCGATCTCCGCCCCCGAGACCGTCCTCGCCGCGATCGCCGGGCAGACCAGGCGCATCCGGCTCGGGTCCGCCGTCACCGTGCTCAGCTCGGACGACCCCGTGCGCGTCTACCAGCGGTTCGCCACCCTCGACGCCGCGTCGAACGGCCGCGCCGAGGTGATCCTGGGGCGCGGCTCCTTCACCGAGTCCTTCCCCCTCTTCGGCTACGAACTCTCCGACTACGAGCGCCTCTTCGAGGAGAAGCTCGAGCTCTTCGCCGAACTGCTCAAGGAGGAGCCGGTCACGTGGTCCGGCACCACCCGGCCCGGGCTCAAGGACCACGAGGTGTACCCGAAGACCTCGAGCGGGCGCCTGAAGACCTGGATCGGCGTCGGTGGCAGCCCCGAGTCCGTGGTGCGGACGGCCCGCTACGGGATGCCCATGATGCTCGCCATCATCGGTGGTGACCCCGCGCGCTTCGCCCCGTACGTGGACCTGTACCACCGGGCCCTGGACCAGCTCGGGCAGCCTCCGCTGCCCATCGGCGTCCACTCCCCCGGATACATCGCCGACTCGGACGAGCAGGCGCGCGAGGAGCTGTGGCCCGACAACCGGATCATGCGCGACCGCCTGGGCCGCGAGCGCGGCTGGGGTCCGACGTCGCGCGCCGAGTTCGAGCGCGAGGCGGACCACGGCTCCCTGTACGTGGGGTCCCCGGAGACCGTGGCCAGGAAGATCGCCACCACCGTGCAGACCCTCGGGATCGACCGCTTCGACCTCAAGTACAGCGCCGGTCCGCTGCCGCACGAGAAGCTCATGCACAGCATCGAGCTGTACGGCACCGAGGTGATCCCGCTGGTGCGGGAGATGCTCGCCCAGGCGGACACCGGACGCACGCAGGAACCGGCGGTCCCGGGCCGGTAGGAGCATGGGCGGCGTCCGGGCCCGGCAGTGCCGCGCCCGGACCGCGACGGGGCGCCGCCGGCCGTACGGCCTCGGCGTCCGGCTCGAGTTCTGCCGTCAGCGGGGACGAGGGCTGCGTGACGGCGCGGCGTGCAGGATGCCGACCTGCACAGCACATGGCCGCAGACCCTTCCCGGGTGGTCCCCGTACCTTCTCCCGAGTGGTCGGCCGGCACGGACGCCGCCGCACCCGGTGACCTTCGCCGTTTCTTCGGTTTTCTTTCGGGTTTGCCCGACGGCCCATTTCATCCGCGTGGTACACAGTGGAGTTCTGGGACACCCCATCCCGGACCCACCCGCGGAGGTGCACCGCGGAGAACCCATGACGGCGAGAGGAGCAGGTATGAGCACGATCGGCTTCCCGCCCGCGACCCCGGCGAGCCGGTGCGCCCACAGCACCCTCCGTACCCCGGACCACTCGGCGTACTCGTGGGGGAGATGCCCATGATGCTCTGGAACCGGCCGAAGCACGACGACGCGAGGACACACGTGCACCACGGCCCCGACCATGCACGGTCCGACGCCCTGCACGGTGAGCACCTGCTCCCTCTCCCCGTCCTCGACCGGGGCGTCTACGACAGCCTCGCGGAGGAACTGGACAACCCCACCGGAGCCCTCCAGTTCGCCACCCTCTTCGCCCGGATGCTCCCGGAGCGTATCGCGGGCATCGAGGAGGCCTTCAGGTCGCAGGACTCCGAGGCTGCCGTGGTGGCCATCCTCAGCCTCAACGTCAGTGCGTCCATGGTGGGCGCGCGCCGCCTGGCCGAGTACTCGTCGGTGGCCCTGGACCTGGTCACCGACCCCACCTCCCACGCGGCGCTCGTGGACCGCCTGCGCGCCCTCGCCGGTGAATTTCAGTCGGCGCTGGCCGGCATCATCCGGTAACCCACGCCGCGTACGGTGCGGATGAAGCGCGGGGCCTTGGTGTCCTCGCCCAGTTTCTTCCGCAGGTTGCGGATGTGGACCTCCACGAGGTGCTGGTCGTTGACCCAGCCGTCACCCCAGATGCGTGAGAGCAGGGTCTCCCGCTGCCAGACGCGTCGCGGTCCGGAGACGAGGGCGGCCAGGAGGTCGAACTCGATGCGCGTGAGCGGGAGCTCCACGCCGTCGAGCAGGGCGATGCGGCCCTCCTGGTCGATGCTGAGGGGGCCGTGCCGCAACAGCCCCTCGACGTCGTCCTGTTCGGGGGACACCGGTGGAGCGGAGGGCGCCTCGGGTGCGCTCCGCTCCGTCCCCGCCTTGATCAGTGGCTGGGTCACGTTGCGCACGGTGCTCCGAGGACGCCGGAACATGGCATTGACCCGTGCGCCCACCTCACGGGGGCTGAAGGGTTTGACCACGAAGTCGTCGGCGCCGATCTCCAGGCCGATCAGGCGGTCGATCTCGTCCTGGCGTGCGGTGATCATGATGACGTAGGCGTCGGTGAGGGGGCGGATCTGCCGGCACACCTCCACGCCGTCGATGTCCGGGAGATTCAGGTCCAGGGTCACGAGATCCGGCTGGTGCTCCCGGACCAGCGCAACACCCTGGCGCCCGTTCGCCGCCTCGAAGATGGTGAACCCGTTCATGCCGAGGGTCATGACCAGCAGTTGGCGCACATCGGCGTCGTCCTCGATGACGAGGGCCACGCGTGCATCAGGTTCGGAAGTCATGTCTCATACAGTGCCAGATATCACGATCACCACCGAGTGCATCCGCCGTTGCGTGCGAATTCCTGCGGAGGCCCTGATCCAACGGTTCGGTGAGCACCTCCACAGCCGGGGGATGCGCGGTCGGGACGGTCAGGGCCCGAGTGCGGGGACGGGCAGCCCGAACTCCCGTCCCAGGGCCAGCCTCGCGGCGTTGAACCCGGCCATGCCGTGCACCCCCGGACCCGGGGACGTGGACTGGGAGCAGAGGTAGACGCCGTCGAGCGGCGTGGCCCACGGCTGGAGGGACGGCACGGGGCGGGCGATGATCTGGCGCAGGTTCACCGCCCCGCTGCTGAAGTCGCCGCCCACGTAGTTGGAGTTGTACGCCTCGAGCTCCTGCGCGGTGGTGGTGTGGGTGCGGACCACCACGTCCCGGAAGCCCGGCGCGAAACGCTCGATCTGCGCGGTGATGGCCTCGGCCATGTCGCGGGTGGACCCGCGGGGCACGTGGCAGTACGTCCACAGCACGTGCCTGCCCTCCGGTGCCCGGGTGGGATCGAAGGAGGACGGCTGGGACAGGAGCACGTAGGGGCTGTCCGGGTGCCGCCCCTGGTTCACCGACTTCTCCCCCGCCGCGATCTCCTCCCGGGGACCCCCGAGGTGTGCCGTCCCGGCCCGGTGCAGGTCCGGGTGGGTCCACGGCACGGGACCGGAGAGAATGAAGTCCACCTTGCAGGCCGCGTTCCCGTAGGTGAAGGCCTTCAGCGCCGCGCGGTACCCGGACGGGAGGCGGCCACGGGACATGGCCCGGAAGGTGGACGGCGCCACGTCGAGCAGGGCCACGCGTGCGTCGGAGACCTCGGCGAGGGAGTCGATCCGGCTGTCGGTGACGATCACCCCGCCGTGCTGCAGGATGTCGAGCGCCATGGCATCCGCGATGGCCTGCGAACCGCCCACCGGGATGGCCCAGCCCACCGTGTGCGCCAGGAGGTTCAGTGCCAGCCCGGCGCCCGCGCCCGCGAAGGAGGGCAGCGTGCCCACGGGATGCGCCATGACGCCCGTCACGAGCGCCTTTGCCTCGTCCGTGGTGAAACGCCGGTTCCAGGTGGGCAGTCCCTGGTCCAGTACCGCGAGGCCGAAGCGCACCGCGGCCACGGGGTTCCTCGGGATCCGGAGCACCGAGTTCAGGGTGAACTCGAGAATGTCCTCGTCGAGCCGGCTCAGCGGCTCCACGAGCCTCCGGTACACCTCCCCGTCCACGCCCAGCCCCTCGACGGTCCTGTCCATGCTGCGGTGGGCGATCCCGGCCCGGCCGCCGTCGAGCGGGTGGGCGAAGGAGACCTCCGGGACGGCGAACCCGATCCGGCGGCTCAGTCCGAAGGCGCGGAAGAAGGGTGAGGCGAGCGCCATGGGGTGCACGGCGGAGCAGAAGTCATGGAGGTGGTCCTTCTCCATCAGTTCCACGGTGCGCGATCCACCACCGATGGTCGGCGCAGCCTCGTGGACGCGCACGGACAGCCCCGCCCGCGCCATCACGACGGCGGCCGCCAGACCGTTGGGTCCGGCGCCTACGACCTCGACATCGGGCATGGTGCGTCCTTTCGTGGGAGCGGGACGACGCCGGGTCGGAACGGCACACCGCCCGACCCGGCGTCAGCTCGTCGAGCTGTCCTGTGCGGTTCCTCGTGGTGTGAGCTGTGCTGCGCCCTCTCCTGCTGCGGCGCCGCGCACCAGCCCGCCGGCACGCCGTACGGCAGCCCGTACCAGGGTGGGCGCGGTGCGCCGTGCCCGCAGCAGGGCGGCCACGGCGCGGTACCGCCGCGGGTGGAGCGGGACGTCGTAGGTGGTGGGAACCACCACCACCTGCTTCGAGAAGTTCCGCTTGAACGTGGTCACGTTCGCCAGGCCGGGATAGTTCTCGCTCACGATGCCGGTCAGGCCGCATGCGGTGTTCCCGGCGCTCTTCAGCGTCCGGAAGGTCTCCCAGAGCAGCAGGTACGGCGCGAAGGTGGTGCGGGCCGCGTGCGTGCTCCCGGCGAAGTAGTACACGGAGTACCCGCGGTACTCCGTGGTGATCAGCCAGCTCAGCGGGGTTCCGTCCTGGTACGCCACCAGGAGCCGGAGATGGTCCCCGAGCACCGTGAGCAGGGTCTCGTAGTAGGAGGAGTCGAAGGACACGAAGCCGTCGCGTTCCGCGGTCTCCTGCATGATCGGGTACAGCTGGGTGGCGAACACCCCGGCCCATTCCTCGCGGGGAACATGCCGGACCTCCACCCCGTTCCGCTGCGCACGGCGGATGCTGTTGCGTGCATTGGGCCGGAAACCCTTGAGGATCTCACCCTCGGACGGCGTGAGATCCACCACGATCTCGCGTTCGTACCAGCCGTGCTCGATCGGGCCGGTGGCCGGGGGCTGGGGCGTGGCCACCTGCAGCCGCACGTAGAGCGGGTCCATCCCCGCCCGGTCGAGGAACTGCTGCCTGATCGTCCCGAGGAGGAGCCGCTCGGCGGCAGGAGTGCGCTCGCCGAACCACACAGGTCCGTTCACCACCACCACGGACTCGCGGAGCCGCCGCACCACGTGGAGGAAACTCGCCGTCGCCACGAGGGAACCCGCCGCGTCACGGTAGGCCCAGATCCCCAGCGGGGTGCGTCCCAGGGCGTTCTCGAACTCCACCCAGTGCGGGCTCTGCTCGAGGGGGATGACAACCTCCGGGTGTGCGTCCGCGATCTCCTCGAAGGCGGTGCGATCGAGCCGGGTGTAGGTCAGGGGTGGTGCACTCACTGGACATCTTCCGCTGGTGGGGACGGGGTTCCGCTCGGTCCGGGACGGGACGCCGTCCCTCCTCGCGGGCCCGGGGAGGCCGGGAGGCGCGGAGTCCCCTCGCGATCCTGCCAGCCTAGCGGAGCCGCGCGCCCCGGACCCCGTCCGGTCGCGCTCGCCGCCGTCGTACCTACGCGACGCGGGCGACGGTCGGGTCGGCCGTCGAAGGGGCCTCCCTGCGGATCGTCGATGCCGATCCGCCGGACGACGTCACGGTGGGGCCGGACGATGTCCCGTACCACCACGGCCATGATGTATGCCGTTGCAAGAATATGGACTGCCACGGCGAGTGCGTAGACGTCCAGGCCGAGGTTGTGCTCGGGAAGCCCCCCAGCCGTCCGTCCGGCGAGATAGAGCCAGACCGCCCACCAGTGCAGCACCTCGGCGAGCTGCCAGAGGAGCACCACGCGCCAGCGCGGCACCGCGAGCGCGACGAGGGGGATCAACCACAGCGCGTACTGGGGCGAGTACACCTTGTTGCAGAGCACGAATGCCCCGACGATCAGCAGCGCGAGCTGGGCCAGACGCGGGCGCCGTGCGGCTCGGAGCGTGAGGACCGCGATCGCCCCGCAGGCGAGCAGGAACAGTCCCAGGGCCCCGCCGTTGATCACGGACGGGGACAGGACGGCGGGCCCCGCTGGCCGGCCAGCTGGGTGAAGACGTACCACCCGGGGGAGACCCCCGCCGGTCGTGTCTCGGAGAAGGTGAGGAAGTAGGCCCAGGCAGTGGGATCCCTCAGCAGGAACGGCAGGTTGACGGCGCACCAGGTGAGGGCCGTACCTCCGGCCGCGAGGAGCAGGGGCCGGTACAGGCCGGGGCGCAGCGGCAGCACCAGGACCGCCCCGAGCAGCAGTACCGGATACAGCTTGACGGCGGTGCCGAGACCCCAGAGAGCACCCGCGAGGAGTGGGTGGTTCCGTGCGAAGGCCAGCATCCCCACGGTGGCCAGCAGCACCGCCCACAGATCCCAGTTGATGGTGCCGGCGAGGATGACCACCGGCGAGACGGCGACGATCGCGGCGTCCCACGGGCGCCGGCTCGACAGGCGGAGCGTGGCGAGGACGGTCAGGAGCCAGACCACGGCCAGGAGCACCGCGTTGACGTCGAAGTAGAGGAGCGTCCGCGCCTCCGGGCCCGTCCCGCCGCCGAGCAGGTCCACGAGCAGCGCGGTACCCGAGGCCAGCAGACCCAGCAGCACGGGGTACTCGAACAGTGTGCCCGGGGTGATGAAGGGCAGCACCCCGTCACCGAACCCCCTGCTGCGGTACAGCTCCGCCCAGTCCGAGTAGCAGGCGCGGTAGAAGTAGTCGGGCGAGGACCACCCGTCCACGCGGCACGGGTTCTTCACGAGGACGGCCAGCACCACGGCACCCGTGGTGAGGAGGATGAGCACGCGCTGCACCGTGAACCAGGCGGGAGCCGTCCGGCCCGGGTCCGCGTGCCGGCCCAGCGGACCTCCGACACCCTCCACCAGCTGCTTCAGCACGGGGTCCGCACGGGAGGGGACGCCGATGCGGAAGGGTCCGCGCCTTCCCGTACCTGAGGCCATCCACCGAGCCTAACGGCCCGCTGCCCGCTGCTGTGGGTCGAGAAGGGTCCGGGCGCGTCCGCGGGCGGGTGGGCGAGGAGCGGTCCGGCGGATCCTTCGGAGAGGACGCCTCAGGGCCGTCCCGGTCCTGGCCCGGCGTGGTCCCCGGGGCCGTAGCGCCGGATCGAGTGGCTCGCCTGGGCGAGGCCGAGGATCGTGAGGATCAACCGCTGGTGCATGTGCAGGCCCACGGCCGCCATGAGGATGAAGTCCTCCAGTTCCGCCCGGGCATCCGTCTCGGAGAGCTGGACGTCGGCGACGAGGTCGGCCGCCCGCCCGTACACCGCGAGGGTGGTCCGGTCCACGGGCACTCCGGCCGCTTCCATCTCCGCGAGGTGCCGGTCCACCGCGCTGCGCGCCTCGCTCGGCGCGTCGGGCCAGTCCAGATCCCGCAGCAGGGCGTCCACGGCGGGGGAGGCGTCCGGCTGCTCGTCCCCCAGGCGGAGCACCACCGACTGCACCGTCCCCAGCAGGGCCAGTCGTCGTCCGGGCAGATCGTCCGCACCCACCGCGGCCTCGATGATCCTCCGTACCTCCGGAAGGCCCAGCCCCACCACCGAGCGCAGCCCGGTGATCAGCCGGAGGCGCCGCACGTGCTGCTCGCCGTAGGAGGCGCGGGTGGAATTCACCCGCTCCCCGGCGTCGAGCAGTCCCTCCCGGAGGTAGAACTTGATGCTCGCCGGGCTGACACCGGACACGTCACTGAGTTCGGCGAGTCTCATCGGGTTCCCTCTCCTCCGCACGGATAGTCCGATACCCCGTGGATATCCAGGTATCCAGGAGTGGATACCTACACTATCCTGACGTCCATGGACTGGACCCCCCTCATCGCCACCCACGTGGTCGCGGCGCTCTACGCACTGACGATCGGCCCCGTCAACATCCTGCGCAGGCGCCGTGACCGGACGCACCGGATGCTCGGCTACACCTGGGCGGCGGCGATGTACTACGTGTGCCTGAGCAGTTTCTGGATCGTGAGCGACGGTCACTTCAGCTGGCTGCACGGCCTGTCCGCCTTCACCGTCGTCACGGTGACCCTCGGCATCGTGGGTGCCGTGCGCGGTGACCGGGCCTCCCACGTCGGGAACATGGTGGGCAGCTATCTCGGCCTGCTGATCGCCTTCGGGTTCGCCGCGACGGTGCCGTCACGGCTCATCCCGAGACTCCTGGCCTCGGACCCCGCCACCGCCTGGTTCGTCGGCGGCTTCGTTGCCGCCAGCGTGGCCGCCCTGTACCTGACCCTGCGGCCGCACCGTTCCGGGGTGCGGGCACGACGACGGGCGCGATCCCTGCGTCCCGACCCCACCTGAGAGCAGGGCTCAGAAGAGCCCCACCGCGTTGCCCTCCCGGTCCACGTCCATGCGCAGGGCGGCCGGTTCCCTGGGGAGACCGGGCATGGTCATCACCGAACCGGTCAGCGCCACGACGAAACCTGCCCCCGTCTTCGGGATCAGGTCACGGACGTGCACGGTGAACCCGCTGGGGGCCCCGAGCAGGCTCGCGTCGTCGGAGAAGGAGTACTGCGTCTTCGCCATGCACACCGGGAGTCCGGACCACCCGTTGGCCTCGATCTCGGCCAGTCGCCGCCGTGCCTGCGCGGAGAACTCGACGTCGTCCGCCCCGTAGATCTCCCGCACGATGGTCCGGATCTTCTCCTCGACCGACAGCTCGAGGGGGTAGAGCGGGGTGAAATCGACGTCCCGGTCCAGAGCGGTGAGCACCTTCGCGGCGAGCTCGTCGCCCCCCGGACCCCCGCCGCCCTGACCCCAGACGTCGGCCACCGCGGCCTCGATACCCGCCTCCGCACACCAGTCGAGGAGCCACGCGAGTTCCTCGTCCGAGTCCGTGGTGAACCGGTTGACCGCCACCACGGGGGAGATCCCGAACTTCTCGATGTTGCGGACGTGGCGCAGGAGGTTCGCCGTCCCGGCCTGCAGTGCTGCGGTGTCGGGGACGTCGAGGTCCGTCCGGGTCACCCCGCCGTGCATCTTCAGGGCACGGACGGTCGCCACGAGCACCACGGCGTCGGGTGGGAGATCCGCCGCACGGGCCTTGATGTCCATGAACTTCTCGGCACCGAGGTCCGCGCCGAACCCTGCCTCGGTGACCACGACGTCGGCGAGCTGCCGGGCGGTCCGCGTGGCGATCACCGAGTTGCAGCCGTGGGCGATGTTGGCGAACGGACCCCCGTGCACCAGCGCGGGCGTGCCGGCGATGGTCTGCACGAGATTGGGCTTGATGGCGTCCTTGAGCAGCAGAGCGAGTGCGCCCTCGACCCCGAGCTCCCGGACGGTGAGCGGCATGCGGTCGTAGCTGTAGCCGAAGGTGATGTTCCCGAGGCGTTCCCTGAGGTCCTCGCGGTCCGTGGCCAGGCAGAACACCGCCATGATCTCCGAGGCCACCGTGATGTCGAACCCGTCCTGGCGCGGGGTCCCCTGGATGGGGCCGCCGAGGCCGATCACCACCTCGCGCAGTGCGCGGTCGTTGACGTCCAGCACCCGTTTGAAGGTGATGCGGCGCGGGTCAATCCCGAGCTCGTTGCCCTGGTGGACGTGGTTGTCGATCAGGGCCGCCAGCACGTTGTTCGCGGAGGTAATGGCGTGGAAGTCGCCCGTGAAGTGCAGGTTGATCTCGTCCATGGGGAGCACCTGCGAGTAGCCCCCACCGGTGGCACCGCCCTTCATCCCGAGGACGGGTCCGAGGGACGGCTCGCGGAGGGCGATCATCACGGACTGCCCGGCACGTGCCAGGGAGTCGGCGAGTCCCACGGTGCAGGTGGACTTGCCCTCCCCGGCCGGGGTGGGGCTCATGGCGGTGACCAGCACCACCTTGCCGGACCGCCCTGACCGGACCGGCAGCAGATCGGGGTCCAGCTTGGCCTTGTACCGGCCGTGGAACTCGAATGCCTCGCGCGGAATACCTGCGGTGTCGGCGATCTCCTCGATGGGACGGACCACGGCTGCGCGGGCGATCGCGAGATCATTCATGGGGCAAACCTACCAGCGCCCCGCTTCACCCCCGCGGCAGGCCGGCGCGCTCCAGCACGTAGGTGATGAGCGGCTCGTAGAGGCCCGGACACACGTTGTCGTCGAGGGGTACGGCCACCTCCACCTGGCCCTGCGCCTCGGAGACGAACAGCCCGGGGTCGTTGCAGTCGGCGAAGCCGATGGTGGGGATCCCCGCGCTGGCCGCCTGCCCCGCCCAGCCGTGGTCCGCCACCACGAGATCGGGTGCCGCGAGCCCCTCCGCGGCGAGGGTCTCGAGACTCAGTCGCATCGGATCGGGGGAATGCGTGTGCCGAAGGCCACCGTGCTGGTGCCAGACGAGCACCTTGAAGAGCTGCCGGATGTCACCGGCCTCGAAGCCCCTGCCCTCCGGGACGTCCACCACGGTGGCTCCCCCGGCGGAGGCGGCGCGTGCGAGAGCGGCGTGGACGGGCAGCAGACCTGCGGGGTGGCCCGTGGCGAAGAGGATCCGCTCCCCGTCGCGGACGGATCTGCCCAGCCGGTCCGCGAAACGGTCCAGCGCGGCGACGCACAGGGCGGCGTCGATGGTGTCCTGTCCCTCGAGGAATCCGCGGTCCGCCCGGATGCCCACGCGCTCGTGCATGAGGTCGAACACCTCGTCGAAGGTCCAGGGGCGTGTCCGGGTGACCCCGAAGTGGAGATTCTCGTTCCCGTCGAGGAACAGCTCGATGTGCCGCAGGTTGTCCTGGCGCGGGGTGGCCACGGCCCCGGTGATCCGGACGGCATCGAGGTACTCGGCGAGTTCGGTGGGGTTCATCCTCCTCATCCTAGGCGAGCACCCCGGGTGGTCCCTCGGGTGGACCCTCAGGAGGGCAGCGCGGACGCCGTGGGAAAGCGATCGACGGCGGTCCGGTAGCTCCCGGCCGTCAGCAGGGCGGTGCGCCTCCATCCGAACCCGCGTGCGTGGACGGCCGCCGAACGCCCCAGGGCAGTGCGCAGCGGGGCGTCGTCGTGCAGTCGCTCCAGGGCCTCGGCCCACTCGGCGGCGCCGTGGCCGTCCACCAGCAGCCCTCCGCGGCCGGCGTCCACGGCCTGCGGCAGACCACCCACGTTCGCCGCGACCACGGGGGTGCCGCACGCCTGCGCCTCGAGCGCCACCAGCCCGAAGGACTCGCTGAAGGACGGCATCACCACCACGTCCGCGGCCCTGAACCACTGGGCCAGACGGGTGGGCGTGACCGGGGGGTAGAGGCGTATCTGCTCCCGCAGACCCGCGGCGGCGATGAGGGGCTCCAGTGCGAGCGCCTCCGCCCCGCTGCCGGCACCGAGGATGCTGACGCACAGGGGGATGTCCGGCCGCCGCCGGTGCAGCTCCTCGGCCGCGGCCACCAGCACCTGGGGGCCCTTGAGCCGCTGGATGCGTCCGGCGAACACCACGTGGAACTGCTCGGCGGGGAAGGCCAGTGCGGCCCGTGCTGCCCGGCGGTCCCCCGGGTGGAAGGTCTCCAGGTCCACGCCCGGGGACACCACGTCGATGCGGTCCTCGCCCGCCCCGTACAGCGACACCAGCTCGGCGGCCTCGGTGCTGGTGTTGGCCACGAGCCGGGCCGCTCCGTCCACGATGGCCTGCTCCCCGTCGATCCGCTCCACGGGCTCCGGTGACCCCAGCGCCCCCGACCGGAGGTTCTTCACCTTGGCCATCGTGTGCATGGAGTGGACCAGGGGCAGTCCCATGGCCTTGCTCAGCACCAGACCCACGGCCCCGGAGACCCAGTAGTGGGAGTGCAGGACGTCGAAGTGGCCGTCGGCGAGGAGGTCGGCGACGCCGGTGATGGCAGCGGCGAAGCTGTCCACGAGGCCGGGGAGCGCTTCCTTGGGCAGGGGGCCGTGCGGACCGGCGGTGAGGTGGTGGACCACCACGCCGTCGCCGAGGACCTCGCGGCGGGGCCTGCCCTGCCCGGTCTCCCGCGTGAAGATCTCCACCTCGATGCCGAGCTTGGCCAACTCCAGGGCGGTGCTGCGGACGTAGACGTTCATGCCACCGGCGTCGCCCGCCCCGGGTTGTTCGAGCGGTGAGGTGTGCAGGGACAGCATGGCCACACGCCGTACGCCGGACACGGCCGCTCCTTTCCGGCCGGCTCCGGGGTCAGGGGCCGGTCCATGACCATCTTCGACCCTATAACGCACCGCTCCGGCGTCACATTCCGTTCCCGGGACGGCGCCGGGGAACGGGAGGTGACGCCGGGAGCCGCGACGGCCCCTCCTATCTGATGTAGGTGGTGTGCTGCGGCAGGATGAACCGCTCCGCGTTCTCACGGGCACCCGGTGCGGAGCTGCCGCGGATCTGCCCGCAGAGCGAGAGTCCGTTGCGCCACCTGCGCAGGAGCACCTGGACGTGGGTCCGGAGGTGGAACCCGGGCATGGGAACCGCCGGAACACCTCCGAGGTCGTGGGAACGGTCCGCGCCCGGCCCGGGGAGAACGGGTGGGGTCAGGGAACCGCTCAGGATGAACTCCCCCTGCCTCCGGGCGGGGGCCGGTGGGGGCGACGGCGGGTGGTCCTGCGGTGAACGGGCAGGGAGGTGCTGGGACTCGGGCATGGGAGGACTCTCCGTAGGTGAGCGAGGGCAGGGGTGCCGGGAGGCAGCGCTGCGGGAGGACGGGAGCCGCGCAGGGCGCGGGGTGTGCTCGGACAACCGGCGGGAACCGGTGCGCGGACTCCCTAGTGCGTACGGATGACGAAGGCAGGATTGGTATGACGGGTGAACACTCCGCCGAGTTCGATATTCACAATCCTCACCTCCGTTCTCGTTGCTCGTACCTACGATGGGCCGGCCACGGCTCCCCGATCGAGTTGGGAAGCCCCAATGGCATACAGGCAAAGCTACCGTATGGACTACGGGCAGGCATAGACCGTGGCGGAACCAATTGTGCAGTTCTGCAGGAAAGGATGGACATGCCCGCTCCGACGGGGAAACAGCGGGTGATGGAGGTGGATGCGCTGAGGGGGTTCGCCCTGCTCGGCATCCTCCTGGTCAACGTCTGGTTCTTCGCCGATTCCGGCACCCTGTCCGGCGGCCCGGATCCCGGGACCGCGACCACCACCACCCTGGTGGTCCGTTTCCTCGTCTCCACCTTCCTCGAGGGGAAGTTCTCCCTGCTGTTCTCGCTCCTGTTCGGGTACGGGATCGCGGTCTCGCTCGCGGCCGGGGAGTCCGGGGGAGCACAGCACGACGCCGTCCGCCGCACCACCCGCCGGCTCGGTGTCCTGGCGGTGCTCGGGATCCTCCACGGTGCGGCCCTGTTCTACGGTGACATCCTCCTGACCTACGCGGTCATGGGCGCCGTCCTGCCCGCCTTCCGTCCTGCATCGGCGACGACGGCGCTGCGCACCGCCGTTCTGATCACGGTGGTGGTGGCCCTGCTCCTCGCCGTCTCCGCCGTCGTCGTGCTCCACGACGGCGGCGCCGGCACGGCGGGCCCGGCGCCGGCCGCGCCCCCCGCGGATGCCGCCGCCGCGCTCGCGGCGCACGCCCGCGCCTACGGGGGGGTGCTGCCCTCCGTGCTGTTCTTCCAGGGACCCCTGGCGCTCCAGCCTTCTACGCCGGTTACGCGCTGGCGATGCTGGGGGTCCTCCGGCCCACGGTCCCGGCCCCGCGCGTCCTGCGACGCGTGGTCCTGGGAACGCTGCCGCCGGGGCTCGCGGGCTCCGCCGTGCAGGCGTGCCTCGCCCCCTGCGGCGGTACCGGCGGGGCGGCGCCGCGCTCCCCCCCCCCCCCCGGGCTGGTGTCTCCGCTGGGGACCGTCGGCTACGTGGCGGCGGTCCTGCTGCTGCTCGGTGCCCGCCGGGGAGCGCGTGTCGGCCGAGCCCTGGCGCCGGTGGGCAGACTGTCCCTGACCAACTACCTCGCCCAGTCCGTGGTGCTCGGTGTGGTGTTCACCGGGTACGGGCTGGGGCTGATGGACCGGCTCGCCTCCCCCGTGGTGGTGCTGGTGGTCCTGGCCCTGTTCGCGGCGCAGCTCACCACCAGCACTCTCGTGCTCCGCCGGTTCGGTACCGGCCCGGCGGAGTGGGTGGTGCGGCGCGTGGTGTACGGGACGCCGCGGCGGACCTCACGGCCCGGCGGCGCCTAGAGGTTCCAGTGCACGATCGCGGGCGTCCGCTTGTCCCAGCCCAGCGCGCACACCGCGGCGGTACCGAGGACGAACCGGCGTCCTTCGATGCCACCGAACTGCAACCAGCGCGCCGCCACGATCCGCAGGAAGTGACCGTGGGCCACGAGCAGCGCGTCCTGCACCGGCGTCGCACCCGGGTCGCGGTCCGCGGGGGTGCCGCAGCCGGCCTGGACCCGGGCGATGACGCGGTCCGCGCGCTCGGAGACCTGGTCCAGGGTCTCGCCGTTCGGCACGCCGTCGTCCCAGATCAGGTAGCCGGGGTTCTCCTCGCGCACCGTGGCGCTGTTCCTGCCCTCGTTGTCCCCGTAGTCCCACTCGTGGGCGAACGGCAGCACCTCGGCGTCCGGGAAGCCCGCGAGTTCCGCGGTCCGTACCGCGCGCTGCAGGGGTGAGGTGAGAACCAGGCCGAAGTCCACGCCCTCCAGGTGCTGCCGTGCGGCGAGCGCCTGCTCCTCGCCGTGCTCGGTGAGCGGGAGATCCGTGAGGCCCGTGTACCGGCCGTCGCGGGACCACTCGGTCTCGCCGTGCCTGAGGAGCCACAATCGCGGGAGCGGCGTGCCGGAGGGGGTGAGATCCGGTGCTGCCGCGCCTGACATGGGTTTCATGCTGTGCTCTCCTGGGATTCGGGTTGTTCGCTCCACCAGCGGCGGAGGGTGGTCTCGGCGTCGGCCGGGTCCTGCGGGCCGCGCTCCATCCGCTCCTCGAGGAGGAAACGGTAGGCGCGGCCCACGAGGGGTCCGGGTGGGACGCCGAGCAGTGCCATGATCTGCTGGCCGTCGAGGTCCGGGCGGATCGCGTCCAGCTGCTCCTGCTCGGCGAGGGCACTGATGCGCTCCTCGAGGTCGTCGTACGCGAACGCGAGCCGCTCCGCCTTCCGGCGGTTCCGCGTGGTGACGTCGGAGCGGGTGAGCCGGTGCAGGTGCTCCAGCAGCGGACCGGCGTCGCTGACGTACCGCCGTACGGCGGAGTCGCTCCAGCCCGCCTCCCCGTACCCGTAGAACCGCATGTGGAGTTCCACGAGGCGGGCCACGGCCTTGATGGTGTCGTTGTCGAAGCGCAGGGCGCGCAGGCGCTTGGTGGCCAGCTTGGCCCCCACCGCGTCGTGGTGACGGAAGCTCACCGCCCCTCCGGGCTCGAACCGCCGCGTGGCAGGCTTGCCGATGTCGTGCAGCAGCGCGGCGAGCCGGAGGACGACGTCGGGGCCCGGCACCGCGCCGTCGTCGTCCGTCTCCAGGGCACAGGCCTGCCGCAGCACGGTGAGCGAGTGCTGGTAAACGTCCTTGTGGCGGGGGGGCCCGTCCGTCTCGAGCCGCAGCGCCGCGACCTCGGGCAGCACGTGGTCCGCGAGTCCCGTGCCCACGAGGAGGTCGATCCCGGCGTCGGGTGCCGGACCCCGCAGCAGCTTGACCAGCTCGTCGCGCACCCGCTCGGCGGAGATGATGGTGATGCGCTCCGCCATCGCCGTCATGGCCGCGGACACCTCCGGTGCCACGGTGACGCCCAGCTGGGACGCGAAGCGGGCGGCGCGCATCATGCGCAGCGGGTCGTCGGAGAACGACGACGACGGCGTCCCGGGGGTGCGCAGCACCCCGTCGTGCAGGTCCTGCACCCCGCCGAACAGGTCCACGAGTTCCATGGACGGCAGGCGCAGCGCCATGGCGTTGATGGTGAAGTCGCGGCGCACCAGGTCCTCGTCGAGGGCGGTCCCGAACGCCACCGCGGGTTTCCGCGACCCGGGGTCGTAGGCCTCGGCGCGGTACGTGGTGATCTCGATCTGGTACCCGTTCTTCCGCAGGCCGATCGTGCCGAACGCGCGGCCGATCTCCCAGTGCGCATCCGCCCAGCCCCGGATCACGGCGAGGGTGCCGTCCGGATCGGCGTCCGTGGTGAAGTCCAGATCGGGCGACACCCTGCCCAGGAAGAGGTCCCGTACCGGGCCGCCCACGAGCGAGAGTTCGTGGCCGGCGGCTTCGAAGAGCCGGCCTACCTCGAGGACCACGGAGGGGAGGTTCGCGGTGAGGGTCGAGGTGTCCGGCTGGTGCTCCATAGTCCTTCAAGGGTGCCAGATCCGCGCCTGTTCTCCACACCGGTGATGGCGGGAAAGCGGCCTCCCACGGAACTCCCCGGACGGATCCGACCGTCATCGCCACCGGTTAAAGATCGTTAGAGTGGGTTCATGGACCGACCCGTTCCAAGTGCACCGAAACGCACCCCCTTGACCGTGTCAATGGGAACCACGGGCATGCCTGCAGTGCAGCAGCAGCTACCCACCGTGGAGGAGGTCTCCGCCGGCGGGATCGTGGTGGATGCCAGCACGGAATCACTCGACGTCGCCATCATCGCGCGGTTCAATCGCGGTGGACGCCTGGAGTGGTGCCTCCCCAAGGGTCACCCCGAGGGTGCCGAGAACAGTGAGCAGGCCGCGGTCCGCGAGATCGCGGAGGAGACCGGGATCGAGGGCAGGATCGTGTCCGCTCTCGGGAGCATCGACTACTGGTTCACCGTCAGCGGTCACCGGGTGCACAAGACGGTGCACCACTTCCTCCTCATCAGTACGGGGGGTTTCCTCACCATCGAGAACGATCCCGACCACGAGGCCGTGGACGTCGCGTGGGTCCCGCTGCAGGATCTGGGCCGTAGGCTCTCCTTCCCGAACGAACGCCGCATCGCCGATCTGGCGCGGGAAGTACTGCCCGAGCACCTCTGACCGGTCCGCAGGGCACGCGGTTCCGCGCCGCCGTCGTCCATCATCCGGCGCCGCCGTCGTCCCACGGATGAGAACATGGGGAACGATGTCGGACACAAACACAGCCTCGGTCCCCCAGCAGGACGTCGCGCAGAGCACCCGCCCGGACCCCTCGGCACCACGGAGCGGATCCACGGCGCGGTCGAGCGCGATCATGGCCGCGGGCACCCTGGTCTCGCGGCTCCTCGGGCTCGTCCGCGTGTCCCTGCTGGCCACCGCGATCGGTGCATCCGGGCAGGTCTCGGACCTCTTCACCTCCGCGAACAACCTGCCGAACTTCCTCTACCTGATGCTCGCCGGTGGCGTGTTCAACGCCGTCCTGGTGCCGCAGATCATCCGCGCCAGCAGACTGCCCGACCGCGGGGCGGACTTCGTCAGCCGGCTCCTCACCCTGGCCGCTGCGGCCCTGCTGGTCCTCACGGTCCTCGTGACGCTCGCCGCACCGCTGGTCGTGAATCTCACCACGAGCCTCACGGGATCCAACCTCGCGCTCACCACCGCGTTCGCCTACTGGTGCCTGCCGCAGATCTTCTTCTACGGCATGTACGCGGTGATGGGGCAGATCCTCAACGCCAACGGCTCCTTCGGCCCGTACATGTGGGCGCCCGTGGTCAACAACATCGTGTCCATCGGTTTCCTCGTGGTCTTCATCGCCCTCATGGGTACCGAGCAGGTGGAGCGGCACAGCCCCGACACGTGGACCTCGCAGCAGACGCTCCTGCTGGCGGGAGGCACCACGCTCGGCATCGTCATCCAGGCGCTGGTGCTGTTCATCCCGCTCAAACGCCTGAACCTCGGCCTCCGGCCCAAGTTCGGTGTCCGTGGTACGGGGCTCGGCAGGACCGGCAGGCTGGCCTCCGTGACGATCGTGACCATGCTGGTCGGCAACGGCCTCTATCTCGTCAACCAGCGGATCGCGACGATCGCCACCGACGCCCGCACTGCCCTTCTCGCCCAGGACCCTCCGGTGCAGATCGCGGGTTCCACCAACCTCGACTTCGGGGCCATGGTCTATCAGCTGCCGCACGCGGTGATCGCGCTGTCCCTGGCCACGGTCATGTTCAACCAGCTCTCCTCCGCCCACGCGGACAACAATCTCGCCGCCGTCCGCGCCACGCTGTCCCAGGGGTTGCGGATCATCGGAGTCGCCACCGTCTTCGGGTCCGCAGCCCTCCTCGCCTTCGCCGGTCCGCTCGGCAGACTGTTCAGCGAGTCGGCGGAGAGCGCCGCCATCAACGGCGTGATCATCGCGATCCTCGCCGTCGGGGCGCCGTTCCTCAGCGCCAACTTCTTCCTCAACCGTGTCTTCTACGCGAGTGAGGACGTGAAGACGCCCCTGAAGATCCAGCTGATCCTCTCCGTCATCGGCGTGGCCCTCGCGTTGGCCGCGGGCCTGTTCGACCCGCAGTTCATCGTGCCGATGCTCGCGGTCGCCTACTCGATCGGCAACGTCGCCGCCGTCGTCATCAGCCACGTCTTCCTGACCCGGAAGATCGGTTCCTACGGCGCGGGGCACATCTTCGACGTGCATGTGCGACTGGTGCTCGCCGGGATCGTCGCCGCCGTCGCGGGGTCCGTGCTGTGCTGGGTGTTCGGCGGCTACGAGGCCGGCGGGTACCTGTGGCAGTCCAAGGTGAACTCCGTCCTGGTCCTCGCCCTCGGGGGGATCACCATGTCTGCCGTCTACCTGCTCATGCTCAAACTGCTCCGGGTGGAGGAACTGGATCAGCTCGTCCGGCCCCTGCTCTCGCGATTCCGGCGCCGCACGGCGTGACACCGCACCCCGTGCGGCAGTACGTGCCGGGTAGCATGGGGAGAAATCGGCCAGGGTTCTTTCGGGAGGAACACGTGTCAGAAGCAGTAGACGTCGGCTCCGTGCTGGGCGGCCGGTACAAGGTGACCGCCTACGTCCTGGCATCTGCTGACGAGGATCTGGTGCTCGAGGGCATGGACCAGGTGCTGAACCGACCCGTGAGCATCCTCGTGGCGTCGGAGGACAACGCCTCGCAGGTGATCGCCACCGCGCGGGAGCTCGCGTCCGGGGAGCGGGACGAGAACATCCAGGTCCTGGATCTCAACATCAACGATTCGCGCACCTACCTGGTGACCAACCGTGCCCCCGCGGCAGACATGCTGGACCTGATCGTGCAACGCGAGGTCCGGCCCGGGGAGGACCTCCACGAGGAGCCGTTCTTCACGGAGACCCTCGGTTCGGAGATCTTCGGCCGGTCCCGGTCCGACGAGTCCGGGGACGGCTACGACGACGGTTACGGTGACGGCTACGAACCCGAGGACGACGAGCAGCGCCGCCCGTCGCGCCTGGCAGGGCTCGCACGCCGTTTCGGACGTAGGACCGATGATGACTACGTTCCCGACGACGACACCGACGATCCGTACGACGCCCCGCCGGCTGCGGCGTCCACCCCGCGACCGGGCACCCACACGGTTCCACCGCCCCCCGACCGGCGTCCCGGTGGGTCCAGCCCCGCATCCCCCTCGGGGAGTTCGTCGCAGGCAGCGCCTCCGGCCACCTCCTCGGACCGGTCCTGGCAGGATGCCGAGCCGGATCACGACGGGAACCAGCGCCTCGGAGCGGGCCCGGCTGCGGCCGCGACCGCCGGCGCAGTGGGTGCCGGCGCAGGTGCCGCATCCGGGCGTACCGCTTCCTACTTCCCGCTGTCCGAACCCCAGGACGACGATCCGGACAGTTACGGGGACGACGTCGATGGTCCCGAGGAGTACTACGAGGAGAACGACGGCGGTGGGCGCCGGTTCACGCGCCTGCTCGTCGGCGGGATATTGACCGTCGGCATCATCGTCGCGGTCGTGTTCGCGGCCACGACGCTCGGCAACCTCAACAACGGGGAGACGCCCGTGGCCGACCCCCAGGGTCAGGTCACCTCCGAACCCGCACCGGCCCCCGAACCCACAGCGGCCCCGGTGACTCCGTCGGCAGAGCCCGCACCGGCCCCGGTGGCGCCGGTGGTCTCAGGTATCAGCCGCGTGGTTCCCGACAATCAGGGACTCGACGCCGGCAATGACGGCACCCTCCCGCTGATCATCGACGGGGACCCCACCACCTTCTGGGGCAATCAGGTGTACGCGAGCGACACCTTCGGTGGTCTCGCCTCCAACCTGGCACTCGTCCTGGAGCTCGAGGAGGAATCCACCGTCTCGGACGTGTCGATCACACAGATCAGCGGCTCCGGTGGCGCCTTCTCCGTCCTGCTCAACTCCGAGCCCACTCTCCAGGGTGCGGAACAGGTTGCGCAGGGCAGTTTCACGGCGCCCACCGTCACCGTGCCGATCCCCGAGACCGCCGACGGGCAGCCGACGGCACAGTACGTGATCGTGAACTTCACCCAGCTGCCGAGGCTGGCCATCCAGGCGCCGTTCCCCTTCGGTCTACGCATCGCCGAGATCGACGTCAGCTGACCCACCCGGTGCCCGTGGCCTCCGGGTTCCGCGTGCCCGGCAGAACGGAATATCTACTCCTGATGCGTGGTTCTGGAGGGTAGTCCGCTGATACACCCAGTAGTGCAGTACCGGCGCAGGAAAAGACAGGAAGGTCTTCCGACAACGTGACAACGAACACCGAAGCCCGCGTGGACACCCCCACCGCAGACACCTCAGCCACGGAGCCCAAGATCCACGATGTGATCATCGTGGGTTCCGGCCCCTCCGGCTACACGGCCGCCGTGTACACGGCTCGGGCGAATCTCAAGCCCATCATGCTGGCGAGTTCCGTCAAGGCCGGTGGGGAGCTCATGAACACCACCGACGTCGAGAACTTCCCAGGGTTCCCCGAAGGGGTCATGGGTCCGGACCTGATGGAGCAGTTCGAGAAGCAGGCCCGCCGATTCGGCACGGAGATCCTCTTCGAGGACGTGGTCTCGGCGGAACTCGACGGCGACATCAAGAAACTCACCATCGGTACGGGGGAAGAGTACCTCGCCCGCTCGGTCATCATCTCCACGGGATCGGAGTACCGCGAGATCGGCCTGGACGACGAGAAGCGCTTGTCCGGACGAGGAGTGAGCTGGTGCGCCACGTGCGACGGCTTCTTCTTCCGCGACCAGGACATCGCCGTCGTCGGCGGTGGGGACTCCGCCATGGAGGAGGCGCTCTTCCTCACGAAGTTCGCGCGCTCCGTGACCGTCATCCACCGTCGCGACTCACTCCGGGCATCGAAGATCATGCAGGATCGTGCATTCGCGCACGACAAGATCCGCTTCCTCTGGAACTCGGAGGTCGTGGGCATCCATGGGGCCGACAAGGTCACGGGCGTCAAGATCTCGAACACGCAGGACGGCAGCGAGACCGACCTCGAGATCACCGGGCTCTTCGTTGCCATAGGCAACGATCCCAGGGTGGATCTCGTGAAGGACCAGCTGGAGCTGACATCCGAGGGCACCATCGCGGTGCAGGGCCGCACATCGAAGACCTCCCTCCCCGGAGTGTTCGCCGCCGGAGACGTCATCGACCCCACCTACCGGCAGGCCATCACGGCCTCGGGCAGCGGGTGCGTCGCCGCTCTCGATGTCGAGCACTACCTCGCGGACAACGTGAGTGCCGCCAACACCGCCGCACGGGTCCCCACACCTGCAGCGGAAGCCGTGTCCGAAACCGCCTCCCTCTCATAATCAACGCAAGGAGTACCGCCATGAGCAACGCAAAGGATGTGACCGACGCATCGTTCGATGCCGACGTCCTGCAGGCCCCCAAGCCGGTCATCGTCGATTTCTGGGCAGAATGGTGCGGCCCCTGCCGCATGCTCTCGCCCATTCTCGACGACATCGCCACCGAGCACGCCGACAGCGTCGACGTGGTCAAGGTGAACGTCGACGACAATCCGGCCATCGCCGCCAAGTACGGGATCACCTCCATCCCGGCGGTGTACGTGTTCAAGGGTGGCGAGGTCGCAGCCACCTCGATCGGCGCCAAGCCGAAGCAGGTTCTCGAGCAGGAGTTCGCGGCCTTCCTCGGCAAGTAGCTCCCTCCGGGACGGCAGCACCTTCCGACGGTCGCCGCCCGAAGAACAGAAGGCCCATCGCCATGCGGTGGGTCTTCTGTCATCCTGTGGGGACGAGGTCCTGGTGCTCGGCGTGTTCCCTCCCCATGTCAAGGGAGGGAGCGGAAGTACTCAGCCCACGGTGTCCGGCAATTTCCGCGCACCCCCGCTGCAGATGCGCATCGTCGGGCACACGACACCCGTCGACCAAGCCGCTGACCGAGGGGCAGTTCACCGTTCGAGTAGGCCGGCATTCGACACGCTCTACGAGGCGGTGACGGACGGAATATGTCGGGCGATCACCAGCAGCACTGTTGCTGAGACAACGGCGTGGAGCAGTGGATCGGCGCCGATCCGGGTCACGACGCCGATTCAGGATGCCAGGCGAATCTACTCAGGCATGACGGTGACGGAGGCGGCGCTTGAAGGGCCTGAACCCAATCGCGCCGTCTTTGCGCTCATGGTGATTCTTCCTCCTCGGCGTCGCCTCGGCCAGAAGGGATGGGTGCCTACTGGTGGCGAAAATCTGGACGAGCAAATCTGATGAGATCCGTCCGGCATCGGGCACGACGTGTTTCACGTGAAACAAGGGTTGCGGCATCTCCCCGGTAGAAGCTTCGAACACGGAATGCCCCTCGATCGGTACGAAGACACCGTCCGGACAGAATGATGTGCAGTCTGTCCGCTCCCCAGGGCTACATCGGGTCGCGGACGGACAGGAGCAGCTGAGGTACGCGTCCCCACCGATGCGGATGCGGTGGCCAAGAGAACCGGGGATACAAGGACGAGGACGAACATACGGTGACATGTGGGCCTCGTTACCAAATCCTTCTGCATCGGTGCCCTTCACGGCATCGAGGTGTGTAACTCCGTCGTACCTTTGCCGGAGTCGCAAGCGTTCGTCCGGAGCTCATGAGCATCATCGGGACGTACTTGCGTGTCCCCTACCTGCTGGGTTCTCCTTGGAAAGCGATGAAGGTCGAGGCGTGTTTCACGTGAAACATGAACTCGGCCGCGCGACGCCCCGTCGCCGGCAGGATCAGCTTCATGAACATCGTGGGTAATGCCAGAGAATGACCGGACTGCTTCACCGGTGACCACAGCCGGCCTCCTACCAGCCGGGCGAATACGTTATCGACCGGCCGAGGACGCTGCTGACGTCTCGCTGAAGGCCATGACAGGTCTCATATTAAGTGGGAAGGGTGATCGGGAGCGATATCGGCCGGCCGCGAAAGGTTCGTTCTCAATCCTCGCTCAGCATTCGCATCCGGATCACACCGGATCACACCGGCATCGGCACCGACACCGACACCTCCGTCCCGCATGCTCGGGCTGCCGCGGCCCGACTACTTCACTGAAATTGCCCTTTTGCCAGTGCGTTCACTGCCCTTCGATTTTGTGCAACACCTCGTTTCACGTGAAACATCACGATCTGTGCCGCCATCGACACCACGTGATCACTGGGCTTTCGACAATGCCCTCCCTGAGGTTCTGACCCACATTGTTTCTCGGCCCGTCTCGTCGGCATCAGCCGTGCGAGTGAATCCATGCCATTTCCTCACCCGGGCGCGACGGGCAACGGTGATTTTCCCACCTGAGTGCCGGGGTCGAATGTCGCACTGACCCAGGTGCGACAACCAATCATCGCCCCTTCTTCTCGCTCGCTTTCATCCGTACTCCAACTGAGGGCGCAGTGTGCAGCTTGAGGAAGGTCTTCTACACTCCTGCACGAGATCACGACCTCGTGCGCAAGAAGCGAGCACATGGTGTCACTGTCTTGTCACTGCCCTGTGGGGCTTACGGTCAGCCGGCCTCAAGGGCGTAGAACCAGTGGTGGCGGCTACCTCGGCACACGTGTACATCGCAGGGGGAGGGATTCCGTAGCTCGAAGATGACTCTGTAGGTGCTCGAACGCCATGAACTTCTCCTTCAGTAGCTCCCAGAGTTCGTTTCACGTGAAACCAGACTGTGTCCGCGCCTCCGTAAAATTCATTGATCTTCGTTCTCGGTCGTACTTCAAGCCCGGAAAGCATCGCTTGGTCATTCCAATTGTGTCAATTGCTGCACTGTCGAGCCGTCGTTGAACGCTCGCCATCGAGAGTTTCAGCCGAGAAGATCTCGGTCGAGATCAGCTGGCGGCACCGGACCGCACCTCTCCGACACCGATGAGCTTGCTGGACACCGTCGTTCTCCGTTCGCGCGTGCATATCCCGCTGCATTCCGAACAGGCGTGCTGGGTGCTCCACACAGTGATCTACCCGTGACCCTAGGGGTTACATCTTCGCCCCGGAATGCTGCGAGGTCTGGTCTCGTAACTCGCAGTGCCTTTTCCACTCATTCCATACACCGGCGCCCCCCGCTGACGTGATGCGGCGACGAGACCAGCGCTCACACGTCCAGCAGCATCACAGATAGTCGGCCGAGGGGAGCTGAGTCCGCCAACAACGAGCATTTCTCATGCCGTCCTGATCAGCATCAAACATCCCACAGCTGATACGCCCACACGTCTTCGGGTGATCGTGGCCTTTACGCTGGCACTGTTTCACGTGAAACCGGATGTCGACCATCAGGGGAGGCCGTAATCTTTCACGTGAAACGCGAGGAGAGCTAAGCAAAGGAAGGGGAGTAGCTCGACTTCAGACAAGGCTCAGCGTCGATTCCGTCAGAAACGGAGTTCGATCACCTGGTGGGGCGCTCACTAGTCGTAGCCGATGTCCCACCCTCGGCACTGTGATGGTGCAGGGAGGGCAATGTCCCGACAGCGCCGGACAATTCATGACGTGCGTGCAATTAGCCTGCTGATCGCCTGCCACTCTTGCCGAGGCTGATGGTGAGCGGGTGAAGCGGCGCCCGAGCTGCACGCTGCCTGGTGAGCGCTCTCTGCGACAGCAACATGGATCACCGCTCGCGCGGGGAGGAATAGTCGAGGGGACTTCCAGGTCCCGCCACGGGGACCGGCATGCAGAAGACGAGCTCTCCCAGCACAGCCGAAGGAAGCAACTCCCCATGCCACCTAGCTCACTTGGAGCCGTCTTGCTCGAGTCCCACGGGTTGAGACGCATGTTGTGGATGAAATGACGCAACGGCGAGATGTTTCACGTGAAACATCCAGGCCGGTGACGAGGTGATCGGTGCTAGGAGTCAGCCTTCGGCGAGAGCACGCCCACGATGCGGTTCAGATCATCGACGCTGGCGAACTCGATGCTGACACGCCCCTTCTTCGCGCCCAGTGTGATCTTCACATTGGTGTCCAGGCGGTCCGAGAGAGATGTTGCGAGGTAGTCCAGCCGTTCATGGCGTGCACCTTCTCCCGTTCGAGCAGGCCTGACCGTCTTCCGCAGACCTCCGCTCAACGCCACCACTTCCTCGGTGGAGCGTACCGACAGACCCTCCGCGACGATCTTCTGCGCGAGCTTCTCCATCTCCGCGGCATCGCTGAGTCCCAGCAGTGCACGGGCATGCCCCGCCGAGAGAACTCCTGCGGCCACCCGCCGCTGGACCAGCGGCGGTAGCTTCATCAATCGCAGCGTGTTGGAGATCTGCGGGCGCGAACGCCCGAGGCGACCTGCGAGCTCGTCGTGCGAGCAGCCGAAGTCCTCGAGGAGCTGCTGATACGCTGCCGCCTCCTCCAACGGGTTCAGTGCGCTCCTGTGGAGATTCTCGAGAAGTGCGTCCCGAAGCAGATCATCGTCGAGGGTGGAGCGGATGATGGCGGGAATGCGGTCCAGTCCTGCTTCACGCGACGCCCGCCAACGCCGCTCGCCCATCACCAGTTCATAGGTCTCCGCGCCACCCTCCTGGGAGGGACGCACCACGACCGGTTGGAGAACCCCGATCTCCCGGATCGAGAGCACGAGTTCAGCGAGCTCGTCCTCGTCGAACTCCACCCTCGGCTGCTTACGGTTGGGATGAATCGCATCGAGTTCCAGTTCAGCGAACTCGGCGCCGGGCACGGACACCAGGTCGACGACGGGTTCACCACTGCCCTCGGGATCAGCCTTCGGGCTCGCACCCGGTTCTGTGTGCTGCGTCTGTGCACCGGCGGACACGTCCGCATGCGGAGTGGAGGAGGGGCGGCTGTCCATCGTTGCGGCACCCTGCACGGCCGAAGAGGATTCAACCTCCTTCGATGTGGATGTCGTGCCCGATTTTTCCTCGGCTGACACCGTGCCGGCATTCGCCGGGGTTTCGTCACTCCGGGTTGCGCGTGCGGTGCGTCGTGACGAAGCGGGCTTCGCAGTCCTTTTGGTTTGCGCGTCGCGCATATTGCGCTCGATGCTGCTCTTGAGAGCCGCGGAGTAGGAGCGCGAGGGGTTCGCGACGTCGTCCTCCGTGACGCGCTCGAAGAACAGGTCCGCCGGCCGGCCCTTGCCCGGGGCCTCATCACCGCTTTGCTCGACCGGAGGAGCGATGTCCTCCTCGACAGGTGTCGATTCCTCCGCGGGTGCGCTGGGAATGGGTGCTCCCAGTCCCCGGCCCAGACCTCGCCGTTTCTCGACCATCTTGTCTTCCTTCCACGTGATGGAGGAACCACTCCACCGATAGGTTTCGCCGACCAGGTCCTAGGAGGACGCTGATACGAGGATCAACGGGATGCGATCTCCGCAGCCGCTTCCTGATAGGACAGTGCACCGCTCGACGAAGGATCGTAGGTCATGACGGTCTGCTGGTAACTCGGCGCTTCCGACACCCGGACCGAACGGGGGACCACCGCATCCAGGACCTGATCGGGGAAGTGCTCACGCACTTCCGCCGCCACCTGTGCAGCCAGCTTGGTTCGGCCGTCGTACATCGTCAAGAGGATCGTGGACACCGCCAGATCGGCATTGAGGTGCTTCTGGATCATCTCGATGTTCTTCAGCAACTGGCTCAACCCCTCGAGTGCGTAGTACTCGCACTGGATCGGGATGAGCACCTCCTTCGCCGCCACGAAGGCATTGACGGTGAGCAGGCCCAGGCTCGGAGGGCAGTCGATGAACACGAAGTCGAGTCGGGGCTCACCCTGCTGCTCACGGTGCTGTCCGTAGACCTCGATCGCACGACGCAGCCGTTGCTCCCTGGCCACCAGCGACACCAGTTCGATCTCGGCGCCAGCGAGGTGGATCGTGGCCGGTGCGCAGATGAGGTTGGGTACGTCGGGGCACTGGGCCACCACGTCGGCCAGGGGGACGTCGTCGATCAGCACGTCGTAGATCGAGTCGACCTCGGCACGGTGGTCGATGTTCAGTGCCGTCGAGGCGTTGCCCTGGGGATCGATGTCGATGACGAGGACCTGCAGCCCGGCCGTGGCCAGGGCGGCGGCGATGTTCACCGTGGTGGTGGTCTTGCCCACCCCACCCTTCTGGTTGCTGATGGTCATGATCCGGGTGTTCGTCGGCTTCGGCAGCGAGGTGCCCAGCAGTTTCTCGCGCCGACGTGCTTCACTCGCCAGTTCCCGGCCCAGGGGTGAGGAATCGTCCATCGCTTCGAGGACGTTCCTGGAGCGGGCAACTTTCTTCGCGGACCCGGTGTCCGCCACCTCGAGTGCCCGATCGGCTGATCCCGATGTGCGCTGATCCGGATCCGCCGACCGCAGCGCCGTGTCGCTCCCGGCCGAGCTCTCCCCTGACGAGGGGCTACGAACGGGCTGCGATTCCTGGGGACGGGCGTCCTTGATGGTCACTCAGTAGCTCACTCTCACATGCAAGACGTCGTTAGCTACAAGGGTAGCCGGAAGAAGGCGGGACAGGGTTCGCGTCCGGTTCCGTCCCATGGCCGATCAGACCGGGCGGCGAGGTATCCGTACCACCGTGGTCGGCTCGGCGAGGACATCCCCGCCCACGGCGATGATCTCGGCGGTGTCACCACCGAGTTTGCGGATCACCTTGCGTGCCTTCTCGATCTCGTCGGCGGCGCTGCGTCCCTTGATCGCGAGGACCTCACCGTCACGTGTGGTGAGGGGAAGGGTCCAGCCGGCCAGGGTGGACAGCGCCGAGACGGCCCGTGCCGTCACGTACCGGCCGGCGATCTCGCCGACCACCTGTTCGGCGCGGGCGCGGTGCACGGTCACATTGGTCAGGCCGAGATCGGTGATCACTTCGTCCAGCCAGGTGACGCGCCGCTCCAGAGGTTCGACCAGGTGCAGCTCGAGGTCCGGCCGGGCTATCGCGAGGGCGACGCCGGGAAGACCCGCGCCGCTGCCGACGTCGACCACCGACGCATCCGGCTGCATGAGCCGACCCACGACCGCGCAGTTCAGTACGTGCCGTCCCCACAACCGGGGAATCTCACGCGGTCCGAGCAGTCCACGCTCGATACCCGACGTCGCGAGATGCCGCACGAATCCGCGGGCCAGCTCGAACCGGTCGCCGAAGACCGTGTCGGCGGCGACCTGCTCCTCGGACGTCGGCCGTGGAGGAAGGCTCGGGTCCTGCTGCTCAGTCATCGCTCGGCGAGACCACGATGTGCCGCCCCTGCCCCTCGCCCTCGGACTCGCTGACGAACCCGAGATCTGCCACGACATCGTGGACGATCTTCCGTTCGTACGCGGACATCGGCGCCAGTGCGACGTCGTCGCCCGTCTCCTTGACCTTCTCCACGGCATCCCGGGCGATCTTGCCGAGCTCGCCCCCGCGACGGTCCCGGTACCCGTCGACGTCGAGCACCAGGCGTGAACGCACGTCCGTGGACGTCAGCACGCTGAGTCTCGTGAGTTCCTGAAGAGCTTCGAGGACCTCCCCGTCAGCACCCACGAGGGAGCTCAGCCCGGTGTCGGACCGGTCCTCGGACACGATCGAGATGTACGTGCGGCCGCTGCGGACCTCGATGTCGATGTCACCGTCGATGTCCGCGATGTCGAGCAGCTCCTCGAGGTAGTCGGCCGCGACGTCGCCCTCCTCGTCCAGACGCGAGGACTCGGTCCCCTCCTGGCTCGCGGCGTCGTCGCCCCCGGGGCCGGCGACGGACTCGGGGATCTGGTCCTCGTTCTCTGCGGTCATCGCTTCTTCCTCTTCTTGCGCTGCGGCTGTACCCGTTGGACCCTGGGCTCCGGAGCGGTCTCGACAACCGGTTCCGTCTTGCGCTCACCGAGCAACGGGACCATGGGCAGTCCCTTCTTCGCGCGACGCTCAGCGAGCGCCTTGGCGGCGGGGGAGCCGGGGGTGGGCATCTTGCGGATGACGTAGAACTGCTGCGCCATGGTCCACACGTTGGTGGTGGTCCAGTACACGAGCACACCGATGGGGAAGTTGATGCCACCGATGCCGAAGACCAGCGGGAGGATGTACAGCATGATCTTCTGCTGACGCATGAAGGGGCTCTGCATGGCCTCGTCCGACATGTTCTTGGCCATGATCTGCTTCTGGGTGATGAACTGCGACGAGGTCATGGCGATGATCATGACCAGGGACAGGATGATCACGCTGATGTTCATGTTCTCGCCGAAGCTGCCCAGGAACGTGGAGGAGAGGGGTGCCCCGAAGATCGTGGCGTTGTCGAACTGGCGCACCGACTCGGGGGACAGGGCGCCGATGGTGTCACCCTCCGCGCTGGCCCGCGAAATACCGTTCAGCACCGTGAACAGCGCGAAGAAGAACGGCATCTGGATGAGGATGGGGAGGCAGGCCGCGAACGGGTTGGTGCCGTGCTTCTTGTACAGGGCCATCTGTTCCTGCGTCATCGCCTGGCGCGAGAGCTGGTCCGTCTTGCCCTTGTACTTCTGCTGCAGCTTCCGGAGATCGGGTTGCAGCGCCTGCATACCGCGCTGGGCCTTGATCTGCTTCACGAACACCGGGATCAGGGCTGCGCGGATGACCACCACGAGGCCGACGATCGACAGGACCCAGGTCCATCCCGAGGCCGGGGGCATTCCGAGGAACGTGAAGCCCTCGTGGAACATGAACATGATCCACGACACGAGCCACCTGAACGGTGCCAGGATCGTCTCAAAAAAACCCATATCAGTTAGCTCTCCTCAAACCGCCGGGCGGCTTTCGTCGTCGACCGGGATCACCGGGTGGTTCAACACAACAATCGCGGGGGTCCTCCCCGGCGGGAAGGTCCTGGAACCGGCGGGTACGTGGTCCACACCGCCGTCGTCCCAGGGGTGGCAGCGGACCAGCCGCCGCACGGCGAGCCAGCTGCCGCGGGTGAACCCGTGCACCGTGATCGCCTCGAGTGCATAGGCGGAGCAGCTCGGGTAGAACCGGCACACCTGCCCGTACAGCGGAGAGATCACCTTCCGGTACGCGATCAGGATCCCGATCGCCGCCAGGCGGGGCAGCCCCGCGATCGAGCCGACCGAATGCTCAGCGACCGTCCTCACGATACTCCGACCTTCCTTCCCCGTGCATCGGTTCCCTCCCGGGCGGATCGGATCGTTCCAGCCGGCGGAGCACCGCTGCCACACCGCCGGAGAAGTCCCTGTGCAGGGTGGGCCAGTCGGCGTCGGCCGCCGCGGGCAGGGCCCGGACGACGACGTCGAACCCGCTCGGGTGCACGGCGACCCACTCTGCCGAGGCATGCCGGAGCCTTCGCTTGACGAGGTTCCGCACCACGGCGTTCCCCACACCCTTGCCGACGATGAACCCGACCCGTGAAGGATCCGACGCGGAGGTCCGGAAGGCATATAGCACAACGTTCCGGCGCCCTGATCGGGCGCCGGAACGTACGGTACGTGCAAAGTCCCCGGCCGTTCGCACCCTGTGGATCATCGGTAGCACGGAAGCGTCCCGGTCATCGAGGAGGAGAGGATGCCGGCACCGTCAGGGGGACCCGAGGGCGCACGGCACGGGGTGGAACCGCCTATGCCGAGAGTTCGGTGCGGCCCTTGCCCCGGCGTGCCGACAGGATGGCACGGCCGGCGCGGGTGCGCATGCGAAGACGGAAGCCGTGCTTCTTGGCACGACGGCGGTTATTCGGCTGAAAAGTCCGCTTGCTCACTGTAGTTACTCCAGAACGATCTTGAGATGCGTCCGGCCCATTGCAACAAGGGGGAAGAACAGACTGACGCGATGAAGGTGTACATCCGACATTCGCGTGGAAGCTGTCACGTTCCGAGTCCGCTTAGTCCCCGGAACATCTGTGATGGCATGCAGAATGCAGACATGTTGGACTACATAACGTTAGGCGCAACGCCTCAGAAGCGTCAAACCGGGCCTCGCCGGACCTGTGGGTTCTTTTTTCCCGACCCTGTGGACAACCGGCGCACCAGACAGCCTACACGGGCGGCGAAGACCCCTCGGAACGCCCCTCGGAACCCCTCCGGAGGCGCTCCATTCCGCTATCTTCTGTACTTTGCATCCTCTAGTCTTGGCTCTGGTCCGTTTATCCACGAGCTGTGTACAACTCTGTGGAGAACCGGTGTCGTCGAGGATGGGCAGTACAGCCGGGAGAGGTCTTTGTGGGTACAGATGAGGTAAACGACGTCGGGAGTTCCTGGCGCAAGGTCATCCGGACCCTCGAACAGGACGATCGCGTCACCCCCCGCCAGCGCGGCTTCATGATCCTCGCGCAGGCCCAGGGGCTCATCGGGACCACCATGCTCATCGCCGTACCGAACGAGCTGACCCGCGAGGTGCTCCAGACCCAGTTGAAGGGTGCACTCGACGATGCCCTGCACGACGTGTTCCGTGAGGACATCCAGTGTGCCTTCGTCATCGACCCCGATCTCACCCCCGTTACGGAGGACGTACCGGACAAGGAACCCGAGGAGGTCTCACCGGAGCCCCGGGACGAGGTCAAGCCCTCGCCCACACCGCCGAGCAACTCGCACGAGTTCGGCCGGCTGAATCCGAAGTACGTCTTCGACACCTTCGTGATCGGTTCCTCCAACCGTTTCGCCCACGCGGCCGCGGTCGCCGTCGCCGAGGCCCCTGCGAAGGCCTACAACCCGCTGTTCATCTACGGCGATTCCGGACTAGGCAAGACCCACCTGCTGCACGCCATCGGCCACTACGCCCGGCACCTCTACACCGGCATCCGCGTCCGGTACGTGAACTCCGAGGAGTTCACCAACGACTTCATCAACTCGATCCGCGACGACGAGGGGTCGAGCTTCAAGCAGACGTACCGCAACGTGGACATCCTGCTGATCGACGACATCCAGTTCCTGTCCGGGAAGGACAGGACCATGGAGGAGTTCTTCCACACCTTCAACGCACTGCACAACCACAGCAAGCAGGTGGTCATCACCTCGGACCTGCCACCCAAGCAGCTCATCGGCTTCGAGGAACGCATGCGCTCGCGTTTCGAGTGGGGGCTCCTGACGGACATCCAGCCGCCGGAGCTGGAGACCCGCATCGCGATCCTCCGCAAGAAGGCCATCAGCGACAGCCTCAGTGCACCCGACGACGTCCTGGAGTACATCGCCTCGAAGATCGCCACGAACATCCGGGAGCTGGAAGGCGCCCTGATCCGGGTCACGGCGTTCGCGAGCCTGAACCGGCAACCCGTGGACGTCAACCTCGCGGAGATCGTGCTGAAGGACCTCATCTCCGACGACGGCGCGCGGGAGATCACCTCGACGGTGATCATGGCGCAGACCGCGGACTACTTCCAGATCAGCCTCGAGGAGCTGTGCAGCAAGTCACGCACCCGGACCCTCGTGACCGCACGGCAGATCGCGATGTACCTGTGCCGGGAGCTCACCGACATGTCCCTGCCGAAGATCGGCCAGGAACTGGGAGGGCGCGACCACACCACGGTGATCCACGCGGACCGCAAGATCCGGGAGCTCATGGCCGAGCGCAGGGCGATCTTCAACCAGGTCACCGAACTGACCAACCGGATCAAGCACAAGCAGCGCGAGGGCTGAACAGCCCTCGTCACCGCCGCTGTAATTAACAGGTGTGGACACAACTGTGGATAACTCGGTGAACATCGGTGCCGCGCTGGGGGAAAACCCCCTGCTGCCTGTGGATCCGCGAAATGACAAGGATTCTGCCCACAGAGGGTGCTCGCGGACCGTGCTGCGCGCCCACACCTTTTCCACAGGCGAAATCCGCGCGGACATCAGCCCCAGCGGACTTATCCACAGAATCCACAGCAGTTATTAACACTACCGACCTTAAATCCCAAAAGTTCTTCAAATAACATTCCACGTCCCGCCCACCCGTGCTCCGGCCCTCCGGCCCGGCCGAAAAGCCTGCTATCCGGCGGACCTTTCCCCCGGTAGGGTGAGAGTTCACCGTGCCCGGACCTCCGTGGACGACGTCCGACCCACCGATCCGCTGACCGTCCCGTCAGTGGCTGTTTTTTTGAAAGGCGGCATTGATCCGTGAAATTCAGAGTTGAGCGGGATGTCCTGGCAGAGGCCGTGTCCTGGACCGCTCGTTCCCTGTCACCGAGACCCCCCGTCCCCGTCCTGGCCGGTCTGCTGATCAAGGCCGAGAACGGGAGCCTCAGTCTCGCGAGTTTCGACTACGAGATCTCGGCCCGCCTCGAGATCCCCGCGGAGGTCCTGGAGGAAGGCACTATCCTCGTGTCGGGCAGACTGCTCGCGGACATATGCCGCAGTCTTCCTTCTGCCCCGGTAGAGGTGTCGACGGAGGGTTCGAAGGTCACCCTCACCTGCCGCAACAGCCGTTTCAACCTGGCCACCATGCCCGAGGGGGAATATCCCGAGCTGCCGAAGCTCCCCGTCGTGAGCGGTGTGGTCGACGGCGATGCCTTCGCCCAGGCCGTCTCCCAGGTGATCATCGCCGCGAGCCGCGACGACACCCTCCCGATCCTCACCGGCGTCCGGATGGAGATCGAGGACGAGCTCATCACCCTCCTCGCCACCGACCGTTACCGGCTGGCGCTGCGCGAGGTCTCCTGGCGGCCGACGACCCCGGGGATCTCCACGACCGCGCTCGTGAAGGCGAAGACGCTGAACGAGGTGGCCAAGACGCTCGGTGGTGCCGGGGACCTGAACATCGCGTTCTCCGACGACTCGGAGCTGATCGGCTTCGAGAGCGGGGGTCGACGCACCACGTCGCTGCTCGTGGACGGCGACTACCCGAAGATTCGTTCCCTGTTCCCGGAGACCACCCCGATCCACGCGACCGTCCGCACCAGCACCCTGGTCGAGGCGGTGCGCCGGGTCTCCCTGGTGGCCGAACGCAACACCCCGGTACGTCTCGCCTTCACCGAGGGGCAGGTGACCCTCGACGCCGGGACCGGGGAGGACGCACAGGCCTCGGAGGCCATCGAGGCCATGCTCGACGGCGACGACATCACCGTGGCGTTCAACCCGCACTACCTCAGCGAGGGCCTCGGCGCCTTCAGCAGCCCCTTCGTCCGGTTCTCGTTCACCTCGCCCCCCAAGCCCGCGGTGCTCTCGGCCCAGGATGACGCCTCGGGTGAGGACAGGGAAGACTACAGGTACCTGCTGATGCCGGTGCGGCTCCCCAACCAGTAGCCGTCACGGCGTCGGTATCGGCCGGCCGATCGTCGGCCGGCCACAACGTCAGAAAGAGAAGCTCATGCACATCGGCCTCATCGGACTCGGAAAAATGGGATTCAACATGAGGGCCCGGCTCCGCGAGAAGGGGATCGAGGTCACCGGTTTCGACCGCGATCCCGCGATCTCGGATGCGGCCAGCCTCGAGGAGATGGCCTCGAAGCTCTCGAGCCCCCGCGTCGTCTGGGTCATGGTGCCGGCGGGGGAGATCACGCACACCGTGGTGAAGGACCTCGCGGAGATCCTCGACGAGGGCGATCTCGTGATCGACGGCGGCAACTCGAAGTTCACCGACGACCAGATCCACGCGGCACTCCTGGCCCAGCAGGGCGTCAAGTTCCTGGACTGCGGTGTCTCCGGCGGCGTCTGGGGACTCGAGAACGGGTACGGGCTGATGGCCGGTGGCAGCGACGAGGACGTGGAGACCGTCCTGCCGGTCTTCGACGCCCTGCGGCCCGAGGGTGATCGCGCCCAGAGCTTCGTCCACGTGGGCGACGTCGGTGCCGGGCACTACGCGAAGATGGTCCACAACGGGATCGAGTACGGACTCATGCAGTCCTACGCCGAAGGGTACGAACTGCTCGAGGCGAAGGACATCGTCAAGGACGTCCACGGTACGTTCGCCGCATGGCAGGAGGGCACCGTGGTGCGTTCCTGGCTGCTGGACCTCCTGGTCAAGGCGCTCGAGGAGGATCCCGGCCTGGAGAAGATCGCCGGCTACGCGGACGACTCCGGGGAGGGGCGCTGGACGGTGGAGGAAGCCATCGCCAATTCCGTCCCCGCACCCGCCATCACCGCGGCGCTGTTCGCCCGTTTCTCCTCGCGCCAGGACGACTCCCCCACCATGAAGATGGTGGCGGCGCTCCGCAACCAGTTCGGTGGTCACCCGGTGAAGCCGGCTCGGCAGAAACCGGAGTAAGCGGTGAGCGGTGTACGTTGAGCACCTCTCGCTCACCGGGTTCCGGAGCTACGAGCAGCTCGACATCCGGATGGAACCGGGCATCACGGTGTTCGTGGGTCCCAACGGCGTGGGGAAGACGAACATCGTCGAAGCCGTCGGGTACCTCGCCGCGCTGTCCTCGCACCGGGTCGGTAACGACAGACCGCTCGTCGGGTTCGGTGCGGACAGGGCGATCATCCGGGGCGGGCTGGTCCGGGGGGAGCAGCGCACCAGCGTCGAGGTGGAGATCAACGCCGAGACCGCGAACCGTGCGCGGATCAACAGGTCCAACCCGGTCCGGGCGAGGGATGCGGCGGGCATCCTGAAGACGGTCCTCTTCGCACCGGAGGACCTCGCGCTCGTGAAGGGCGATCCCTCCGGCCGGCGCCGGTACCTGGACGAGGTGCTCGTCTCCCTCCTGCCCCATCGGGCGGCACTGCGTGCGGACTACGAGCGGGTCCTCAAGCAGCGGAACGCACTGCTGAGATCCGCACGGGCGGCGGGCAGGCTCTCCACGGCGCACGAGGCCACGCTCGACGTGTGGGACCAGCACCTCGCCGAGGCCGGCGCACGACTGCTCTCGGCACGGCTCCTCCTCGTGGACCGGCTCCGCCCCCACGTCCAGCGGGCGTACCGGGAACTGACGGACGGGTCGAAGGAGGCGAACATCGTCTACGCCTCCACCGTCTCCTCCTCGGCGGATCTCCCCACCGAGGAGGACGGCGCCGGTGCCCCGGGGAGTCCGCTCCAGGAGGGCCTGGCGGAACTGACGCCGCCCGAGCTGACGGAGTTGTTCGTGGCCGGGCTGCTGCGTCACCGCCGGAAGGAGCTGGAGCGCGGGATCTCCCTCGTGGGCCCGCACCGCGACGAACTCGCCGTGCTCCTGGGACAGGCTCCCGCGAAGGGCTACGCATCACACGGCGAGACGTGGTCCATGGCGCTGGCCCTGCGGCTGGCCAGCTACTACCTGCTGCTCGAGGAGGACACCACTCCCGGCGGGGACCCGGTGCTGATCCTCGACGACGTCTTCGCGGAGCTCGACGCGCAGCGCCGGGCCCGCCTCGCCTCGATCGTCGCCTCCGCGGAGCAGGTCCTGGTGACCGCCGCGGTGGGCGAGGACATCCCGGACGCCCTGAGAGGACGCCGGATCCTGGTGGTCCCCGGCGGCATCGCGGAGGACGGGACGACCACGACGGCCGAGGATGCGATGGGTGCCGCAACCGGTGCGGACGCCGGAAGTGCCCCGGACGCCGGGGTCACGGACCAGCCACCGGAGGACGATCGTGCCTGAGGACCGGCAGCCCGGTGGGGAGGACCCGCAGGAGGGTCCGGAGCGGACGGCGGATGAGGTCCTCCCCGCTCAGGATGCACCGCAGGCGCTCCTCAACAGGCTGCGCGACGCGTCCCAGGCGCGTGGCACCCCTCGTGAGGCGCCGGCGAGACGCACCGCGAAGACGTCCCGGCGGCGGTACACCCCGGATGCCACCTACGGCGGACGCGACCCGGAGGGCGTGGGCACGGTGTTCTCGAAGATGCTCGCCGAGCGGGGGTGGAAGTCACCGGTGGCCGTCGGGTCCGTGCTCTCCCGCTGGGGCGAGATCGTGGGCGCGGACATCGCCGCGCACTGCGTCCCCGAGAGCTTCGACGCCGACACCGTCCTGGTGCGGTGCGACTCCACGGCCTGGGCCACCCAGCTGCGCCTCATCACCCCGCAGGTGCTCCGGCGTTTCGAGGCCGAACTGGGCGCCGGTGTGGTCACCCGGCTCTCCGTCGTCGGCCCCGCTGCCCCCAGTTGGCGCAAGGGCGGACGCTCGGTGAAGGGCCGGGGTCCGCGGGACACCTACGGGTAGGGGCCCCGATCTGCCGGGCACGCTGGAGGGCCTGTAGCGGAACTGAGGGTGTGCCGCCCGTATCCGTCCTCATGGGAGGACCCGTCGTGGGCTCTGAAGCGGGTTTATTGGCCGATGAGGGCCTGTTCATGCGAGATCGTGGCGTGCTACGAGGTAGAATGGGACAGAACTGTTTCTGTTCATCCACCTGAGGAGCCGTCTACGCCTGTGGCACACGAGAACGAGTTGAATGCAAGCGACGTCAGGATCGGCGAGGACGAGTCCCCGATCCTGGAGGCGGTCGAGGAGAACGCGTACGGCGCCAGCGAGATCACGGTGCTGGAAGGCCTCGAGGCAGTTCGCAAGCGGCCCGGCATGTACATCGGATCCACCGGCCCGCGCGGTCTCCACCACCTCGTGTACGAAGTGGTGGACAACTCGGTGGACGAGGCCCTCGCCGGCTACTGCGACCACATCCGCATCACGCTGCAGGAGGACGGCGGCGTGAAGGTGGTGGACAACGGACGTGGCATCCCGGTGGACATGCACCCCACCGAGGGCAGGCCCACGGTGGAGGTGGTCATGACCATCCTGCACGCGGGCGGCAAGTTCGGCGGTGGCGGCTACGCGGTGTCCGGTGGCCTGCACGGTGTGGGCATCTCCGTGGTCAACGCCCTGTCCGCGCGGGTGGAGACCGAGGTGCGCCGTCAGGGGTACGTGTGGAACCAGTCCTTCGCAGACGGCGGCAAGCCCGTGGGCGAGCTGCGCAGGGGCGAGGCGACGTCGGCGACGGGCACCACGCAGACCTTCTACCCCGACGGCACGATCTTCGAGACCACCGAGTTCGACTTCGAGACCCTCCGTGCCCGTTTCCAGCAGATGGCGTTCCTCAACAAGGGTCTGCGCATCACCCTGACGGACGAGCGCGTCCTGGCCGTGGAGACGGACGAGGTCGTCGAGATCGAGAACGCCCAGGAGTCCGACGGCGAGCCGAAGCACCGCTCCGTGGAGTACCTCTACGAGAACGGCCTCCTGGACTACGTGCACCACCTCAACTCCTCGAAGCGCGTGGAGGTCATCCACGACGACGTCATCGCGTTCGAGACCGAGAACACGGACAGGAAGATGGCGCTGGAGGTGGCGCTGCAGTGGACCTCGGCGTACTCGGAGAGCGTCCACACCTACGCGAACACCATCAACACGCACGAGGGCGGCACGCACGAGGAGGGCTTCCGCGCTGCGATGACCTCGCTCATCAACAGGTACGCGCGCGAGAAGAACATCATCAAGGAGAAGGACGACAACCTCACCGGTGACGACATCCGTGAGGGCCTCACCGCCGTCATCTCCGTGAAGCTCTCCGAACCGCAGTTCGAGGGGCAGACCAAGACCAAGCTCGGCAACTCCGAGGTCAAGGGATTCGTGCAGCGCGTGGTGACGGACCAGCTCGGTGACTGGCTGGAGCGCAACCCGGGCCCCGCCCGCGACATCATCCGCAAGTCGATCCAGGCCTCCCAGGCCCGGCTCGCCGCCCGCAAGGCACGCGAGTCCACCCGGCGCAAGGGGCTCCTGGAGTCCGGCGGCATGCCCGGCAAGCTCAAGGACTGCCAGTCCAAGGACCCGGCGCGCTCGGAGATCTACATCGTGGAGGGTGACTCCGCCGGGGGCTCCGCCGTCCGCGGACGGAACCCGGAGACCCAGGCGATCCTGCCCCTGCGCGGCAAGATCCTCAACGTGGAGCGCGCCCGGCTGGACCGCGCCCTCGGCAACAGCGAGGTCCAGGCCATGATCACCGCGTTCGGTGCGGGGATCGGCGAGGACTTCGACGTGGAGAAGGCGCGGTACCACAAGATCGTGCTCATGGCCGACGCCGACGTGGACGGCCAGCACATCACCACCCTGCTGCTCACCCTGCTGTTCCGCTACATGCGGCCCCTGATCGAGAACGGCTTCGTGTACCTGGCGCAGCCGCCGCTGTACCGGATCAAGTGGTCCAACGCGCGGCACGACTACGTGTTCAGCGACCGCGAACGGGACGAACTGATCAAGATCGGCCTGGGCAACAACCAGCGGCTGCCCAAGGACAACGGGATCCAGCGGTACAAGGGTCTCGGTGAGATGGACTACACGGAGCTGTGGGACACCACCATGGACCCCGACCACCGCACCCTGCTCCAGGTGACCATGGACGACGCCGCCGCCGCGGACCAGGTGTTCTCGGTGCTGATGGGCGAGGACGTCGAGTCCCGCCGCAACTTCATCCAGCAGAACGCCAAGGACGTGCGGTTCCTGGACATCTAGGTGTGCGTCCCCGGCATTCTGCCGGCGCAGCGGGAGTCCACCCGAGCGCCTGCACGGAGATGCCGGAACCACCCATGGCTCGGTCACGCCGGTAGCGCGGGACACACGACTTCACGAACGGAAACTGATTCATGAGTGACGACATCACCGGCAACGGACCCGAGACGCCCATCGAGGGCGAGGTGCTGACTGACCGCGTGGAGCAGGTGGACCTGCAGACCGAGATGCAGCGGTCCTACCTGGACTACGCCATGGCGGTGATCGTGGGCCGTGCGCTGCCCGACGTCCGGGACGGCCTGAAGCCCGTGCACCGGCGCGTGCTGTACGCCATGTTCGACGGCGGCTACCGTCCCGAGCGCTCGTTCAACAAGTGCGCCCGCGTGGTGGGCGAGGTCATGGGCCAGTACCACCCGCACGGTGATTCCGCGATCTACGACGCCCTGGTGCGCCTGATCCAGGACTGGACCATGCGGTACCCGCTGGCCCTCGGCCAGGGGAACTTCGGCTCGCCCGGCAACGACGGCGCGGCCGCCCCCCGGTACACCGAGACGAAGATGGCACCGCTCGCCATGGAGATGGTGCGCGACATCGACGAGGAGACCGTCGACTTCCAGGACAACTACGACGGCAAGAACCAGGAACCGACCATCCTGCCGTCGCGTTTCCCGAACCTGCTGGTCAACGGCTCCTCCGGCATCGCCGTTGGCATGGCCACGAACATCCCGCCGCATAACCTGCGCGAGGTGGCCGACGGCGTCCAGTGGTACCTGGAGAACCCGACGGCGTCGAAGGAGGAACTGCTCGAGGCGCTGATCCTGCGGATCAAGGGACCGGACTTCCCCACGGGCGCGCAGATCCTCGGGCACAAGGGTATCGAGGACGCGTACCGCACGGGCCGCGGCTCGATCACCATGCGCGCCGTGGTGAACGTGGAGGAGATCCAGAACCGCACCTGCCTCGTGGTCACGGAACTGCCATACCAGGCGAACCCGGACAACCTGGCCATCAAGATCGCGGAGCTGGTCAAGGACGGCAAGGTCAGCGGCATCGCCGACCTCCGTGACGAGACCTCGGGCCGTACCGGCCAGCGCCTGGTGATCGTGCTCAAGCGCGACGCCGTGGCCAAGGTGGTGCTGAACAACCTCTACAAGCACACGCAGCTGCAGGACAACTTCAGCGCGAACATGCTCGCGATCGTGGACGACGTCCCCCGCACGCTCAGCCTCGACGCGTTCATCCGCCACTGGGTGACCCACCAGCTCGAGGTCATCGTCCGCCGTACGCGGTACCGGCTGCGGAAGGCGGAGGAGGAGGCGCACATCCTCCGCGGGCTCCTCAAGGCGCTCGACGCCCTGGACGAGGTGATCGCCCTGATCCGGGCGTCGTCCACCACCGAGCAGGCCCGCGACGGGCTGATGGAACTCCTGTCCATCGACGAGCTGCAGTCCACCGCCATCCTGAACATGCAGCTCCGGCGCCTCGCGGCCCTCGAACGCCAGAAGATCCAGGACCGCCACCTGGAGCTGGAGTCCATGATCACCGAGTTCAACCGCATCCTCGCCTCCGAGGACGTGCAGCGCGGGATCGTGAGCACGGAGCTCGGGGACATCGTGAACAAGTACGGCGACGACCGCCGCACCGAGATCCTCATGGGCTACGACGGCGACATGAGCATGGAGGACCTCATCCCCGAGGAGGAGATGGTGGTCACCATCACCCGCGGCGGCTACGTGAAGCGCACGCGCAGCGACAACTACCGCCAGCAGGCACGTGGCGGCAAGGGGATCAAGGGCGCCCAGCTGCGCGGCGACGACGTCGTCGAGCACTTCTTCGTGACCACCACCCACCACTGGCTCCTGTTCTTCACCAACCTGGGCCGGGTGTACCGCGCGAAGGCGTACGAGCTGGTCGAGGCGGCCCGCGACGCGAAGGGGCAGCACGTCGCGAACCTGCTCGCCTTCCAGCCGGACGAGACGATCGCCCAGGTCCTGGACCTGCGCGACTACCAGCAGTCGCCGTACCTGGTCCTCGCCACCAAGCGGGGCCTGGTGAAGAAGACCCGGCTCGAGGACTACGACACCAACCGCAGCGCCGGTGTGATCGCGATCAACCTGCGCGAGGACGACGAACTGGTCTCCGCGCAGCTGATCTCGAGCGACGACGACATCATGCTGGTCTCCCGGAAGGGCCAGTCACTCCGGTTCACCGCGAGCGACGACGCCCTCCGGCCGATGGGCCGCGCGACCTCGGGCGTCACGGGCATGAAGTTCCGCGAGGAGGACGAACTCCTGGCCGCCAAGGTGGTCACGGACGACTCCTACGTGTTCATCGTGACCGAGGGCGGGTTCGCCAAGCGCACGAAGGTGGACGACTACCGTGTGCAGGGCCGCGGAGGCCTCGGGATCAAGGTGGCCAAGCTGGCCGAGGAGCGCGGCGACCTGGTCGGCGCACTCGTGGTGCAGGAGGAGGACGAGGTGCTCGTGGTCATGGGTGGGGGCAAGGTGGTGCGCTCCGCCGTCGCCGGTGTCCCCGCCAAGGGCCGCGACACCATGGGTGTCATCTTCGCGAAGCCGGACAAGAGCGACCGCATCATCGCGGTGGCCCGTAACAGTGAGCGCAGCGTGGCGGTCGAGGAGGGCCTGATCGACGATCCTGCCGAGGCGAGCCCCGACGTCGACGTCATCGGTACCGTTCCGCCCGCTGACGGAGCTACGGACTCGTCAGCCGATGAAGTACGGTTGTCGACAGAGGAAACGACTGAGCCTGACGCTGGCTCGCCGGAACACGGAGGTAGCGAGTGAGCTCGGGTAACACCAATCCGCGGTCGTCGAGCGGGCAAGTGAGGACGCCCGGGTCCACCCCGCGGGTCAATGCACCCGCACGGCCCGCCCAGCGACCGGCGTCCGCCGGGGGACAGGCCCCTCGTCCCGGGCAGCGCCCGGGACCCGCCCGCCCCGCCCCGAAGGCCAAGGCCCGCAAGGCCCGCCTGCTGGTCAGCAAGGTGGACCCGTGGTCGGTGCTGAAGATGTCCTTCCTGCTGTCCGTGGCCCTCGGGATCGTCACCGTGGTGGCATCGTTCGTGATCTGGACGGTGCTGGATCTCACCGGGATCTTCGACGGCGTGAACGAACTGCTCAGTGAGATCGCCGGCTCCGAGAACGGCGGCTTCGATCTGCGCCAGTTCGCCTCGCTGGCCCAGGTGCTCTCCTTCACCACCATCCTCGCCGTGGTGAACGTGGTGCTCCTCACCGCACTGGCCATGCTCTCGGCCGTGCTCTACAACATCGCCTCCACCCTCGTGGGTGGCATCGGGGTGACCCTCACCGACGATTGATGCGACCACCTCTTCGGCGCCCCGGGCGATTTGAAGAAATCCGAGCTCCTACGGTACAGTCGGTTCTCGGCCCGAAGAGGTATCGGGGCGTATAGCTCAGGCGGTTAGAGCGCTTCGCTGATAACGAAGAGGTCCCAGGTTCAAGTCCTGGTACGCCCACGGATCCACCATCGCAGGGCAAGGAGGACGGCGTGAAGAAGTTGCTCATCGCGGCAGCGGCTGCAGCGGGTGTCGTCCTGTACAAGCGGTGGCAGGATTCTGAGAGAAGTAAAGCTGTCTGGAGCAACGCGACGGACACGATCTCCCAGTAGGGACGTCCGGTGCAGGTATGCTGGACACGTCCTGATTCGGGGGCATGGCGCAATTGGTAGCGCACCTGCTTTGCAAGCAGGGGGTTCGGGGTTCGAGTCCCCGTGCCTCCACCGAACAGAAGATCCCGGTCCCCGACCGGGATCTTCTGCGTTAACTGCCCGTTCGACGGTGCACTAGTGTTGCCGGGTGATCATCTTCCTCTCGATCCTGGGCGTGATCGGGGTGTCCGCGTCCGGACCGATCATGGCCGCGACAGCGGCTCCCGTCCTCGCCATCGCATTCTGGCGGAATCTCATCGGCTCGCTCGTGATGGGCGGCCCCGCAGCCGTCTCGAAACGGGACGAGTTCGCCTCCCTGACGGCCGTGGACTACCGGCGGATCGCCCTCGCGGCCACGGCCCTGGCCCTGCACTTCGCCTGTTTCATCACCGCGCTGAAGCTCACGTCGGTCGCCGCGGCCACCGCGCTGGTCTGCCTGCAGGTCGCGTGGATCGCGCTGTTCACCACGTTCCTGGGATCGCGACCCCACCGTGCGGTGGTGCTGGGGCTGGGGGTGGCCTTCGTGGGCGTCATGATCATCACCGGCTTCGACCTCTCCCTCTCCCGGGACGCGCTGATCGGGGACCTCTTCGCCCTCGCCGGTGGCGCGCTGGCCGGCGTGTACCAGATGACCGGAGCCGTGGCACGGCGCACCATGTCCACGGGGACCTACACCACCCTCTGCTACGGTGCCTGTGCCGCGATCCTCCTGGTGCTGTGCGCCGTGACCCGCCAGCCGATCACCGGGTTCGATTCCTCGGCGTGGATCGGGATCCTCGCGGTGACCGTGATGGCACAGATCCTGGGGCACTCGGTCTTCAACCACCTGCTGGCGGTGATGAGCCCGCTCGTGGTGTCCATGATCATCCTGCTGGAGATCCCCGGGGCGGCGATCCTGGCCGCCGTCTTCCTCGGTGAATCACTGCCGGCCGGAACCTACGGTGGGCTGGTCCTGATCCTGATCGGGCTGGCGGTGGTGGTGCGCGGACAGCAACGACGGCGGACGTCGTCGCGTCCCCTGGTGGAGGGGGAGACGGCGCCTCCGCCTGCCCTCGGCGGCGACTGAGCCCGCGGCCGGTGCCACCCACGAAAAGGACCCCCGGCCTGTGGCCGGGGGTCCTTTCCATCATCCGTGCGGAGGGTGCTACTCCTTCGGCCGGTCCGAGGGGTTGCCACCGGGCTTGGCGGAGGCGTTCCCGGCGGACGTGGTCGAGGAGGTACCGGCCGGCTTGTCCGAGGACTTCGCCGCGTGCTTCGCCTCGGTGGTCTTCTCCTCGGCCTTGGCGGTCGCGGTCTCCGCCGCACCTGCGGTTTTGTTCCTGGCCTCGTCCGCCTTGTCGGAGGCGGCGTCGACGACGTCGGACGCCTTGTCCTTCACCTCTGCGGCCTTCTCCTTGGCCTTGTCCGCCACCGTCTGGGCGGCACCGGCTGCCTTGTTCTGGGCCTCGTCGGCCTTCTGCCCGGACGTGGTGCCGGTCGTGGACGTGGTGCCGGTCTTGGACCCGGCTGCGGCGCGGTCGGCGGCGTCCTTGATGTTCGCCACCACCTCCTTGGCCTCCTGCGACTTCTCGCTCGACACCGGAGCAGGGGTGGTCCGGATGGGAGCGGGGGTCTTCCAGGGATCCTCCACGGGCTTGGAGGCGCGCCAGGCTGCGACGCCGGCCACGATCGCGGAGGCGATGATCCCGAAGATCAGCCACCCCTTGCCCGACTTGCGGGGCTTGGTCTTCGTCAGGTCCTTGGACACCTGCTTCGTGGCGTCGGCGAGGCGCTTCTGAGCGTTGGAGACGGACTTCTTGTCCCCCGTGGTCTTCTCCACGACCTTCTCCACAGCCGGCGGGACGCTGATACCGGCGAGCGTGCGGGAGGCCGAGTCGGCCACTTCACCCAGGCGGGTGGAGAGCGTGGGGAGGTAGTCGTCGACGACCTTGCCCTTGGCGGAGTTCAGTGCGGGGGTGGCCTTGTCCAGGGTGTCCTGGATCTTCGGGGCGGTACCGTCGATCACCTGCGAGATGCGCGGGCCCACCTTGTCCAGACCGTCCTGGATCCTGGGGGTGACGACGGCGATGCCACCCGAGACACCGGCGGCGGCCTTGCGTGCGGAGTCCTGCAGCGCGGGTCCGGCGGTGTCGATCCCCTTCTCCCACCGCGGCTTCACCCAGCCGTAGGCGGCATCCACGTGCGGCTGTGCCCAGTCGCGCACGACTGCCACGCCGTCGACCAGGTTCTCCTCGAATTCGTGTGTCACGCGTTCGTTCTTCTTCACAAAAGCCTCCAGACGGTGGTTCCTCGTTGTCATCAGCCTACTTCGCATGGGCTGGGCGTGCTATTTGTGCCCCCCGTTCCCTTTACCGTGCACATGCATTTCACTGTGCGCTGAATGGGACCCCACCAGCTTATTGTCAGGGCCTGCGTGGAAGAATGGCCTGATGAGTGCTATTCCGACAGCTAAAGCAACCATCCACACCAATCAGGGCGACATCGAGGTGAATCTCTTCGGGAACCATGCGCCGAAGACCGTGGAGAACTTCGTGGGCCTCGCGACCGGCAAGATCGCCTGGACGCACCCGCAGACCGGCGAGAAGAGCAATGCGCCCCTGTACGACGGCACCGTCTTCCACCGCATCATCAAGGACTTCATGATCCAGGGCGGGGACCCGCTGGGCCAGGGCATCGGCGGACCCGGCTACAAGTTCGACGACGAGATCAACCCCGACCTCGACTTCCGTGAGCCCTACAAGCTCGCCATGGCCAACGCCGGGCTCCAGGGCGGCCGTGGGACCAACGGTTCGCAGTTCTTCATCACCTCCGTGCCCACCACCTGGCTGCAGGGCAAGCACACCATCTTCGGCGACGTCACCGACGCCGCCTCGCGCAAGGTGGTGGACGACCTCAACGCCATCGCCACCGACATGAGGGACAAGCCCCTCGAGGACGTCGTGATCAACAGCATCACCGTGGAACAGCTCTAACAGGGATGTCCTACGGTGTCCCCGCGCCCGACGCCGGTGGTCAGCCGGCGCCCGTCTGCCCGCGACACCCTGATCGCGTCAGCTACGTGCGCTGCCAGCGGTGCGAGCGGCCGGCGTGTGCCGAGTGCCAGCGTCCGGCCGCGGTCGGCTTCCAGTGCGTGGACTGCGTCCGCGAGCAGGCAGCCAATGCGCCGGTACACAGGAACGTGTTCGGCGGCGTCGCGCGCGGGGGCACCCCCAAGGTCACCTACACCCTGATCGGTCTCTGCGCGCTGGTGTACCTGTTCCAGCTCGTGGTACCGAGTGTGACCCAGCTCTTCTCCTACGCACCGGTGTTCACGGCCGGTGCGGGCGGGGTGATCCCCGCCGAGCCGTGGCGCATGGTCACGGCGGCGTTCCTGCACTCGCAGGGTTCGTTCGTGCACATCGCGTTCAACATGTACGCCCTCTTCATCCTGGGGAGGGTGCTCGAGCCGGCCATGGGCCGTGCGCGCTTCCTGGCGCTGTACCTGATCTCCGCGGTGGCCGGGTCCGTGGGCGTACTGCTGCTGAGCAGCCCCCTGCAGTACGTGGTCGGTGCCTCCGGTGCGGTCTTCGGCCTGTTCGGTGCCCTCCTGATCGTCCAGCGCAAACGGGGCGGGGACATCCGCCAGATCGTGGTGCTGCTCGTCATCAACGCCGTGCTCGGCTTCGTGGTGCCGGGCATCGCCTGGCAGGCGCACGTCGGCGGATTCGTGGCCGGTGCAGCCTGTGCTGCCGTGATCGCGTATGCGCCGTCGGGGGAGCGGCAGGCCCGCCTGCAGTGGCTCGGGCTCCTCGGCGTCGTGGTGCTCCTCGGCCTCCTCACGTGGCTCGGGGTGGCACTGCTTCCCATCTGACCTCGCGTGGACCGCGGGAGGGGCCGGTACGAGGGGGGAACTCATACCGGTCCCTTCTTTTTGTCCACACTACTTATCCACAGCGGGGATAACTTACACACATGTAATTCCACACCTGTGGATAAGCGGGGCCCGGAATTCCGCCGTCGTCCCTGAACCATCAACAATCTTGTGCACACCTGTGGATAACTTTCTGCACACCGTGTGCACAGCGGCGGACGACCGGTCACCGGGCATGCAGGACCGACCCGCCTACCCGTGGGCCGAGGACGGGGCCGGTGTCAGGAGCGGGTACTACCGCCAGCGGGTGGTCATGAGGAACCCGACGATCGCGATGCCGAAACCGGCGAAGATGTTCCCGTTGCCCCAGGCCTCGACGGGGAAGCGTGCCTCGGAGATGTAGAACGTGACGATCCACAGCAACCCGACGATCATGAGCCCGAACATCACCGGCTTGTACCAGGCGGGGTTCGGCTTGGGCTGCGACGACGTCGTGGTCGGTCTGGTCGGCTCGGTGGGCTTGGTTCGCTTGCGGGGCCTGGACTCGGGCATCGGATCTCCTCGACGGGGCATGATCGCGGATCAATCACACCTATGGTCTCGCTGGCCTCCCGGGACGTCCCATCACCCAGGGTTATCCTGGGGGGAGAAATCATCCGGTGGCCCGGTTCTGGGAACGATTCTAGCCAGGACCTCCCGAGAGCGGTGCATCCCGAGTGGCAGGAGCGGCAGTGTCCAGGTCAACGCTCGACGCCGCGCCCAGCCGGCAGGTGACGGGCACGGGACGGAAGCGACGCCGTCGTACTCCCTTCCAGGTGGTGGCCCAGGTGCTGGGTGAGCTCCTGATCACCGCGGGCGTGGTGCTGCTGCTCTTCGTGGGCTGGGAGCTGTGGTGGACCAACATCGAGTCCAACGTCAAGCAGGAACAGGCCCTCGGCGAGTTCTTCTCCGACGCCCCACCGGTCCTCGCGTCCCCGGCCCCCGCCGAGGTCCCGGCCTCCCCCGGCTCCGACGGGGCCGCGCCTGCGGCGGAGGACTTCGGTGAACCGGCCGTCCTGGCGCAGGGTGATCTCGCAGGCACCTTCGGCGTGGTGTACATCCCGCGGTTCGGTGAGAACTACTCGCGTCCCGTCACCTCGGGCGTCGGGTCCGACGTCCTCGACAACCTGGGTCTGGGCCACTACCCGGACACCGGTGCACCCGGGCAGGTGGGGAACTTCGCCCTCGCCGGTCACCGTCAGACGCACGGGCAGGTGCTGGACCAGATCCACACGCTCGTACCCGGTGACCGGATCTACGTGCAGACCCGGGAGGGCTACTACACCTATGTCTTCCGGAACACGGAGATCGTGCTCCCGGACCGCGGTGACGTGATCGCCCCCGTACCCACGCAGCCCTCGGCCGAGCCGGTGGACCGCATCCTCACGCTGACCAGCTGCAACCCGCGGTTCGGTGCGCAGGAGCGCATCATCGCGTACTCGGTGCTGGAGTCCTGGCGTCCGGCGGATGCCGGGCCGCCCGCCGAGATCGCCGACCGGGTGGCCCGTGCCGCCGGACAGGGGTAGCCACGATGTACGCCTGGATCTTCCGGACGCTCCCGGGACCGCTGTGGCTGCGGATCATCTTCTCCGTGATCCTGGTCCTCGCCGCCGTGGCAATGTTGATGCTCTACGTGTTCCCCTGGGTCTCCCAGTTCAATCCGCTCACAGACTCGACGATCGGTTCGCCTGACTCATGACCTCCCCCACACGCATCCTCGTGATCGACAACTACGACAGCTTCGTCTACACCCTCGTGGGATATCTGCAGGAGCTCGGGGCGGAGACGACGGTGGTCCGCAACGACGACGTCACCCTCACCGAGGCGCAGCAGATGGCCGCCGAACGGGACGGCGTACTGATCTCGCCCGGTCCCGGGACCCCGGCAGAGGCCGGTTTCTGCGTGGACCTGATCAGATGGTGCGGGGACCAGGACAAACCCATGCTCGGGGTGTGCCTCGGTCACCAGGCGCTCGCCGAGGCCTACGGGGGAACGGTCACCCACGCCCCGGAGCTGATGCACGGCAAGACCTCGCTCGTGGAACACGGCTCCACGAGCGTGTTCGCCGGGCTGCCCTCCCCGGTCACCGCCACGCGGTACCACTCACTGGCTGCCGTGAGCGACGACGTCCCCGCCGATCTCCTGGTCACCGCACGGACGGCCAGCGGGATCATCATGGGGCTCGAGCACCGCACCGCACCCCTCTGCGGCGTGCAGTTCCACCCCGAGTCGGTCCTGACGGAGGGCGGCTACCAGATGCTGGGCAACTGGCTCGAGTCCCTGGGACTGGACGGCGCAGCCACCACGGCGGCCGGGCTCAGCCCGCTCATCGCGCGCTGAGCCGACCCTGATCCGCCGCAGGCCGACCCAGATGGTCCCCGGCCCTGCCCGGTCAGGGCTCGGTCGCCGACCGCGGCGGCCGGCCTCGACCTCCGGCTGTGCCCCGTTGGTCGCGCCCGGCTAGTCGTCCTCGGTCCCGTCGTCGCCCGCCTCGTCGGGGCCGGTGGTGGGCCGACCCTCGGAGCCGTCACCGGGTCCGGGAGCCGGCGACGAAGAAGGTCGTGGCTGGGCCGATTCAACCGGTCCGGGGGTCTCAGGTGCAGGAGCCCGGGTCTCGGGTTGCTCCGGCTCGGGTTGCTCGGGCTCGGGCTCGGGTTCCGGGGCCGGTGGCGCCACCGCCACGGTGAGCACGATCTCCGTACCCTGGTCCACCTCGTCGCGGGCGCGTACCGACTGGGCCGTGACGATGCCCGGCTCCACCACGCTGTTGTCCGAGAACACGATCCGGGACGGCAGCCCGACTGCTTGATCCGCGAGTCGTGCCTCCGCCTCCTGCTGCGTCAGATCCGTGAGCAGGGGGACGACCACCCGGCCGGTGGAAAGCACCAGATCCACGGCACTGTCCGCGGGTGCTGACTCGCCGAGCTGGGGGCTGGTGCGGAGTACCTGCCCGGCTGCCACAGTGGCGCTGCTCTCCTGGCTGACCCGACCGGTCCGCAACCCGGCTCGTTCCAGGGCATCCCGGGCCGAGGCCTCCGTCATCCCCTCGAGGGAAGCGGGGACGGTGACGTTCGCAGGTCCTCGGGACACCAGGAGGTTCACCCGGGAGTCCGGCGGCACGGACGCCCCGGAGGAGGGATCCGTGCTGATCACCAGACCGGCATCCACGGAGTCGTGGTAGTCCTGGTCAGAGGACGCCCGTAGACCGGCGTCCGTGACGGCGTCCGAGGCCTCCTCCACCTCCATGCCCACGAGATCATCAGGTACGACGACCTCGGGAACCGCCTCCGTGCCGGGGTCGGAACCGAGATCGCCGATCACGAAGAAACCGGTACCGAGCACGATCAGCACGGCGGCGAGGAGCACGGTGATCCAGGCAGCGCGTGACAATCGCCGCCGGTCCTCCCGGCCGTTCCTGGCGTCCTCCATGTCGTCGGTGTCGTCCGTGCCGTCCAGGTGATCCAGGTCGTCGTCGGATACTCCGTCGAAGGCGTCCGGGGCATCGAACACGTCCGGTGCGGGATCCTCCGCCACCACCCGGTCCATCGCCGTGGTCCGCAGATCCCGTCCCGGGAGCCCGGCAACGGAGGCAGCAGCGGCGCGGGTGGCCGGGGCGGAGACGTCCAGGGCCTCCGTGGGTGTTCCGGCACCGTCCGCGAGGACCGTCCCGCGCGCGGCGTCGAGCAGCGCCGCGCGGAAGGACGGTGCGTCCTGGAACCGGTGCTCCCGATCCTTCGTGAGGGCCTTGGCGAGCACCGAGTCCAGGGCGGGCGTGACCGAGGCGTCGATGCTGCTCGCCACGGGTGGTTCCTCCCGGACGTGCTGGTAGGCCACGGACACGGCGCTGTCGCCGACGAAGGGCGGGCGTCCGGTGAGGAGCTCGAACAGCAGGCAGCCGGCGGAGTACAGATCGCTCCTGGCGTCCACGGTCTGGCCGAGCGCCTGTTCCGGGGAGAGGTACTGGGCGGTACCCAGCACGGCCTGCGTCTGGGTCATGGTGGCCTGCGAATCCGCCAGGGCACGGGCTATGCCGAAGTCCATGACCTTGACCGTGTCCTCGGGCGTGATCATCACGTTCGCGGGCTTGATGTCGCGGTGCACAATCCCGGCGCGGTGGCTGTGGTCGAGGGCGCTGAGCACCCCGGCGAGGTACGCGATGCTCCGCTCGGGCGTGAGTTCACCGGATCGCACGTGATCCCGCAGGGTGCGGCCGGGAACGTACTCCATCACGATGAACGGGATCCGCACCTCGTGCTCCGGACGGTCCAGGACCTCCTCGTCACCGGTGTCGTAGACCGCGACGATGGTGGGGCAGCTCAGTCCGGCCACGGCTTGCGCCTCCCGCCGGAAGCGGGACCGGAACAGGGGGTCCCGGGCGAGATCCTGCCGGAGGAGCTTGATGGCCACCCTCCGGCCGAGCTTGAGGTCGCGCCCGAGGTGGACGTCCGCCATGCCTCCCCGACCGATCAGCTCGAGGACCTCGTAGCGTCCGTTGAGCACACGTCCGGTGGTCAACGGACGGCTCCTCGGCACGGACCGGGCACGATCACTGCCCGGTGGTGGCGGACGGGGACGAGCTCGGGGCGGTCGTGGGGTCGGAGGGCGCCTGCGGGGTGGTCGCCGCAGGTTCCGGGCTCGGTTCCTCGGAGGGCGGTGGACCGGAGGAGACGACGATGCCGACGTTCGACCCGAGAGGAAGCACCGTACCGGCACCCGGATCCACCCGGAGCACTGTCCCCTCCTGCTGCTGTGACTCCTCACTACCGCCGTCGACGGGAGTCAGCCCGGCGTTCACGAGAAGGGTACGGACGTCACCGGCGCTCCGCCCCTGAAGATTCTCAGGCACCGTCACCACCTGTCGTGCCACCGTCACGTTGATGGTGGTCCCGGGAGTCTGTGGACCACTGGGGTTGATGTCCAGGACGGTACCATCGGCCTCCTCCGAGTCCTGGGTGATGACGTTGACGCCGAAACCGAGACCGATCAGCTCCTGCTGTACCTCGTTCAGTGGCCTCCCACGGTAGGAGGAGGGCGAGACGATCTCGCGGTCGTCCGCCTCCGTGGTGACGGGATCCGGCGTCGGCGTCGGCGACTCGGAGGGTTCGGACGGCGGTGTACTGGTTCGGGTGGGAACGGGTGCCGCGGAGGTGGTCTCCACCGGGGTAGTGCCCGCATCGTCCGTGTCCAGCAGTGGCTGGAGGATCAGGAAGGCGATCGCGCCCAGCGCCAGCAGGAGCAGCACGATCAACGGGATCAGCCAGGGGCTCCGCCGGGTCTCCTCCTCCTGCCCGTAGGCCGCGGGCTGTTCGGCGTCGGCGTCCTCCTGCGACCAGTCGCGCGACGCGGCGATGCCGGCGGCCGCACCGGCGGCCGCCGGGCCCGCGACGGTGGGCAGGGCCGACGTCGACGGCGCGGGGATCGCGGTGGTGGCCCGGGTGTCCTGGCGGGGGACCGCCTGGGTGGGAGCTCCCGAGTCCGCGGGGAAGGCGAGCATGCCCGGCACGGCGGCCTGGGCCGCACGGATGTCCCCGAGGCGGATCGCCTCGACGGCGGTGGCCAGGCTCTCGGCGTCGCCCGGCCGGTCGGCGGGATCCTTCGCGAGCATGGAACTGATCAGCGCGCGGACAGGATGCGGGACGCTGGTGGGCAGGGGAGGCGGGGCGTCATTGACCTGCGCCAGGGCGATCGCGATCTGCGATTCCCCCGAGAACGGCCGCCGCCCGGCGAGCAGTTCGTAGCCGATCACGCCCAGGGCATAGATGTCCGAGGAACCGGTGGCCGGCTGACCCGTGGCCTGCTCGGGGGCGAGGTACTGGGCCGTGCCCATCACCTGTCCCGTGGCCGTCAGCGGCACCTGGTCGGCGAGACGCGCGATCCCGAAGTCGGTGATCTTCACCCGGCCGTCCGGCATCACCAGGATGTTGCCGGGTTTCACGTCACGGTGCACCAGACCCTGGTTGTGCGCCACGGCGAGAGCGGTGGCCGTCTGACCCACGATGGACAGCGTGCGGTCCGGTGGGAGCACCTGCTCCTTCTCGATCACGGCCGACAACGGCTGACCAGGGACGAGCTCCATCACGAGGTAGGCGGAGCCGCCCTCCTCGCCGTAGTCGAAGACGTTCGCGATCCCCTCGTGGTTGAGCAGGGCGGTGTGACGCGCCTCCGCCCGGAATCGGTTGAGGAACGCAGGATCGCCGGAGTACTCCTCCTTGAGGATCTTGATCGCGACGACGCGGCCGAGGATCCGGTCCCGTGCCTTCCACACCTCGCCCATGCCGCCGATGGCGATGCGCTCGGTCAGTTCGAATCTGCCGCCCAGGGTGATTCCCGACGTGGGCCTCATCTGTTCAACACCGCCTCCATGAGTCTGCTGGCACTGGGTGAGGTCAATTGCTGACCAGTGGGGATGTCCACGTTCTCCATCACGATCGATACTGCTACCCGCGGATCGTCCGCGGGTGCGAATCCGGTGAACCAGGCGTTGTCCCCGGTCTCGGAGACCTCCGCGGTCCCTGTCTTGCCGGCCACCCGGACGCCCGGGATGGCGGCACCCCTGGCCGTGCCGTTCTCCACCACGTTGACCATCCAGTCCGTGAGCTGGGCGGCGGTGTCCTCGCTCACGGACCGGCGCAGCACCTCCGGCTGGGGGGAGTCGATGAGCTCGAGGTCCGCCGCGCGCACGGATCGCACCAGCTGGGGCTTCATCTGCTGACCGTCGTTGGCGATCGCCGACGCCACCATGGCCATCTGCAGCGGGGTCACCCGGGTGTCGAACTGCCCGACGGCGGACTGCGCGAGCTCCGGGTCGGTCAGGTCCGAGGGGAACACGCTGGCCTCCACGTGCGTGGGGATGGCGAGCTCCTCGCCGAACCCGAACCGCTCGGCCTGCTCCCGGATGGCGTCCTCGCCGAGATCCAGGGCGATCTGGGCGAACGGGGTGTTGCAGGACTGCTCGAGCGCGAACCGGAGGTCCGCCGTCGTCCTGCTCGCACACCCACCGGTCACGAAGTTGGGCAGTGCGTAGTCGATGCCGGGGAACTGCAGTGCGGGAGGATTGGGGATCTCCGAGCGCTCGTTGTACTGGCCGGACTCCAGGGCTGCCGCCGCATCGACGAGCTTGAACACCGACCCCGGTGCCACCAGCGATTCCGTCGCCGGGTTGGCGTAGATGGACAGTCCCGGTTCCTCGCCCAGCGCCTCGGCGTTCTGCAGGGCCACGGAGGTGTCGTGGACGGAGAGCAGATTGGGGTCGTAGCTGGGCTTCGAGACCATGGCGAGGATGTTCCCCGTACCGGGTTCCATCACCACGATCGATCCCCGCTGCCCGTCCGGGATGAGATCCCAGGCGAGCTGCTGGAGCTGGGGATCGATGGTCAGCTCCACGGACGCACCCTGGGCGTCCACACCGGAGAACAGCTGGACCATGCGGTCGTAGAACAGGGAACTGCTGGTGCCGGCCAGGATGGAGGACTCACTGTCCTCAAGTTGCGTGGACCCGAGGGAGAGCGAGTAGTACCCCGTCAGGTGGGCGTACAGCTCCGGGTCGCGGTAGGTGCGCTGGTAGTTGAACTGGTCGTTCGTGGGGACCGACTCCGCGACAGCGCGGCCGTCCACGAGGATCGCCCCCCGCTGGCGGCCGAACTCCTGGTACAGCTGACGGTTGTTCCAGTCGTTGTTGGCCAGGGCCTCCGCCTGGAAGAACTGCACGTAGGTGAGCGAGCCGAGCATGAGGGCGAACATGCCGATGGCCACCACCCAGGCGCTGCGGATGGCCTGGTTCATCGGGTTCCCTCCTTCGACGTCCGCTTCCTGACAGGCTTGCCATTGGCCCCCACGGGCTCCGGGAACGAATCCTTCATGGGGTCGGTGGGCGCGGGTCTGCGCGCCGTCTCGGAAATGAGCAGGAGCAGGGCCACGATGAGCCAGTTTGCCAGGAGGGACGAGCCACCGGCGGACATGAAGGGCGTGGTGAGTCCGGTCAGCGGGATCAGGCGGGTGATGCCGCCGATCACCACGAAGCACTGGAGCGCGATGGTGAATGATAGTCCGCAGGCCAGGAGCTTGCCGAAACCGTCCTTGGTGCCCAGCGCCGCGCGGATCCCGCGGGAGACCAGGATCACGAAGAGCAGCACGATCGCCGTCAGCCCGATCAGCCCGAGTTCCTCCCCGAGGGCCGCCACGATCATGTCGCTGTTGGCATAGGTGACCAGATCCGGCCGGCCCTCGCCGAGCCCCGTACCCACGAGCCCGCCGTTGGCCAGGCCGAACATGCCCTGCACCACCTGAGCGCTCCCGCCGGGGAACCTGTTGTACACCTCGGGGTCGAAGGCATTGATCCAGGAGTCGAAGCGCAGGGCCACGTGCGGGAACAGCTCGAGGGCCACGAACACGCCCACACCGATCATCGCCAGGCCGATCAGCACCCAGCTGACCCGGCTCGTGGCCACGTAGATCATCACCATGAAGAGACCGAAGAAGAGCACCGAGGAACCGAGGTCGCGCTGGAACACCAGCACGCCGATGCTCACCAGCCACGCTGCGGCCATGGGCGCGAGGTCGCGGAACCGGGGCAGCTGGAGCGGGCCGATCTTCTTCCCGGCCAGGAGGATCAGATCGCGGTTGGTGGATAGATACCCCGCGAAGAATATGGCGAGGGTGATCTTCGCGATCTCGCCCGGCTGGAAGGTGCCGATGCCCACCGAGATCCAGATCCGTGCACCGTTGATCTCCAGCCCCAGCGGCGTCAGCGGGAGCAGGAGCAGCACCGCGCTGACGATCAGGGAGATGTAGGTGAACCGGCGCAGGAGCCGGTGGTCACGGAGGAGCAGGAGGAAGACGGCGGCGGCCGCCATGGCCACACCGGTCCACTGCACCTGCGATGGTGCCACCGGGACGAAGTTCGGGTTCGCCGCGGCGGAGGAGAAGTCCAGCCGGTGGATCATCGCGAGGCCGATGCCGTTCAGCGTCACGACCACCGGAAGGATGATCGGATCGGCATACTTGGCCCTGATCCGCAGCACCACGTGGATGAACAGGCCCATCAATCCGAGGGTGAGCACCTGCGTGTAGAAGTAGTCTCCGAACGCCTCCTCGTTGTCGAGCCCCGCGAGGTAGTTGGCCAGGCAGACCACGACGAGGGCCACCAGCAGCAGGACGAGCTCGATGTTCCGCCGCGACCGCGGGACCGTCATGACATCACTCATCGGACGTACCTCCGCAGTCAGCGGCCGCCGCGGCGTCGCCCGGTGAAGCAGTGGTGTCCGGCGAGGGTGCGGCCTCCGGCGTGGCCGAGGTGCCGGGCGATGCCTCGCCCGTTGTTCCAGCCGCTGCCCCGGGGCTCGCGCTCGCGGACACCGTGGGAGCAGCCGTCGGCGTACCCGGCGTCGGGGTGCCGGATCCTGGGGCGGTGGCGGGCGCGGTCGGCCGGGAGGTCGGGCCAGCGGAGGGGGCGGGCCCGGCGTCCGCGGGGGCGCAGGCGATGGCGCGCAGCTCGCTCCGGAGGTCGCCGACGATCCGCTCGGCCTCCTCGAGGCTGGCCGCGGGCAGGCTGGTGGTGACCTGCGATCGCTGGTACTCGGGCAGGTTGGAGACCGGGATGTCCGTGGTCTCGTAGAGCTTGCCCAGGCTGATCGGACCCAGCGACTGCGGTACGCCCGTGAAGATGGCCACGCGGTTCTCCGCCGCCGCCACGTAGTACCGGGTCTGCGTCCAGGTGTAGCCGAACCCCAGGACCGCGACGAGGATGAGGGTCATGAGCGAGAGGAACGCCGGGACGAGCCAGCGCCGTCCGCGGGAGGAGGCGGTGGTGTCCTCGATGTCCTCGGTGCCCTCGCTGACGGGATCTCCCCCGTGGGTCAGCAGCATGGCGGCCCGGCGTTCCGTGGAGCGCTGCGTCACGATGGGGATCTGCCCCGTCTCGGTGGCCAACGCGGCGGATCCCACCAGTACGTGGGGGCGGGTCAGCAGGTCACGGCGGATCACATCGGCCCGAATGGCTGCTCCCGGGAGGTCACCGTTGCCGTCGATCTCCCGGGACGCGGCGGAGCCCTCACCGGCCGGGGTGTCGCGTTCCCCCGCCGCCTGACGCGCCGGCGGGATGACAGCAGGGGGTGCGGCGTCGTCGTCGTCCGCCTCGGCCACCTCCACCACGGCGATCGTGATGTTGTCGGGCGACCCACCGGCGAGGGTCATGTCCACGAGGGCGTCGACGCACTCGCGGAGATCGTCCGTGGTGCGCATGATCTGCTCCACCATGCGGTCGCTGAGCACCGCGTTGAGTCCGTCGGAGCACAGCAGCCAACGTTCCCCGGGTTCGGCGTCGAAGGACTCCAGGTCCAGTTCGGGGCTGGCGTCCACGTCCCCGAGCACTCGCATGAGGACGTTCTTGTGCGGGTGGACCTCCGCCTCCTCCGGGCGGAGCCGCCCCTCCTCGATGAGGCGCTGCACGAAGGTGTGGTCCGTGGTGATCTGCTCGAAGGCCCCGTTCTTCAGCCGGTAGGCGCGGGGGTCGCCGATGTGGGCGAGCCGCAGCCGATCGTCCTCGAGCAGGATCGCCGTGACGGTGGTGCCCATGCCGGCGAGCTGCGGGTTGGAGGCCACGAGTTCCGAGAGCAGCGAGTTGGCGGTCTGGATCTCGTCCGCCAGATGCATGGCCGCGGCTCCGCCGTGCTCGCCGTGGTCCAGGTGGACGAGGTCCAGGACGGTGGAGGCCGAGGCGACGTTGCCGCCCGCGTGCCCACCCATGCCGTCGGCCACCACGGCGAGGTAGCGGCCCACGTAGGCGGAGTCGTCGTTCTTCGCACGCACCATGCCCACGTCGGAGCGGGCGGCGAATCTCAGGGCGAGCGGCACGCCTACGGCCTCAACTCGATGACGGTCTTGCCGATCCTGATCGGGACGCCGGGTTCCACCGGCAGGGCACGCGTGAGCTGTGCACCGCCGAGGTAGGTGCCGTTCGTGGAGCCGAGGTCCTCGACGAACCAGCGGCTGCCCTGCGGGAACAGGCGTGCATGGCGTCCCGAGGCGTAGTCGTCCTCGAGCACGAGCGTGGCCTCCTGGGCCCGGCCGAGGAGGATGGGGCTGGCGGCCAGGTCCAGGGACGTCCCGGTGAGCGGACCCTCCGTGACCACCAGCTGCCGAGCGGGTGTGCGCGCGGGTTCCTCGACCAGCTCCGGGTTCTTCCGGAGTTCGCGCGCCGTGGGAGTTCCCACCTTGTTCCGGCGCCCCACCACCAGGTCCCGGCGCAGTGCACCCACGGCGCTGAGGACGAAGATCCACAGCAGCGCGAGGAACCCGTACCGCAGCAGGGTGACCGTGAGCTCGCCGGCGTCGCTCATCGCTGGGAGCCCCCGCCCTGCGCGGGCAGCAGACGGAAGGTGAGCCGGGACCGTCCCATGGTGATGGTGGAGCCGTCCGTGAGCTCGACCTGGCCGTCGACCCGCTGGCCGTTGACATAGCTCCCGTTCGTGGATCCGAGATCCACGGCGTAGCTGCGCCCGGAGGTGGTGCGGATCTCGAGGTGACGGCGGGACACTCCGGTGTCGTCCACGAGGATCCCGGCCTCGGAGGACCGCCCGAGGATCACCGAGGAGGAGGTGATCGGGTGGCGGTGGCCGTCGAACTCGATGACCGGCTGGTAGCGGGTGGGTTGCCGACGCGGTGCCGCCGGTGCGCTGGGTCCTGCGGCGCGGGAGGGTTCGGTCTGCTTCTCGATCGACGAATCGATCTCGAACACTCCCGGCCTCAGGTGCGGATCATGCTCGAAGGAGACCCGTACCGGCCCCTGGAGACCGTACTGCTGACTGTTGACGTGGGCTATCACGACGTCGCACAGCTCCTCGGCCAGCGGGGACCCCCACTGCCGGGCGAGCTCGAAGTCGGAGTCCGAGAGCCGGGCGGTGAACACGTTCGGTGCGAGGGTGCGGCCCTGCGAGAGGACGAGGGAGCGGTTGTCGAGCTCCTTGCGGAGGGCGCTGGCGATCTCGAGGGGCTGGACCTGCGAGCGGGATCCCGTGGAGAAGGCACCGCGGACCAGTTTCTCGAGTCCACGCTCCACGTTGTCGAGAATGCCCATGCGCTGCCTCCTCCCTCCGATCCGGAGATCTCGGGCCCGGCAGCGGTGTGCCGCAGGGCGTTTCCCGGTGCTGCGGACGGCAGGGTCCAGCCGGGCATGTTCTCTCCGATAGTACTGGGGTGCTCTGGTAAAGGGCTTCAAGCAGGTGTCCGTGGGGTCACTTTGTCCTAACGATCCGGGCGCAGGGGGTGCTGCCGCGATCGGTGCTGCCGGAGCCCGTCGTCGGACGGTTTAGGTGATTGGGCCCGCGCTCCGTTATGCTTGCTTCTGCTGTTCACAACGGTCCGCGTTCCGCGCGGGGCGGTGGATCTCGAATTGCGCGAGTGGCGGAACGGCAGACGCGCTGGCTTCAGGTGCCAGTATCCGAAAGGGTGTGGGGGTTCAAATCCCCCCTCGCGCACAGATGAGAAGGGCTCCCGCACCGCGGGGGCCCTTCCTGCGTTCCACCGCCCGTCAGCGGAAGTCCCGTGAACGGGTGGTGGCCCTCAGCCGCAGCACCTCCAGGCGGTCGGCCACGATGTTCACCACGCCCTCGGCAGAGCGCTCCAGGATGCCCCGGACGATCATGCTGCCGGCCTCCCGGGCCACCCGGCGGTGGCGCTGCCACACACCCACCGAGCAGATCACGTTGACCAGTCCTGTCTCGTCCTCCAGGTTCAGGAACGTGATGCCGCTGGCGGTGGCCGGGCGTTGCCGGTGGGTCACCACCCCGGCCACCTCGACCCGCCGGCCGGGAGCCGCGGTTCTCAGCTCCACCGCCGTCAGGGCACCACGACGCCGCAGCCGGTCCCTGGCATGGCGTACCGGGTGGTCGTCCGGGGTGATCCCGGTGGACCACAGGTCCGAGCCCACCTTGTCCACGTCCGAGAGTTCGGGCAGCAACGGTGGTTGGACGTAGACGCCGGTCCCCCTGATCTGGCCCTCGCGTTCGGTGGATGCCGGACCGGCGTTCCACAGGGCCTGCCTCCTGCTGAGGCCCATCGAGTCGAAGGCCCCCGACGCCGCCAGGGCCTCCAGTTGGGCCGAGGTGAGCCCGGTGCGCCGCGCGAGATCCGGCATGTCCGCGAACGGTCCGTCCCGCTCCCGTTCCGCGACGATCCGCTCGGCCGATCGGACACCGACCGACTCCACGCCGGCCAGGCCGAGGCGCACCGCGTAGTTGGCGTCGCGCCGGTGCACGGTGGAGTCGAAGGGGGCGTCCGGGTCGAAGGGTCCCACCGGTTGCTGCACGTCCGCCACGCAGCAGTCCATCCCGCTGACGCGGGCGGAGGGATCGGCGGGAGGGGCGTACCCCTCGAGCGGTTCGAGATCGGCGTGCACCCCCGAGTGCAGGATGTCCGGCCGGAGCACGACGACGCCGTGCCGCCGGGCGTCCGCCACGAGTGTCTGCGGGGAGTAGAACCCCATGGGCTGGGCGCGCAGGAGCGAGGCGAGGAACGCCCCCGGGTAGTGCAGGCGCAACCAGGCGCTGACGTAGACCAGCAGGGCGAAGCTGATCGAGTGGCTCTCCGCGAAGCCGAAGTTCGCGAAGGCGTGGATCTTCGCGTAGATGGTGTCCGCCGTGTCCCCGGTGATCCCGTTGGCCGCCATGCCCTCGTACAGCGTGGCCTTCAGCGAGTCGATGCGCTCCTCACCGCGCTTGGAGCCCATGGCGCGGCGCAGCACGTCGGCGTCCGCCGCCGAGCAGTTGCCCACCACCATGGCCATCTGCATGAGCTGTTCCTGGAAGAGCGGCACACCCAGGGTCCGCTCGAGCACGGGCTCCAGTGCCGGATGGAGATAGCGGACCTCCTCCTCCGCCGTCCTGCGTTTGACGTAGGGGTGCACGGCCCCGCCCTGGATGGGCCCGGGCCGCACCAGGGCCACCTCGATCACGAGGTCGTAGAACCGGCGGGGCTGCAACCGGGGGAGCATGCCCATCTGCGCACGGCTCTCCACCTGGAAGACCCCCACCGAGTCGGCGAGGCACAGCATGTCGTACACCCCCTGCTCCTCCTGGGGAACGGTGGCCAGCGTCCAGCTCTCTCCGAAGTGCCGCTCCACGAGGTCGAAGTTGTACTGGATGGCGGCGAGGATGCCGAGCCCCAGGAGGTCGAACTTCACCAGCCCCATCCAGGCGCAGTCGTCCTTGTCCCACTGCAGCACGGTTCGCCCGGCCATGCGCCCGTGCTCGATCGGGCACACCTCCCCGACGGGGCGGTCCGTGAGCACCATGCCCCCGGAGTGGATGCCCAGGTGCCGCGGGAACTTCAGGACCTCCTGCGCCAGGCCCACCACGGAGTCCGGGATGTCGTGGTCCGTGCTCGAGACGAGCCCGCCCCACTGCTCGATCTGCCGGGACCAGGCATCCTGCTGACCCGGACCGTGGCCGAGGGCCTTGGCCATGTCCCGGACGGCGAACCTCGGGCGGTAGGTGATCACGTTGGCCACCTGCGCCGCGTTGTACCGCCCGTACGTGCGGTACACGTACTGGATCACCTCCTCCCGGCGGTCCGAGTCGAAGTCCACGTCGATGTCCGGTTCCTCGTCGCGCATGCTCGAGAGGAACCGTTCGAAGGGGAGCTGGTACCTGATGGAGTCCACCGCGGTGATCTCCAGCAGGTAGCAGACCGCGGAGTTGGCCGCGGAACCTCGCCCCTGGCACAGGATCCCCTGCCGGCGCGCGAAGTGCACCAGGTCGTGGACGATCAGGAAGTACCCGGGGAAGCCCTTCTCCTCGATGACGTCCAGTTCCCGTTCGATGCGCTCGCGGACATCGGTCCTCCCGGCGTAGAACCGGTCCGCCCCCTGCCACACGAGTTCGCGCAGGTAGCTCATCTGCGTGTGCCCCGGGGGCAGCTCGATCCTCGGCAGACCGGGTCTGACGCTGCGGAGGGTGAAGGAGAGCTCGGCGGCGAGGTCCATGGTGCGTTCCACCGCTCCGGGGTGGTCCCTGAACCTCCGGGCCATCTCCGCACCGCTGCGCAGGTGGGCCACTCCGGCGGCGGGGAGCCAGCCGTCCATCTGGTCCAGGCTCCGGCGTGCCCGGACCGCGGCCAGGGCTGAGGCCAGCCGGTGCTGAGCGGGGGTCGCGTAGTGCACGTTGTTGGTGGCCACCGTCGGCAGCGCGAGGCGTCCGGCGAGATCGGCCAGGGCGTGGTTGTGCATGGTGTCCAGCGGGTTGCCCTGATCCGTGAGCTCCACGGTCACCGAGTCCCGGCCGAAGAGCTCCACGAGCTTCCGGAGTTCGGCCTCGGCCGCCGGTTCGCCGCCGGTGGCGAGCGCCGAGCGCACCGCCCCCTTCCGGCATCCCGTGAGGACCATCCAGTGGCCGTCCGCATGGCCGGCGAGTTCCCCTGGGTCGTAGCGGGGCCTGCCCTTCTCGGCGTCGTCCTTCAGCTGGGCGTGGGTGATGGCGGCGGACAACCGGTGGTACCCGGCGGTTCCGCGGGCCAGCACCAGGAGGTGGTGTCCCTCGGGGTCGGCCTCCCCGTTCTGCGGCCCGGACAGTCCGAGGGAGAGCTCCGCACCGTAGAGGGTGGAGAGGCCCGGGTACTTCTCCGCGGCCTCCGCGAAGCGCACCGCCCCGTACAGGCCGTCGTGGTCTGTCAGGGCCATGCCCGCGAGTCCGAGCCGCTGCGCCTCCTCCACCAGGTGCTCGGGGCTGGAGGCGCCGTCGAGGAAGCTGAAGTTGGAGTGGACGTGGAGCTCCGCGTAGGGCACCACGGGCCCCTCCGAGTCCCCGGGGGCCGTGGCGTCGGCCGGCGCCGCGTAGGGCTGCCGTTTCCGCGACCAGGCAGGGCTGTCACCGCCGTCGGCCCCCGCCGGTGGCGCGCCGGGCCGCGTGGTGTCGGACAGCCCCCGTTCGAGATCGGTCCACGGGATCGGCGGATTGCTCCAGCCCACGGTGTTCCCCCTGCCCCGGCCGTACCGGTGATGTGGTGCCCTCGGTCATCGGTGTGCTCCCGGCAGCCGCTCGATCGGCGGCCCGGGCTCAGTCGTAGCCGGCCTCCACCCACCACGCGTGGTCCTCGAGCAGCAGCAGCCAGGCGGATCCGTCCCGGTCCACGAGCTGGAAGCGGTTGAGCACCCGGCCTCCCGGGTCCCACCACCGCTCGTCGATCGGCCAGGGTCCGGCCCAGGAGTGCACGGCCCGGCGCTCGGCATCGATGCCGAAGAAGGCGGGGTCGGCGCTGAGGAGGCCGCGGAGGTCCACGTCCACCGGGTTGCCGCGGGCATCGAGGACGACGGCGGCCACGGGAGCGGCGAACACGGTGGCGGGGGCGGGCCCGGGCACCCGGCCGGGCCAGGGCCGGTCGCGGTTCCTCGCGCCGGCCGGACCCGGAGGAGGGTCCCCCCAGGGGATGAGAACACGGCGGTCCGCCAGGAGCCTTCCGCCGGCGATGATCGCGGTGAGGACGGCGCCGTGACCCAGCATGCCCTGTACCCGGGCGAGGCCGTGGTGGACCTCTTCGTCCGTTCCCGTTCCCCACAGTCCGTCCGCGTGGTCGGCGAGATCCTCCGTGACGTCCGGGACCACCTGCACGCGCGTGATGCCGGAGGTGAGGGCGGAGTCGGAGGTGCTGGTGCCCTGGAGCTGCCAGCGCACGCGGTCCACGACGTCGTCGGCGTCGAACCAGCGCGGGTGCCGCCAGCTGCGCTCGGACGTCTCCCCCGATTCCGTGGAGAGGAGCATCCGCAGCACCGTGCACACCAGCCCGGCCCCGCGCAGCGCCTCCACGAACTCCTCGGCGCGGACGCGGAAGGCGAAGGCCAGCTGGTCGATCCGGGTAAGGGGTGGCTCGAACTCGGACGCGGTGTCCAGCCGGGGTGGTGGTGTCCGGGCCCGCACGTCCCGGTGGTCGAGACCGCTCGCCTTCCGGTGGGCCAGGGCGCCCTCGAGCCCGAACCGGTTGCGGACGTCGGAGGCGGGCAGTGCCGCGAAGTCGCCGAGGGAGCGGATGCCGAGCCGCTTGAGCAGCACGGTGAGCGCGGGGTGCTCGAGGATCTCCAGGGGGTACGCGCTCAGGAACCAGGCCGAGCGGCCCGGGGGGATCACCACCACCTGCTCGGTGCCGGTCTCGCCCGCGGCCCGGGCGGCCTGTTCGGCGGCGAACGGGCCGTCGGCCACCCCCACGCGGGCGTCGGTGAGGCCGATGGCCGCCAGGGTCCTCAGGAGCACGTCCGCCGCCTCGTCCTCACCGCCGTAGTAGCGTGCGGGCCCCTTGGCCCTGATGACGCCCATGCCCGGCCGGATCACCTGCACCCCGGGCATGATGGCCTCCACGGCGGTGACCACGGGTTCGAAGGTGCGTGCGTCGAGTGCGGGGTCGTGGAGCAGGCACACCAGCCCGGTGCTGCGGGCCTGCGCCTCCCTGGTCCGCAGCCCCCGCTTCACGCCGTCCTGCCGGGCCGCGGGGGAGCATGCGAGGACCTCGCCCCGCTCCGTCAGCGCCAGTGGCGTGTCCGCGGGAAGGGCGTGCTCGCGCAGGGCCGCGGTGACGGGCCAGTCCGGACACCAGAGCAGCATGGTCCGGGTGGCGGGTACACCGGATGCGCCGCGCGGTACGGGCGGGACGGCCGTCACGAGGAACGGACCAGGTGCGCTCCGAAGAGGGCGTCGGCGGGCCCGGTGGTCCCGGAACGGGTTCCTGCACCTGAGGCGGTGTACGACGACGTCGGGCCCGGGCCGGTGGAGCCCCGCAGGTCCGCCGGCTCCACGTAGGCGTGGCGCAACCGGCCGGAGGGCTGGGTGGCGGTGATCTTCATCCGGCGGCTGCGCAGGTGCCCGGTCCCGGCTCCGAGCCCCTCCCAGGCGCTCTCCGCCACGCCCAGGAGGGAATCGCTCTGCTTCCAGGCGCCCAGCGTGATCAGGGCGGCACCACGCCGGCGGAGCCTCGCTCGGAGACGTTCACCCTCGGTGGGGGCCAGGTGTTCCGGGGCGCGGGTCAGGACGATCGGGACCACGTCCACGAGGGCGGCCGTGACGGTGAGCCACTGGGACCCGGGGTCGGGGACCAGGACGAGGCGCTCGAGGTTGATGCCGAGACCCTGTGCCGCCTCCACGCCGAAGTCCGGTATGCCGACGACGCCGCACCACGCACCCGTGGCCGAGGGGCCGGCCAGCAGGGCCATGGCGAGGGTGGCGGAGTTCCGCACGGAGTAGGAGCCGCCGGCCTGCAGGCCGCCGCCGGGCAGGATCCGGGCCAGGGCGGGGACCGTGGGCAGGTTCCGGGAGCCGAGCCTGCTCGTCTGCAGGGCGTCGATGCGGGTCTGGAGACCGAGCGCCACCTCCGCCGGGGAGCGGCCACCGGCACGCGGGAGGCCCTCGGCGTCGCCGGAGGGCTCGTCCTCTTCGGGGGCAGGACCGGCGGGGAGAGGCATCACCCGTCAATGTTCGAATACGTGTTCTATTAAGTCAATCACCTCGAAGTGGAGGTGGGACGCGTGTTCGAGGCCGGACGGCGCGAGAATTGCCGCGGCCCAGGGGAGATCCGTCGAGGATCCTGCGGGAATCCTGCGGATCGGGGAGTCAGGCGTCCGCGGACCCGCGAGTGGCGTCCCGCTGCTTGACCCGGGTCGCCTCGGCACGCACCGCGGCCTGCGTGGCCCGCTCGGACACCAACCAGGCGGGCGGGTCCTGCAGCAGGGTGGTGATCTGCTCGGTGGTCAGGGGCTCGGTCACACCTCCGCGGGCCAGCCCACCGATGGAGACCCCCAGCTTCTGGGCCACCACAGGGCGCGGGTGCGGGCCGGTACGGCGCAGTTCGGCGAGCCACTCCGGAGCGGACTGCTGCAGGGCGTCGAACTCCGCGCGGGTCAGCTCCGTGTCCTGGAAGTCCTGGGGAGTGGCGGGCAGGTAGATTCCCCGCTTGTTGGCCGCTGGGGGGGGTTTGGGGGTCTGGGGGGTCTTCGCGGGGGTCATGGTGCAAGCCTAACGGCCCGCTCAACGGTCGAGGCCAGGAGCTACTGTGATCAGATGCCCGCCGACCAGCCCGATCGATCCCCCCACCCCCGCGTCCTGTCCGTCGGCTTCGTGCCGGGTGTGACGCCGGGCAAGTGGGTGGCACGCTGGCGTGAACGGCACCCCGCGGTGCCCCTCGAGCTGCAGTCGTACGACGACGCCCTACCGCCTCTGCGGGACGGTTCGGCGGACGTGGTGCTCGTCCGGCTCCCGGTGGACCGGGCGGGGCTCCACCTGATCCCCCTCTACGAGGAGCAGCCCGTGGCCGTCATGTCCCGGGAGGAGGAGCTCTCCCTCTACGAGGAGATCCCGTCCGAGGAGCTCGACGCCGTGGTGCTGCTCGACGTCGCGGCGTGCGGCGGCCCCGCGGCGGCGGTGGAGGTGGCGGCGTCGGGTGCGGGCGTGGTGGTGCTGCCCATGTCCCTGGCCCGCCTCCCTGCGCGGAGGGACTCCGTGCACCGGCCCGTCCAAGGTCTTCCTCCCACCACCATCGGGATCGCCTGGCGCGTGGACGACGACTCGCCCGAGGTGGAGGAGTTCATCGGGATCGTGCGCGGACGCACAGCCCAGAGCTCCCGCCAGCCGTCCCGGCGGGAGGCCCCGAAGCGGACCGCCGCGCAGAAGGCGGCGGCGAAGAAGGCTGCCGCCGGCGGCACCGAGGACCGGAAGGGTGCCCGGAGGGCCCCGGCGCCCCGGAAGGCGGCACGCCCCTCCGGATCGCGGGGGAAGAAGCGCTGACGCGGCCCCCGTCCCGCCGCCCGGACCAGGTCCGCCGGTCGGATCGGGCGGAAGGGCTCAGACCAGGGAGGCGAGGCTGAAGACGGCCGCGGCGATCGCGAAGCCCATCACGCCGATCGTGGTCTCCATGACGGTCCAGGTCTTCAGGGTGGTCTTCACGTCCATGTTGAAGAAGCGCCCCACCAGCCAGAAGCCGGAGTCGTTCACGTGGCTCACCACCACGGAGCCGGCGGCCACGGCCACCACGAGGGCCGCGACCTGGAGGGCGTTGTAGTCCCCGGCGAGGATCGCGGGGGAGATCAACCCGGCCGCGGTGGTCAGTGCCACGGTCGCCGAGCCCTGGGCCACGCGCAGGATCGCCGCGATGAGGAACCCGGCGAGGATCAGCGGGATGCCGAGGTCACCGAGGACGTCCGCGAGCGCGGCACCGATCCCGCTGGTGCGCAGCACACCGCCGAACATGCCGCCCGCACCGGTGATGAGGATGACGGAGCAGACGGGGCCGAGCGCCGATTCGAGGGTGCTCTCGAGCACGGTCTTGTCCACGCCCCGGCGCCGACCGAGCACATAGGCCGCCACGAGGAGCGAGATCAGCAGTGCCACGGGCGTCTCCCCGAGCACCCGCAGGAGCTGGAACCACGTCTGATCGGTCAGGCCCTCGTCGAAGGACCCGGAACGTGCAGCGGTGTTCAGCCCGGTGTTGAGGAAGATCAGCACGAGGGGCAGCAGCAGGATGCCCACCACGGTGCCGAACTTCGGCGGGTTGGCCTCGGCGTGCTCGTCGGCGGTGCCCAGCAGTTCGGGGACGGGCAGGACGAACTTCCTCCCCGCCCGGAGACCGTACAGGTAGCAGGTCACGTACCAGGTGGGGATGGCCGCCACGAGGCCCACCAGGATGACCACTCCCACATTCGCGCCGAAGAACTCCGAGGCCGCCACGGGCCCGGGATGCGGCGGGACGAAGATGTGCATCACCGAGAATGCACCGGCCGCCGGGAGCCCGTACCGGAGTACGCCGCCGCCGAGTCGCTGTGCCACGGAGAAGACCACGGGCAGCATGACCACGAGTCCGGCGTCGAAGAAGATGGGGAAGCCGAAGAGCAGGGAGGCGACGCCGAGCGCGAAGGGCGCCCGCTCCTCACCGAAGACCCGCACGAGGTGGTCCGCGAGCACCTTGGCGCCACCGCTGGTCTCCAGCAGCCGGCCGAGCATGGCGCCGAGCCCCACCAGCAGTGCCACGGCCCCGAGGGTGGACCCGAAGCTGTTCACGAGCACGGTGACGATCTGCGAGGTGGGGATGCCCGTGGCGAACGCCGTGGCGAGGCTGATGAGGATCAGCGCCACGAATGCGTGGATCCGCAGTTTGATGATCAGGAAGAGCAGCACCAGGATGGCCGCCGCTGCGATCAGGAGGAGCGGACCGGCCGTGAGGCTCTGGGTCCATCCTTCGATTGTCATGTCTTCTCCATTGAAAGGCGGTGCGGGTCGTGGGGCGCCGGGCTAGGGGGTGCGCAGGTGCAGTTCGTCGATGATGCGGTCCGTCACGTCGTCGGGTTCCCCCGTGTTGTCGATCCTCAGACCCGGTTCGTCGTCCTCCAGCGGTTCGAGCGTGCTGAGCTGGGACGGAAGCAGGGACTCCGGCATGAAGTGCCCGCTACGGGTGGACATGCGGTCCAGGATCAGTTCCTCCTCACCCATCAGGTGGACGAACAGGACGTCGCCGCCGGCCTGGACCAGGACGTCGCGGTAGGCACGCCGGAGGGCCGAGCAGGTCACCACGGTGTCGGTGCCGGTCGCGGTCCTGCTGCTCATCCAGTCGCGCATGGTCTCCAACCAGGGCCAGCGGTCCTCGTCGGTCAGCGGGGTGCCGCTGGTCATCTTCTCGATGTTCGCGGCCGGGTGGAACTCGTCGGCCTCCGCGAAGACCCATCCGAGCTTCTCCGCCAGGAGGGTCGCGATGGTGGTCTTCCCGGATCCGGAGATCCCCATGACCACTACGTGGCGTGACTGGTTGTCCATCCGACTTCCTTGTCCTCGGTGTGCTGGATCACGGTATCGAGCCAAGGTAACACCTTTTCGACCTCAAAGGTATTACCTTTCGAGCCACCCTTCGCCGGGCCTACAGTGGACGGACCGGCCATCCCGCCGGACGCGCTCGACAGGGAGGATCATGACGGTGCAGCCGGCTCGTGCGGTGGTGCCCGCAGGAACAGCGGCGGTCCTCCACACCCGGATCATCGACACCCTGGGGCAGGACATCGTGGACGGCGTGCTGCCGGAGGGCACACGCCTGACCATCGAGGGGCTCCAGCGGCGGTTCGGTGTCTCCCGCACGGTGGTACGGGACTGCATGCACGTCCTGGAGGCCATGCACCTCATCGTCCCGAGGCGGCGCGTGGGGCTCGTGGTGCAGGGCCCCGGGTGCTGGAACGTGTACGAGGCACGGGTGATCCGGTGGCGGCTGAACGGACCGGGCAGATCGGCCCAGTTCCGCTCCCTCACCCAGCTCCGCCGCGCCGTGGAGCCCGTGGCCGCGGCGCTCGCCGCCCACAACGCCTCCTCCGCCGAGCGCCTGCGCATCGTGGAGCTGGCGCAGGACCTCCGGCGCCTCGGCGAGGAGGGGGAGCTCGAGCACTTCCTGGCGGTGGACATCGAGTTCCACACCCTGATCCTCCGGGCCGGTGGCAACGAGATGTTCGCGACCCTGCACGGAGTGGTGGCCGAGGTGCTCTCCGGCCGGACGCACCAGGGGCTCATGCCGCACCGGCCCGAGGAGAGTGCCCTCACCGCCCACACCCAGGTGGCAGCGGCCATCCGGGACGGGGACGCCGGCACGGCCGAGGCGTTCATGGGCTCGCTCCTGGCCGAGGTGGGCGACGCCATCGACTGACGGACGCCACCGATCGATCAGGGGCTCGGGTGCCGACGTACGTCCCCGGTCCGGCCGATCGGGGCGACCACGGACGCGGCGATCATCGCGGATCTTCCCGTGGCGGCTGCCGGACACCGTCCTCGGGACGGCGGAGGAGGCGCTCGCCTCCTCCGCCGTCCCGAGCGGGACCGGTCAGACGGTGGCCCGCTCCGTGCCGACCGGGGTGACGACCTCGGCGGTCGGCTCCATGTTCTCGGCGTCGACCATCCACGCGTACTGCTCGAGCTTGGCGATGAAGCCGTGCAGGAGGTCCGCGGTGGTGGGGTCCTCATCGTCGATCTGGTCGTGGACGTCGCGCATGGTCTTCACGGCGGCGTTCAGCATGGCGACCACGAGGCCCACGGTGTCCTTGGTGGAGACGAGTCCGGCCGGGAACGGTGCGATCCTGGTGCCCTCCGCGACGGCGATGCTGCGGCCGTCCGGGACAGCGTGGAGGGCACGCATGCGCTCGGCCATCTCGTCGGCGAAGGCGCGGGCGTCCTCGATGATCTCGTCCAGCTGCAGGTGCAGGTCGCGGAAGTTCTTGCCGACCACGTTCCAGTGGGCCTGCTTGCCCTGCAGGTGCAGCTCGACGAGGTCGACCAGGACGGCCTGCATGTTGTCGGTGAGAGTGGGTGATGCCTTCATGGATCCTCCGATGTTGAAGAGATGCAACTCCTCCCGGGAGGGCGCGGAGGCCCCGATTCCTGCTGGGAGGACTGCTTTCACCCTAGACCCGCCTGTTGGTCAAATCCACCCGATCTGCCTACGCTAAGGGAACTTATGGTTTGGCCGTACCATGGCCCCCGCAGGGGGCCCCGGACGGCGCCAGGGTCTCGACGAAGGAGGAACCGCAATGGCTTCAGTACAGGAATCTATCGACGTGGCAGTGCCGGTCAGCACGGCCTACAACCAGTGGACCCAGTTCGAGACGTTCCCGGAGTTCATGGGCGGGGTGGACACCGTCACGCAGACCTCGGACACCATGACCCACTGGGTCACGAGCATCGGCGGTGTCACCCGCGAGTTCGACGCCGAGATCACCGAGCAGCACCCGGACGAGCGCGTGGCCTGGAAGAGCACCGACGGCGAGTCCCACGCCGGCGTGGTCACCTTCCACCGGATCGACGACACCACCACGCGTCTCATGGTGCAGATCGACTGGAAGCCCGAGACCTTCACGGAGAAGGTGGGTGCGGTGGTCAACGCCGACACCCTCCAGGTGAAGGGGGACCTCAAGCGCTTCAAGGAGTTCATCGAGAAGAGCGGCGGCGAGACCGGTGCGTGGCGCGGGAACGTGGACGCCCCCACCAGCGGGGAGGCCTCCGAGGGGCTGCCCGCGAACAGCTCGCTGCCGGACACGGCCACGAACGATCCCGATTCGGGCGGACCGCGCATCGGCTGAGGCCCCACCGAGTTCCACGCCGTGAGGCGGATCCCACTGCGGGGTCCGCCTCCCGGCGTCTCCGGGTCGGGTGAGGGGCGCCCGGTCAGCCGCGGCTGAGGTGGTAGCCGTCGGCCCGGTGCACGAGCCGACGGCCACCGCCGTCGTGGAGCTGGATCCAGAGCACCGAGGCGTCGTCGGTGCGCATGTCGAGGACGCCGCACAACCGCATGCCCGCCGGGTGCTGCAGGGTCACGTGCTCCCCGCGTGCGAAGTCCGTCCAGCTCTCGGGTGCGGCGTCGTCGAGGGAGGTGGTGAGCGTGTCCATGGGGGGCCTTTCACTGGGGTGTCCGAGGATCTCCCACGCTAACGAGGAGCCCTGAACACCACGTGAACGTCGCCTGAAGAACGGCGGGACCGGATCACCTTGCGTACCGGCCGGAGGTCAGAGCGAGCGCCAGTCCCCGCTGGTCAGGTGCGAACCGGCCTGGGGGCCCATCAGCAGCATGCCGCCGTCCACCACGAAGGAGGCCCCGTTGACGTAGCTCGAGGCGCCAGAGGCCAAAAAGGCCACCACGTCCGCGATCTCCTCCGGGGCTCCCGGCCGGCCCACGGGGATACCCGGACGGTCCATCGCCTCGGGGTCCTGGTCCTCGGAGTCGTTCATGGGGGTGTTGATCTCACCGGGGAGGACGGCGTTGGCAGTGATCCCGCGGTCTGCGAGCTCGAGGGCGATCGTCCGGATCAGTCCGCCGAGCCCGTGCTTCGAGGCGTCGTAGGCCGCCGATCCGACGCGCGGCTGCTCCTGGTGGACGCTGGTGACCGCGATGATGCGCCCGCCCCTGCCGGCGTCGAGCATCAGGCGTGCAGCCCGCTGGAGGCAGACGAACGCGCCGTCGAGGTTGGCTCCCACGGTGCCGCGCCAGGTGTCCCAGTCCGTGTCCATGAACATGGTGCCCCCGTTGATGCCGGCGTTGTTCACGAAGACGTCGAGGCCCCCGAGCTCCTGCGCGAGCTGCTCGACCACGTCTCCACAGGCAGGGGCGTCGGTGGTGTCGAGCTGGGCCACGGCGGCCTTGCGGCCCTGCTCGCGGACCATGCGGGCCGTCTCCTCGGCGCCCTCCCGGTCTGAGTGCCAGGTGATGCCGACGTCGCATCCGGCGCGGGCGAGGGCGATGGCGCTGGCCCGGCCGATGCCGGAGTCGGAGCCGGTGACGATTGCTTTGCTCGGTGTGAAGTCCATACGGCCATCCTTCGCGCCTTCCGGTCGGATCCGCAAGGCGTGTGTGGCACGCGGAGGGGCAGGACCCCGCAACTTCCGGGGTCCTGCCCTTCGAACGGTGGGGGACTAGGCCTCCACGGCCTCCTGCGACGCCTTCACCGGGGCGGAGGTACCGGCGTCGAGCACCTGGATCTTCCGCGGCTTGGCCCGCTCGCTGACCGGGATCATCACGCTGAGCACGCCGTTCTCGTAGCGGGCGGAGATGCCGTCGGTGTCGATGCCCTGACCAAGGTTGAGCTGGCGGAGGAAGGATCCGCTCTCGCGCTCGCGGGTCAGCCACTTGACACCCTCGGCCGCCCCGAGGGTGCGTTCGGCACGGATGGTCAGGAGCTGACCGTCCACGTCGATGTCCACCGACCCCGGGTCGATCCCCGGGAGATCGGCGGCGAGGACGTAGTGGTCCTGCTCGCGGTAGAGGTCCATGGGCATGAGCCGAGGGCCGGGACGGCCGTTCAGCAGGGCACCGGTAACGCGGTCCAGGTCACGGAAGGGATCGAATTTCATGGTCATCGAAAACAACTCCTCTGTGGTTGCCACCGGCAGGTGGGGTGAAAAGGTTGAGCGCCCTTCGCTCAACTAGAAAAATATTAGCACTCTCCCCCTGCGAGTGCCAGACATCTCACCCCTCCGGGCATGAAGAAGGCCCGCATCGGATCCGATGCGGGCCTTCCGTGAATCCTCGTGCCTGCGCGGGGCCTCGATCCCCGGGCCTTCCGCGTGTGAAGCGGATGCTCTACCAGACTGAGCTACACAGGCAGATGGTTCTCCCACAGCTTAGGGCATCCGGGCCTCCCGCCAAATTCGGGGGAGGGATCGAGCAGGGGGATCGAGCAGTGGAACGGGCTCCTGGTCTTTGTGGCGGCACCTCAGTAGCCTGATGGAAAGCCTGCTGATCATTGTTCGGTCCCGCCCCGCGGGCCACGACGAGAGGAACACATCATGGACGATCAGGACATCCTGCAGCGCATCCAGGCACTGGTCCAGGAGGAGCACGAGCTCCGCACACCGCAGGACGCCGTGGACGGCGAGGGCCAGGACCGCGCCACCCGGCTGAAGCGGGTGGAGGAGGACCTGGACCAGTGCTGGGACCTGCTGCGCCAGCGGCGGGCCAAGGCCGACGCCGGTGAGGATCCCGCGGAGGCCGACACCCGTCCGGTGGGCCAGGTGGAGGGGTACCGCCAGTGACGGATCTGCCGCTGGTGCTGTTCGACGTCAACGGGACGCTCTCCGACATGGGCCGCATGACCCAGCACTTCGAGGAGATCGGTGTGCCGCCGCAGCTCTCGGCCCACTGGTTCGCCGCGGTGCTGCGGGACGGCTTCGCCCTGGCACTCGCCGGCGGTAATCCCCCGTTCGTGCAGGTGGCGGAGGACGCCCTGCGGAGCGTGCTCGTGGGACAGCTCCTCAACCGTGACCTCGACGACGCCGTGGCCCACGTGCTGCACGCCCTGCGGGAGCTCCCCGTCCACGAGGACGTGCCCGACGGCATCCGTGCGCTGGCCGGTGCCGGGTTCGAGATCGCCGCCCTGACCAACGGGTCGGCATCGACCGCGGAGGGGCTCCTGGAGCGCGCGGGTGTGCGGGAGCAGTTCTCCGCCGTGCTGTCCGTAGAGGGCGCGCCGCGCTGGAAGCCCGCCCCCGAGTCCTACGCCCATGCGTTGCAGGCCCTGGGCAGGGATGCGGACGACGTCGTGCTCGTCGCGGCGCACCCGTGGGACCTCCACGGTGCCGCGCGGGTGGGGTTCCGCACTGCATGGGTGGATCGCGCGGGATCGCCCTACCCGGATGCCCCGACCCCACCGGACCTCCGGGTCACACGCCTCACCGATCTGGTGGACGCCCTGGCCCGCTGAGCGGACCACCGCCCGCAGAACCGCACCGCCGGCAGGAGGACATTCCCGGACGGTGTCCGAGCGCGGATCCGCGATGCGGCTGTCTGCGAGCGAGGGCACGGGTTAGGGTAGGACACTGGTGAGCCGGGAAGTCTGGTCGGCGCTCCCATCCGCGCGACCAGACGAAGGACCCCGATGACCGACCACCCGCATTCCACCTCGACCCCGAACTCCTCCGCCGCCGGGGACCATCCCGGGAACACCACCGGGACCGGGGACGGCTCCCCGCAGCGGCCACGGATTCCCGAGATCCTGCGCAGGGAGACGGTGGGCGGGGCCCTGCTCCTCGTCGCCACGATCGCCGCACTGATCCTCGCCAACACCGGTGCCGCGGACACCTACTTCGCCGTCCGGGACCTCCGGTTCGGGTACGCGCCCTGGCACCTGGAACTGAGCGTCGGCGCCTGGGCGGCGGACGGTCTGCTCGCCGTCTTCTTCTTCCTCGCGGGCCTGGAACTCAAGCGGGAGTTCGTGGCCGGGGACCTCCGGAAGTTCGACCGCGCCGTCGTCCCCGTGGCCGCGGCCGTGGGCGGCGTGGTCGTGCCCGCCCTGATCTACGTGGCCGTCACGATCGGTGCCGGGGCCGAGGCACTGCGGGGGTGGGCGGTCCCCACCGCCACGGACATCGCGTTCGCCGTCGCCGTGCTCGCCGTTGTCGGCTCGAACCTGCCGAGCTCGCTGCGCATCTTCCTGCTGACCCTCGCCGTGGTGGACGACCTCCTGGCCATCACCATCATCGCGTTCTTCTACTCGGAGGACATCCACGTCTCGCCGCTGCTCATCGCGATCCTGCCGCTGGCCGCCTTCGCCTTCCTGGCGCAGCGGTTCGCAGCCCTCTTCCAACGCCGGGCCTGGGCGGGCTGGGTACTCCTGCTGCCCCTCGCCGTCGTGGTGTGGGCGCTGGTCCACGAGTCCGGCGTCCATGCCACGGTGGCGGGCGTGCTGCTCGGCTTCACCATCCCCGTGCTCCCGCGGAGTGTGGACACCACGGACATCGAGGACCCCGGGCACCCGGCCGACGCACCCCCCGCCCAGGACACACCCAAGGCCCACGACGTCCAGCCCCATGGCCTGGCGGACACCCTGGAACACCGGATCCGCCCGCTCTCCGCAGGGTTCGCGGTACCCATGTTCGCCTTCTTCTCGGCCGGCGTGGCGATCGGCGGCTTGGAGGGGCTGGCAGCGGCGGTCAGCGATCCCATCGCGATCGGGATCATGGTGGCCCTCGTCCTCGGCAAGCCGATCGGGATCGTGCTCGCCACCCTGGTGGTGACCCGGGCCACCAGGGCCACCCTCGATCCGGGCCTCACCTGGCCCGACGTCATCGGTGTGGCGATCCTCGCCGGTGTGGGCTTCACGGTGTCGCTGCTGATCAGCGAGCTCGGGTTCGGTCAGGGAACCCCCGCGGACGACCACGCGAAGGTGGCCATCCTGGCCGGGTCGCTCATCGCGGCGGTGCTCGGTTCCGTGCTGCTCTCGGGCCGCAACCGGGCGTACCGGCGGGCCGCGGCACTGCCGCGGCCGGGTGCCGGCGGCGCCGCGGATGTCGTCGAGGACCGTTAGGCTGAAGCTCCCAGACTTCCGGCGCGCCTCCTGTGCGCCACCCGCTCCCGTAGGAGAAACCCCATGAAGACCGTTCAGGCCTATGCCGCCACGTCCGCCACCGAACCCCTCGTCCCCACCACGATCGAGCGCCGCGACGTCGGCGCCAAGGACGTCCTGATCAAGATCGCGTACGCCGGGATCTGCCACTCCGACATCCATACCGTCCGCGGCGAGTGGGGCCAGCAGCAGTACCCCCTGACCGTGGGCCACGAGATCGTGGGCGTGGTCGAGGAGACCGGCTCCGAGGTGATCCGTCACAAGGTCGGTGACCGCGTGGGCGTGGGCTGCATGGTGAACTCGTGCCGGGAGTGCGAGAACTGCCTCCAGGGTGAGGAGCAGTACTGCCTCGAGGGCAACATCGGCACCTACGGGGCCAAGGACGTGGACGGCAGCATCACCCAGGGCGGGTACTCCACCCACGTGGTGGTGGTGGAGGACTTCGTGCTCTCCGTGCCCGAGAGCATCCCCTACGACGCCGCCGCTCCGCTGCTCTGCGCCGGGATCACCACCTACTCACCGCTGAACCACTGGAACGCCGGGCCCGGCAAGAAGGTGGCCGTGGTGGGACTCGGCGGGCTCGGCCACATGGCCGTGAAGATCGCCGCCGCCATGGGCGCCGAGGTGACCGTGCTGTCGCAGACCCTGAGCAAGCAGGAGGACGGCAAGCGTTTCGGGGCCACGGACTACTACGCCACCGGTGACGCCGGCACCTTCGAGAAGCTGACCAACACCTTCGACCTCATCATCAACACCGTGAGCGCGAAGATCGACCTCGATGCCTACCTCTCGCTGCTCCGGCTCAACGGGACCATGGTCAACGTGGGCGCCCCCGCGGACGCCCTGCCCCTGCACGTGTTCACGCTGTTCAACCAGCGGCGCTCCTTCGCGGGATCCAGCATCGGCGGTATCCGCGAGACCCAGGAGATGCTCGACTTCTGCGCCGAGCACGGGATCGCCCCCGAGGTCGAGGTCATCGGGGCGGACGCCATCAACGAGGCCTACGACCGCGTGCTGTCCTCCGACGTGCGCTACCGCTTCGTCATCGACACCGCGACGCTCGTCTAGACCCGAGCTTCCCACCGGTCGGCCGTCCACCCTGCGGGGAGGGCGGCCGATCGTCGTCCCGGGGGCGGCACCGTGCCCTGGACGCGGTCGAGCGCCGCGATCATCAGCGGCACCCGAGCGCCGATGGTGAGGTCGCGACTCAGCCGCGGAGCGCCGGGACGAACCGGCGCCAGAGCCAGGTGAGCGTCAGCGCCCCGGAACTCCGGCGGAAACCACTGTGACCGGTGAGCAGCTCCAGCGCCGCCCAGAGGGCCAGGCTCACCGAGCTCGCGACGCGCAGGCGCTCGCGGTTCTCGTCCTCCAGGGCCAGGAACGACGCCGCACCCAGCAGCGCCCACCCGAGGATCGGGGCGTTCGGCTTCTGGAACACGGTCTGCCGACCCAGGCTGTCGGTGAAGAATCCCATCATGCACCCTTCGTCTCGCGGTTCTTCCCCACACTACGGCGCAGGGCCGCCACGGAGCCCGGGCCCGCCGTCGTCGTCCTCGTCCTTGACACCGGGGGTCTCCTCGGTGCCGACCGGACCACCCTCCGCCGCCTCCCTGCGGACCACGATCGGCACCTCCACCATGCACGCCGGTGCCCTCCCGGGCGCTCCTGTCCGTCCGGTGGACGCCGGGCCGACCCGGGTGTGCCGGACCCCGCCCGGTACCCGGCCTAGACTTGGGGTGTGACTTCCGAGAACGTAGAGCCGATCGTCAGCAGGACCACCAGCGACGACGGCGGTACCGTCCTGCGGCTGGAGTTCCAGTTCGCGTTCCCGCCAGTGGTGCTGTGGAAGCACCTGACGGAAGCGGACAAACTCCTGTACTGGTTCCCGTGCGAGCTCGAGTTCGAGCCCCGGAAGGACGAGGAGATCCTCTTCCGGTACGCCGACCAGAAGCCGTTGCGCGGGGTGGTGCTCGAGGCGGAGCGGCCCTCGGTGCTCGCCTACACCTGGGAGAAGGACACCCTGCGCTGGGAGCTGACGCGCACCGGGGACAACGGGACGAGCCTGGTGCTCCTGCTGACACCGGGCAGTCCGCGCCACTCCGCCACCATGGCTGCCGGCTGGCACCTGACCATCGCGGGCCTGGACGACTTCCTCAACAAGCGGGACCTCGGCCAGGACCCGGCCCTCTGGGACGTGTACGTGGACCGGTACCGCGAGCAGTTCGCCGACTAGACAGGGCTCCGGATCCGCAGGCGGGAACCGGGTCCGTGGCCGCTCCCCGCCGCACTGCGGGGCCAGCCGCCGGGAAGTGGATCATGATTCCGCAAGACGTGGCAGGGTGGAGCGGGGGAAGGGTTCGCACCGTAGCTCCTGACATGGGACGCGGGGAACCCGTCACCACGAAACGAAGGAGCACATCGACATGACCGAGACGAGCATTTCCGCCCAGCGCACCATCGACGCCCCGGCGAAAGCAATCTTCCACTTCCTCTCCAACCCCGAGAACCACGCGGCCCTCGACGGCTCCGGCATGGTGCAGTCGGACAGCAAGTCCAACCGCATCACGGGTGCCGGCCAGAAGTTCACCATGAACATGAACTGGGACAAGATGGGCGGTGACTACCAGACGGACAACCACGTGATCGGCTACGACGAGAACAAGCTGCTCGCCTGGAAGACCGCCCCCGCGGGCGAGGAGCCCCCGGGATGGGAGTGGGTCTGGCGCCTCGAGGCTGCCGGCCCCGATTCCACCGACGTGTCCGTGACCTACGACTGGTCGGGCGTGACGGACAAGGAGCTCCTCAAGAAGATCAGCTTCCCGGCGGTGCCCCAGGAGGATCTCGAGTCCACCCTCGCGAATCTCGCGGCGCAGGTGTCCGAGGCCTGACGCCCACACTGCCGAGCACGGAAGGCGGCCGGTTCCCGCACAGGGGGCCGGCCGTCGTCATGTCCGGGTTCACCTGCCCTGCGGGTCACGCGCCCTGCCCGGATGCAGTACCGATCTCCAAGGTCGGGCCGGAACGCTGTAGCGTACCTCACATCACCTGCTCCCTCCCGAAGGACGACGATGTCTGCTCCGCTCCTGTCGATCATCATCCTCGCGGCGATGTTCCTGATCGCCACCGTGCTCCCCATCAACATGGGGGCGCTCGCCTTCGTCGGCGCCTTCCTGCTCGGCGCCGTGGTCCTCGGCATGGAGACCGACGACATCATCGCGGAGTTCCCGGGCGGGCTGTTCCTCACCCTCGTCGGCGTCACCTACCTGTTCGCCATAGCGCAGAACAACGGCACCATCGACCTGCTGGTCTCCGGTGCCGTGAAGCTCGTCAACAACAGGGTGGCATTGATCCCGTGGGTGATGTTCCTCATCACCGCGGTCATCACGGCGGTGGGGGCACCCGGGCCGGCCGCCGTCGCCATCATGGCTCCCGCCCCGCTCGGCCTCGCCGCCCGCCACAAGATCTCACCACTGCTCATGGGCATGATGGTGGTCCATGGGGCCCAGGCGGGGGGTTTCTCGCCCATCGCCGTGTACGGGGTGATCGTCAACGACATCGTGGGGCAGTCCGGATTCGAGTCCAGCCCGCTCGCCATCTTCCTCGCCAGCTTCGTCTTCAACCTGGTCATCGCCGTCGTCCTGTTCCTCGTCCTCGGCGGACGCTCACTCCTGTCCTCCCGCGTCTCCCAGTTCGTCGAGGAGGCCGCGGAGGCCCGTCTGGATGCCAGTCCCGGGATGCGCCGGGCCGACGTCGCCTACAAGGGCACCGGGAGCGGCACCTACGGTCCGCGCGACCCGGCGGGCGACGGCGTCGTCGCCACCCGGTCCCGCGAGGACCGCATCTCGCAGGGCGCCACGATCCTCGGTCTGGTGGCGCTCGCGGTGATCGCCCTCGGGTTCAGCGTCGACGTCGGTTTCGTGGCCATCACGGTGGCCGTGGCCCTCGCCCTCATCTCGCCGAAGGCACAGAGCGGTGCGGTCAACAAGATCGCCTGGTCCACGGTGCTGCTCATCTGCGGGATGCTCACCTTCGTGGGCGTCCTGCAGGCCGCCGGCACCATCGAGTACGTCTCGGACGGCGTCGCAAGCCTCGGCATGCCGCTCCTCGCTGCGCTGCTGATCTGCTACATCGGTGCGGTGGTCTCCGCCTTCGCGTCCTCGACCGCCATCCTCGCGGCCCTGATACCGCTCGCCATCCCGTTCCTCGAGACCGGTGCCATCGGCGCCGTCGGGGTGGTCGCGGCGCTCGCCGTGTCCTCGACCGTCGTCGACGTGTCGCCGTTCTCCACCAACGGCGCCCTGGTGCTCGCCAATGCGCCCGAGGGCACGGACAAGGACCGCTTCTACAAGCAGATCCTCGGCTACGGCGCCATCGTGGTGGTCGCGGGCCCGGTCATCGCCTGGCTCGTCCTCGTGGTCCCCGGGTGGCTGTAGAACCTCCACCGATCAGCCGATCGACCCGTACCACCGACCGGAAGGAACCATGAGCACCGAGACAACCGAACCCGTCAGCCCGAGTACCGAGGGCGGTGGTGGTCCCCTGGCCGGACGGCTCGTGGTCGATCTCAGCCGGGCACTGGCCGGCCCGCATGCCGGCATGATGCTCGGCGACCTCGGTGCGCGCGTCATCAAGGTGGAGACCCCCGGTACGGGGGACGACACCCGCGGCTGGGGCCCGCCCTTCGTGGGCCCGGAGGACGACCGGCAGGCCACCTACTTCCTGTCCTGCAACCGGAACAAGGAGTCCATCGCCCTGGACCTCAAGAGCGACGACGGAAGGGGTGTCCTCACCGAACTCCTGCGGCGGGCCGACGTGGTGGTGGAGAACTTCCGCCCCGGCGTGCTGGACCGGCTCGGGTTCTCCACCGAGGCCATGCACGCGCTGAACCCGGGACTGGTGATCCTGTCCATCACCGGCTTCGGCCACGACGGCCCGGAGGCGAAGCGCAGCGGCTACGACCAGATCGTCCAGGGCGAGGCAGGCCTCATGTCCCTCACCGGGCCCGACGCCGACAACCCGCAGCGCGTGGGTGTGCCCATCGCCGATCTCCTCTCGGGCATGTACGGGGCGTACGGTGCCGTCGCCGCACTCCTGGAGCGGGAGCGGACCGGTAAGGGACAGGTGGTCCGCACCTCCCTGCTCGCCTCGGTGATCGGCGTCCATGCCTTCGAGGGCACACGTGCCACGGTGGCCGGGCAGGTACCGCGGGCACAGGGGAACCACCACCCCTCGATCGCCCCGTACGGCCTGTTCACCTGCCGCGGCGGCAAGGTACAGATCAGCGTGGGCAGCGAGAAGCTCTGGGCCACCTTCACCGCGGCGTTCGGCATCGATGCCGGGCCCGGGTTCGCCACCAACGCGGACCGCGTGCAGCACCGCGAGGCGCTCATCGGCGTGATCGAGGACGCCTTCTCCGCCTACGAGGCCGGGCCGCTGCTCGCCAAGCTCGACGGGGCCGGGATCCCCGCCGGCAAGGTCCGCACCCTGGACGAGGTGTACGCGTGGGACCAGGTGCACTCCCAGGGCCTGCTCCTCCCCGTGGACCACCCCGTCCTCGGGAGGATCGAGCTGCCCGGTCCACCCCTGCGGTTCTTCGACGACGCCGGCGAGACCACGCCCACCGACCACACGGCACCGCCGCTGCTCGACGGCGACGGCGACGCGATCCGCGCCTGGCTGGCGGAGACGCCGTCGGGGGACGGGCGCGGATGAGTGCGGAGGGTCGCACCCCGCGCCTGACCGCCCGCGGGCTCATCGACGTCGTGCTCGATACGGGCTCCTTCACCTCGTGGGATTCCCCGGTGCCATCCCCGGGACCGGACGTCGCCGAGGCCTACGCCGAGGAGCTGCGGCGTGCACGGGAGAGGAGCGGTGAGGACGAGTCCGTGCTCACCGGGTCGGGGCTGATCAGAGGCCGGCGGGTCGCGGTGATCGTCTCCGAGTTCACCTTCCTCGCCGGGTCGATCGGTGGTGCGGCCGCCGATCGCATCACCGCAGCCGTGCTGCGGGCCACCGAGGAGCGGCTGCCCCTGCTGGCCGGCCCCGCCTCCGGTGGCACCCGCATGCAGGAGGGCACGCCCGCCTTCCTGTCCATGGTGGACATCACCGGTGCCGTGCGTGCGCACCGGGAGGCGGGGCTGCCCTATCTCGTGTACCTGCGGCACCCCACCACGGGCGGCGTGATGGCGTCCTGGGGGTCGCTCGGCCATGTCACCGTCGCCGAGCCGCAGGCGCTGCTGGGCTTCCTCGGTCCGCGCGTGTACGAGGCGCTCTACGGCCGTGAGTTCCCTGCGGACGTCCAGACGGCGGAGCACCTGTTCGAGACGGGGCTGATCGATGCCGTCGTGCCGCCCGAGGACCTCGCGGGGATCGTGGACCGTGCGCTCTCCGTACTCCTCGCCGGACCCGCCGGACGCCCCGTGGCGCCGTCGACCGTCTCCGTACAGCCCGGGATCCACACGGCCTGGGAATCCATCCTCATCTCCCGGGATCTCCGGCGTCCCGATCTCCGGCGCCTCCTCGCCCACGGTGCCCGTGACGTGCTGCCCCTCAACGGCACGGGGCAGGGCGAGAGGGATCCGGGTGTGCTGCTGGCGCTCGCGCGCTTCGGCGAGCAGCCGTGCATCGTGCTCGGGCATCAGCGCCCCCGCCGGCCACAGGAGGCGGGCATGGGACCGGCGTCGCTCCGGGAGGCCCGCCGCGGCATGAAGCTCGCTGAGGAGCTCGGGCTGCCGCTGCTCACCGTGATCGACACAGCGGGAGCGGACCTCTCGAAGGAGGCCGAGGAGGGTGGGCTGGCCGGGGAGATCGCGCGGTCCCTCTACGACCTCATCGGGCTGGCCTCTCCCTCCGTCTCCGTGCTCCTCGGCCAGGGAGCCGGCGGTGGGGCGCTCGCGCTCCTGCCCGCGGACAGCACCATCGCCGCCGAGCACGCCTGGCTCTCGCCGCTGCCCCCGGAGGGCGCCAGCGCGATCGTGCACCGCACGGTGGACCGTGCCGCCGAGATGGCCGAGGCCCAGGACGTCAAGATCGCCACGCTCGTGGCCCGCGGCGTCGTGGACCACGTGGTGGACGAGCGCCCCGACGCCGCGGAGGAGAACCGTGCCTTCTGCGAGCGCATGGCCGCCGCCGTCGAATACGAGCTCGCACGGGTCCGGGAGCTCCCGGCGGACGGCCGCTCCGCCCGCCGCTCGCGGAAGTACCGGGCGGCGCTCGGTCAGCTGCGGCTCCGGGCCTCCCGGCCCGCGTCGGGGTGCAGCGAGCGGTAGCTCTCCATCTGACCGCGACGGCGTTGCAGGCTGTCCCGCCGCGGCGTGCTGTCCGCGTCCCGCGGCTCGGCGGTGAGATCGATGTGGCGCTCGCCGAAGTGCCACAGCAGCATGTCGTCCAGGAGCCGGTCGGGCCCCGGGGAGTACCGGTGGTCCAGGGCCTTGCGGACGGTGGTGATGGTGTCCGCCTGCAGCAGCGATACGAGTTCGATCGTGGTGCGCAGCCCATGGGCCGCGAGGAGTTCGGCGGCCCACCCCCAGTTGTCGTCGGACTTCCGGTCCACGTGGGGGAGCAGCGTCTGCCAGATGTCGCGGATGCGGTTCGGGGTCAGCGGTGCACTTCCCTCGCCGTCCTCGTCCCAGAAGCCCGTCACGGTCTCGTACCGCTCGTGCAGTTCGGCGAAGGTGGTCTCCACGGTCTCCAGCATGGCCGCGGTACCGGTGAACTGGCGGTCGAAGTAGGGGCTCCAGGCCTTCGGGTTCGCGGCCTTGAAGCGGATGTCGTGCTCGATCTCGGACCACGCGTGGGCCAGGACGGTGCGGATCTGCACCTCGAAGAGATAGCTCCCCGCGGCCCTGGAGGCCGGGTCCACCACCTGCTGGAAAGCGCGCACCACGTCGTTGTGGATGGTCCGCATGATCAGGTGCCGGCTGGAGTACCCGTAGGTCCCGGATTCGATGGACCCGATGTCCTTCTCCCGGTCACCCCGGCAGTCGAACTCCTGGCGCTGACGCTTGAGCAGGTTGGCCGCCAGATCCACCTCGTGCGGCAGCGTGGTGATCACCCGCACCCCCACCAGGTCGGTGAGGTTGCGCATGGGTTCGGGGAACACCAGCACGGGCGGTGCGCCCTCCTCGGGGGAGGGCAGGGTGCGGGAGGCCTTGTCGCGGAAGGACTCGACGGTCTTGGTCCGCGAGGTGACGAAGAGGGGATCCAGCTCGTCGGTGCCGCTGAACACCGCCTCGATGCTGTTCCGCATGGCCGTGGTGACGCGATCCAACACCGGCCGCACACGCTCGTACTCGCGTACGTTCGCCTCGACGGCGGGGCGCAGCCTCTCGTCCAAGTTCTCCCATGCACCCATGTGCCCTACCTTCCCACGACGGATCTCATCGTATCGGCAGCCGCGGACGTCATCTCTGCCCGAGGACGCCCGGAACGGTGGCGGTAGTTCCTTCTCGGTCCCTCGTCGGACGCGGCGCCGGCGGAACGGACCTCACGGGAGTCACGGACCGGGGCGGACGCTCCCGACACCATGCCGCACCCATCACTGCATCGGTGGATCATCCAGGTGGACAGACCACCCGTCCATGGTGGAGTGCTCATGGTCCTCCCTAGGCTGGAGTTCTGTCCCAAGACCGGCCGGCATCGACCCGAGAGACCCAGGACCGCCTCCATGATCCACTCCCTGACCGCTACCGAGATCCCGTCACCCGATCACCGTCCGGCGGCCGAAGCCCGCCTGGGCGACCCGGCCGGTCACCCCGGAGGCATATCACTTACCGATCGGTACGTGACCCTCGACGGGGAGCCCTGGTTCCCCGTCATGGGGGAGTACCACTTCAGCAGGGATTCGGCGGAGCGCTGGGAGACAGAACTGCTGAAGATGAAGGCGGGTGGCATCACCGTCGTCGCCACGTACCTGCTGTGGATCGTGCACGAGGAACGGCAGGGGGCTCTCCGCTGGGACGGTGACCGCGACATCCGCCGTTTCCTGGAACTCGCGCGGGCCCATGGACTCTTCGTGATGCTGCGCATAGGGCCGTGGGCGCACGGCGAGACACGCAACGGAGGTTTCCCGGACTGGCTGCAGCACTCGGGCATCCCGCTGCGCTCGAACGACCCCCGGTACCAGGCCGTCGTGGCGCGCTGGTACTCCGCCGTCGCAGAACAGGTCGTGCAGTTCTGCCGTACGGAGGGGATGCCGCAGAACCCGATCATCGGCGTCCAGGTGGACAACGAGCTGTACGACCAGCCCGATCACCTCGCCTGGCTCCGCTCCAGTGCGGAGTCGGCGGGCATCGTCGCTCCGTTGTGGACGGCCACCGGGTGGGGAGGCGCGCTCCTTCCGCCGGACCTGGTACCCATCTACGCCGGGTACTCGGACGCCTTCTGGGAGGAGTCCGATGTCCGGTGGCCGAGTTTCGCGCACACGCACTTCGAGTTCTCGGGGGTCAGGGATGATCTGACGGTCGGGGCCGATGTCCGCACCTCCGAACTGGTGCACCGTGATCAGGACGAGCGGTTTCCCTGGGTGACCTGCGAGCTGGGCGGCGGGATGGCCATCGCCTATCACCGCCGCCCGATCGTCACCCCCGACGACGTCGCGTCGCTCGCCCTCGTCAAGCTGGGCAGCGGTTCGGCCTGGCAGGGCTATTACCTCTACCACGGCGGAACACACGTCAGCGGGGAGGAGACGACCACGCAGGAATCGCACGCCACCGACTACCCGAACGACATGCCGGTGCGGGACTACGATTTCTACGCGCCGATCGGGGCGCACGGACAACTTCGCGAGCACTACCACCTGCTGCGTCGGCAACACCTGTTCGTGCAGCAGTACGGGCGCTCGCTGCTCGCGTCGTCCACTGTGATCGCACCCCTGCAGGAAGGTGCGCCCCGGTGGTCCTTCCGCGGGAACCGGGAGGGCGGGTACGTCTTCGTGAACAACCATCAGCCGGCCGCCGCCCCCCTGCCGGATCTCGCCGGTGTGCAACTGCGCGTGGAGCTGGCGGACGGTGACGTCACCCTTCCGAGCACGCCGTTCGTCCTGGACCGGAGCGCGTATTTCGTCTGGCCCGTCCGCCGGCCCTTCGGCTCGCTGGCATCGGTGAGCGCCACCGTGCAGCCCGTCACCGAACTGCACTCCGCGCAGGGGCACACCGTGATGTTCGCGGCGATTCCGGGTGTCCCCGTGGAGTTCCTGCTCGAGGGGGTCGCACCCGACCGGATCGAGGGCGCGCGGATCCTCTCCTCCGAGGGTGGGCGGACGCTGATCACCGTCGAGGAACCCCCCGGTCTTAGCTGCGCGGTGGTGATCGGGGACACCACGCTCGTGGTCCTCGACGCGTACACGGCGAGTCGCCTGTGGCGCGGGGAGGTCGGAGGCGTGGACACGCTCGCCGTCTGGGACGAGGGACTCCTGTTCGACCGCGGCCACCTCCGCCTGCTCACGGGCAGACCCGGGCAACTGCTGCACACCTACCCCCCGCTGCCGCACCACGGAGAGCTCACCCGTGCCGAGCGTGGTGCGTCGGTCTTCGAGAGCTACGTCGTCACCGGCCCGGAGGAGCCGGGCATCGACCTCCCGGTGAGTACCGTGAGGGAACCCGCGGGAGCCGTCCCGCGCCGGACGGGCGGATCGGCCGGACGGCTGTCCGCTCCGAAGGACGAGGAGTTCACCGGAGCGGCGATCATGGAGGTCGTGGTGCCGAGATCGGAGGCCGACGACGAGCACGTCCTCCTGTCCGTCCGGTGGACCGGTGACGTCGCGCGGGCGGAGATCGAGGGGTCCCTGGTCTCCGATCAGTTCTGGTACGGCCGGGAGTGGGACATCGCCCTCCCGCCCCGATCGACCGGGCAGACACGCGTCCGCCTGCAGATCTTCCCCTTCGACCCTGACACCGGGGTCTTCGTCGACCCTGCGGTGCGCCCACACCTCGAACGACCGGAGGTGCGCATCCACGAGGTCCGTCTCACCCGCACCCGTACAGTCACCGTCTCGTCATGACGCTGCTCCCTCCTCGAACCCCGCCCGGCAACGGATCGGACCGCGTGACGACCACGGCTGACCGACGCATCGAGCTACCGGATGCTCCCGCGCATCTGCGGGCCCGGCTCGACGCCGGTCACGCCGTCGCCTGGAGCGAGCGCATCGTCATCGACACCTACGCGCCTGCCGAACCGTCGACCTACCCCATGTATCTCGACCAGCGCGTGTACCAGGGGTCGAGCGGTCGCGTGTACCCGTTGCCCTTCTACGAGCGCATCGCGTCGGAGCCGGAACCGCGCGCATGGGAGGCCATCCATCTGGAGAATCGTTTCATCAGGCTGGTGATCCTGCCCGAGCTGGGCGGGCGCATCCACATCGGTCACGACAAGACCACGGGATACGACTTCTTCTACCGCAACAACGTGCTGAAGCCCGCTCTCGTGGGGCTCGCGGGTCCCTGGATCAGCGGGGGGGTCGAGTTCAACTGGCCACAGCATCATCGCCCGGCCACGTTCATCCCCGTCGAGACGCTCATCGAGGAGAGCGCCGACGGCAGCGTCGTGGTGTGGTGCAGCGACCTCGACCCCTTCGCCCGCATGCAGGGCACACACGGGGTGCGTATCCATCCCGAGACCTCGGTGGTGCAGGTCGACGTGCGGCTCCACAACCGAACAGCTGATCGTCAGACCTTCCTCTGGTGGGCGAACGCCGCCGTCCGGGTCCACGACGACTACCAGTCGTTCTTCCCGGAGGACGTGCGGTACGTGGCCGATCGCGCCCGCCGTGCCATCACGACCTTCCCGGCGGCCGATCGACCGTACTACGGGGTGGACTACGCATCCCGGGCAGCTGAGCAGCCCGGGTCCGACCGCATTGACTTCTACCGCAACATCCCCGTCCCGACCTCCTACATGGTGGTGGACACCGAAGACGATTTCTTCGGTGGATACGACCACGCGGCGTCGGCCGGCTTCGTCCACTGGGCCGATCACAGGATCGCCCCCGGCAAGAAGCAGTGGACGTGGGGCGATGCGCCGTTCGGACACGCGTGGGATTCCCACCTGACCGACGACGACGGGCCATACGTGGAACTGATGGCCGGTGTCTACACCGACAACCAGCCCGACTTCTCCTGGTTGGCACCGGGCGAGACCAAGTACTTCAGCCAGTACTGGTATCCGATCCCGGGAATCGGGGTCGTTCATCAGGCCACGCCGAGGGCAGCCGTCCACGTGGACCGGTCCGGCGACGTCATCACCGCGGATTTCGCCGTCACCTCGCCGCGGTCCTTCGCGCACGTGCTCGTCCGAGGTGCGGATGGGAGGGTCGAGCACGAGGAGACCGGGCATCCTGTTCCCGGCGAGGTGTGGCGGGTCACCGGGACCCTCCCGTGGTCCCCCGGAGTCGTGATCGAACTCCGGGGCGCCGACGGCGAGGTGCTCGTGGCGTGGGAGGCGAAGTCGGGTGACGAGGCCGAACCGTGGACGGC
>NZ_LGIU01000087.1 GCF_001187915.1 Arthrobacter sp. RIT-PI-e | reverse complement strand
CCGGGCGGCCCCCCCCCCCCACCCGCCGTACCCGGGGACGCCCGCCTCGAAGCGGCGGGTGCACAGGCGTTCACCCTCGACGCCGGCGGCGACGTGGCGTCCCACCTGCGCCTCCGGCACCGCCGCGAGCACACCGAGGCGGGCCCGCTCGGACGCGGCCTCGAGGACGGCGTCCGACTTCGGGATCCTGCGGGCTGCACGTGGCTTCCGGGGCGCGGCCGGCGTCTCGTCCGTGCTGGACGGAGCGGTGCCGGCGGTGTCCGGGGTGGGGGAGGTCATGGAAAAAGCCTACGCGTCGAGGTCGTCGGCGACGGCCCGGAGCACCGCGGCGACCTTCGAGGCGTGGGACTTCTCGGGGTAGCGGCCCTTCCGCAGCCCGTTGGACACACCGTCCAGCAGCTTGATGAGGTCCTCCGTGATCACGGCCATGTCATCGGCGCTCTTCCGGGTGGCCTTCACCACGGACGGTGCCTGCTCGAGGATGCGCGCCGAGAGGGCCTGCAGGCCACGACGCCCGTCGGCCACCCCGAACTCCAGCTTGGTCCCCACCTTCACCTCGGTGACCCCGGCCGGGAGCGCCGAGGCGTGCAGGAACACCTCCTTGCCCTCGTCGGTGGACACGAAGCCGAAACCCTTGTCCGCGTCGAACCACTTGACCTTGCCGATGGGCACGTTGATTACCTCTTCCTAGCCGAACCCGTCGGCGAGCGCCGACGGCCACGGTCCCGGGTGTGCTGCACCTGCTGGCGCCGTGCGCACCACCGCCGGGAAAGTCCGTGCCTCCCAGGGTATAACCTCACCGGAGGTCCCCCTGCCGTGCTTCTTGTACCCTGTGAGGGATGACCGCCGACGAACCGCTCCACCCTCCCGCCGAACGACCCGCGGTCCCCGCTGCGCCCCTCGGCCGCACCGAGTCCTCCTCCAGGGCCCGGCTCGTCGTCATGGTGCTCGCCGTGGGCCTGGCGGCCGTGGGCCTCGTGTCGCTCGTGATGATCCTCGGCATCGCGTACTTCCAGGGCACGGTGTGGCCGGGTCTCGTGCTCGCCACCTATCTCTGCCTGCCCGCCGCCTTCCTGCTCATGATGTCCCTGGTGGTCTGGTCCGTCCGTTCCCGACGGCGCCCCTGACGGACACACCTGACGGCACGCGGGACGGGGCTCCTGCCGCTCGCGGCACGGACGCCCGCGCCCGGTCCGGATGTCGGCCCCGCTGGGTAGTGTGGGGGTGATGTCCGCGATCCGAGCACTGGCCGACCAGCTGGCACGCGGGAGCGATGACGACCTGCGCCGGCTGCTGTCCGTCCGGCCCGATCTCGTGCTTCCCCCGGTGCCCGATTTCGCCGCGCTCTCGGCGAGGGCCTCCACCCGGGTGAGCGTGCAACGCGCACTCGACAACCTCTCCAGACCCCGGCTCCAGGTCCTGGAGGCGCTGGTGGTCCTTCACGAGGAGCAGCCGGAGCCTGTGTCCCATGAGGACCTCGCCGCTGCGTTCACCTCCGCGCGGGCCGAGGCGCTGGACGAGCTGCTCTCCGACCTCGTGCAGCGGGCCCTGGTGGTGGTGACGGAGTCCGGTGCGCTGCTCCCGGTCGGTGCACTCGCCGATGCGCTCGGGCCCTACCCCGCGGGCCTCGGCAGACCGTTCCGTACGCTCGCCCGGACCGTCCCGGGGTTCGGGGCCGCGCTGGTCCAGGCGATGGAGCGTGCCGCGCCCGGGACCGCAGCGCCGTCGTCGCCCACGTCCGCCTCCGCGGCACGGGCACTGGCGAGGCGGGCGGCGGCCCCGGCCTCCGGGCAGGCCCCGCGGGCGGACGCCCCCGCCGAGGCGCGCTCGCTCCTGCCACGGTTGCGCGGCAGCCCGGTCGGATCCGCGGCCACCGGTGACGGACCGGCCACCCCACCCGCCGTGCGCTGGCTGCTCGACCGCTGCCTGCTGGTGCCGCTCGACGCCCTCCACGTGGAGCTGCCCCGCGGGGTGGGCCGGGCGCTGCGCGACGGCGCCGTGTTCGACTCCCTCGACCTGCTCCCGCCTACGGACGCAGGTCGCAGCACCCGGCGTTCCCTGCGGGACAATGCGGCCTTCGGTGCCGTCGCCGAGACCCTGCGGCTGGTCACGGCCCTGCTCACCCTGGTCACCGGCACCCCCGGGGCGCGCTGCGCGCCGGCGGGGTGGGCGTGCGTGAGCTGCGGCGGGTCCGCGAGGCACGGCGGTGCACCGACGCCGCGACCCGCTGGCTGCTGGAACTCGCCTCCGCCGCCGGACTCCTCGCCCTCGACCCCGACGACTCCCGCTGGAAGATCTCCCGCCCCGGGGCCTGGGACGCCCTCGGACGCGACGCCCAGTGGCTCCTCCTCGTGGAGGGGTGGCTCGCGGGGGCCCGCGCACCGGCGCTGGCGGGATCCAGGTTGCCCGACGGCTCGGCCGTCAACGCCCTGGCCGCCGAGGTCTCGCGTCCCGATGCACCCCTGGTGCGTCGGCATCTCCTCGCGGTCGCCGTCGAGCTGACCGACGGCGCCGGTGCCCCGGGGACCGGCCCTGACGGGGGTGGGCAGCCCACGACCCCCACCGTCCTCACCGAGGAGGCGGTGGTGGGGCTCGCCTCCTGGCACCGGCCGCGCCTGCACCGGCGCTTCACGCGGTTGGTCCCCGGCATGCTGGAGGAGGC
>NZ_LGIU01000006.1 GCF_001187915.1 Arthrobacter sp. RIT-PI-e | reverse complement strand
CAAAATTCGAAACCAGCCAAAAAAACCAGCCCACCACACGGGGTGTGACAGACCAGCCAATTCAACCAATCAACAAACAATCGGTATCAACAAACTTGGCACACTATTGAGTTCTCAAACAACAGGAACAAACGATTACTCACGGACACCCACCCCCCAGTATCACTACCAGGAAGCAATTCAACAGGCCGGTCCGCTTTCCCCGCCGCTACAATCACAGCTTATTCCGCTTCCATTTCCCTTGTCAAATCCGCCGTTCCGGCCCATGGCCTGAAAAAGGGTCTGACTAAAGAATTCCTCGACAATTAGAGGCCTTATTTGTATTTGCTCGAGAGCACACAAGATGACCGCTAATTTTGAGGGGTTGGTCGCCCTCGATCGGGGCAACTCATGAAACATTACACCCCGCCCCCTGCTCGAGCAAACCGGCTCGGCGTTACCTCCATCACCCTGCAGCCCGGTTGGCGAAGACGCGCACCAGCCATTCGAGGTAGGTGGCGATTCCTGTTCTCCTCCGGCTGCAGAGCTTGAACCGGAACGCTCCGCGGGCGCAGCCCGCAGGGCGATCACCGGCCGCAGCTTACTCCTGCCACATCGCACGATGTGCCTCAGCCGTTGCGGCCCTCACCATCCCGACGACCACTGCGGGAGCTACGGCCCACCCCTACGACAGGGCCGCCGGGACTTGAGTTCCCCCGGTCCCCTGGGCCGGCTCATGATCCGCGGGTGCGACCGGCGCGGACTCTACGAAACGCCCCCAGCTGGACCGACAGACCTGGCACCGATCCGCAGAGGACGTGCTGGGCATGAACTCGTCCGCACTCCCCCCGTAGTTGTGAGCTACAAATACGGGGGTACAGAGTACGGGAGATGGGATGTGAACTGCACTGCGTCGGCCGTAGTGCCGCCGGCACAGAGGAATCAGGGTCTCCAGAAGGGCCGATCACCGGGAACGGACACGATGCCCACCACAGGTGACAAGACCGACTCAGCCGACACCCGAGGTGCTGCTCATGACTGCCCCGCGATGTGCCATGGGCAGCATCGATGTGGCACGTCCTCATCGAACGGGTGGGAAGGGTCCCAATAGTCCTTGGTGCATGTCCGTCAGGGAGACACCGCGGTTCATGCTCACAAGGTCGGGGAAGTTGATCCGAGGTGGAAGCTCCGAAGATCATGTCGACGTCGACGTCCATCCTGCCTCCCGTCTCAGGAGGCAACGAGCGGGAACGTGGAGGAACCTACGTACCCATCTGGTTCACTCGACTCGCCGGACAGGCTTCATCCGCGACGACCCCGGGTACAAGGTAGATCGCCCTCCCACGATCGAGGAAGTCGGCCTCACCGTCAGCAGGTCGGAACCTCCTGGCCCGGTCGGTTCTCGGGATGGTTCGATTGGTCCTGCCGTCGACCGATGTCGACGAAGATGACCGATACGGACACATTGGAGTAGTCGTCTCGAAATGCTCCGCGACAGTCGGATGCCCGGCAGCCACCGGACGTCTCACAGGCTGCATACTCGAGAGTCCGGCCGTGGCCGCGCGGCGACAACTACGCCATCAGGCCATCGGACCATCGGGCCATCGGGCCAGACAGCATCATGGATGGAGCACTGTATCCACAGCCGGGAACATGCTCCGGTGCATTCCACTTCTCGCGACCAAGGCGTCACCACCGCAGCTCCACAGGGCCGTCCCTGACGAGGTGTACGAGGATTACGTCCTCGAACCTGTGGGCCTACGAGGCAACAACATGGATCAAGACCGAGAACTGACGACATACCCACCGACATCGACCTCGATCGGGGACGTGCTGCGCTCTCGACAACGAATTCCGAGTTGCTTCACCCATCCTGAAGGCAAATGCATCAAGGAGGTGGTGATTCGTGACCACGGCGACCTCCGTAGTTCGAAGAATTGTCGGCGCAGGAGTAATCACCGAGAACTATTACCCTTGGCTGCGTCCCCGACGCGGACATCGCAGTCTTCTCCTTACCAGAGACGGAATTCGACTTCGGTGGCAGGTGCGGAGCTTGAAGCCCCTCCGCGCTGTGCCGGTCCCCCTCGACGCTCACCGCGCATTCCGCCTCAGTGCAGCGCTGAGCCGTGGTCATGGTCGCGTTCAGTGCTCGGTAGTCATCGAACCCGAGGGTGGGAGAATCAGCACATCGACGACGACGGTCACGGGACGGGCCGCAGGAACGGTCGTGGATAATTATCACGACAGAGATGAATTCGGAGGATCTGAGCCGGCGACTGATCTGGCCGGTGCGGTACGGCATCAGCTCGAGCGCACATGGCATTCGAGGCCCGAGGGTGAGTCGTGGACCGGGCGTCGACTGCAGCCACGGATCAGGAACTGGTCCAGGTGTAGTGCCCGGTTCGGTTGAGTCTCGACATGGGGGACGGAGCATGGGCGCTACTACTTCTGAACCGGTGAAGGGGAATGTCCTGGACCTGTCCCATGGGTGCAGCGCTTGTACGTGAGGTGGCCGCCCCGCCCGGGCCGGCCGTCCACCACCCTGGTACTCGTTGCCCGCATCGCTTCGGCCGGCTGCCCTCTCCCCCTTGCCCGAACTAGCCGGCGGCATGGATCAAGGGCGTGGCGATCTCCTTGGCGACCTCCTTGTCGCCCTGATCAGCACTGCGCCTGGCGGTTGAACACCTCATCCAGGTGTCTGCTTGTTCTGCCGATGTGTTGGTGGGTGGTTATGTGGGTGAGGCCCCCGCACCGGGTGGTGTGGGGGCCTCAGCCTAAGGGGTGTCCGGCGGTGTCCTACTCTCCCACACTCTCTCGGGTGCAGTACCATCGGCGCTGTGGGTCTTA
>NZ_LGIU01000004.1 GCF_001187915.1 Arthrobacter sp. RIT-PI-e | reverse complement strand
TGGTGACGTTCCAGGCGCGCATGGTGCGTCCTAGATGCCATGTGACGGCTTGGGTGCTGTAGTCGGTGTTCTTGGCTATTTCGTTGTTCGACTGGCCTTGTGCGGCCAGGAGCACCATGTCGAGGTCCGGTTGTTTCAGTCGCCCTTGTACGGGGACCAGATCGGTCACCGGGTCCACCATGCCGGTGGTCTTAGCGGTCTTAGCGGTCTTAGCGGTCTTAGTGGTCTTAGCGGTGTTGGTGGTGAGTGCTTCTTTTGGGTGAGTACTGGGGTGTACGGCCGACGGGGCTGGTGATGGTGTTGTAGGAAGCCCGGATGGGGTGTTGTTGGTGGTGGTCCAGGTGGTGATCCAGTAGCCGGAGAGTTCGACGGCGATGATGGATGCGCGGCTCAGGAGCAGGGCCATCCGTTGGGCGGGGATCATGGTGTGGTGTGTGCGCAGGAACGCCGCGAAAACTTTGATGGCCGGTAGTGAACCGTGGAGAGCGGTGTGCAGGGGTACGTGGGCGGTCGTGGAGGCAGCGGAGTAGCGGATTGTTTCGATGATGCTGGGGTTCAGGGATTCGCCGGTATCGACGCTGTGCAGGACGTTGCGCAGGACCGCCGGGACGATGTCGTGGTAGGTGCCGGCCAGCCATTGCCCGCCCGGTGTTTTCTCGAAGTTCTCTTCCCGGGTGAGTGCTGCGTGGAGTTCCTCGCAGTGATCGCTGAGCCGATCCATCGCGGTGCCTGCCTTTGTGTCGTTGTTCCTGCCTTGGTGATCCTAGAGGGGCAGGGGAAGGTTTAGCCGAAGGTCTAACCCTGCTCGTGAGGCGTTGTTTCTGATCCTGTGGTGAAGAAGAGTGGTCATAACAACGCACCATTGACGGGTGAATGAGGAGGAACGATGTTGAGGAAAGCGAAAGCAGCACTGATGGCGTTGACCATCGGCGTGGGCTCGCTCGGGGCGGTAGCTGTAGCGCCGGCACCGGCTCAGGCCGCAGGGATCGGTCACTGCACGTCGTTGACGCTGGTCGATGAGTCCTGGGGTGCACCGAACAAGTACGTAGCCGGTAGTTGCACACCCCCTAACCCGGGGCCCGGGGCAAAATTGAAGCTCATCGTTGACTGCCATATCGGGGCTACGAGGAATGTGAATGTCACGCTCAACAGTGGGATGTCCTTCAAGGTCGCCCACGGCTGTGTCGGTGGGGCCAGTCACGTGACCTACAGCCCGACCTGAGCCACCACACTGATCACACCCGGACCAGCACAGTCACCGGCGAACCTAGACCAGCACAGTCATCGGCGGACCTTATGCGTTCGCCTCAGGGGAAGGACACATCATGAACAGTCTGAAAAGAAGAATCGCCGCGGTGGCCGCAGCGACAGCGATCGGGGCGACCGCGCTCATCGGATCAGCCCCCGCAGCCCAAGCCGGTGTCGGTGGGTGCTCATCCCTGGCATCGGACGGCAAGTACATCGTCGGATCCTGTACTGCGGACAACCCCGCACCCGGGGCGACCATCAAGGTTGGGTACTCCTGCGCCGGGTTGAAGAAAGGCTCGCAACTCACCCGCGACATTGTCGTCGGGTATGGATCATCCTTCAAAGTCAAAACCGGGTGCCTCACCTGGGTCACCGACGTCCACCGACTCAACGGCTGAACGCTTCAACGGCTGAACGCCTGAACATAGCCTTCACCACAACCCCCCAAAGCAGCCTCAGCCCGTCAACCACGGACTGAGGCTGCCTCACGTCATAGGGCGGGCATCAGAGTGCGGCGGACTTATCGGCACCGACGGGCCTAGCTCCGCAAGATCCTCGAGCGGTAGCGGTAGCGGTAGCGGTGTCGGTACAGGGTGGGTGGCCAACCACTCACGGGCCTCCAGATTATTGATCCTGCGGTAGAGAGTCGCCCTGGACATGCCCAGGTCCCGGGCGACGTGAGCAGCTGGCTGGCCCTGATCGATGAGCCGGCGGGCGTTACTGATCTGACTGTCGGAGAAGGTCTGGCGGCGGCCACCGAGATCCATGCCCGCAGCTCGGCGTTTGGTGTTGGAATCGTTCACGCGTTCGCGTTTGATCTCGAGTTCCATCTGCGCCAAGGCCGCTATGACGGTGAAGACCATGGATCCCATGGGTGTCCCAGTGTCCACGCTCCCGCCCCCGAGGTTCAGGACGCGAAGGTTCACGTCCTGGGCGCGGAGGGTGTCGGCGAGGGCGAGCATGTTCGCCCTCGACCTACCCAACCGGTCCAGGGTCGTCACGACCAGGGTGTCGCCCTTATGCAGTGCCTCCAGGGCCCGGTCGAACTGGGGCCGGCGTGCCTGGGCACCACTGACCCCCTGATCGACGTAGAGGTCATCACGAGGCACCCCGGCCGCGAGGAGGTCCTGGATCTGCCGGTTCGTGTCCTGGCCCCGGGTCGAGACCCGGGCATACCCGATCAACCTGCCCATGCTTGCTCCTTCAACTGAAAGTACCTCGCGATTCCGAAACTGATTGCTGCAGGTGACCGACGGACCTGGAAACGCTTTATGCACTCGGAATCTGTCTTGCAACCGACCCTAACGTCGCGAAACCAGGCCCCTCCTTATGGAGCATGGTAGCAAGACAGAATCCGGTCTGTAATGGCGGGGGAGGGGTGATGTCTCGACGGAGTGTGTCGCATGCCATGGGATGTGAGGTATCCGGCTGCTGGGTGCGGGTTCCCTGTATGTGCTCGAGTAGAAGGCGGAGGGGCCAGCATCGTGTGAGGTTGGTTGCAGAGAGGAACGGGGGGGGTGGGGTAGGGCGTTGACAGAAGTACATCCCTCGTCCCGAAAGGTGAACTCCTGCGCATCCTTCTGACCGGTATCGATGGTTCCGGTAAAAGCACCGCAGCTCGTGAACTGCAGAACGCCATCCATGACCAGGGCCATGAGGCCATGATGCTGAAGACCGCCGGTGGAAGGAAAACGACGACCGGCTGGTGGGAGGCACTGGGATGGGCTCCTAGTACCCGCTGGCAGGACCGTATCGAG
>NZ_LGIU01000005.1 GCF_001187915.1 Arthrobacter sp. RIT-PI-e | reverse complement strand
GCGCACGGCACCACGACGCCGATCACGGCCGGCCCCGCGACCAACCCGACGAACGACGCCGGGGCGAGCTGCAGCCGCTCCTGGACCAGCAGGTTCGTCAGGTTGGAGACGGGCAGGAGCAGCGAGGCCGTGTTCGCCAGCCACACCACGGTCACGGCGAAGGGCCACGGCGGCACCCCGACGCGCCGGGCGAGGAGGACGACGAGCGGGGTGAGCAGCACCGCGGTGGTGTCGAGGGAGAAGAACACGGTGCACAGGACGCAGAGGAGCACCGTCACGAGCCACAGGGCCAGGACCCTGCCGCGGGCGAGGCGGGGGGGGGGGGGGGGGGTGCGGTCGCAGACACCCGCCGAGAAGAGGAGGTCCGTGACCACGGTCATGGACGTCACGAACAGCAGGATCGGCCAGATGCGCTGCCACAGCGCTCCGAGCTCCGGGCCGGGAAGCAGGCCGGTGGCCACGCAGGCCAGCGCGAGGACGGGCAGGATCGCCCGTGCGAATGTGTGACGTGTCACGTGCCCTCCGTTCCGCGACGTAGTGTCGCATGTGTCGCACCGAGTCCCGGGGCGTAACGGGCGCGAGGGAGTGGACCCCTCAGACGGTAACTTTGTACCCATGAAGTACGCCAATTCCATCGTGGACCTGATCGGCAACACCCCCCTCGTGAAGCTCAATTCCGTCACCGACGGCATCGCAGCCACCGTCCTCGCTAAGGTCGAGTACCTGAACCCGGGCGGGTCGGTGAAGGACCGCATCGCGGTGAGGATCATCGACGCCGCCGAGGCCGAGGGGAAGATCGGGCCCGGCGGGACCATCGTGGAACCGACCTCCGGCAACACCGGTGTGGGCCTGGCCCTCGTGGCCCAGCAGCGCGGGTACAAGTGCGTCTTCGTGGTGCCGGACAAGGTGGGCGAGGACAAGCGCAACGTGCTGAAGGCCTACGGCGCGGAGGTGGTGGTCACCCCCACCGCCGTCGCCCCCGACAGCCCGCAGTCCTACTACGGTGTCTCCGACCGCCTGGTCCGTGAGATCCCCGGCGCCTACAAGCCCGACCAGTTCTCCAACCACAACGGGCCGCTGAGCCACTACGAGACCACGGGCCCCGAGATCTGGGACGACACCGACGGCACGCTCACCCACTTCGTGACCGGCGTGGGCACCGGTGGCACCATCACCGGTACCGGCCGCTACCTGAAGGAGATCTCCGCCGACCGCGCGGGCGGCCCGGTGCGCATCGTCGGCGCGGACCCCGACGGCTCCATCTACTCCGGCGGCACCGGGCGCCCCTACTTCGTGGAGGGCGTCGGCGAGGACATGTGGCCGGACTCCTACGACCCCACGGTCCCCGACGAGATCCACGCCGTCACCGATGCGGAGAGCTTCGCGATGACGCGCCGGCTGGCCCGGGAGGAGGGACTGCTGGTCGGCGGCTCCTGCGGCATGGCCGTGGTCGCCGCCCTGCGCGTGGCGAAGGATCTTCCCGCCGACGCCGTCGTGGTGGTCCTGCTGCCCGACAGCGGCCGTGGGTACCTGGGCAAGATCTTCAACGACGACTGGATGAGGTCCTACGGCTTCCTGGACGGCGGCGACGACGCCAGCGTGGACGAGGTGCTGCGGACCAAGAGCGGCACCCTGCCGGACCTGGTGCACACCCACCCCTCGGAGACCGTGCGCGACGTCATCTCGATCATGGACGAGTACGGGGTCTCCAGCATCCCGGTCCTGTCGCAGGAACCTCCCGTGAAGCTGGGCGAGGTGCTCGGCTCCGTGGACGAGCGCTCCCTGACCGCGAAGATCTTCTCCGGCGAGGCGCAGCTGACGGACCGGATCTCCGACCACATGGCCGCCAGGTTGCCCCTGATCGGTTCGCTCGAGTCGGTCGGCGATGCACGCGAGCGCCTGCAGGACAGCGACACGCTGATGGTGACGTCCGTGGGATCCCCGGTGGGAATTCTGACGCGCCACGACTTGCTGACGTATCTGAGCAAGTGAAACCTCTCGACCTCCAGGAGCATCGTGACGCACTCTGACACCCAGGGCTTCAACACCCGCGCCGTGCACGCCGGGCAGACGCCCGACCCGGTCACGGGAGCGGTGATCCCGCCCGTCTTCCAGACCACCACCTTCATGCAGGACGGCATCGGCGGGCTGCGGAACGGCTATGAGTACGGCCGGGCCGCCAACCCCACCCGGGACGCTCTGCAGGTCCAGCTCGCCGCCCTCGAGGGTGGCAAGCACGCCTACAGCTTCTCCTCCGGGCTGGCGGCCGAGGACGCCCTGATCCGCGCCGCGCTCCGGCCCGGGGACCACATCGTCCTCGGCAACGACGCCTACGGGGGCACCTACCGGCTGATCGACCGCGTGCTCTCCGAATGGGGGATCACCAACTCCGCCGTGGACATGGCGGATGCCGACGCCGTCCGAGCCGCCATCGAGGCGAACAACACGAAGCTGGTGTGGGTGGAGACGCCGTCGAACCCGCTGATGAAGATCACCGACATCGCGGCCACCGCGGAGCTCGCCCACGCGGCCGGGGCCCTGCTCGTGGTGGACAACACCTTCGCCAGCCCCTACCTGCAGCAGCCGCTCTCCTTCGGTGCGGACGTGGTCATCCACTCCACCACCAAGTACATCGGCGGTCACTCGGACGCCAGCGGTGGCGCGGTGGTGGTGAACGACGACGCGCTCGCCGAGAAGGTCGGGTTCGTGCAGTTCGCCGTCGGTGCCGTCTCCGCACCCATGGAGGCCTGGCTCACCACGCGCGGCGTCAAGACCCTCGGCGTGCGCATGGACCGCCACTCCTCGAACGCCACGGCGATCGCGCAGTGGCTGCAGGAGCAGGACGAGGTGGAGCGCGTGTACTACCCGGGCCTCGCCGACCACCCCGGCCACGAGCTCGCCGCGGCGCAGATGAAGGACTTCGGCGGCATGCTCTCCGTGACCTTCAAGGGCGGCGCCGAGGCGGCGAAGAAGATCGCCGAGTCGACCCAGGTGTTCCTGCTCGCGGAGTCCCTCGGCGGCATCGAGTCGCTGATGAACTACCCCTCGGACATGACCCACGCCTCGGTGAAGGGGACGGACCTCGCGGTGCCGGAGAACATGATCCGGCTCTCGGTGGGCATCGAGGACATCGAGGACCTGATCGGGGACCTCGAGCAGGCCTTCTCCGCCCTGCGCTAGACCTCTCTCCTCGCGAAGGGCCCCTCCGGACGGAGGGGCCCTTCGGCATTCCGGGGCGGGGGGGAGGTCGCGTCGCGTTCCGGGGACGACGCGGTCGGACGGGGGCGGGCCCCGCCGCGCCACGCGGTGTGCCCCGGGACCCCGCACGGGAGGCCGCGGAGGGAGAGGGGCCCCCGGAGCGCCGCCGGCGGGGCGGGCAGCGCGAGCCCGGGAGGCGGGAGCGGCGCCGCGCCTTCGGGGAGGTCAGCTGGAAGTAGTCGCTGCTCGGCGGCAGCCACATGAGCAGCACCGCCACGAGCATCCCCACGGCGAGCACGGACAGCCCCGGGGTGCCGCGCACCAGCACCGGCACCCCGGCGATCACCCCCACGGTGGTGAGGAGCCCCCGGGGGCTCCTGACGCCCCGCCGCCACGGGAGGAGGG
>NZ_LGIU01000001.1 GCF_001187915.1 Arthrobacter sp. RIT-PI-e | reverse complement strand
GGGGTGACGCCACCGAAGTCCTGGTTACCGGTGTTGGAGAGGGCGGCCACGCGCTGGATGCTGTCACCGGGGACGACGCCGGTGGAGGCCACGCTGAGGCGGTTGGCCGCGGTACCGGGGGCCCCGGGAGCCACGTTGACGGGACCGGCGGGGACGTTCTCGCTGGCGGAGGTCGTGGAGGTGAAGGAACCAGGGGGGCCCAGCCCCGCCGCGGACGCGGCGACACCCAGCAGGGCGACGGAGGCGAGGACCTTGCCCGAGGTGGACTTCAGGCTCAGCTTCGACGCCTTGTGGGAGGAGGGTGCGGTGTGTGCGGTGCGTGCCATGATGAGACCCGTTTCGTGGAGAAGTGTGCGGAAGACCGGGAACCAGGGCCCTGAGCGGACCTGTTCCTTCTGAGCTCAATCCTCCGACCCGCACATCAACGCACCGGTGCCGGAACCTCGAAGAAAAACCGAAGAAAGCGCAGGAACACCGAAGACCGGGTGCACATCCCCCGATCGGGATCGTGGCGGTCCCGGAATCCCTCTTCCGGAGCATCGAGGCTCCGTCAGGATTCCGGGGTACCACCGACCGGGAACCCCGCAGGGTCCCACGAGGTACGACGTGCAACCACGCCCTAGCGAACCGAGCGGGTGAGCGCGAGGTACTGCGGGTGCCGGCGCAAGAAGGCCTGCGCCGCAGGACACCGCGGGCTGACCCGCAGGCGCCGCTTGTGCGCGTTGAGCATGGCCTCCCGCACGAGACCCTGCCACAGCCCTCGTCCTTCGAACTCGGGCTTCTCCACCAGGGCACGCAGCACCAACTCGCCGTCCCGGATGGAGTACCTGATGTAGGCCGCGAGAGCCCCGTCGCAGTACAGCTCGAAACGTGAACCGTAGGCCGAGTCCTTGAACACCTCGCGCGCACCGCGGGTGGTGCCCGCCCGCTTCGCCTGCGCACTGCGTTCCTCGATCTCGTCGACCACGGCCTCGTAGCGCTCCGCGGCCCACTGCGGGGGGCGGTCCGTGTCCATCAGCAGGTACATCCGGTTGGCCGTGACCCTCAGTTCCGCCATCGGTACCGAGGTGAGGTCCAGGACCTCCAGTGCTGCCTGCATCCACCCTGCTTCGCGCTCCCGCTTCGTGGGAGGCGCGACGGACGGATCACCTGCCGAGGTCCCGTTCACCGATGGTTCGGGCAGCTCGACGCCGTCGGGGTGCCGCACCGGATCAGTGGCGAGGGGAAGGATGTCCAGTGATGCGCCGGGAAGTGTCAGATGTTCTGTCATGGATCAATCCGATGCTTGTCAGCAAGTACAGCCCGCTGCTGGACCGTGTTGGCACGACCCTAGCCCCTGCCACCCCCAATCCGATCGTCCCCCCGGGGCGAGAGACCGGGGCCCGCACGCGCACCGGAAGGGCGACGATCTCACAGTGCGCTCCGGCCGTGGATAGGAGGACGTCACGGACAGTTCACACAGCGCGCCAGGGACGGAAACGATTCCTCCCTAGCCTCGAGGGACAGCAGGAGCGGCCACCCCGGAGGATCCCGTGAGCATCGACGAAGCAGCATCGCCCGCAGCGGCGGCACCCCCTACCACCCCACCGGCGAACAGCCCGGTCCTGGTCCACCGGCCCGGCCGCTGGATCGACAACTGGGACGCCGAGGACACGGAGCAGTGGGACAACGGCGGCAGGTCCATCGCGAAACGGAACCTGCAGTGGTCCATCGCCTGCGAGTTCCTCGGGTTCGTGGTCTGGCAGCTCTGGTCCATCTCGGTCGTGTACCTGCCGGCCGCGGGCTTCACCTTCTCGACGTCGCAGCTCTTCTGGCTCATCTCCATGCCGTCCCTCGTGGGCGCGACGCTCCGCATCCCCTACACCTTCATGGTGCCGAGGTTCGGCGGCCGCAACTGGACCGTCGTCTCTGCACTACTGCTCCTGATCCCGTCCATCGGGCTCGCGCTCTGCGTCTCCAACCCTGGGACCCCGTTCGGTGTCATGCTCGCCGTGGCGGCCCTCGCCGGCTTCGGCGGCGGCAACTTCGCCAGTTCGATGGCGAACATCACCTTCTTCTACCCGGCCCGCGAGAAGGGCTGGGCGCTCGGCCTGAACGCCGCGGGCGGCAACCTCGGTGCCGCCGTCGCGCAGCTCGTGGTCCCCATCGCCGTCGGACTCGGTGCCGCCTTCAGTCTGGGCCTCCCGATCGCCGGCTGGATCTGGGTACCGCTGATCCTCGTCGCCGCCTTCGGCGCCTGGAAGTACATGGACAACCTGTCCAACGCCAAGAGCGACATTGCGGGCTCGCTCGCAGCACTCCGCGAGCCGCACTTCTGGATCATGGCGCTGCTCTACATCGGCACCTTCGGTTCGTTCATCGGTTTCGCCGGCGTCTTCCCCAAGCTCATCGCCGACACCTTCCCGGAGTTCAAGAGCTTCGACATGATGGGGATCGTCCTGACCCTCGCTTTCCTCGGCCCGCTGGTCGGCTCGCTCGCCCGGCCGTTCGGAGGGCGGCTCGCGGACCGCTTCGGCGGCGCGATCATCACGGTCTGCGCCTTCGCCGTCATGGCGATGATCGCCCTCATGGTGGTCTGGACGTTGCCCCTGGCCAACTTCTGGCTCTTCCTCGGCCTCTTCCTGGTCCTCTTCGCGGCGGCCGGTGCCGGCAACGGTGCCACCTACCGCATGATCCCCATCATCTTCGCCCGGCGCGGCGCCGTCGGGCAGTCGGGCGAGGTGAAGGAGTCGGTCGGTACCGCCCGGAAGTCCGCCGCGGCCCTCGGTCTCGTCTCGGCGGTCGGTGCGTACGGCGGCTTCCTGATCCCGCAGGTACTCAACGCCTCGAACACTGCCACCGGCAGCTACGACGGCGCCTTCCACGGGTTCGTGGCCGGCTACGTGGTCATGCTCGCGGTCACCTGGTTCTGCTACCTCCGCCGCTCCTCGACGCTCGGCAGGGTCTGACGCATGCGGGCGTCGGTCCTGGTGCCGGAGCAGTCCGGAACGCCCACGCACTGCCCCTACTGCGCGCTCCAGTGCGCCATGACGGTGACGGGCAGCGGCGGCCACCACACGCACGACGGCGGTGCGACGATCACCGGGCGCGACTTCCCCACCAACCGGGGCGGGCTGTGCCGGAAGGGCTGGTCCGCGGCCGAGCTGCTGAAGCATCCGGACCGCCTCACCGCTCCCCTGCTGCGCGGCGAGGACGGCGTGCTCCGCGAGGCCGCCTGGGACGACGTGCTCCGCCTCATCAGCGAGCGCGTCCGGACCACGCAGGCGGAGCACGGCCCGGACTCCGTGGCGGTGTTCGGCGGTGGCGGGCTCACCAACGAGAAGGCCTACACCCTCGGGAAGTTCGCCCGGCTGGCCCTGCGCACCTCGCGGATCGACTACAACGGCAGGTTCTGCATGTCCTCGGCCGCAGCCGCCGGCAACCGGGCGTTCGGCGTGGACCGCGGACTGCCCTTCCCGTTGGAGGACCTCGGCCACGCGTCGGTGATCCTGCTCCTCGGCTCCAACGCGGCGGACACCATGCCGCCGTTCGTCCAGCCCCTCCGGCGGGCACGGGCGGACGGCGGCCTGATCGTCGTCGACCCCCGCCGCTCCGCGACGGCCCGGCTCACCGAGCAGGGCCGCGGCGTGCACCTGCAGCCCACGCCCGGCACGGATCTCACCCTCCTGCTCGGTCTCGCGCACGTGGTGGTCGCCGAAGGGCTCGCGGCCGCCCCCC
>NZ_LGIU01000075.1 GCF_001187915.1 Arthrobacter sp. RIT-PI-e | reverse complement strand
CCGGGCGGGCGGCGGGGCGGGCGGGCCTTTCACCGCGCCCGGGCCTGCCCCCCGAGCGCTCCCCGCCGCTGGTGGAACCGGGGGCCACCATCGGCACGCTGCTGCCGTCCGTCGCCGCGGCCACGGGACTGCCGGGGAGCACCGCCGTCGTCGCCGTCGGGTCGCACGACACCGCGTCGGCGGTGGCCGCCCCCCCCGCGGGGGCGGGGGGCCTCGCGTCCACCCCCTCGGGCACCCGGTCCCTGGGGGGGGGGGAACTCGACGTGCCAATCCCACCGCGGGGAGCCGCGCGGCGAACTTCACGAACGAGCGCGGCGTGGACGGCACCGTCCGGTACCTCCGCAACACCGGCGGCCTCTGGCTGCTCCAGGAGTGCCTCCGGGAGTGGGACGCGGAAGGGTCGGCACCGGAGCTCGCGGACCTGCTCGCCGCCGCGGCGGAGCTGCCTCCGGACGGGCCGGTGATCGACGCCGGGAGCACGGACTTCCTGGCACCGGCGGACATGCCGGCCCGGATCGGGCGCGCGGTGGAAGCGACCGGGCACCCGGCGCCGCCGTCTCGGGCCGCGCTGGTGCGGTGCATCCTGGACAGCCTCGCCGACGCCTACGCCCGCACCCTCCAGGACGCCGTCAGGCTCTCCGGGCAGTCCATCGACGTGGTGCACGTGGTGGGCGGCGGCTCGCAGAACGAGCTGCTGTGCCGGCTCACCGCGGAACGGACGGGTCTTCCCGTGGTCGCCGGACCCGTGGAGGCCACGGCGCTCGGGAACATCCTGGTGCAGGCGAGGTCCGCGGGCCGCCTGCCGTCGTCGGGCCCGGGGCTGGCGGGCATCCGCGCGGCGGCCCGTGCACCCACCCGGACCGGGCGGGCCGAGCCGACGTCACGAGGGGCGACGACCTCAGCGCACCGCCCGTAGGGACACCTCGCCCTTCGCGGTGGAGGGATCGACCACGACGCCGCGCTGCCCCATCTCCGCGAGACCCCGGTTCACCAGGCGCCGGGCGGCGTTGCGGGCAGGTTTGCGGAGGTCGGACGCGTTCCGGGGGTCGAGGGCGAGCCCGGCATCCGCCGGGTCCACGCCCCGGCCGCTCGGTGCACTCCCGAGCCGGTCGAGGAGCCACTGCTCCAGCTCCCGGTCCACCGGCCGGATCTTCCGGGACCGGCAGGCATCGCTGCAGTAGGCGATCTCGCCCCAGTTCCGCTCCCACTTCTTCCGCCACTCGATCCGCCGGCCGCAGGATCGGCAGTGCTTCGGCTCGGGGGAGGCACTCATGACGACCACTGATCTCGCATGCTCCGAAACCTACTCAGCAACTGCCCGTCCGCCCAATCCGGGTACCGGCGATGACTGGCACAATGACCTCATGACGGCCAGGCCCCCGAGATCCGCAGCTGCCCTCCCACCCGAGCAGACGGGGCCCCTGCACCGCGCCCTGGCCGACAGCCCGGACGTCACCATCTTCGTGGACGGCACGGCGCACCGCCTGCCCGCCTCGGCGCAGGACGCCGTCGTGGACCTCCTGGTGCGGCTCGCCGACGGCGACGCTGTCCAGGTCAGCTCCGTGACCGAGTTGCTGACCACCTCGCAGGCCGCGGAACTGGCCGGGATCTCCCACAGCTACCTGCGCAAACTCACGGACGCCGGCACGCTCGCCGTCGAGTACCGGGGTTCGCACCGCCGCCTGCGGCGCACCGACGTGGAGCAGTGGCTCCGCGCCCAGCCCCGGCGGGAGCAGGTCCCCGGCCCGGCGCAGTCCTAGACCTGGTCGAAGCGCGGCCGGGAACGCCACCGCCGGGCCTTCAGGGCCAGATGGAGCTCCAGCCGCACCGTTCCGGCGAGCGGATCGGCGCCGATGATCGATCTCACCCGGGACAGCCGGTTGTAGACGGTGCTGCGATGCAGGTGCAGCTGGGCCGCGACGTCCTGCACGGAGCCGTTCTTGTCGTAGAGCAGTTCCAGGACCGGCAGGAGCCCACCTGCGCGATCGGCCTCGGCCAGCTCGGCGAAGTGCCCGCTCCCCCGGGCAGGGGGGTTCCAGCCCAGGGCGCCGAGGAACTGGTACACGCCGATGTCCGCGTAGCGGGCGATCCCCCCGATCACCGGGTCCCCCGCGGCCGCCTGCACGCAGCACCGGGCCTCCTGCAGTGCCCCCTCCAGACGGCGGAGGTCCTGGACGTCCCCGCTGACCCCGAACACGATCCTCGCGGCGGGCCGACCCGCACGCTTGGTCACCTCGGCGCGGTACTTCTCCTGCACCTGCCCCAGCACCGTGGTGCCGATCCTCGCGGAGCACAGGAGCACCGAGTGGTCCGCGGCCGCGGCGCTGAAGAGGACGGGCGCCACCCCCACGGTGGACTGCAGCGCGAGGGTGCGCTGCAGCAGGACGGCCTCGTGCGGGTCCTCGTCGTCCCCGCCCCCCGGCCGCGAGCGACGGTGCGCAGGGGCGTCCAGTTCGCGGACGGCGACGACGCACCAGGGCCCGGCGTCGTCGGGCTCCCGCCGCCCCGTGAGCTCCTCGACGGCGGGGGCGATCCCGCGGCACGCCGCGAGGAACGTGGCCTCCCTCCGCGCCCGGGCGCGGAGGATGCCGGGGTGGTCTCGGGGAGCAGGCCGGCGAGCCGGTCGAGCGCGGGGCGGGCCGCCGGCAGGGCGGAGAGGATGTCCTCGGGTGGATCGTCCTCGGACTGCTGCTGCACCCAGAGGTAGCCGACCCGGAACCCCCGGACCAGCAGTGGTACGCAGACCCGGCCCAGCATGCCCAGGTCCTGGTTCGCGGGAACCACCACCGGGCGGACGGCACGGGCGGTGCCGTGACGCAGCTGCCATTCACTGACGTCGGCGGGGACCTGCTTGCTGAGCAGGAAGTTCGCCCGGACCCGATCGGCCGTGGCCTGCTGGCTGCTGTAGGCGAGGAGGACGCCGTCGGGGTCCTCGAGGGACAGCCCGCGCCCGAGCCGCTGCGCGATCGCTTCGACGACGTCCTCGACGGCTGGCTGCATCCCCACAGCGTAGGCCGACGGGCGCGCTCCGGGCGACATCTGGAGTCCGGGGATCCGACAGATGTCGATGGCATTTTCCGTGCCCTGCTGGTAGTGATGCGCGTCACGTCAGTACTGCACCGCGTCATTCCGCGCCGCGACGGCGGGCCGGGGCACGTCCCGGCCCGAGCCGTCGCGCAGGTCGTTACCCGCACCGCCTCCGCCCCGACGGGCACGGCCCCCGCGTCTGCCTACGCTGGAGTCGTCCAGTCGGCGCGAGTCCCCCGGAGCGAGTCCCATGATCATCGGCGTCCCCCGAGAAGTGAAGAACAACGAGTTCCGCGTGGCCATCACCGCCTCCGGTGTGCACGAGTTCCGTGCGCACGGACACACGGTCCTCGTGGAACGCGGGGCGGGGGCCGGTTCTGCCATCCCGGATGCCGTGTACCTGGCCGCGGGCGCCGCGCTCGTGGACGGACCGGACGAGGGGTGGGACCGCGCGGACCTGGTGCTGAAGGTCAAGGAGCCCGGGGAGCCCGAGTCCCGCCACTTCCGGGCGGGTCTCATCCTCTTCGCCTACCTCCACCTCGCGGCGGAACCCGCGCTGACACGGGCCCTGCTCGAGGCCGGCGTGACGGCGATCGCCTACGAGACTGTGCAGGAGGGGCGTGTACTTCCCCTGCTCGCCCCGATGTCCGAGGTCGCCGGGCGCTTGTCCGTGCAGGTGGGCGCCCAGGTCATGACCGCGCCCGCGGGTGGTCCCGGGCTCCTGCTGGGCGGGGTGCCCGGGGTGCGCCCCGCCAAGGTGGTGGTGCTCGGGGCCGGGGTCGCGGGGACCAACGCGACGGCGATGGCCGGGGGGGCCGGGGCGGAGGGCACCATCCCCGACATCGACATCTCCCGGCG
>NZ_LGIU01000057.1 GCF_001187915.1 Arthrobacter sp. RIT-PI-e | reverse complement strand
CAGATCCCTTGACCCGACAGGTACGGGACGAGCCCCATGGACGATGCGCTGGAAGCCCGCGCTGAACGCGTTCGCCATCACCTTCGCTGACCGCTGGCCGGCTGCGGAAACCTACTAAATGAAAACGCCAGAAACACCGTTACTGAGACAGACCCGCTGCTCGATGTACACCAGGTGCGTTATCGCTAGCGGTCTCTCGGTAAGAGCAGGAACTAGAGGCTGATACGTGACCTCTCAACAGGTCGGCAGGGTTCTCGCACCGTGGCTGGCGAGGTGGCTGACGTTGCTGCTGCTCGATTCACCGCTGGATGCCTCTATATCCAGCATCGCCCCATCACGCCAGCACCCCAAGATCCAGCTACCTTCGAAGTATTCACACCATATGAAGCGCGGTTGAACACAGTAGGGCCACTGGGTTCTAGGGTGTTCCTGGGTGTTAGTCGGAGATCCTTCGTGCAATGCGTGCGGGAGATCCCACGACGACGGCGTTGGCGGGTACGTCCTTCGTGACGACGGCCGCAGCTGCAATGACGGCGTTGTCTCCGATCGTGATACCCGGAAGGATTGTGGCGTTGGCTCCGATCCACACGTTCTGGCCGATGACGATCGGGGCCGGGTGCATGTCGGCGCGCTTGCTAGGTTGCAGGTCGTGGTTGAGCGTTGCCATCACCACGTTGTGCCCGATCAGGCAGTCATTTCCGATGCTTATTCCGCCCTGGTCCTGGAGCTTACAGCCGGCGTTGATGAAGACCCGCTGGCCAAAGGTGATGTTCTTACCGAAGTCCGAGTAGAACGGCGGGAACACTGTCACCGAGTCATCGATGTGCCTACCCGTCAGTTGGGACAATAGTTGGCGCACGCGTGAGGGTTCCTGGTAGCCACTGTTGAGTTCACCGGTGATGCGAAGGGCTTCCTGGCTTGCTTCGTGCATGATCCCGTGTAGCGGGGAGTCACCGGTGATGGTCTCGCCGGCATTCAGAACGGTCAGTAGATCGTTCAATTCCATGATTCTTTCCTTCCCCGCAGCAGTGGTGCTTGGCGGTCCGCCGCGCTTCGTGAGTCGAGGACACCGGGGACATCGCCCTCCTGCTCCCAAGGATTCTTGGGTAACCCGATAACCAGGCTGTGACCCTACCGCTACGCTCGAATTCTTGCTTGAGCGTAGCGGTAGGGGTTGTGGCAGGTTTCGGGTCGGGCAGGGTTGGTGGTTGGTTAGGCGAAGGTGGAGGCGTCGATGACGAAGCGGTAGCGGACGTCTGAGGCCAGGACCCGCTTGTAGGCGTCATTGATCTTCTCGGCCGGGATGACCTCGATCTCGGCGCCGATGCCATGCTCAGCGCAGAAGTCGAGCATTTCCTGGGTCTCGGCGATGCCGCCGATCATGGACCCGGCGAAGGAGCGTCGACCACCGATGAGAGCCATCGCGTTCACCGGCAACGGCTCAGCGGGCGCGCCCACGTTGACCAGGGCACCGTTGACCGTCAGCAGCCCGAGGAAGGCGCTGATGTCGATGCTGGCACTGACCGTATTGATGATCAAATCGAATGAGTTTGCCAGGTCGGTGAACGTGGTCTCGTCGCTGGTGGCGTAGTAATGACCCGCGCCCAGGCGTAGGCCGTCCTCCTGCTTCTTCAAGGACTGCGACAGGACGGTGACCTCGGCGCCCATGGCGTGGGCGATCTTCACGGCCATGTGCCCGAGACCGCCGAGACCGATCACGGCGATCTTCTTCCCCGGGCCGGCGCCCCAGCGGTGCAGGGGTGAATAGGTGGTGATGCCGGCGCAGAGTAGCGGGGCAGCGGCATCGAGCTCGATGCCTTCGGGGATCCTCAGGACGAAGTCCTCGGTCACGACGACGTGAGTGGAATACCCACCCTGGGTGATGGTCCCGTCGCGGTCGGTGACACCGTAGGTGCCGACCATACCGTTGACGCAGTACTGCTCATCGCCCGCCGTGCAGTTCTCACACTGCCCGCAGGAGTTGACCATGCAACCGACACCGACCCGATCGCCGACCGCGTAGTTGGTGACTGCGGTACCGACTTCCACAACGATGCCCGCGATCTCGTGTCCAGGCACCAAGGGGTAGGGTTGCGGGCCCCAGTCACCTTGCACGGTGTGGATGTCGGAGTGGCAGATACCGGCGTACTCGATCTCGATCATCACATCCAGCGGGCCGACATCGCGGCGTTGGATCGTGGTGAGGGCAAGATCCCCGTCAGCGGAAGGGGAAGCATAGGCGCGAACAGTGGTGGTCATGTGATCTCTCCTGAAAATGTTCAGTTGCTGGTTGTGGCCGATCGGCCATGTTGTTGGGCGTAGTCCTGGTCGGTGACGTGCTCGCCCCACGTCACGACCTGACCCTGGGTGTCAGCTTCCTGGATGGCGATGTGCGCCATGAAACGGTCGATGGTGGCACCATGCCAATGCTCCTCATCGGGTTCGATGTAGACCACGTCGCCGGGGCGTATCTCCTGTGCCGGCCCACCGCGGCGGGCGACGTAGCCGATTCCGTCGGTAACGTACAGGGTCTGGCCCTTAGGGTGGGTGTGCCAGGCGGTACGGGCGCCCGGAGCGAATCGCACATGCGCGCAGCCGACCGCCGACTGCTCGTCCGGGTCCCGGATGCCATCAATGTGGGCGGTGCCCGTGAACCAGGCCTCCGGTCCTACAGCGCTGCGGCCGCTGCTCTGGGTGTACTTCATTGGTGATGCCTTCCTCTGTAAGGGCTATAAGGGCGCGCCGGGCATGTGAACGGTCAGACCCGCTCTGTGCGCTCGGTGGTTACTGCTTCTTGGTCTTCTTGAGGTCATCGGCCAGAGAGCGTGCCTCGTGCGAGAGCTGTTCGGCTCCGGACTCGTTGCCGGCGTGGACAGCCTGCCAATAGTCGATCTTCAGGGCGACGTAGCGTTTTCGCAGGGCAATGGATTGCGCTTCGATGAGCAACTGTTCCTGCTGGGCCTTCAACAACTCGATCTGCTCCAGAGCCGCATCAGCCCCCAGTGCCCCATTTCCCATATAGCGGCGCATGTCACTCACCGACATTCCTGTCGCGCTCAGACAAGAAACCCACGTGAGCAGATCCAGATCCTCCGGCGTGTAAACCCGGTGCTTACTACTCGCGCCGCGCCCGATCGGGGTGATCACCCCGATCGACTCGTAGTAGCGCAGCGTACTTGCTGGAAGCCCCGTCAGGGCCGCCGCTTCCCTGATGGTGTACGTCTTTCGGATAGTCAGTGCGCTCACACCATCAACGGTAGGAACTTCAAGTACTTGAAGACAAGCCGTTCTACCGCAACTGGAGGACGATCATCAGAGTTCCACAACTATCCGCGACCAACGGGAAGGATTCGTCCGTCACGTCCACCAACCCTCTACGCGCCTCGTGGAAGAACCCGAGTAGAAGCAGATACATTACACGGCCACGTCAACCGGTCCACCGATACTGCGCGCAAATGACCGCGACAGCCGACAAGTCACCACGGGCCCGGCACCGTCTACCTGGTGAGCCAGCCGTTATTCGCCTCCAGCACCGGAAAACCTTGGCAGCGTAGCGAAGCCTTCCGCACGATTCAGCGCCTCGCAGAGAAAGCCGGGATTGAGGGGCGGATCAGTCTGCACAGTCTCCGGCACACCTTCGCCACCATCGCCCTGGACACCGGCATATCCTTGCATGCCCTGCAGGACAGCATGGGCCACGCTGACCCTCGCACCACCCGACGCTACGACCGGGCACGCAACAACCTGGCCAAATCAGCCAGCTACGACGTCGCCCGCGCCCTCGCCTGATTCCCTTACCTAAGTCCCTAGGTGTTGTGGGTCATGACGTTGCTAACGCGCCAGGTGGTGTGAGCGTGCGAAAGGGGTAGGTCCCCGAGCGCAGGATGGAAGTACCTCTACAACCCATCCGCGCGAAGGACCTACCCCTCATGA
>NZ_LGIU01000101.1 GCF_001187915.1 Arthrobacter sp. RIT-PI-e | reverse complement strand
GGCGGCACCTTCATCGGCACCCGGCTCCTGGCACTGATCCTGCGCCTGCGTCCGCACGCCGATTCCTCCCTGCTCGCGGGTCTGATCCTCTTCTTCGTCATGTTCCCCTCGGCCACCGCGGCCGGTCTGGGCGGCATCCTCGTGGCGGGGCTCGCGGCCGGCGCCTCGAAGTTCGTGCTCGCGGTGCGCGGCCGCCACGTGTTCAACCCGGCGGCGGCGGGTGCCGCCGTGGCCACGCTGCTGGGCGTGGGAGCGGCGGGGTGGTGGGTGGCCAACGTGTACCTGCTGCCGGTGGTCGCGCTCGGCACCGCCCTGCTGCTGTACCGGACGCGCAAGCTCTCCATGGGCGCGGTGTTCCTGGTGGTCGGGATCGGCATCCTGCTCCTCGGGCTCGTACAGGGCGGGATGGAGCCGCTCGCCGGCCTGCAGCTGGTGCTGAGCTCCTACCCCCTGCTGTTCCTGCTCGGCTTCATGCTCACGGAGCCGCTCACCCTGCCGCCGCTGCGCCGGCAGCAGTGGCTGGTCGCGGGGATCATCGCCGTCGTCCTCGCCCTGCAGCTGTCCGTGGGGCCCGTGTTCCTCGGCCCCGAGTTCGCCCTCCTGATCGGGAACGGCGTCGCCTTCCTGCTCGGGCAGCGGCGCAGCGTGCACCTGTCCCTGACCGGCTCGCGTGCGCTGACGCCCACCAGCACGGAGCTGGTCTTCGCGCCCGAGCACCCCGTGCGCTTCCGGGCCGGTCAGTACATGGAACTGAGCCTGCCGCACGCGGGTGCGGACGGCCGTGGGAGCCGCCGCGTGTTCAGCATCACCTCCGCCCCCCAGGACACCGGCACCCTCTCCTTCGGCCTGCGGACGGCGGAGTCGGGGAGTTCCTTCAAGCGTGCGCTCCTCACCCTGCCGGAGAGCGCGCGCATCACCGGGACCCTCGTGGGCGGGGACTTCTCCCTGCCGAGGGATCCGGCCGTCCCCCTGCTCCTCGCCGCCGGCGGCATCGGGGTGACCCCGTTCCTGAGCCAGCTGCGCGACCTCGCGGCGCGCGGCGAGGAGCGCGACGTCGTGCTGGTGTACGTGGTGCGCGACGAGCAGGAGATCGCGTACCGCGACGAGCTGGAGCAGCTGGGCGTCCGGGTGGTGCTCTTCGTGCAGTCGGGGTCGGTGCCCCCGTCCGGCAGCACGACGGCGCTGCCCGCGGGCTGGGTGCACGGTGGCGCGGAGCCCACCGCCGAGAACCTGCTGGAAGCCGTCCCCGATCTCCCGGGGTGCCGCGTCCTGGTCTCGGGATCCCCCGCGTTCATCACCCGGACCCGCGCCCGGATCCGCTCCGCCGGTGGCTCCCGCGCACTGACGGACGCGTTCACCGGCTACTGACCCCGCGTTTTTCCGAGCCATCCGCCACCTGCTAAGCTTCAGAAGTCCCATTCGGGTACGGGTTTCCCCGTAGTCCGCCTTCGTAGCTCAGGGGATAGAGCGTCTGCCTCCGGAGCAGAAGGTCGTAGGTTCGAATCCTATCGAGGGCACCATGACTCGCAGAGTCCACCGCCGTCGGCCACCAGGCCGGCGGCGGTTCTGTTTTTGGTAGGCTCCACGGGACGCAGCCCGGATGGGCCGCGGTGGCAGCTGCTCGTCCGACTGCAGAGGGGCATCGTGGGAACCGACCGGACACGCGCCCTGCCGACGCTGCTCACGCTCCTCGCCCTCCTCCTCGTGGTCCTCGCCGCAGCCTCCGCCGGCGCACTCTCCGCCGATCCGGTCCTCGATGCCCGTGTGCAGCAGCGCGAGCAGCCGGTTCCCTCGCCCACGGCGACCGTCGAGCCGGTGGAACCCGAGAACGCCGCCGAGCCGCACGTGATCCCGGGCGATCTCCTGCTGGGCGCACTCGTGGTGCTCCTGGTGGGCGCCCTCGCACTCCTCGTGCGCTTCGTGCTGCGTGTCCGCCGCCGGTCCGGCTCCCGCTCGCAGGAGGCGGACCAGCGGCACACCGGGACGCCCGAGGTAGGGATCGTTCAGGCCGAGACCCACCCGCTGACCGCCTGGGCCGAGGAGACCCGTACCGCGCTCTCGTCCGGGGGGACGACCTCCGACGTCGTGATCCGCTGCTGGCTGGACCTCGAGCGCCGCTGTGCGGCCGCGGGCCTGGTGCGCGGACCGTCCCGGACGACGTCGGCCTTCGCCGCCGCCGCGGCGGCCTCGCCCGGGCTGCCCGCCCGGCCGCTCTCCGCGCTGCACCGCCTCTACCAGCGGGCCAGGTTCGGCGGCTCCGGCGCGGCGTCCGCGTCAGCGGCGCTGACGCCCGCGGCCCGGGCGCCCGCAGCAGCGAGGGTCGAGGAACTCGCCGCCGCACTCGGGCCTGCCCCGGCGTCCCGGGCGAACGGCACGACGCCGTGAAGCGGGCCGCCTGGCTGATCACCGGCGCGCTCGTGCTCCTCGCGCTCCTCTCGGCCTGGTTCTTCGGGCTCGACGGGCGGCATGCCGTCATCCTGGTGGGCGCGGCCCTCGCGGCCGGTGTGGCGAACGGTCTGCTGGACGCCGTGCGCCTGCCCCGCGCGGTGCTGCCCGCCGTCCCGGATGTCCCCCGCGGTCTCGGGGACCTCCAGGCCCTCGAGTTCTCGCTGTCCTCCACCGAACCCGGGACCCGCGCACTCAGGGAACTGCAGACCGTGGCCGGGGCGCTGGTGGCCGCACGCCCGGGAGTGCCGCGGAGCGCAGCCCTCGAGGACCTCGTGGCGGGGACGGCACCGCAGCCGCTCTCCCACCGCGGGATGGGCACCCTGCTGGACGAGCTCGAACAGCTCGCGCTGCACCCCGCCCACCCCGCCCAGCACACCCAGCACACTGATGACTCCCACACCCACCAGGAGACCGGATGACCCTCCCCGAACCGACCATCACCGCCGGGACATCGAGCGCGGCCGACGCCGCGGAGATCGGCCGGCTGATCCTCGGGCGGACGGCGAGCGTGGTGGTGGGTGCGCAGGAGCCGCTGAGGCTGGCCCTCGGCGCCGTCCTGGCCGGCGGTCACGTGCTCTTCGAGGATCTTCCCGGGCTGGGCAAGACGCTGGCCGCCAAGACCCTCGCGCAGGCCCCCGGACTCGACTTCCGGCGTCTCCAGTTCACCCCGGACCTACTGCCCTCGGACGTCACCGGCTCCTCCGTCTTCAACCCGGCCACACGCGAGTTCGACTTCCGGGCCGGGCCGGTCTTCGCGGGCCTGTTCCTCGCGGACGAGATCAACCGGACCTCCCCGAAGACGCAGTCCGCGCTGCTCGAGGCCATGGCGGAGGCCCAGGTCTCGGTGGAGGGCATCACGCTCCCGCTCCCCCGCCCGTTCCACGTCTTCGCGACCTCGGAACCCGATCGAGTTCGAGGGGACCTACCCGTTGCCCGAGGCCCAGCTGGACCGCTTCCTCGTACGCCTGCGCTTCGGCTACCCGCCGGCACAGGGGGAACAGGACATCATCACGCGGCGGATCTCGCGCCGGCAGGAGAGCACCCGGGTGGATCCCGTGATCACCGCCGAGGGTCTGCTGCACCTGCAGTCCGCCGTCGAGGGCATCCAGGTGGACGATGACGTGGTGGACTACGCCGTCCGGCTCACCCGCGCCACCCGGGACCACCCCGCCGTCGAGGTGGGCGCCTCACCGCGGGGATCCCAGGCGCTCGTGCTGCTCGGGCGCGCCCTGGCCGTCCTCGACGGCCGCGACTTCGTGGTGCCGGAGGACGTGCAGGCCGGGGCCGTCGCGGTGCTGGCGCACCGGCTCACGCTGACGCCGTCGTCCTGGGCCCAGGGAGTGGCGACCGGGACGGTGGTGCGGGAGATCCTCGCGGACGTCGCCACCCCGCCCACGGTGCCGCGTGGCTGACCGCGGGACGGCCGACGGCGGCACGGACCACCCCGCGGCGGAGGCCCTGGCCGGCATCCTCGCCCTGGTGTGCGTGATGGCCGGACTCGTGTCCGGCAGGCCGGAGACGGCGGCGCTCGCCGCGCCGTTCGCCCTCCTCGTAGTCGCCGCACGCACCGCGACCCGCGCTGCATTCCGCAGCGGATCCGGGGCTGCGCGCCGGCCGGCGGTGCTCGTGCGAGCGGACGGGCAGAGTGCAGCGGACGGCTCGCAGCTCCGCCTGCTCGTGGTGCCCGACCGGGGCGCGGAGGACCGGGCGGGGCTCACCGCCACCGTCCTCGCCGCACCGGGGTCCCCCCTGCGCGCTCTCGTGCTGGGCGGGGACGAGGAGTGCCCCGTCCTGGTGGAGGCCCACCCGTCCGGGGAGGCGGTGGTGCTGGTGTGCGCCGGGGAGCCGCGGCGGCGGGACCCGTCCTCCCCGGGCCCCGGCGGGCGGGCGCCGCCGGGGCGGGTCGGCAGCCGTCCTCCCGTGGGGCAGGGCCTGCCGCGGCCGGTGGCGGCGCGTCTGCGCGGCAGCACCGGCGGGCACGTGTCCCGCCGACCGGGTGAGAGCACCGAGCTGCGGCCGGGCCCCCCGCTCCGGGAG
>NZ_LGIU01000030.1 GCF_001187915.1 Arthrobacter sp. RIT-PI-e | reverse complement strand
ATCCCGGAGCGGGGGCGGAACGGCCCCGCGGCACCGCCGTCGAGCTCGTGGTCTCCCGTGGCCCGGCACCGATCGCGGTGCCGGACGTCAGGGGTTCGGACGAGGCCGACGCCGTCGCCGCCCTGGAGGACGCCGGCCTCCGGGCGGAGGTGAGCCGGGACCGGGAGTACAGCGGTACGGTGCCCGCCGGGGCCGTCCTGGCGCAGAGTCCGGCGGACGGGGCCGTGCAGCGCGGCACCACGGTGACGCTCACGCTCTCGCAGGGCCCTCGCCTGGTCAGGGTGCCGAACGTCTTCTCGCTCACCGAGGCACGGGCCGTCGCGGCCCTCGAGGACGCCGGCTTCATCGTGCAGGTGGACTACACGTTCGGCAGCGCGGTGCTCGGGCTGGTGGCCGGGCAGAGCCCGACGGGGGAGCAGCCGGAGGGCAGCACCATCCGGATCACCGTCACCTGAGAACCGCACACGCCGGTCGCCCGGACGAGGAGAAGGGCGGCTCCCCCGTGGGGAGCCGCCCTTCTCCTCGTCACCACCCGGACGTGCTCCGGGCAGGTGTCACACGTGCATCAGCTCTTCGACAGCGCCCCGGCCACGAGGAAGGCCATCTCGAGGGACTGCATGTGGTTCAGGCGCGGGTCGCACACCGATTCGTACCGCTCCAGGAAGGCGTCCTGGTCGATCGGGTCCGCACCACCCAGGCACTCCGCCACGTCGTCGCCCGTCATCTCGACGTGCAGACCCCCGGGGAACGTGCCGAGCGCGTTGTGCACCTCGAAGAAGCCGCGGACCTCGTCGATGACGTCGTCGAAGTTCCGGGTCTTGTACCCGTTCGGGGAGGTGACGGTGTTGCCGTGCATGGGGTCCGTGACCCAGAGGACCTGCGCCCCGGATGCGGTGACCCGCTCCACGAGCTTCGGCAGTTTCTCCCGGATGTTCTGCGCCCCCATGCGGGTGATGAACGTGAGCCTGCCCGGCTCGCGCTCGGGATCGAGCTTGTCGATCAGCGCGAGGGCGTCGTCGCTCGAGGTGGACGGCCCGAGCTTCACGCCGATCGGGTTGCGGACGCGGGACAGGAAGTCCACGTGGGCGCCATCGATCTTCCGGGTACGCTCCCCGATCCAGAGGAAGTGCGCGGAGGTGTCGTACGGCAGGGACGTCCGGGAGTCGATCCGGGTGAGCGAGCGCTCGTAGTCCAGCAGCAGCGCCTCGTGGCTCGCGAAGAACTCCACGCGCTTGAGCGCCTCGAAGTCCGCACCGCATGCGTCCATGAAACGGACGGCGCGGTCGATCTCCCGAGCGAGCGACTCGTAGCGTGAGTGGGCAGGGTTGGCCATGAAGCCCTTGTTCCAGTGGTGCACCAGCCGGAGGTCGGCGAAGCCCCCCTGGGTGAAGGCACGGATGAGATTCAGGGTGGAGGCGGAGGTGTGGTAGGCCTTCACCATCCGGGAGGCGTCGTGTCCGCGGCTCTCGGGCGTGAAGTCGTACCCGTTGACCATGTCCCCACGGTAGGCCGGGAGGGTCACGCCGTCGCGCGTCTCGTCGTTCGAGGAACGTGGTTTGGCGAACTGACCCGCCATCCGCCCCATCTTGATCACCGGCAGGGACGCCCCGTAGGTGAGCACCACGGCCATCTGGAGGATGGTCCGCACACGGGCGCTGATCTTGTCGGCCGTGGCACCGCCGAAGGTCTCCGCGCAGTCCCCGCCCTGGAGCAGGAACGCCTTACCCTGGGCCGCTGCCGCCAGCCGGTCGCGCAGCACGTCCACCTCACCCGCGAAGACGAGGGGAGGGAGGGTGGAGAGTTCGGCGACCGACGCCGAATACACGTCCGCGTCCTGCCACGAGGGCTGCTGCACCGCCTCCATGGAGCGCCAGGCGTCGAGGCCGGAGGTCATGGGGGAGGCAGGTTCCGCGGCGCGCGGAAGGACGGGGGCAGATGAGTCGGTCACACCGGGATTCTACTGGTCGGAGGGTGGATCCCCCGATTCGGGGGCGTCATCACACGGCCCACCGGGTCACACCCGAGCTCACCGCTGAGCCGGCGCGCCGTCCTCGCCGCTGCCGGGGGCACTGTCCGGCTCCTGCGCCCGGGCCCGGCCGATCTCCGTCACGGCACCCGGCGCGGGACCGCCCGGGGGATCGGTGGAGATCCTCACCGCGGCCCGGCGGTTGTCGGCGTCGGGCTTCGGCGTCTTGCGCCCTGCCGCCTTCTCCGCGGCCATGCGGTCCTTCACCGTGCTGGCGTAGGCGTCCACGTACTCCTGGCCGGAGAGGCGCATGAGTTCGTACATGATCTCGTCGGTCACGGAGCGCTGGACGAAGCGGTCGTCACCGAGACCCTCGTAGCGCGTGAAGTCCAGCGGCTCACCGATGATGACGCCCACGCGACGGATGTTGGGGATCCGGCGCCCGATCGGCTGCACCTTGTCCGTGCCGATCATGGCGACCGGGATCACCGGGACACCGGTGGCGAGCACGAGCTTGGCCACGCCGGTCTTCCCCCGGTACAGCCGGCCGTCGGGGCTCCGCGTGCCCTCGGGGTAGATGCCCAGCACACCGCCGCCGTTCAGGATCTCCATCCCCGCCGTGAGGGAGGACGACGACGCCGCACCGCCCGAGCGGTCCATGGGCAGCTGGTTGGAGAGCCGGAAGAACAGGGCGGTGAGACGACCCTTGATCCCCTTCCCCGTGAAGTACTCGGACTTGGCGAGGAAGACCACCGGCCGGGGCACCACGATGGGCAGGAAGATGGAGTCGGAGAAGGAGAGGTGGTTGCTGACGAACACCGCGGGCCCGGAGGCCGGTACGTTGTCCAGGCCCTTGACCCACGGCCGGAAGAGGAGGTTGAGGATCGGACCGACGATGATCCGCTTCATCACCCAATAGAACACGCTGCCAGCCTCCCTGCGCGGACGGGGCGGCGCTCGGCACGCCACCCGCTTTTCCCTGTGGAAGCCTACTCTAAGGATCCCGCGGCACGGGCGGGGTCCGCGCCGCCCCCCGGACGGCATCCCGGCCGCTCCCGCGACCTCCGGGGACGACGCATCCGCGGGTCCCGGTGCGGCACCTGCACACGGCGCACCGGCCGCCGCGGTTGACGTGGGGCCGTACGATGTCCACGATTGACACAGCACTCCCCCTGAATCCCATGTGCCGGACGGACATCCTCCGCACCAGGCCGCAGCACGCGACAGCAGGTACCAAAGTATGGGCCCCCGAGGTCAGGAACCGAACGAATCCACCGATGACGCCGTCTGGAAGGACCTCGTCGCGCGGCTCGAAGGGACGTCACCGGATGCCGGCCCGGCCGCCGGGATCCAGGCTCCTCCGCCCCAGGGACCCTCCGGACGTCAGTACACCGTGCACCCGGATCCCGGCGTCGACGGGGCCGACCCGGCACCCGCCGACGATCCCGCGGGGGCGTCGGACCGCGAGCGCGTCGAGGCGATCTTCCGGAACCAGCCGCTCACGCCGCGGGGTCCGCGGGACCACACGCCACCGGACGAGCCCGAGGACGAGGGCTTCACGCCCGCGGACCCGCCTCCGCTGGGCACGGGCGACCCGCTGACCGTCCTCGCCTGGATCGGCGCGGCCGGCGCGCCCGTGCTCATGCTCCTGTTCGCCATGTTCTGGCGTACGGCACCCATGGCCGCGTGGCTCGGGCTGCTGGTCGTGTTCCTCGCCGGGGCGGGCTACCTGGTGACGAAGCTGCCCAGGCACCGCGACCCCGGGAACGACGGCGCGGAGGTCTGAGCCCGCGCGGGTGCCCGGGAGGGTCTGCCCGAGGCGTCAGGCCCGGCTCCTCGACAGCAGCCTGGACATGTCGGCGGCTCCGATCAGACCGGCCTCCGCACCCAGCGCCGCGCGTTCGATGCGGGCTGCGGGACGGAAGCCGCGTCCGGTCAGGTTCCGCCCGAAGGCTCGGCGCGCCGGTTCCAGCAGGAGGTCCCCGGCGGCGCTCAGGCCGCCGCCGATCACGAAGGTCCCCGGGTCCAGCGCGGCCGCGAGGTTGGCGAGACCGAGGCCCAGCCACTGACCGACGTCGTCCACCAGTTCACGTGACGCCGGATCGCCCTCCGTCGCGAGCCGGGTGACGAGCGCCCCCGTGATCTCCTCCCCCCGCGACGCGGTGATCAGGGCCTGCGCCACCGGGGACCGTGCGGCGGCGAGCTCACGGGCCTCCCGTCCCAGGGCGTTGCCCGAGGCGTACTGCTCCCAGCACCCACGGTTGCCGCACTCGCAGCGGTGACCCTGGGGCTGGATGATCTGGTGACCGAACTCCCCCGCCACCCCGTACCTGCCGCGCTCCAGCCGGCCGCCCATGATCATGGCCCCGCCGATCCCCGTGCCGAGGGTGACGCACACCAGGCGGGGGTCGTCCCGCCCCGCACCGAACCGCCACTCGGCCCAGGCCGCGGCGTCGGCGTCGTTGACCACGGTCACGCGACGCCGGAGCAGTTTCTCCAGGTTCCGGCGGAGCGGTTCGTTGCGCCAGGCCAGGTGCGGGCTGAACAGCACGGTGCTGTTGGTGGGATCCATCCACCCCGCGGC
>NZ_LGIU01000031.1 GCF_001187915.1 Arthrobacter sp. RIT-PI-e | reverse complement strand
CCGCTCCCGACTCCACTCGGCCCTGGGCTACACCACGCCAATAGAACACGAGCAATTACTCGCCAGCAATAAAGCTCAGCCGGCATAAGCCGCCTGATCAACTGTCCACAACTTGCGGGCAACCCCACGGGCAGGGTTACGGCGTTGGTGGGGCCTAATGGTTCCGGTAAGTCCACTGTGCTGCGTGGTCTGGGGAGATTGCATCCTGTCAGTGCAGGTGAAGTGACCCTTGCCGGGGCTGAGGACGTGGGGGATGGTACGAGGCCGGCCAGGCGGTCGATGATGGCGTTGAGTGTTCGTGAGTTCGCTCAGGAGGTCACTTTGTTCGCCCAGTCTCGTACGGCCCCTGAGGGGTTGAGCGTCCGGGAGGTGGTCTCATTCGGGCGGCACCCATATAGGCGGCGATTCGCTGGCATGAGCGATCATGACCGTCTGGTGATCGATTCCGCGATGACGGTCACCGGTGTCAGCAGTATGGCCGGGCGTGCGGCCGGTGAGCTTTCCGGAGGAGAGTTACAGCGTGTGTGGCTGGCGGCGTGTCTGGCCCAGGAGACCGGAGTGGTCTTACTGGATGAGCCGACGAACCACCTCGATCTGCGCTACCAGGTCGAGACACTGGACCTTATCCGTGACCTCGCTGATCTTCAGGGCGTTGCCGTCGGGGTGGTATTGCATGACCTGGACCACGCCGCACGCGTCGCCGATCACCTCATTCTGATGAGATCCGGGCAAGTCCTGGCAGCTGGTGAACCGCGAGAAGTACTGACCGCGGAGAACATCGAGACCGCCTATGACCTTCGGGTCGATGTCAGCGTCGATGAACGCACGCGCCGGCTCCGGATTGATCCTCTCAGCCGGCACGCCCCTCGCTCAGGCGAGGGCATCACCACAATTTCTCAAGTCCCGCACACGTCTTGAAAGGACACTCCATGATCCGTCCCCACCATCTGGTTCTTCTCGCCATGACAGGAATCACAGCACTGACCTTGAGTGGCTGCGGAACAACTGATGTGAGCTCTGCGACCGGCGTGACCGGTGAAGCGGTCTCCTCGCAGAGTTGCGCCGATGACACGACCACGACGACCACCGATCCGGTGTCGGTCGTTGACAGCCTTGGCCGGACTGTCGAGCTCGACAAGCCCGCTGAACGGGTCGTGGTCCTGGAGTGGCAGCAGACCGAGGATCTTCTGTCCCTGTGTGTGACGCCTGTGGGCGCTTCCTCGATCGAGGGGTACGACCTCTACGTCAGCGCCGAGCCGATGCCTGAGGGTGTGACCAGTGTGGGTGAGCGGGGCGAACCCGATCTCGACGCCTTGTACGGTGCTGACCCCGATCTGATCATCATGGAGGCCTACAACGGGGACGACGAGCTTCTGAAGAAGCTCGAAGAGCGCGACGTGCCCGTCCTGGCGACCATCGGCTCCGACGCCAACGGTCAGATCGCGAACATGAAGAAAGTTTTCTCCCTGATTGGTGAGGCCACCGGTCGCACGGAGCGGGCCGATCAAGTACTCGCGGACTTCGACCGGCATCTTGCCGACGCGAAAGCCGACGTCGCGGACGCGGACCTGGCGACCACTGATTTCGTCTTCTTCGACGGGTGGATCGAAAGCGGCAACGTCACCATCCGCCCCTATGGGGAAGGCGCTCTCTTCACCGAATTGGGTGAGGAACTCGGTCTGACGGGTGCGTGGACCGATGAGATCGATGAGTCCTACGGTAGCGGTGGAGTCGACCCATCCTACGGTCTCGCTCAAACCGATATCGAGGGTTTGACGGCCGTCGGTGAGGCGAACATCATCTACGCCAATGATGGGACAGCCGAGAGCTATGTCGGTGAGCTCCTGAAGAGCCCCATCTGGACGTCACTGCCGGCAGTTGAGGAAGGACGCGCCTTCGAGTTCCCGCCGGGTGTCTGGGGAGCCGGCGGACCGCGTTCGGGTGAACAAGCCATCGACGCATTCGTCGATGTCATCGTAGGAACGTGACCACTTCACACACTGCCGCCCCCGCCGGTCATCACCTCGAGAACGAGGGGATGACCGGCGGGGCTTTGTCATCGTGGCGAAGCATCATCAGCGGAGCCGGATGCCTGGTCGTGCTGGTCATAGCCGTGATCACCGTCGGGCTGTGGCATCTGACCCAGGGAACATCCGGGATAGGCGCAAGCGAATTACTGCGTGCCTTCCGCGGTGAGGATGTGAGCATCAACGGGGTACCGGTCAAGGACATTTTCACCGGGTCTCGGCTGCCGAGGCTCTGCGCCGGGATCCTCGTCGGCTTCGCTCTCGGAGTTGCCGAATCCCTCCTGCAGTCGATCACCCGTAATCAGCTGGCGTCCCCTGACACGCTGGCAGTGACCGCGGGGGCGTACTTCTCGTTGACCATGGTCGCCGCCTTCGGTCTGGCCGTCCCACTGTGGGCATCCAGTGGTGTCGCCTTCCTCGGTGGGATCCTTGCTGCAGTCCTCGTTCTGGGACTGACCGGTCGGGCCGGCGAAACCTCCACGACTCGTCTGATCCTCGCCGGGTCCGCCATCGCCATGGCCTTGGACGCCGGTAGCGCGATGCTTCTGATCCTGTTCAGGGAAAACACCACCGGTCTCTTCGCCTGGGGCAGTGGATCTCTCACACAGCTCAACCTCGATGCCTCCACCCGCGCTGCACCCTTGATCATCGGTGTCCTGCTTCTCGCCCTGCTCTTGTCGCGTCGGCTCGATGTCCTCGGCCTCGGCGAGGACACTGCGTCGTCTCTGGGCGTACCTGTCCGCTCGACCAGGATCATGGCGGTGCTCTTCGCCGTGCTGCTGACAAGCACATCCGTCACCCTCGCCGGCCCGATCGCGTTCATCGGTTTAGGCGCCCCCGTCCTGACACGTCTGATCGCCCACCGGATCCAGGCCCTGCGACGTCATGGTCTTCTCGTTCCCGCTACCGGGCTCATCGGAGCGCTCCTGATTCTTCTCGCCGACGCGACCCTACGTACGATTCTCGGAGCTGAAGGTGCTGCCTCCGTCCCTACCGGGATACCGACAGCCCTGATCGGCGGGGTGATCATCGTGATCCTCGCCCTTCGGATGCGTGACTCGGGTACAGCGCGGGCGGCTGCTCCTGCCCGCTCCGCACTACGAACCCGCACACGTTTCACCACTGTTCTCGTGCTCACATCCGCAGCACTTCTCGCCGCGATGCTGGTCGGTCTACTTGCCGGGAGCCTATGGCTGCGCACCGGCGACATCATCCTTTGGATACAGCACGCCGCTCCCGACCTGATCTCCCGGGCACTTGATGAACGCGCCCCACGCATCGGCGCTGCTGTTCTCGCAGGAGCAGCACTCGCCCTTGCCGGTACCGCCGTTCAAGGCACCGTCCGCAATCCCTTAGCCGAACCGGGTCTCCTCGGAATCACCGCAGGCGCCGGGCTGGGCGCCGTCATCGTCGTCACCACCGGTATCGGCGGAGGAGGGCGCCCAGCACTGATCACGATGGCCGTGCTCATGGGCTTGGCGACCTTCGCCCTGATCACCCTCCTCGCCTCGCGGGGGGGGTCTACTACCGGACCGCTTCGTCCTGATCGGGATCGGGTGCGGATACGCGCTGAGCGCGGTGAGTACCTTCCTCCTCCTACGCTCAGACCCATGGAAAACACCGAGGATCCTCACCTGGCTGTCGGGCACCACATACGGCCGATCGTTACCGGACATCCTGCCCGTCATGGTGGTCCTCGTCCTCGCAGTACCCCTGCTCTGGGGTATACGCCGTCACCTCGATCTGCTGGCAATCGACGAAGACACCCCACGCATCCTCGGAGTACCACCACATCGCCTACGCCTTGGCGCCCTGGCTCTGGCAGCACTACTGGCGGCCGTGTCCGTCGTCGCGGTAGGCACCGTCGGGTTCGTCGGACTCATCGCACCGCACCTGGCCCGCAGTCTCGTAGGCGCACGCCACAACCGGGTCATCCCCGTCGCGATGCTCCTCGGGAGCCTCCTGGTCCTCATCGCCGACACCTTGGGGCGAACACTCATCGCACCGTCTCAACTACCCGCAGGTCTGATGATCGCCCTGATCGGCGCACCGTACTTCGTGTGGCTACTGAACCGTGCACGCAACTAGCCACCACACCATACTCATACCCACCCGACATCGACTTCGACTTCGCCGAGAAGCATCACAGACGATCACCACCGGAGGTGCGTAGAGGCTGTTAATCGGATGACCGGATCACGCAGAAAGATGATCCTCGAGCGTCTTCACGACGAACGATGCCATAGCATCCGCACCGAAGTGATCATCAGCGCTCATCGTCACCACCGCATCCCCGCGAAAAATCAGAAGCTGCCCATACGCCCCGTGTAACCTCCAGGCCTTTCCTGGGCCACCCCAACCAGCCAGGGCATAACGCTCGTACCCAGGGTTGACGCCGGCTGCCACCCACGCAGAGTGCATCGCCTCGATATGCTCGCCCGACACCAGTTCACGTCCCTGCCACCGACCTCCATCACGGATCAGCCGCCCGATCCTTGCGAGCTCCTCGATCCGCAGGCTCAGCCCACCACCTGCAACAACGTAGCCTCGCGGGCAGCGCTCCCACTCGACACCAGCGATACCAAGGGGTTCGAACAAGCGCGGTACCAGATATTGCACAACATCGCCGGCCACGGAGGCGAGCACCCGCATCGCCGTATAAGTACTCGCATTCGAATACTGAAAGACACGGCCAGATGAAGGACGGCTGAGAAACTCCACCGCCAGATCAGGCCAGTCAGTCATCATCGTCTCCGACCAGGCCAACCCAATACCACTGGTCATCGATAAAAGATGACGGAGGGTCACCTCCTCAACGCCTCTACCCAGCAACACACCCGGCACATAGGTCCTCACCGGCTCATCCCAAGAAACCAGACCCTCATCAGCAGCAATACCCGCAGCCATAACACACACCCCCTTAGCAACCGAATGAACATCTCGGCGCCTATCAGCCGACCACAGAAACCCCGCAGAATCCTCACCCAGCAACACATGCACCCCATGAGCGGTGAAATCAGAAGCATCCACTTCGCCCACTATCCGATCCCGAACACCAGCCGCATCCATCACACCCCCATCCTCCCCGGTAGAGGAAGCATTGCTACAACGTGACCGGTGACCCATGAGATGCGAGGCACGAGGAGGAGACACATAGCTTCCGTGTCGTTCTTCGAGTCCACTCAAAGACAGCTTGAGGTGCCTCGAACCTCCGTTTGCGCTTTTCAGCAGGAGATCAGGGCTTCCTGGT
>NZ_LGIU01000064.1 GCF_001187915.1 Arthrobacter sp. RIT-PI-e | reverse complement strand
GCCGGCGGGGGGCCCCGATGGCGCCGCGGCGCCCGATCTCACCGGTGCGCTCGAGCACCGAGAGCATGGTCACGTTCGCGATACCCACCCCGCCGGCGAGGAGCACGATCACGGAGATCACCACGAAGATGAGGTTGACGTCCGCCTGGACGTCGGCCGCCAGGTCCGAGCGTCCCTGCGGTGCTGCCACGCTGACGGTGTCCGTGGCGTCCGGGGCGAGCGCCACCACGGCCTGCCCGGCCACCTGCGGTCCGGCGCCGATCGCGATCCGCGCCTGCAGCTCACCCGGGGTGGTGAGCGCGTGGTCACGGCGGGCCGCTCCCGTGGGGATCACCACGCTGTCGAGCAGTTCGGCGCGCTGCTGCACGCCGTCGAACACCCCCATCACGGCGTAGGGCAGGCCGTCGATGAAGATCGAGGGCTGGGAATCGACCCGCGTGATCCCGAGGCGCTCCGCGAGACGCTGCCCGAGCATCGCCACCCGGTCCTGCCGGGCATCGTGGCCCTCGTCGAAGAGCCTCCCGTGGACCACGTGCCCCTCGGGGGTGTCGACGAGACCGGCCGCCGCCGCGAACACCCGCGGCGCGGCCGTGCTCGGAGCGGACGGATCATTGACCGGCTCCGCGGTGACGGTTCCCTCCTCCAGCCCCACCTCTCCCACGAGTGCCGCCCGGTCCACGCCCGCGAGCAGTTCGACACGCTCCACGGCGTCCCAGGGCAGCCGGGCGGTGGCCACGCTGTTCCCCTCCGCAGTCCGTGCCTCCGCGGGGGAGGCGACGAGCTGCGTGGCGGCGAAGGCGTCGAACTGCCGGGCGAGCTGACCGGCGGTGGTCTGCGCGAAGCCGATGGTGGCCACGAGGGCGCCGATGCCCAGGATGGTCCCCGCGAGAGTCATCAGGAGCCGGCCGGGACGCGTGCCGATGTCCGAGATCGCCTCGAGGAGCAGATCCAGGAAGCTGAACCGGTCCGCCGCGGGTACGGGTACCAGCAGGTCCTGACCCTCCGGTGCGTCCGCCTCATCGAGCACCGTGGTGGGGGCCCCCGAGGAGCGACGTGCGCGCCTGCTCACGATCCCACCACGCGTCCGTCGGCGATCCGGATGCACTGGGGCGCGCGCCCGGCCACCGCCTGGTCGTGCGTGATGATGATGAGCGCCAGGCCGTCGGTGACGAGTTCCTCGAACAGGTGCATCACGTCCGCGGTGGTGACCCCGTCCAGGTTGCCGGTGGGCTCGTCGGCCAGGAGCAGACTGGGGCGCGTCACCACGGCGCGGGCCACCGCGACCCGCTGGCGCTCGCCGCCGGACAGGGTGCCGGGCAGGAACCCGATCCGGTGCGTCAGGCCCACTCGGTCCAGGGCCTGACGGGCGCGGTCCTCGCGCTCGGCACGCGGTGTGCCGCTGTACAGCATGGGCAGCATCACGTTCTCGAGCACGGTGCGGCGCGGCATGAGGTGGAACGCCTGGAACACGAACCCGATGCGCTGCGCGCGCACCGCGGCACGGGTGTCCTCGTCCAGACTGCCGGTGAGGTGACCGTCGATGCGGTACTCGCCCACGCTCGGCCGGTCCAGGAGCCCCAGGATGTTGAGCATCGTGGACTTCCCTGATCCGCTCGGACCCACGATGGAGACGTACTCGCCGTCGTTCACCGTGAGGTTGACGCCCTTCAGGGCCTGCACCTCGGGGGGACCGGGGAAGGACCGCGTGACGTCACGCAGTTCGACCAGCGGCGTGGTCACCGGCCCACCACCACGAGGTCCCCCTCGGACAGCTCGCCCTCGAGCGGTGTCACCTCCACGGCGCCGGAGGTCGCCAGCCCGCTGCGCACGACGACGAGGCGCGTGGCAGCGCGCTCGCCCTCGCGGGGATCGCCCTCGGAGACCTCGACGCGGGTCTCACCCCCGGGACCCGCGGTCAGCGCCGCGAAGGGCACCGAGAGCACGTCGCCGTCCGTGGCACCCACCGCGATCGATACCCGCACGTTGGAGCCCTGGAGCTCCTGGATCTGCTCCGGGGTGAGCGGGTCGGGTTCCAGCTCGATGGTCCAGCGCGAGGTATCACCCTCACCCGGGCCCACGGCGAGCACCGTGGCCTCGTGCGGCGCACCGTCCGGCAACTCGAACGTCGCGCGGTCCTCCGCCTCCAGCAGACGGGCGTCCGCCTCCGCGGCCGAACCGCTCAGCCCGAGCGTCGCCCCCGAGACCGTCATGGCCGCGCCCTCGAGGATGCTCCCGCGCTCCGCCGTGACCGCGTCCACGCGGCGCGGCAGATCGGCCAGGAACAGCACCTCGCCGGCCGGCAGGGACGGCAGCGCGGCTTCCTCGGCACGCGCCAGTTCCTCCTGGGCCTGCGTCAGCTGCACCAGCGCGGCGTCCACCGCCGCCCGCTCCGTGGCATCGGTGCGGTCCGCGCCGAGCTCCTGCCGCTGCAGCTGGGCGAGCTCCAGGGTGTCGAGGAGGTTGCCGAGCTGCACCGGATCCTGCGGATCGGCGCTCCGGGCGGCCTCGAACTCGCGGCTGGCACTCGCGATGGCGTTGTCCGCCTGTCGGATCTCCACGGGGGTGGCGCCCACCGGGGTGGTCGCGAGGTCGTTCTGTGCAGTGAGGAGTCCCTGCTCCGCCGAGCGGACGAACTCCTGGGCGGCACGCAGCGATTCCTCGCTGCCCTCCTCGGAGTCCGGGGTGGCGTAGCCCACCCGTCCGTAGAGCGCCTCCACCGCGACGGCCGCTTCCACACCGAAGACGGCGTCCGCGGGGTCCCCGGCATCGAGGCCGAGTGCGCGCATGGCGGTCTTGAACTGCACCACGTCCGGGCCCTCCACCCCGAGCCGGAGCGTGCGGTACGCGGGGAGCTCCCCGGGCAGCACGATCACGGGGCGGCCCGCGATCTCCAGGGCGATCGATGCCTCCCCGAGCTCCGAGCCCTCCTCGGGAACCTGCCCGGTGACCACCGCCACCCCGGGAACCGTGCTGGTGTCGATGCGCACCTCCACCGGATCGGCGTAGGCGACCTCGCCGCGGATGGTGACGTCATTGCTGAGCGGGCCGAACTCCACGGGTACGGTGACCAGTCCCGGCGTCGGTGGTTCGGTGCCTGCAGCCGCATCGGCGGGGGAGACCACGAACCGCCCGAGGAGCAGCCCGGCCACCAGGCCGAGCAGGGCCACGGCCGCGACGATCCACAGGGTCCGGTTCTGCCGGTAGACCGCTGCCCCGCCGGCGAGGAAGGACCCCCGGCGGCGTCTCTCCTCCGGCGCATCCTCGGGATCGTCGAGGATCAGGTCCAGGCCCTCGGTGGGTGGTGTCCCCTCTCCCTGCTCCACGGGTCGTGCGCGTCGACGACGGAGACCGGCCACTCAGCGCCCCTGCTCGATGTCGGCCTTCAGGGCCTCCAGCTGGTCCTGGTGGTCGTCCACGAACTGCTGCTCCTGCTCGAACTGGACCTCCTGCTGCCGCTCCCGGTAGTCGGTCTCCTCCCGGCAGTCCAGGTCCGCGAGGGCGAGCTCGATCTCCTTCTCGCCCAGGTCCGCCATGGCCGCCTCGTCGGGCATGACCATCTCCTCGGGCGCCGCCCCCGCACTGCTCTCGTACAGGGCGTTCGACGCCTCGTTGATGCTGGTCTGCGCGTCGTACTGGGCGGAGAATCCCGGATGGCCGGCGTCGGACATGCAGGAGGACCACGCGGCATCGATCTCCGCGAGTTCGGGGGAGTCCATGGTGTTCTGGTAGAACTCGTCCATCGCGTCCATGAGGGGTTTGTGCTCCTCCGTGGAGAAGGGATCCTCACCACCGCCGCGCTCGTTCTCGGCCCATCCGAAGCAGCCGGCGGTGGTCCAGTCGTACTCCATCGGCTCGTCCGACATCATGGCTTCCTCGTCCGGCATCGGACCGTGCAGGGCCTCGAAGAAGGCGGTCTGCTCCGACTCCGACAGGGACTCGATGTAGTCCTGGTTGGCGTCGACGTACTGCTCCTCCTCCGGGACCGGCTCGTCCCGGCCCGGGTAGTTGATCATCCCGTACCCGTACTGGGCCACCCATTCCCGGGAGTCCGGTTCCCACTCGCCCCCGCTCATGAACGAGGCGTTCTGCACATTGGGGATGTACTCGAAGCCCTCCTCGGTCATGCACTGCGCCACGAGCTCCTCCCGCTCGCGGTTGTCCTCGCGGAACTGCTCCTCCTGCTCCTCGGGGCTGAGGTCACCCCCGTAGGCCGCGGAGAAGTACTGCGTCAGCGGGGACTCCTCGGCGGTCGTGGTCTCCTCGGACGAAGCACATCCCGCCAGCAGGAGGGAGCCGCCGAGGGAGGCGCAGAGCACTGCGGTGAGAGAGGGCGAGAGACGCATGGATTCCTTCTTCCTGAGGGCGGGACTAGTGCATGCTAGCCCGCCGGGAACGTGTTCCACGTCATACCTCAGGACGACTTCCTCCGCTGCACCGTCACGGTTTCATCACGGCTCCGTCACGGCTCCGCCATGGTCTCGTCATGGTGCAGCGGATCCGCCCGGTCAGGAACGGGTCCGCGGCGGGAGAGGGACGCGGTCCAGGTCCGCCGCCGCGACGACGTCCGCCGCCCCCGCCGTCGCCCGGGCCTGCTCCGCGAGCACCCCGACGTCGTCGTACCGCGACGAGAAGTGCGTTATGACCAGCCTGCCCACCCCGCCCGCTCCCGCGAGCGATCCCGCCTGCCCGGCGGTGAGGTGCAGGTACTGCGCCGCGAGCGGTGCGTCCCCGTCCGCGAAGGTGCTCTCCGCGACCAGCAGGTCGGCGCCGTCGGCCAGCTCGTACGCGCCGTCGCACGGTGCGGTGTCCATGACGAACGCGAACCGCCGACCGCGCCGGTGCACGCTGACGTCCTCGAGCCGGACGTCCCCGAGCCGCCCCTGACGGACCAGCCGCCCCACCGCGGGCCCCTCGATCCCCGCGGCGGCCAGCAGGTCCCGCCGGAAGGACCGCCCGTCGGGCTCGGTGACGCGATAGCCGTACGCCTCGATGCGGTGATGCAGCGGTTCGACCTCGAGGCCGTCCGCGATTACGCCGGCCGCACCGTGCGGCACGAGCCGCAGATCGAGTCCCGGTGTGGCGAGGGAGACGAGGGCCCGCACCACGTCCTCGCCCGATGCCGGGTAGTGCAGGTGCACGGGGTGCCGGACGCCGTCGAGCACCATGCGGGAGAGCACACCGGGCAGCCCGAAGCAGTGGTCCCCGTGCACGTGCGTGAGGCAGATGCGCGTGATCCTGGACGCGGACACGCCCGCGTGGATCAGCTGGCGCTGCGTCCCCTCGCCGGGGTCGAAGAGGATGCCCTCCTGCTCCCACCGCAGGAGGTACCCGTTGTGGTTGCGGGTACGGGTGGGGACCTGGGAGGCGGTCCCGAGGACCACGAGCTCACGCATGGCACCAGTCTGGCACCGGCCGGGCACGTTCTACGCTGGGAGCATGAGTGCTGCTGCGGACTTCATCGATGAGGCCCTGCAGTACGAGAGTTCGTGGGAGCGGGCCGAGGAGTACGAGCGCTCGTGGGGAGAGGTGCTCACCTACTACGGGGCCTCCGTGGGCGCCGTGCGCGGCACCGTCCGCAATGCGATGCGCAAGTTCCCCGACCAGGGGCACGACGATCTCACCGCCCTCGCCTCGGAGCTGTGGTCCCGCCCGGTGTTCGAGCGGCGCCTCGCGGCGGCGGTGCTCCTGCAGTCGGCCGCCCGGGCCCCGGGGGCCACGCTGCGCGCCTCGGCCCTCACCCGGATCGAGGGATTCCTCCGCTCGGCGGGGATCCGGGACCGGGGGGCCCCCCCCGCCGTCGACGTGGTCGGGGCGCTGCTCCCGCGCCTGGGGACGGCCGATGCGGCCCGGGCGCGCACGGTGCTGGAGCGCTGGGCCGCAGCCGAGGACGCCTGGCTCCGCCGGGCCGCCGTGCTGACCCATCTGGCGGCCTTCCGTGCAGGCGACGGCGACGACGCGCACCTCCGCCGGACGGTGCGGCTCGGCGCGGGAGCGCGGCGGGGGCGGGGGCCGGGGGGGGGGGGGGCCCTGGCCCTGGTGCGCGGGGCGGCGGGCACCGGGTCCTGGGCCGGGGGCCGGCTACCGGAGGTCGATGGTGCGGGGGGGTCTCCCGCGGGGCGCCGGCATCAGGGGGTGGATGCCCATGAGGCCGAAGCCGTAGCGCCTGACCCGCCGCATGGACGTGGCGACCCGCAACCGGTTGTCGATGCGCACGGCACGGTGGCCGAGCGTCCGGGAGACCCGCACGGAGAACTCGATGTCCTCGTCGCGCGTGTCGATCGAGGTGCGGCCGATCCCCCCGCTGGCCAGGTACGCGGTGGAGCGCACGGCCATGTTGTGCCCGGCCACCGCACGCAGGTACCGGACGTTGAGGTGCTCGAGGGACAGCATGATCCTCAGCAGGACGAGCGCCCCCGGCATCAGGAGGTGATCCCCCCAGCGGAAGTCACGGTCGCGGAGCGGGATGCTGGTGCCACCGAGCAGCTGGACCTCGGGATGCGCGCGGAACACGTCGCGGATCCGTCGCGCCCAGTCCGGCTCCGGCGCGCTGTCGCCGTCGGTGCGGGCCACGAGGTGGACGCCGTCGGCGATCGCCGCACGGAACCCGGTGTCACTGGCGGCACCGGTACCCTTCTGCCCCTCGTGCAGCACGTGCACGGGCAGGTCCGGATGAGCGGCCGCGAACCGTGCCACGCGTTCGGCGGTGTCGTCCGAGGAGTTGTTGTCCACCACGTACACCCGGAGGTCCCCGCGGTCCTGCTGCCCGTACAGGGCCTCCAGGGTCCGGGCGATGCCGGGTTCGTTGAACACGGGGACGACGACGGCGAGGGGGGTGGCGGAGGATCTACCGGTCGGCTCGCTGTCGGTGGGGGTCATCCTCCCACTCTAGGCCGCCCTGCTGCACGGGCCGTCCTGCCCGCGAGCGGGGCGGGCGTCACTCGAGCGGCTCGACGTGTCCCGTCCCGGCGCTCGCCGGTGCCGCCCGGAGCCGGGCGTCCTCCGCGGTCAGCTTCAGGGCCGCGAGTCTGCCTTCCAGGAGATCTGCGGCGCGCTGGTGACCGGCGGGGCCCAGGTGCACCGTGTCGGCGAGGAGGTCCTCCAGGCCGTAGGTGGTCAACCAGTCCCCGGTGGAGACGAACGGGATGCCCCGCAGCTCGGCGAGCCCGCCGAGGAGCGCGTCCACCTCCGCCCGCCGGCCCCCGCCGTCGGCGGTGCTCCTGCTCAGGGTGCTGATCATCACCATCCGGGAGTGCGGGTAGGTGCGTTCCATCGCGAGGATCAGCCCGTTCGCACTGGCGAGGATCGCGTCGTCGGAAGCACCGGAGCCGGCGTCGTTGCCGCCACCCTCGAGCACGATCAGGGCGGGATCACCGTGGGGGAGTGTCCACGCACCGGAGGTCAGGGAGTCGTAGTAGTTCGATGCTCCCGACTCGTTGGCGGCCACGAACCCTGTGCCGCCGGCTCCGGCGAAGCTCACCGAGTATCCGAGCTCGCGCAGGGCGAGCTGCGGCCAGGTGTCCTCACCCCCCGACTGCGAGTCGCCGATGAGCACCGCCGTGCGCCGGATGTCGGGGACCACCACTTCCCGACGGCCCGTGATGGAGTTCTTCGCGAAACTGCCCACGGCGAGCTGCGTGGAGGTGGCCGGCGCCTGTCGTAGGGCGCCCGGCGCGGGCGCCTGCCGTGCCGGGGTCCGCGGACCCGCATGCGGTGCCGGGCGTAGGACCTCGTGGACGCGATGCGTCGCGACGTCGGACCCGGGGGCGGCGCCCCCGAAGGCGCCCGTCGTGTCCGGCTGCTCCGTGGCGGAGACGGGAAGGGTCCCACCGGCCAGCAGCACCAGTGAGAGGAGGGCGATACCGGCCCTGCGCCGACGTCCCGACGGCCTGTTCGATCGTGACCTGCTGCTCATTCCCACCCGTTCTCGCCGTACCCCCGATCGGCGTCGTCCATCAGGCTACAAGGAGGTGCGCACGGGACACGGGACCACGGGTGGAAACCCGCGGAAACCACGGTGAATCCTGACCACCGTCCTGTGCCGGCGGCGGGGACGACGAAGCCCCGCCGGATGGGATCCGACGGGGCCCGGTCAGTGGAACCGGAGGAATCCGGGGCCGCTAGTGCACCGCAGCCGGGGTGTCCGCGTTCTCCTCGGGCTTCCGCACGAAGAACGAGGTGATCACGGCCAGCACGAAGATGATGGCGCCGTAGAGGAACGCGGCACGGATACCACCGGCCATCGCCGGGAGCTCCGCCACGCCGTCGGCGGCGAGCGCCGCGCCTTGGAGGGTCATCACCGAGATGAACAGGGCCGTCCCGGCGGCGCCGGCCAGCTGCTGCGTGGTGCCGAAGACGGCGCTGCCGTGGGAGTACAGTCGCGGCTGCACCGAGCCGAGGGCCGAGGTGAGCAGGGGGGTGAAGATCAGGGCGAGGCCGATGCTCATCACCACGTGCGCGGCGAGGACCGACCAGGTGGACGTGTTCTCGGTGACCCGGGTCAGGGACCAGAACACCGCACTGACGATGAGCGACCCGGGTACCAGGAGCACGCGCGGGCCACGGCGGTCGTAGATGCGCCCCACCACCGGTCCCAGCAGGCCCATGATCAGACCGCCGGGCAGCAGGAGCAGACCCGACGCGAAGGGGTCCAGGCCCAGGACCTCCTGGACGTAGATGGGGATCAGGATGATGGACCCGAAGAGGGCCATCATGGTCACCACGATCGCCACGATGGACACCGTGAAGTTGCGCGAGGTGAACACTCGCAGATCCAGCAGCGCGGCGTCACGGCGCTGCAGCAGCAGCTGACGGGTGATGAACAGTGCGAGGAACACGATCCCGGCCACCAGCGGGAGCATCGGCGGGATGCTGCTGCCCTCGGAGGCCTCGCCGAGCTGGCTGAAGCCGAAGATCAGTCCACCGAAGGCCAGTCCGGAGAGGAGCACGGACAGCACGTCGATGGAGGACTGCTCGGGTGTGGTGACGTTCTGCATCTTGGCGTAGCCGATGCCGAGGGCGGTCAGCGCGATCGGCAGCACGAGCCAGAAGATCCAGCGCCAGTCGAAGGCGCTGAGGATGGCCCCCGAGATACTGGGACCGAGCGCGGGCGCCACGGCGATCACGATCGAGATGTTCCCCATGATCTTGCCGCGCGATGCGGGCGGCACCAGGGTGAGCACCGTGGTCATGAGCAGCGGCATCATGATGGCCGTACCACTGGCCTGGACCACACGGCCGGTCACCAGCATCCCGAAGCCGGGGGCCAGGGCACCGATCAGGGTGCCGATGCTGAACAGCGTCATGGCGGTGATGAAGATGGGGCGGGTGTTGAAGCGCTGCAGCAGGAACCCGGTGATGGGGATGATCACGGCCATGGTGAGCAGGAAGGCCGTGGTCAGCCACTGACCGGTGCTGAAGGAGACGCCGAGGTCCTCGGACAGCCGCGGGATGGCCACACCCATGATGGTCTCGTTGAGGATCACCACGAAGGCCGAGATGAGCAGCAGCGTGATCACCAGCTTGTCCCGTGCGGGGAGGGGGCCGTTGCCCGGGGTGCCGGGGTTCCCGGCGGTCTCGGTGACTTCCACCTCCGGCCCGGCAGGGGCGGGGGGGCCCGGCGGGGGGTTCGACACGCGCGACGAAGGACTGTTGGTCATCAGGTTCCGCTCAGTTCGAAGTACTGAGGCACTCACCGGATCGCTGTGCCGGTGTGCCATGGTCATACCGGGGTGCTGCAGGGCAGACCCCACCAGTGGTGCTGAACCATGCCTCGTCGCACTCTATTCCGCCGTCCGTCCTACGGGGTGACACCTGCTGCGTGCCCGGACGGACGTGGCTGGTCCTGCCGGGAGCGTGGGGAGCGGTGCCCGATCGGTGCTATGACAGTGGTGGGCCGCGCCGGGTCCACCACGGCTCGACGAAGGAGAAGCACCATGCCCGATGCCTATTACCGACACCTCGGAGGCGGGAGCTTCGAGTCCACCCGGCACGCGCAGGGCGCCTGGAATCCCTCCGAGCAGCACATGGCGCCCGTCTCGGGTCTGCTGACCCGGTGCCTGCTGGACCATGAGCCCCGCCCCGGCCTGCAGCTCGCGAGGATGAGCTTCGACATCCTCGGGATGATCCCCGGCGGCAGGTTCGAGGTGCACGTGGAGGTCATCCGGCCGGGCCGCACCATCGAGCTGCTCGAGGCCCGCATGGAAGCAGGCGGGAGGACGGCCGTGGTGGCACGGGCCTGGCGCCTGAGCACGCAGGACACCGCCGGCGTCGCCGCCGTCGAGGACCCCCGCATCCCTGGGCCGGGGGACGCCGGCCCGCACGAGGGCATGACCGCCTGGCCCGGGGGTTTCATCGAATCGCTCGAGGTCCGGGTGGTACCGGGGCACCGGGCAGGCCGGGGTCAGGTGTGGCTGCGCACCCCGTACAGCACCGTGGAGGGGCAGGTGAGCCCCGACGTCGTCCGCCTGGTGGGCATGATGGACGCGGCGAACGGGATCGCGGCACGCGTTCCTCCGGGTGGTGACAGCTGGATGTTCCCGAACGTGGATCTGCAGGTCCACCTGCACCGCCTGCCCGAGGGCGAGTGGCTCGGACTCGACACCCGCGTGACGTTCGGTGCCCACGGGGTGGGACTGACCTCCAGCGTGGTCCACGACCTCGCCGGTCCTTTCGGTCGGATCGAGCAGATCCTCACCGTGCGGAAGCTGTGACCTCTCGGTCGGGCGCGCCGGGGCGGGTCCCCGCGAGGCGGCGCAGAGCATAGCAAGGACGCCGGTGCGGTGCTCGATGGTCGCATGGGGTGCCACGAGCGCGTGCGGCTCACTACTCTTCGGGGAGGGCGTCCGTGCCACGACGGACGACGCCGAGTGCAGCACGAGCGAAGGAGCAGGCACATGGAGTATCGGAAACTGGGCAACAGCGGCACCTCGGTGTCCCACCTCGCCCTCGGCACCATGACCTTCGGGGCGGAGGCGGACGAGGCGGCATCCCACGCGATCCTGTCCGACTACGCAGCAGCGGGCGGCAACCTGATCGACACCGCGGACGTCTACTCGGCCGGGGTGTCCGAGGAGATCATCGGGCGCTGGCTCTCGAAGAACCCGGCCGAACGGGACACCATGGTCCTCGCCTCGAAGGGTCGCTTCCCCATGGGCGACGGCGTCAACGACCTCGGACTCTCACGCAGGCACCTCCGCCGCGCACTCGACGCCTCCCTCACCAGGCTCGGCGTGGACCACATCGACCTCTACCAGGTGCACGCCTGGGACCCGCTGACCCCCCTCGAGGAGACCCTCGGCTTCCTGGACGAGGCCGTGGTGCAGGGCAGGATCGGCTACTACGGGTTCTCCAACTACACGGGGTGGCAACTCACCAAGGCCGTGATGACGGCACGGCAGCGCGGCTACTCGGTGCCGGTGACCCTCCAGCCCCAGTACTCGCTGCTGGTCCGTGAGATCGAGGCGGAGATCGTCCCCGCCGTGCTCGACGCCGGCATGGGGATCCTGCCCTGGTCCCCCCTCGGGGGCGGGTGGTTGACGGGCAAGTACTCGAGGGACACCGCACCGACGGGCAGCACCCGCCTCGGCGAGAACCCTGCACGTGGCATGGAGGCGTGGGAGAAGCGCAACGCGGAGGAGCGCACCTGGCGGATCGTCGACGCCGTCACCGGGCTCGCCGCCGAGCGCGGCGTGAACGCCTCGCAGGTGGCGCTCGCCTGGGTGGCCGCGAAACCCGCGGTGACCTCGGTGATCCTGGGGGTGCGCTCGCAGGACCAGCTCGCGGACAATCTCGGTTCGGCCGGTCTCACGCTGACACGGGAGGAGCTGGACCGCCTCGACGAGGTCAGCGTGCCGACCTTCGGCGACTACCCGTACGGCGGACCCGGCACCGAGCAGCGGAGCCGCAGGATCGACGGCGGCCGGTAGGTCCCGGCCCTGTGCTCCGCCCGGAGCACGGTGCCTCCGTGCCCGGAAAACGTTTCTTCGGGGAAAACTGACGGGAATGCGGTGTCCGTCCTGCGGTACGCGCTCCTACCATGGGTACACGATCCCGAGGACGTCGACCCCCCGCAGGGACCGTGGCGGAGCCTGCGCGACGACGTCGCCCGGCTCCTCCGGCGCGGGAGGACCACCGCGCCGGCCACCCGTCGGGGGAACCGCTCCGAACACCGGGGTGGAGCGGGGCCCGCACGGCCCGCACCACCCGATTCCTCCCAGGAGACCTGAGACACGTGACCAGCAAGCTCGCACCACCCACCGCCGAGGACTACGTCCGTGCCACGGAGGACGCCTTCGGCAGATGCCCCAGCTACAGCGGGCTGCGCCTGAGCTCCGCCGAGGTCCGCCACGGCTGTCTGAGTGTGCGGTTCGAAGGGCCGGTGGGGGACTTCCGGGGACCCTATGGGGTCAGGGTGGTCCTCCCGGCCGACGACGAGGTACGGGGATGGTCCGCACGGGCGGACCCGCTCGGCGAGTGGGTCACTGCGGCGGTGCTGAGACGTACCCTGGATGCCCACGCGCAGAGCGAGCACCAGGCCCGCGGCTACACCACCGACGACGTCTGGTGGCTGCTCGACGACTCCGCGCCGGGTCGGGGCCCCGCGACGGATCAGCCGCCGGCCTGACCCCGGTCCCGTCCGCCCGGCCGGTGGTGGTGCCCGCCGCCCGGTCTAGGGGCCGACCTCGGATGCGAAGACCACCATGTTGCGGGTCCAGTGACCCCGCGACGGATCGTACTCGCCGTCGCACGTGATGAGCCGCAGCTGGGCGTCCGGGGTGGGGCCGTAGATCTCCGAGGTGGGGAAGGAGTCGGTCCGTTCGGCCGAGATGGTGCGGTCCACCGCGAACGTGGCGCTGGTCCCGTCCGCCCGGTCCACCGACACCAGGTCACCGGGTGCGAGTGACCCCAGATCCACGAAGACCGCCGCATCGGTGGGTCCCACCAGGTGACCGGCGATCACCGCGGGGCCCCGCTCGCCCGGTACCGGACTGCCGTCGTACCACCCGGCCGCCTCCCAGGCCACCGGGGGCTGCAGGGCGTCGTCCGCGTCCACGGACAGGACCTCGAGGGGCGCATCGACGCCGATGGACGGGATGCGCACCCTGGTGGGGGCTTCCGTGGTGACGGGGACCTCCACCGACGACGTCGGGTCCTGGATACGACCGGCGGCCGCCGCCGCCGCGGACGATGCGGCGGGTGACGTGGCGGACGATGTGCTTCCGGTGCCCTCCGGCGTCGGGAGCGGGGCGTCCGTGCGCGGGGTGGCCGAGGGCGGCGCGGACGCGGGTGCGGCGGCCGCGGCAGCGGTTCCGCCGCGCGGGTCCTCCGGCGGAGCGGTGGTCTCCGCCCCTCCCGCCGCCCCGCACCCGGTGAGGGCGCCCACCAGCAGGGCGCCGAGCACCAGCCGGTCGAGGCGTCGGGCTTCGCTGCCGTGGACCATGCCTGGTCCTCCTCTCATGCGGCGGAGGGCGAGCAACCGCCCAGGTCGTCGGTCTCGAGCATCAGTCGTCCCAGGGTGATCCACGCGGCACCGTAGTAGGTGGGGAACTGCTCGTCGAGGGACACGGCGAGCCGTACGTCGTCGTCCGCGGCACGCCGGTCGCCGTCGGCGGTCCGTGCTGCGGCCCGCGCGAGGTACCCGAGGGGGTGCTCGTCGGGGTTCACCGCCGTGCCGCCGAGGTCCAGGGCCGCAGGTAGATCCTCCTGGCGGGTCAGGGGCGCAAGCACCGCGGCGGCGAGGTCACGATCCTCGCCCCTGCACGACTCGGCGTACCGCAGGGGCAATCGCGCGGCGTCGTAGCTGTACCGGACGTCGTCACCCGTGCCGGCCGCCCCGGGCATCGCGTTCGTGCCTCCGTCCGCGGTGATCTGCGCCCAGTCCGGGGGGAGCGGGCTCGCGGCGAGCAGAGCAGCACCGACCGCCGTGGCGCCCTCCTCGAGTTCCTCCCAGCGCGGGTCGCCGGATGCGGCGCCGAGCTGGGCGAAGGCCGCGGGGGATGCGTAGGACGGGTTGTAGAAGTAGTCGGGACCGCCCTGGGCCCACAGCCCGGGCAGCATGATCCTCCCCAGCGGGGTGGAGGCGGTCAGTTCGTCGAGGACCACGTCGGCGAGTGCGAGGCCGGCGTCGGTGAACTCCGGGCGGTCGAAGCGCTCCCCGGCCAGGACCAGGGCGCGTGCGGCATCGAGATCCGCGTCCGACGCCGGTTCGTCGTCCACCACGGCACCGTCCTGCCACCGCCAGGCGAGCAGCCCGTCCTCGCGCACCAGGTTCGTGCGGGTCCAGTCCCAGATGGTGGAGAACCGTTCCTCGTCGTCGGCGCCCACGGCGATCAGCAGGCCGTAGGCCTGGCCCTCACTCACGGTGTCGTTCCCCTGGTCGCGGCGGACCACCCGTCCGTCGTCGTCCACCCAGGTGTCGAGGAAGTCGGCGGACGCCTCCTGCGGGCTCGTCGTCTCCTCCGTCGGCGGTGGAGCCGGTTCCTCCGCCGTGCCCTCCGGCCCGGCCCCCGGGCGCAGGATCCCGGTGGCCCACAGGGCGAGCAGGACGACGACCGCGGCGGCGAGGACGATGCTGAGGACGAGCCAGCGGGGGGTCCGCCCCGATCTCATCGGCGCCGCGCTGCCGCCACCGGGCCACGCCCTGCACCGCGGAGCACCACGAGGGCGATCGCGCCCAGCAGGGCTGTCACCGGTACCACGATCCACCCGGCGTCCACCGGTCCGGCGACGGCCGGTGCCGCACCGGTGTTCGTGCCGCCCACCGGGGTGTCGCTCACCGAACCGCTGTCGGAGATCGCCTTGACGGTCAGTCCGCCGGACGCGTTGTCGAGGACCAGCAGGGTGTTGACGCTCCCCGACCGGAGGTCCACCTCCGCGGAGCTGGTCTCCGAACCGTTCGTGAGTTCGAGGTCCCAGGGGCCGTCGTCCACGGTGGCGTATCCGGTGACCTGGTTCTGCCGGGCGTCCGTCGCGATGATGTCACCCGTGGTGGTGGCGATGTCCACCGACTCCGCCACGGTGCTGGCCTGGAGCACGCGGACCCGGGCCTCGCCGTCCGCCGGGGGAGTGAGGTCGTCCTGGAAGATCTCCGTGGTGAGGTCGTCGTTCGTTCCGAGCACGGCCAGGGTGATGGGCTGCCCGGCCTGCACACGGATCACCTCGCTGATCGCCGGGGCGGTGTCGACGGGGCTCCCGGCGGGCACCATCTCCACGAGGTAGGTCCCCACGGCCAGTCGCACGTAGTCGGAGACGTCGCCGTACGCCACGTCCTCGAGCTCGAGGAGCGTCCGGCCTCCCGCGACGGCCGTGAGCGCCACGTCCACGGCCTTCGTGTCGGGGGACAGGTGTGCCACGCGAGCCCACCCCTCCGACGTCGACGACTGCTCCGAGGCGTTGGACGGGGCGGCCGTGAGGACCAGCGAGAGAAGGACGGCCACCGTGCCGAGCAGGCTCAGGAGCGGACGGTGGGTGGAGCGGGATCGTGGGGTGCGGGATGTCATGGGTGAACTCCTCGGAAGTGGAATGGAAGTGGAATGGAAATGGAATGGAAATGGAATGGAACTGCAGGGCGTGTCACCCCGGCAGGAGTGCCGCCGGTTGGTCGAGGGGGAAGGTGACCAGTACGCCGTCGTCCGTCTCCTGCACCGAGGCGGGTGCGAGCACGGGCTGCAGATTCTCGAACCAGGAGCGGACGGCCGCCGCCCGGGTGGTGTCCTCACCGAGGTCCGTGCCGTCCGTCGCCGAGAGGAGCACCTGGCGTCGCAGGGACCCGTCCTCGCCGTCCCGGGCGGGGAAGGACGCGGTGATGGAGCTGTCCATGGACGCCCGCAGTCCGAGTGCCACAACGATCCGCGCGTCCACCTGCCCGGCCGCGAGCTGTGCCCGCGCTTCGGCGGAGAGATCCAGGGCAGGGTTGCGTGTCAGGTCCCCTCCGATGTCGGCGCGCTGCGCGTCCTGTTCGGCACGCAGCCCGTTCTGCTCCTCGAGACCGCCGGGGTGGATCCGCCGGACATCCACCGTCTGCGGGCCCGTGCCGAAGGACGCCACCACCTCGGAGTTGGAGAGCGCCTGATCCACCTGGGGGAACTGTTCGGGGAAGGTGCGCATGGAATCGGTGGTGATGATGTAGTCGGAGTCACGCCACCCGTTGGGGGACGCCTCCATCACGTCGCTGTCCGTGTCCAGCTTGTAGTACCAGATCACGTTGTCACGGTCGAAGCCGCTGCTGACCAGGTCCACCCACATGGAGTCGTCCACGATCAGGCGGTCCGAGCGCGCCACGTTCTCCTCCACCCATTCCTGCGCCTGCACGCCGGGCCGGTCGAGATCCGCGAGGAGGAAACCCCGCAACTGGGTGGCCCACAGCGGCACGGCCACCAGCGCCGCGATCGCCAGCGCACTGAGGACCGTGACGGACATCAGGAGTGCACCGTTGGTGCCGGAGCGGAGCTGCCGCACGGCCCACCCGGCCGTACCCGCCACGAGCAGCGCTGCGAAGGGCAGCAGCATGATCACGTAGGGGACGGGCAGATAGCTCCCTGGGCGGAACATGAAGGCGACGAGCGCGAGCACCAGGAGAGCGTACGGGCGCAGGGGTCGCAGGAAGAGCGCAACGGCGGCCGCGGCGAGGCCTGCCGTGATGAAGACCGGGTCGAGCTGCCACCACATGGCCAGGGTGCGGTTGATGAGGCTGTCCGGATCGGCGACGGTACCGCTCGATTCGCGGGACGCGAGCTGGAACGCCACCCCGTCGACGAGGCTCACGCGATCCTGGCCGGGGAAGAGCTCGCCGTTGATCGCCGCGAAGAGGAGATAGCCGAGGCCCACGAGCACGAGCATGCTGGCCGCGACGGAGAGCGTGTAGCGGCGCGTCGCCGGCCAGGCCGACCGGTACATCACGTAGGCGAGCAGCGGCAGCGCCAGGAGATAGGTCTCCTTGGTCAGGACGGCGATGCCGAAGAGGACGGCCGCGCCCACGAACTCGGCCAGCTGATGCTTCCTGCTCATCGCCAGGATCAGGGCCCCGAGGAGCCACGGGGTGGCGATGTTGTCCAGGTACACGGTGCGGTGGAACTGCAGGGCTAGGGGGGACAGCGCGAAGAGGAGTGCTGCCGCCGTGGCTGTGCCCCGGGACAGGCCGATCTTCCGTCCGAGGAGCCAGAGCAGTGCCGTGGAGACGAGGGTGGCCACCAGGACGGCCTCGCGTCCCGCCATGACGGCGGTGTCCCAGCGTGAGAACGCCCCGGTCAGGTCGGTGTAGGCGGCGAGCTGGATCCAGCCCAGCGGGGGGTGGTCGTACCAGTAGGTGTAGTGCGCCAGCTCACCGAGGTTCGAGATGGCCCAGGCCTGGGCCACGTACGTGCCTTCGTCGTCGATCCGCTGCGGAGCACCCGCCAGGTTCCATGCCTGCACGATGCCCGTGATCAGGAGGAGGGGAATCAGGTGGAGGGGTGCGCGGCCGTGGATCCGCCGCCACCGGTCCCACCTCCGGCCGAGGGTCCGGCCGTCCGAGGTGGGGGGAGCGGCAGGGGGTGCGGGGGGCGGTGTGGGCCGTTCGGCCACACGTACCCGATCGAGCGAGGTGCTCATGACGATGCTCCTTCCGCGTGCCTGCCCTGCGCGGGCCTCGACGCACCGGCCGCCACCAGCTCACGCTCCTCGGGCCGCACCGGGGCCTCGGTCCGGTGGGCCCCGGAGTGCTCCGTCTTCTCCCAGGAGTTCTCCCCGCGGAGCTGGCGGTAGACCGCACGTACGGCTGCGGCCGCGAGGAAGACCTGGTAGGGGAAGGTCCCGAGGATCAGCCGGACGTAGTCGCGCACCCGGACCTTCCTGCCGTAGAGACGGCCGAACTCGTTCAGTCCGGCGGCTTCCACCGCGAGGGTGACGAGGGTGGGGCCGAGCGGGAGGAAGGTGATCAGCGCCACGACCACCGGGACCTTGGCGAACAGGATGAGCATGATCGACAACGGGATCAGCAGACCCGTGGCGGCCTGCAGGAACGGCATGGCGAGGATGTAGCGTGCGAACAGGCGCTGGCGGGCGCTGGGGAGCTTGCGCCACTCACCCTTGCCCAGCACCTGCAGGAACCCCTGGTTCCAGCGCGTGCGCTGCTTGAACAGGGACGTCAGGGTTCCCGGCGTCTCCTCCCGGGTGACCACCTCGGGGCTGTAGGCCACGGCCACCGTGGCTCCCTGGCTGGAGAGGCGGACGCCCACCTCGCAGTCCTCGGCAAGGCACTCCGCGTCCCACCCCTCGGACCAGTCGAGCCACACCCGCTTGATGAACACGGTGTTGCCCCCGAGCGGGATGAACTTGGCGTTGGCGTGGAAGTGCAGGCGGGAGCGGAACCAGAAGTAGTACTCCAGGACGTTCCGGAGCGACCACCAGGAGCTGTGGAAGTTCATCAGCTGGACGCCGCCCTGCACCACGTCGGCGCCGGTCTCGCTGAAGCGTGAATCCACGAGGGAGAGCAGTCGCGGGTGGACGTCGTCCTCCGCGTCGAAGACACCGATCACGCTGCCCCGAGCGGTGTCGAGCGCCAGGTTGAGCGCCTTGGGCTTGTTCTTCGGGACGGAGGAGTCCACCACCACCTTGATGAGCTCCGGGTGGCGGGCGGCCGCGGCACGGGCAACGGCTTCCGTCCCGGGGTCGTCGTGTCCCACGATGGCGATGACCTCGAAGTCGGGGTGGTCCTGTTCGGCCAGCCGGTCCAGGGTCTGGCCCATCACCTCCTCCTCGTGCCGCCCGGGCACCAGGAGGCTGAACGAGTGGGCGGCGGGGCGAGGGGCCCTGGAGAAGCCCGTGCGCTGGAGACTGTCACGGGACCGCCACGCGTGCAGCATCCACCAGAGCGTGGTGACGGCGATCGCCGTCAGCAGGAGGGCCACCACGATCATGGCCCCGTAGCCCAGCCACTCCCACACCGACCAGTCGAACGGGGAGGATCCGGAGAGACCACCCTCGGATCCGGGGACCGGTAGCTCTCCACGGTTCGGCCCCGCGGGGTCCACGGGCAGGGGATCCTCCGGGAGCGGGGTCAGCAGGGGCGCCGGGTCGGCTGCCCGCACATCGGGAGCGTCCTCTGGTAGGTCCATCGTGGGTTCTCGATCCTTCGGAGCGTGGTCGGGCTGGGGCCGAAGCGCGTACGAGGACGATGACCATGGGACGTCGTCGCCACTTCTACGCTGGGTCCACACGGCGGCTGAGGGAGACCCTGCACGGCTCACATCAGTGCTGTCGGCAGTGACGGCGGTGCGTTGACCCGGAAGGACGATCCGCTGAGACCTGGATCGCCTTCCTCGCGTCCCACGCTAGGGAAGGGCAGGGGCAGATGGCACGAGTAGGCACCACTCGTTCCCGAGCACCCCACGGCCGGAGACGGCCGGGAATCACCGGGTTCCACCGGCTGGAGCCATCCGGGGCGTCATCGGCTACGAACAGCATCACCACCGAGAGCTCCGGGGCGATTGCGGGTACGACGACGGAGGACCCCGCACCCGGTGGGTGCAGGGTCCTCCGTGTCATCCGTTCCGGGTCATCCGCCCGGGATCGGTTCCCGGACGGGTCAGCTCGCGGTCATGGGACCGAACGTCGCGTCGATGTCCGCCATCTCCATGTCGGCGGTGGCCTGGATCAGTGCGAGCAGGTCCGGGTCCAGGCCCGGCGCGAACTCCTCGAGGCGTTCGTCCGCGATCGTGGACGGGACCCCCTCGGGTGCCTGCTCGCTGGCATCCAGCATGGTGCCGTCGTTCGAGGGGGAGAGCCCCTGGTAGATCTTGCCGGCCTCCGACTGCCCCTTGAGATCGAAGGTGTACTGCTTGCTCTGCAGCCCGAGGTCCACGAGCTTCTTGACCTCGGGGAACTTCTCGGCGTTGGTCTTCGGGATGGGCAGCAGGGACTTCCAGTTGACCCCCAGCGTCTCCAGGGCCTTGGCGTAGCCGTTCTCGTGCGCCTGGTCGCGCACGATCAGGTAGGCGATCGTGGAGCGGGCGGTCTTGTTGTCCGTCATCTCGTACATCCGGCACTTCTGCAGGCGACCGGTGGCTTCCAGCATCAGGTTGTAGAGCAGGTCCAGGGGGAGGTTCCCCGAGTTGTACACGTAGCTGCCGCTCCACGGGTTGCCCGCCGAGTCCACGGGCAGAGCACCCTGGGCTCCGACGAGGTAGTGGTGGATGTTGCCCTCGGACAGGGCGAGGTTCAGCGGGATCGAGCCGCCTGCGCCCGGCGTGTCGAGGGGGTCGTCGAGCTTCCCCTGGTACCGGGGGGAGCCGTCGAGCAGCCGCGAGATGGTGGTACCGATCAGCTCCACATGGCTGATCTCCTCGGTCCCGATCCCCTGGATGAGGTCACGGTAGGGCTTCGCCGATGCCCCGCGGAAGTTCATGCTCTGGAAGAGGTACTGCATCATGGTCCGCATCTCGCCGAACTGGCCACCGAGGCCCTCCTGGAGTGCGTTCGCTGCCGCGGGATCGGGCTCGTCGGGGATGATTTCGTTGATCAGTTGCTGGACGTGGAAGAACATGATGCCTCCTCAGGCGTGGCACGGTGCCACCACTGCCCACCCTCACCCACGCCGCGGACGACGGCAATCGTCCCCCGCGCCGCCGCACCCCGATGGACTCCGGGCGCCGACTTTGCTATCCCGCGCCCGGGGGCCCCGGGTCCAGGCCCTCCCCGGGCACTGCCTACGATGGGTCGATGAGCACTCCCTGGGGCGGCGCGGCGGAGCTGGCGCTGGTACTGGATCCATTGTCCTCCGACGCCGCGACGGAGCTCGGCCGCGGGATCTCCCTCCTCCACGAGGTGGCCGCCGGGGACCGGCCGGCGACGCTCCGCCTGTACCGTCCGAGCCCCACCGTCGCCTTCGGCCAGCGTGATGCCCGGCTGGCGGGATTCGGTGCTGCCGGGCGGGCGGCGTCGGCACGGGGTTTCGCCCCGCTGGTCCGCAGGGCCGGCGGGCGTGCCGCCGCCTACCATCCGGGGTGCCTGGTGGTGGACCACCTCGAACCGGCCTCCGACGCCGTCATGGGCACGCGGGCGCGGTTCGCCGCGTTCGGCGCGTTCTTCGCGGACGTCCTGACCGGGCTCGGTCTCGATGCCGCCGTGGGGGAGGTCCCGGGTGAGTACTGCCCGGGGGAGTTCACGGTGCACGGGCGGGTCGGCGGCCTGCCCGCGGTGAAGCTGGTGGGTACGGCGCAGCGGGTGGTCTCCGGTGCGTGGCTGTTCTCGTCGGTGCTGGTGGTCGAGGGTTCCCCGCCCTTGCGGGCGGTGCTGACGGAGGTCTACGCGGCGCTGGGCCTCGCGTGGCGGCCGGCGACGGCGGGGTCGGCCGAGGACCTGGCACCCGGCCTCACCGTCGACGACGTGCAGGGGGCGCTGCTCGCCGCGTACGCGGACGCGGTGCGGCTGGTCTGAACGCACCTCGCCCCGCTGCTCGTGGAACAGCGGGGCGAGGAGGACTGCCGGCGCACGGCGGGGCGGGGCGTGCGGCCGGGCCGGGGGTCAGGGCCCGCGGGCGATCCACTCCTCGAGGGGCGGGGCCTCGTCACCGATGGTGGTGCTGTCCCCATGACCGGTGCGCGCTACCGTCTCCGGCGGCAGGGTGAGCAACCGGGTGCGGATGGACTCGACGATCGTGGGGAAGTCGCTGTAGGAGCGCCCGGTGGCACCGGGTCCGCCCTGGAAGAGGGTGTCGCCGGTGAAGACGGTGCCCGCCTCCTCCAGGTGGTAGCAGACCGAGCCGGGGGAGTGCCCGGGGGTGTGCAGCGCCGTCAGGCGTGCCCCGGCGACGTCGATCACGTCGCCGTCCGCGATGGTGCGGTCGGGGGCCGTGTCCGGGAACACCAGGTCCCACAGCTCCCGGTCCGCCTCGTGCAGGTGGACGGGCGCCTGCACGCTCTCCTGCAGATCCCGGACCACGCGGATGTGGTCGTCGTGGGCGTGGGTCAGCAGGATCGCGCGCACGGTGCGGCCCTTGACCTGCTCCACGATCGCGCCGGCGTCGTGGGGTGCGTCGATGATCACGCACTCCTCGTCGTCGCCCACGATCCAGACGTTGTTGTCCACGTCCCACGTGCCGCCGTCGAGCGAGAAGGTACCAGAGGTGACGAGGTGCTCCACGCGTGCCGGCATCAGAGCTCCACCACCGAGCGCAGCACCGCGCCGCCGTGCATCTTCTCGAACGCCTCGTCCACCTTGTCGAGCGTGGTGCGCTCGGTGACGAAGGCGTCGAGGTCCAGGTTGCCCTGGAGGTAGTGGTTCACCAGCATGGGGAAGTCCCGGCTGGGTAGGCAGTCCCCGTACCAGGAGGACTTCAGTGCACCGCCGCGCCCGAAGACGTCGTCCAGCGGCAGCTCGATGGTCATGCCCGGTGTGGGTACGCCCACGAGCACCACCGTCCCGGCGAGGTCGCGTGCATAGAACGCCTGCGTATAGGTCTCGGGGCGGCCGACGGCGTCGATCACCACGTCCGCGCCGTTGCCGTCGGTGAGGTTCCGGATGCCCTCCACCGGATCGGCCTCCGTGGAGTTGAGGACGTGCGTGGCGCCGAGGCCGCGGGCGAGCTCGAGCTTCCGGTCGTCGATGTCCACCGCGATGATCGTGGTGGCTCCGGCCAGCCGGGCTCCCGCCACGGCGGCAATGCCCACCCCGCCGCAGCCGATCACGGCCACGGAGTCGCCGTAGCCGACGTTGCCGGTGTTCAGGGCTGCACCGATGCCGGCCATCACGCCGCAGCCGAGCAGACCCACGGCCGCGGCGTCCGCCTCGGGGTCCACCTTGGTGCACTGACCGGCGGCCACGAGGGTCTTCTCGGCGAATGCGCCGATCCCCAGCGCGGGGGTGAGCTCGGTGCCGTCCTCCAGCGTCATCTTCTGCGTGGCGTTGTGGGTGTTGAAGCAGTACTGCGCCTCACCCCTGCGGCAGGCGCGGCACTCGCCGCACACTGCTCGCCAGTTCAGCACCACGCGGTCGCCCGGGGCCACCTCGGTGACACCGGCGCCCACCGCACTCACCGTGCCGGTGGCCTCGTGGCCGAGCAGGAAGGGGAAATCGTCCGTGATACCACCCTGCTTGTAGTGCAGATCCGTGTGGCACACCCCGCACGTGATGATGTCCACGAGCGCCTCGCCCGGACCCGGGTCCGGGACGAGGATGGTCTCGATGCTGGACGGGGCGTCCTTCGACCGCACCACGACTCCCTGAACTTTGTGCACCATGATTCTGCCGTCCTTCCGCTGGGGTCGGCGGGACCAGGGAACGGACCCACCTCTGACAGCATATGGGCGGTGCCGCCGGTCCGCCGAGGCGGTCGGCTCACGCGGCCACGCGGCTCCTGACCTCGGCGGCGGACGGATTGGTGGCGGACGTGCCGTCGGGGAAGATCACGGTGGGTACGGTCTGGTTGCCGCCGTTGAGCGAGGCGACGAGTTCCGCCGTGCCCTCGACCTCCTCGATGTTGATCTCCGTGTAGCCGATGCCCTGGGCGTCGAGCTGGGACTTGAGGCGACGGCAGTACCCGCACCAGGAGGTGGAGAACATGGTGATGGATCCGGCTTCTGGCGTGTAGTCCACGGTGCTCCTCGGGATGGGCGCACGGCTCCCCGTACGCGATCGTCGATGTGCGGGCGGCTGATCGGCCCGCGGCCGGTGTCACCGCGGGGGGGCGCCCCGCCATTCCTCCCGGACGCGCCGGCATCCGGGGTCCACGGCGACGGCGGGGCTGTTGGTGGGCCCAGGGGCCAGCCGATACGATCAGGACGGCGGCTCCGGTCCATCCAGGAGATCCGTCACGCCCGTTCCGGGGCACCGACCCAGCACCGAGGAGACCATCCGTGTCAGCGCCAGAGCCCATGAAAGTCACCGTCGACGGCGAGGAGCACCAGGCGACCACGGGTACCACCGGCACCGAGCTCTTCGCCGACCGGCGCGACGTCGTCGTCATGCGCGTGGACGGCGAGCTGCGCGACCTCGACACAGTGCTCCGCGACGGTGCGGCGGTGGAGGGCGTGACACTGGAGGACCCGGCCGGGCTCGAGGTGCTCCGGCACTCCGCCGCGCACGTCATGGCCCAGGCCGTGCAGCAGCTGCGGCCCGGGGCGAAGCTCGGCATCGGCCCCTACATCACGGACGGTTTCTACTTCGACTTCGACGTCGAGGAGCCCTTCACCCCGGATGAGCTGAAGCAGCTCGAGAAGATGATGCTGAGGATCGTCAACGCCAACCAGCGCTTCGTGCGCCGGGTGGTGTCCGAGGACGAGGCCCGCCAGGCCATGAAGGACGAGCCGTACAAGCTCGAGCTGATCGGCCTCAAGGGCGGGGCCACGGACGACGACGGCGCGTCCGTGGAGGTGGGTGCCGGCGAGCTGACCGTCTACGACAACGTGGACCGGAAGTCCGGTGACGTCGTGTGGCAGGACCTCTGCCGGGGCCCGCACCTGCCGAACACGAAGCTCATCTCCAACGCCTACGCGCTCACCCGCTCCGCGGCCGCCTACTGGCGGGGCAGCGAGAAGAACAAGCAGCTCCAGCGCATCTACGGCACGGCGTGGCCCACCAAGGACGCCCTCAAGGCCTACCAGGAGCGCATCGCGGAGGCCGAGCGCCGCGACCACCGCCGCCTCGGCACGGAGCTGGACCTCTTCTCCTTCCCGGACGAGCTCGGTTCGGGGCTGCCGGTGTTCCACCCCAGGGGCGGGATCATCCGCAAGGAGATGGAGGACTACTCCCGGAAGCGCCACACCGACGCCGGGTACGAGTTCGTGTACACCCCGCACATCACCAAGGGCCATCTCTACGAGGTCTCCGGGCACCTGGACTGGTACCGGGACGGCATGTTCCCCGCCATGCACGTGGACGAGGAACTCAACGAGGACGGTTCGGTGCGCAAGCCCGGGCAGGACTACTACCTCAAGCCCATGAACTGCCCCATGCACAACCTGATCTTCCGCTCCCGCGGACGCTCCTACCGTGAGCTGCCGCTGCGCCTGTTCGAGTTCGGCTCCGTGTACCGGTACGAGAAGTCCGGGGTGGTCCACGGGCTCACGCGCGTGCGCGGCATGACCCAGGACGACGCCCACATCTACTGCACCCGCGAGCAGATGAAGGACGAGCTCACCGGGACCCTGAACTTCGTGCTGGGGCTCCTCAAGGACTACGGCCTCGAGGACTTCTACCTGGAGCTCTCCACCCGCAACCCGGAGAAGTCGGTGGGCTCGGACGAGATCTGGGACGAGGCCACGCGCACGCTCGCCGAGGTCGCGGAGTCCTCGGGTCTCGAGCTCGTGCCCGATCCCGGGGGAGCCGCGTTCTACGGCCCGAAGATCTCGGTCCAGGCCCGCGACGCGATCGGCCGCACCTGGCAGATGTCCACCATCCAGCTGGACTTCAACCTGCCGGAGCGCTTCGAGCTCGAGTACCAGGCCGCCGACGGCTCGCGCCAGCGGCCCGTCATGATTCACCGCGCACTGTTCGGCTCGATCGAGCGCTTCATGGGGGTGCTGACCGAGCACTACGCCGGCGCCTTCCCGGCGTGGCTGGCGCCGGTGCAGGTCCTCGCGATCCCGGTGGCCGAGGCGTTCAACGAGTACCTGTTCGACGTCGTCGACCGGCTGAAGGCCGAGGGGATCCGCGCGCACATGGATGCCGGCTCCGACCGCTTCCCGAAGAAGATCAGGACAGCGAGCAAGGAGAAGGTGCCGTTCGTGCTGATCGCCGGTGGTGAGGACCAGGAGGCCGGCGCCGTCTCCTTCCGCTTCCGTGACGGCAGCCAGGAGAACCAGGTGCCGGTGGAGGACGCCGTGCGCAGGATCGTGGAGGCGGTCCGCAGCCGGGAGGCCACGATCTGATGGGGCGCGGGGGAGACGCGGGAGGCACGGTCGGAGCCCTGCCCGGCGAGGATCCGGACGGTTCCCAGGGGTACCCGGGGGACGAGGAGGTGACGGACGAGTTCGACCTGGCGGGGGTGCCCGATGCCTTCCAGCGGCTGTGGACCCCCCACCGCCTGGCCTACATCAAGGGCGGGCAGGACCAGGTCACCTCCGAGCAGACGTGCCCGTTCTGCCGTGCTCCGGGACAGAGCGACGAGGAATCCCTGATCGTCCACCGCGGCACCCACGCGTTCGTGCTGCTGAACCTCTTCCCGTACAACGCCGGGCACCTGCTGGTGTGCCCGTACCGGCACGTCCCCGACTACACGGACGTGGACGCCGCGGAGACCGCGGAGATCGCCGCCCTCACCCAGACCGCCATGCGGGTGCTCCGGCGGGTCTCGAACCCCTCCGGTTTCAACCTCGGCATGAACCAGGGGGTCACGGGCGGGGCGGGCATCGCGGCGCACCTCCACCAGCACGTGGTGCCGCGCTGGGGCGGTGACGGGAACTTCCTGCCCGTCATCGCGCAGACCAAGGCCATCACGCAGACGCTCGGCGAGGTCCGTGCACAGGTGGCTGCGGCCTGGCCGGCCCCCGGTGTCGCCGACGAGGCGACGGGTCTCTGATGCTCAACCGGTACGCACGTGCTTTCTTCACCCGACTCCTCACCCCGCCGGCCCGTCTCCTGCTGGACCGGGGGATCACCCCCGATACCGTGACGATCGTGGGAACCGTGGGCGTCGCCGCCGGTGCGCTGGTGTTCTATCCGCTGGGTCAGCTGTTCTGGGGCACCCTGTTCATCACCCTGTTCGTCTTCTCGGACCTGCTCGACGGCATCATGGCGCGCCTGGAAGGTCGCAGCGGGTCCTGGGGGAGCTTCCTGGACTCCACGCTCGACCGCATCGCGGACGGAGCCGTGTTCTCCGGCATCGCCGTCTGGTTCTTCCTGGGGGGGAACAACCCGGCCGTCGCCGTCGCGGCCCTGGTCTGCCTGGTGCTGGGGATGCTGGTCTCCTACGCACGTGCGAAGGCCGAGTCGCTCGGCTTCACGGCCAACGTGGGTATCGCCGAACGCGCCGAGCGGCTCGTGTCCGTGCTGGTGGTCACGGGGCTCACCGGCCTGGGGCTGCCCGAGGGGTTCCTCCTCGCCGTCCTCGTGGCCCTGGCCGCCGCGAGCGCGGTCACGGTGTACCAGCGCCTGCGGACGGTGCGGCTGCAGTCCCTCGAATCCGATCGACCGTCCTAGGAGCAGGAGCAGGAGCAGGAGCAGGAGCAGGAGCACGACAGGACCCGGGCCGGTGGCCCGGATCCTGTCGGTTCTGCAGGTGGGTGTCCGACGCTGGTGATCGGGCCGCCCAGTGCCCGCTCAGCAGGCGGAGGCCAGGCCCACGACGCCGCTGCGGACCGGGGCGAGCGCCGTGCCGAGTGCCGAGAGGTACTCCGCGCGGCGCTTCGGGGAGATCCGGGACACCGGGATGCAGGAGGACTCCGTGGTGTCGGCGTAGTGCGTCGACAGGCCGTCCTGCAGGAGCCTGAGCGCCTCGGACTTCTGCTGTGACACCGCGGAGTGGGTGGTGCCGAGCTCGTCGGCGACCTGGGTGACGGACTGCCCGTCGAAGAAGATCCGCTCGATGACGTGGCGCATCCGGGCGGGGAGATGCGTCACCGCGGCCCGGACGTGGTGGACCTGCTCGTCGGCGAGGATGGACGCCTCGGGGAGCTGGTCGAGCGAGGGGACGATCTCGAGGACCGTCTCGTCGAGGGCCTGGACGGTGCGCGCGGAATCGTCGAGGGTGGTGCGGACCTCCTGGCGGGTCACACCGAGTGTCATGGCCAGCTCGTCGGTGGTGGGGGTCCGGCCGAGGGAGGCGGCGAGGGCCTCCTGCGCAACTGCGGTCTCGCCGATGCGGCGTCGGACCGAGCGCGGTGCCCAGTCGTTGGAGCGGAGCTCGTCCGCGAACGCACCGGTGATCCTGCGCCGTGCGTACGCGCCGAAGGGTACGCCCAGCGTGGGGTCGAACGAGTCGGCGGAGGTGATCAGGGCTATCGCCCCGACCGAGGCCAGATCCTCCCGGGAGAGGTGGGTGGCGCGGGCGCACAGGTTGGAGACCAGGAAACCCACCAGCGGCAGGTTGTCGAGGATCAGTTGTTCGCGTTCCCGAGATGTCATGAGCGAGCTCCCCAGCTGCCTCGATACCTGTGCTGCCGAGCGCTGCATCCTCTGTCAGGATGCGCCCTGGGCGGCCTCTGTCCCGATGAAGCTATCAGCGGGATTTTCGGGCGAACGCCCGGCTGGGCCAATCCTGCTCAAAGGCTGAGCTTCGTCCGCTAACGTCAGGAAATACGGCGCCGATCGAAGGGGTCCACGTCCACGGTGAGGCTCATGGTGTGCTCCACCGGGTCGGCGCAGAGCACGTCGTGCATCATCGCCAACCACTCCAGCGCCGCCCGTGGGTCGGTGAAGTACTGCGAGGGGTAGGCGGCCTGCTCGTAGGGCACCGCAAGCATCCGGTCCATGGGCCGCGCGCCGACCAGGGCGCAGGCCAGGACGTCCCGTGCCGAGGCGAAGGTGCGGCGCGCTCCGGCGGAGATCCGGGAGACCCGCCGGAGGTCGAAGTGGAGCACGTACTGGCGCCGACCCGTGAGGGCGAAGCTCCGCTGCAGGATCTCCACCGCGTCCGCCTCGGTGATCCGGGCGTCCCGCCCGGGGCGCAGCAGCACGGCGCACCGGTCCAGGCGCTCCAGCTGGAAGGTCGTGGCGGTCTCGGGATCTGTCATGGAGTCTTCCGGCTGGTCCGACGGCGGTACCCCGGCACCGACTCCTGACGTTCGAGACCAGCCGCGTACCGGGCTCACCATCATAGGCGCGGTGGTGGCGTGTTCCCCACGGGTGCGGCACCGATGGACCAGACCCGGGGCGGAGGTGTCCCGTTGACGCTGTGGTCCCCGACGATCCTCGCCTTGAACACCCAGGGGTTGTGGTTCGCGGCGGTCCGGGCGTTCCGCCAGTGCCGGTCGAAGTTCTTCGACCGGCCCACCCCGGAGGCGGCGAGCGCGTCGAAGACGTCGGACACGGCGTGCGTGGCGAGCGAGCTGAGGATCACCTGGGCCTTCGCCGTCTCCAGTTCCGCGGCGTCGTTGCGGCGCTCGTCCTCGTCGTCGTCCCCGAGGAACGCGCCCTCGTGGGCGAGCTGCAGGGCACGCGCGGCGCGTTCCACCGTCGCGTCCGCGGCGTAGGCGGCGGCGGAGACCTGCCCGATCACCTGCAGGATCTGCGGGTCGGCCGCGAAGGAGGACGCGTTGCCGTGGCTGAAGATCCGTGTGCGGTTCCTGACCTCCTGCGCCACCTCACGCTCGGCGGCGGTGATGCTCCCGGCCAGGACCGCGAGGAGCACCGCCTGGTAGAACGCGGTCTGGTACTTGAAGCGTGTGTCGAAGTCGATGACGTTCTCCGGGTCCACGTGCGCCTGCTCGAAGGTGGAGGTCCCCGATCCGGTGGTGCGCTGACCGAACCCGTCCCAGTCGTCCCGGTGGGTCACCCCGGGCTGGTGGGCGTTCACGACGGCGATCACCTTCACGCCGTTGTCGGTGCGCTGGGCGAAGGTGTCGATCCAGTCGGCGAAGATGCTGCCCGTGGAGTAGTACTTCGTGCCCGTGATCGAGAACCCGGTGTCGGTACCACCTGCGTGGCGTGTCACCTTGGTACCCACGTCCCCGAGGGGCACGGCGCCCACCTCGGTCCACGAGCTGCCGACGATCTCGCCGTCCACGAACCGGGCGCGCCACCTCGAGCGCTGCGGACCGGTGGAGACCAGGCGGTCCTCCACGAAGGCGAAGTGCGCGCGCAGTGCCTGCGGGAGGTTCGGATCCGCTGCGGCCAGTTCGGTGAGGAGCCGGAACAGCTGGGGCAGCGAGGCCCCGGAGCCGCCGTCGGCCACCGGTACCCGCAGGGCGCCGAAGCCGGCGTCGATCAGCTCCCGGATCTCCGCGCGGGGCAGTTCGTGCTCCTGCTCCCGGCGCGATGCGCCCTCGGCGATCCGCGCGAAGAGGGGCCGGAAGCGGACGGCGAGCAGGTCGTAGTCGGCGCCGGCGCCGGTGACGGCCACAGCGGGTCGCTGGAGGGATGCTGGTACGGGCATGCGGAGGTCCTTCCGGAGAGGCGCGGCCCGGGGGCCGACGCCGTGCTTGCCCTGCGCTCGATGCGCGGGCCGGATCGTCACCTGGGGCACCCCGCCACGGGAGAGGGTTGCCGCCCGACGAGCCAGGGCTTCGCATCGGAACTCTTGATCTGTGCTCCCGAGGCTAGACGAGCACTGTTCCCACGACCAGCGCACCGGGGGAAGATGACGCTCCGTGACGGCCCGGGGAGCACGCCCGGGGTGCGGGATCCACGGAACATCCCGGCTCCCACGGGTGTTGTACACATCGATGACCACAGCCCGGGAACTCGACCTGACCACCCTCGCGCCAACACGCCTGTGGGTGCCCAAGCACGTGCTGATCACCCGCGCCGCGGCCGAGCTGCCGCACACCGCCGAGATCGTCCGGCGGTGCGAGCAGGCCGGGGTCACGGACATCCGGTTCCTGCCCGGCAACGCCCTGACGGGGCTACGGGGGAACAGCGAGCGGGAGACGTACGCGTCGGCGAAGAACACCCTGGGCGTGGTCGTGGCCCCACCGAGCGCCCTCAAGCCGCAGCCCATCCCGCCGAGCGCGGACTGGCGGATCGACCTGGCCAAGGGGTGCCCCGCGCACTGCCAGTACTGCTACCTCGCGGGATCGCTGCAGGGGCCACCGGTGACCCGCGTGTACGCCAACATCGACGACGTGCTCGGCGGCATCACCACGCACGCCGGCCGCGGTGCCGTGACCAGCGGCACCATCGAGCGCGGGCACGAGGGGACCACCTTCGAGCTCTCCTGCTACACTGACCCGCTCGGCATCGAGAGCGTCACCGGTTCGCTCGCCGCGGCGATCTCGCGGGTGGGTGCCGGTGGGTTCGGCAGCGACGTCCAGCTGCGCTTCACCACCAAGTTCGACGACGTCCGTGAGCTGGTGACCCTCGACCACGGGCGCCGTACCCGGATCCGGTTCTCGGTGAACGCCGCGGACGTGGCCAACCGGTTCGAGGGCGGTACCGCGCGCATGCCCGCCCGGCTGGCAGCACTCCGGGCCGTGGCGACGGCCGGGTACCGGGTGGGGCTGACGATCGCCCCGATCATGCCGGTGCCCGGCTGGCGCGAGCAGTACGGCGCACTGCTCGACGACGTCGCGCAGGCGATCGCCGGCATCGAGGACCTCGATCTCACGGCGGAAATCATCACGCACCGTTTCACGCCCGCGAGCAAGGAGGTGCTGCTCGGCTGGTACCCGAACACCAAGCTCGAGATGGACGAGGACGCGCGGAGCCGGAAACGCTCCAAGTTCGGTGGTGTGAAGTACGTGTACCCGAAGCAGACCATGGCCGAGATGCGGCAGTGGTTCGTCGACGGGCTCGAGCGGCGGCTGCCCGAAGCACGGCTCCTCTACTGGACCTGACCGGTCTCGGGCTCCCGTACCCGACGCCGTGTCCTCGGGGGTGGAGCCGTATCATGAGATTCCAACTCCCAACTAGCTCTGAGGGGCAAACGTGTCCACTGAAGGAAACCCGACAGCCGCAGCACGGACCGGCGGTGACCGGGTCAAGCGCGGGATGGCCGAGATGCTCAAGGGCGGCGTGATCATGGACGTCGTCACCGCCGAGCAGGCCCGCATCGCCGAGGACGCCGGTGCCGTGGCCGTCATGGCACTGGAACGGGTGCCCGCGGACATCCGGGCGCAGGGCGGCGTGTCACGGATGAGCGACCCCGACATGATCGACAGCATCATCGAGACCGTCTCCATCCCCGTCATGGCCAAGGCACGCATCGGTCACTTCGTGGAGGCGCAGGTGCTGCAGTCCCTCGGCGTCGACTACATCGACGAGTCCGAGGTGCTCACCCCCGCCGACTACACGAACCACATCGACAAGTGGAAGTACACCGTGCCCTTCGTGTGCGGTGCCACCAACCTGGGGGAGGCGCTGCGTCGCATCAACGAGGGTGCGGCGATGATCCGCTCCAAGGGTGAGGCCGGGACCGGTGACGTCTCGAACGCGACCATGCACATGCGCAGGATCCGCTCGGAGATCAACCGCCTGTCCTCCATGGCCGAGGACGAGCTCTACGTCGCGGCGAAGGAGCTCCAGGCCCCGTACGCCCTGGTGCGGGGGTGGCCTCCGCGGGCAAGCTGCCCGGGGTGCTGTTCACCGCCGGCGGGATCGCCACCCCGGCGGATGCGGCGATGATGATGCAGCTCGGCGCCGACGGCGTGTTCGTGGGCTCCGGCATCTTCAAGTCCGGCAACCCGGCGGAGCGCGCCAACGCGATCGTGCAGGCCACCACGTTCCACGACGACCCGGACGTGATCGCCAAGGTGTCCCGGGGCCTCGGGGAGGCCATGGTGGGCATCAACGTGGACGAGATCCCGGAGCCGCACCGGCTCGCCGAGCGCGGCTGGTAGCAGGCCCGGTACGCCGGACGCAGACACAGGGCAGGACAACACAGGACAGGACCGCAGCCCGGGCTGCGGTCCTGTCCTGTGTCCGGGCATCCCCGCGGTGGGTCCGCCCGTTCCTGCGCTGCGGCGCCGAGGCGTCCTCGGCGGTTCGGGGACACCTCGGGCGAGCCCGCGACGCCCGCAGGGGCCGGAGCTCGGCTTCGCGCCCGCGGGAGTTCCGGACCGCCTGCGGCGGATCGATACTGTTGCCCCGCGAGGGCAGCTCGCGCCGGAAGTGCTCGCCGTTCTCCCGGGTGGGCCCGCCGGAGGACCTGAACCACTCCACCGTGTCGGCGTCGAGCAGCTCGCTCCAGATGTACGCGTAGTAGGACGCCGCGTACCCGCCCGCGAAGATGTGCTTGAAGTAGGAGGTGCGGTACCGCGGTGGTACCGGTGCGAAGTCGACGCCGGCCTCGGCGAGCGCCGTGGCCTCGAACGCCAGCGGGTCCGCGATCTCCCGGCCCGCGGGCAACGAGTGCCACGCGAGGTCGAGGAGTGCGGCGCCGAGGTAGGCGGTGGTCTCGAAGCCCTCGCCCCAGGTGCCGGCGGCGTGGATGCGGTCGATCACCTCCTGCGGGAGCGCCTTGCCGGTCTCGTGGTGACGGGCGTAGTTCGCCACGATCTCCGGCCAGAGGATCCACATCTCGTTGACCTGGGACGGGTACTCCACGAAGTCACGGGGTACGGCGGTGCCGGAGAACTTCGGGTAGGTGACGTCGGAGAACAATCCGTGGAGCGCGTGGCCGAACTCGTGGAACAGGGTGACCACCTGGTCGTAGGAGAGCAGTGTGGGTTCACCCGCCGCGGGCCTGGAGATGTTCAGGTTGTTGACCACCACGGCGCGCGTGCCCTCGAGTGCGGACTGGTGCACGAAGGAGTTCATCCAGGCGCCACCGCTCTTGGTGTCGCGCGTGTAGTAATCCCCGAGGAACAGTCCGAGGGCCGAGCCGTCCTCGTCGAACACCTCCCACACGCGGACGTCCGGGTGATAGCCCACGAGGTCGGGGCGCTCGGTGAACGTCAGCCCGTACAGGCGGGTGGCGGCATGGAACACGCCGTCCTGGAGCACGCGCTCGAGCTCGAAGTAGGGGCGCAGGGCATCCAGGTCGACGTCGAACTTCGCCTTCCGCACCCGCGCCGCGTAGTACTCCCAGTCCCAGGGCTCGATCGGGTGGCCCGCCTCGGCCTCCAGCTCCGCGGCCTCCGCGCGTGCGTTGCGCACCGCGGGTGCGGCCAGTTCGCGCATCCGGTCCAGGATCGCCTCGAGGGAGGGTGCGGTCTGGTTGTCCGTCGCCGCGGCCGCATGGGTGTCGAACCCGAGCAGGGCGGCGCGCTCGGCCCGGAGCGCGGCCATGCGCGTGGCGGTGGCGAGCGTGTCGGCGTCGTTCCCGCGTGCGCCGCGGGTCACGGACGCCTCGTGGAGCCGACGGCGGACGTCCCGGTCCGTGAGTGATTCGAGGGCCGGTTGCGTGGTGGGGAGGATCAGGGTGAGCAGGTACTTGCCCTCGTGCCCTGCGTCCGCGGCTGCGTTCGCGGCGGCGGAGACGGCGTCCGCGGAGAGGCCGTCGAGCTCCTCGGCCGCGTCGAGGAGCAGCGCGGAGTCGTTCGTGTCCTTCAGGAGCCTCTGCGAGAACTCGGTGCTGAGGGTGGAGAGTTCGGCGTTGAGCCGGCGGAGCGTGGCCTGCGCGTCGTCGTCCAGCTCGGCACCCGCCCGCACGAAGCTCTTCAGGTACTCCTGGACCAGGCGGGTGGATTCGTCGTCGAGCCCGTCGAGCGGCACCTGGCGGAGCCGCTCGAACAGGGCGCGGTCCAGCATGATGTTGTCCTCGTGCTCCGCGATGCGGGGTGAGATCTGCTGCTCGATCTCCTGGACGGCCGCCGTCGCATGGCTGACCGAGTTGCTGAAGAAGACGCCGGACACGCGCCCGAGCGTTCTCCCCGCGCGTTCCAGGGCGACCACGGTGTTCTCGAACGTCGGCGTCTCCTGCGAGGAGGTGATGGCGTCGATCTCCGCGAGGTGCTCGGCGAAGCCGGCGTCGAACGCGGGCAGGTAGTGCTCGTCGCGGATCTCGGCGAACGGCGGCAACTGGTGGTCGAGCGTGCTGGGCGTGAGGAAAGGGTTGCTCATGGAAACCACTTTTGCACGTTCCTCCCCGCTTGTGCAGCACCCTTGACCCTCGCGGGCCCGGTACCTAGTCTCGAGGTGCTTCGCCGCCTGGGGGCCGGCGTCCCGGGCAGGGGCGCCGGGCCGGCAGGGACGCGCGGCACCGACGCCGGTGCGCCGCGGAGCCGACCGGGCAGTGTTGCCCGGTCCCGAGAAGGAGTAACGATGAGACGCAGTTCCCGGACGTCCCTCCTGCTGACCGTGGCCCTCGTGGTCACGGGTCTCAGCGCATCCACCGTGCCGGCCGCCGTCGCGGCCGACCCCGTTCCGCCCGCGGCCCCGACACCCTCCCCGACCGTCGACCCCGGTCGCACCCCGGTCCCGGAGGTCCGGGGACCCCTGGCGGTCACCCCCGACTCGCACCCCTTCGGTGCCGCCGGCTACCAGGAGGTCCCGCAGGATCTGGCGAAGAGCCGTTACGTGGAGGAGGAGTACCTGGTCAGTGGTACCTCGAACGTCTACACCTGGCCCGACGCCGGCCCCGCCGAGGTGCGTACCGCGGACGCCCCGTACACCACCCGGGTGCTGGTGCGCCGGCCGGCGCGTGACCACCGGTTCAGCGGCAACGTGGTGGTGGAGATGCTGAACCCCAGCAACCTGTTCGACCTCAACATCGGCTGGGCCCTCGCGCAGGAGCAGATCATCGCCAACGGGGACGCCTGGGTGGGGATCACCGCCAAGCCCGTGGCCGTGGAGGCCCTGAAGACCTTCGACCCCCAGCGGTACGCCTCGCTGTCCTTCGCCAACCCGCTGCCGCTCGAGGACCCCGCCAACTGCTCCACCGTGGCGGCCGATTCCTCACGGACCACCGAGAACGGGCTCGTCTGGGACATCTACTCGCAGGTGGGGGCCTGGCTCCGCAGCGACGCCGCCACCAACCCGCTGCGGTACGGCGCGCCCACCACGCGGGTGGAGCACGCCTACGGCTTCGGCTACTCGCAGACCGGCGGCTTCCTGGTCAACTACATCAACGGGGTGCACCCGCGTGTGGTGGAGTCCGACGGCGCGCCGATCTACGACGCGTACCTCGTGGCCGTCGCCGGAGGCGCCTTCGCAGGCGCCTACCCGATGAACCAGTGCGAGGCGGCCCCACCCGTGGACGACGAGCGCAGGCAGTTCCAGGACGTCGGTGTGCCGGTCATGCGGATGATGTCGCAGTCCGACTACCTGCGCGGCATCGGCTCCCGCCGGGCGGACAGCGACGAGCCTGGGGACCGGTACCGCCACTACGAGATGGCCGGTGCCGGGCACGCCACCCCGGACGAGCTCACGTTCTCGGCGCGGTCGGCGGACATCCTCGCGGCAGGGCGGGACGTCCCGCCGGCCTCGTGCAACGAGGGCCCGCGGAGCCGTTTCCCCAGTTCCATCTTCTTCGACGCGGCGCTGAGGAACCTGGACCGCTGGGTGCGTGACGACATCGCGCCTCCGCGGGCGGAACCGATCCTCGTCCGCGACGGCGTACCGGTGCTGGACGAGGTCGGCAATGTGCAGGGCGGCCTGCGTTCGCCCTACCTCGACGCGCCCACCAGTACCTGGTACGGCAACGCGACCGGGGCGTCGTTCTGCTTCATCGCCGGGTACGAGGTGCCTCTGGCGCAGCAGACGCTGGACGGCCTCTACCGGAACCGCGCCGATTACGTGCGCGCGGTGAAGGAGAGCACGCGTGCCCTCGAACGCCAGGGTTTCCTGACGGACTACGACGCCCAGGCGCTCCGACGGGAGGCCGCGAAGAGCAGGATCCCCTCCTGACGACGCAGGCGCAGGCGCAGGTCCCCTGGTACAGCGAACGGGACCCCCGGCGGGAACGCCGGGGGTCCCGTGTCAGCTACCGCTGCTCGGGGCTCAGTCGCCCGACGGCGGTGTGTAGAACTGGAGGTCGTTGCCCTCGGTGTCCTTGAAGGGCAGGATCCGCCCCCACGGGTGGTCGCTGATCTCACCCTCGATCGAGGCGCCCCGCGAGGAGACCCGCTCGAGCTCGTCCTCGATGGAACCGTCCGGCTGGAAGCTGATGACGGCGCCGCCGTCCGCGCCGCCGGAGGTGCTCTCGCGGGCGTTGAGGCCGATCGTGAGGCCACCGGCGTCGATCTCGCTCCAGTCGGGATCCTGCATGGTCAGCTCGAGCCCGAGGGTGTCCCGGTAGAACTTGACGGCCCGGTCCATGTCCTCGACCGGTACCCAGACTGCTGCTACTCCCTTGGCCATGACGCTCCTTGTCCGGACCCGAACGGGTCTGAGGTGGTGCGGACCCGTCAGCGGGTCCGCCACGTCGAACGCTACCCGCCGGTCCTGCCGCCGGAGCCGTACGGGTACCCCCTTGACCGGTGGTCCGCGATGCTGTCTGCGGTACCCGCTCGGATCAGCGGGGGCGGGCTCCCGCGTGCTGGCGGGCGGGGTCCGCCCGGGAGCCGTCCACCCCGGCGGCGGCGAACGATCCGAACTTCCGCTCCGCCGCGGTGCGCAGCAGGAAATCGGCGATCGCGGGGTTCTTCGGCAGCAGGGAGCCGTGGAGATAGCTGGCCACGATGTTCTTGTACCGGGCGCCCTCGTGCTTCTCCTCGGAGTTGTTGCCGGCACCCTTGGTGACGGTGGCGAGCGGCTCCAGCCCGGCCCCGAGGAAGGTCTGGCCGCTGTGGTTCTCGTACCCGTGGATCTCGCCGAACTCCTCGCTGGTGGCCACCACGTTGCCGATCAATCGCTCGGTCCCGCCGCGGGTCTCGAGGTCCAGCACGCCGATGCCGGGGATCACGGTGCCGTCGTGCGTGCGGAAGGACCTCCCGAAGAGCTGGTAGAGCCCGCAGATCAGGAGCATCGGGGTGCCGTCCTCGGCGAGCTCCCGCAGGCGGGGCGCGATCGCCTGGAGGTCGTCCTGGATGACCACCTGGCCGCTGTCCTGTCCGCCACCGCCCACGACGACGTCGACGTCGTCCGGGAACGCGTCCCCGGCGTCGTACTCGAGGATCTCCGCGCCGTAGCCGCGCCAGGCGAGGCGCTGCTTGAGCACGAGGACGTTGCCGTAGTCGCCGTAGATGTTCATCTCCCGCGGGTACAGCTGCAGGATGCGGAGCGTTCCCTTCGACGAGTCCGCGGGGGCGGCGGTGAGGTCGGCGGCGGACGGTGCGTCGGTCATGAGACCACCTCCACTTTCGTGATCTTGGAGAGCTCGCGGCGGACCGCGAGCATGGCGGTGTAGGTGCAGAAGATGCGTTTGGGCCGGTCCGCCGAGCCTGCGACGAACTGCCGGAGCGCGGCCGTGATGTCGGGGTCCACCGCTCCCACCCGGACGTCGTCGTACCGTAGGCGCAGCGCCATGTCGTACGCGCGGACGCCGCTGACCACGTCCACGCCGTCGAGCCCGAGGGAGTCGAAGTCCACGTCCCACAGCCAGGACATGTCGCGCCCGTCGGCGTAGTTGTCGTTGATCGCGATCATGGTGGCGCAGCCGGCGGGGTCGAAGGACTTCAGCCCCAGCCGGAAGCCGCTCGGGTTCTTCACGAGCACGAGCTCGAGGGGCCGGCCGTCCACCACGAGGCTCTCACCGCGGCCGAAGGCGGGCTCGACGGCGGCGAGCGAGGAGAACAGCGCGTCCCGGTCGGCGGAGACCCCGAGGACCGCCCGGGCGGCGGCGAGCGCCGCGGCGGCGTTGAAGATGTTGTACACGCCGCGCAGGCGCAGGTCCGTGCGCGTGGTGGCGCCGTCCACCTCGAACTCCGCCGAGTTCCCGTCCACGGACCGGAGCACCACGTCCGCGGGCAGGGCCGACGCCGGCGCGGTTCCCTCGGCGCCGCGCAGCTCGTCGTCGTTGGGGAAGGTGCTCCGCAGGGTCGCGTCGAGGCCGAAGTAGCGGACATCGGCCTCGGTGACCGAGGAGGCGATCCCGGCGACCCGGGGGTCCTCCCGGTTCAGCACCACGGTGCCCGTGGTGGCCAGGGCGATGCGCTCCAGGAGCCGTGTGGTGGCGTCGATCTCCCCGAAGCGGTCCAGCTGGTCGCGGAGCACGTTCAGGAGCAGGGAGTACCGCGGGGGGACGAGCTTCACGAAGTGCACGGCGTGGGCCTCGTCGAGTTCCAGGACGGCCACGTCCGCCTTCAGGCGCCCCCGCCAGTCCACCTCCCCGAGCAGGGCCGCGGCGACACCGCGCGTGAAGTTGCTGCCCGTGCGGTTCGTGAAGACCGTCAGGCCCTGACCCTCGAGGAGTTCCACCACCATCTTCGTGGTGGTGGTCTTGCCGTTGGTGCCGCTCACCACCACCACGCCGTGGGGGACCGCCGCGAGCGCCCGCCCCATGAAACCGGGATCGAGGCGTTCCACCACGAGGCCGGGAAGGGCGGAGCCGCCGCCGCGCAGGCGGGAGGCGATGCGTACGGCCTTGCCCACGAGGACTGGAAGGGGATTCATCCCCCCAGACTATCGCCGCCGCGGGCCCTTCCCTGGATCCCCGGGGCGTCGGACGCCCGAGCGCCCCGACAGGTGCTCGGGGGTCGATCTAGAATCGTCGGATGACCTCACCGTCCTTCTCGGCACCCCTGCCCACCTCCGACGGCGCTCCGGCGGCCGTTCCTGCGGCGGGTCCGGCGCCCAGCGCCGGGACCCGGGGCCGCGGCGTCGTCGTGGGTGTCCTCGCGGTCCAGGGGGACGTGCGGGAGCACGTGGCCACCGTCACCGCCCTCGGCGGCCGTGCCGTCCCGGTGCGCCGCCCCGCGGAGCTCGCGGGCATCGACGGCCTGATCATCCCGGGCGGGGAGTCCACCGTCATGGACAAGCTCACGCGCGCCTTCGGTCTGGCGGAGCCGCTGCGGGAGCGGATCGCGGGCGGCCTGCCGGTCTACGGCTCCTGGGCGGGCATGATCCTCCTCGCCGACGTGGTGGCCGACCCCGCGACCGACGGATCGGGGGATCCGCAGCGAACCCTCGGTGGCCTCGACATCGTGGTGCGGCGCAACGCCTTCGGCCGCCAGCGGGAATCCTTCGAGACGGACCTCGCCTTCGCGGGCCTGGCCGCCACGGGCGACGCCGGGGCCGCGGACCCGGTGCACGCCGTCTTCATCCGCGCACCCGGGGTGGAGCAGGTGGGCGAGGGCGTCGAGGTGCTCGCCGAGGTATCGGCCGGGAGGACGCCGGCCCCGGGCCCCGCGGCAGGCCCGGTGCACGGTCCCGGCGGAGACCCTGCACAGGGTGCGGGACGGGACGTGGCGGCGGTCGCTAGAATTGTCGCTGTGCGTTCGGGGAACCTGCTGGCCACGAGCTTCCACCCGGAGGTCACGGGGGAGAGGCGGGTCCACGAACTTTTCATCCGGATGATCAGAGGGGAAGCGTAAGCATGTCGGGCCACTCCAAATGGGCAACAACCAAGCACAAGAAGGCCGCGATCGACGCCAAGCGGGCGAAGTCGTTCGCGAAGCTGATCAAGAACATCGAGGTGGCCGCGCGGGCCGGCGGCGCCGACGTCGCCGGTAACCCCGGACTCGAGCTGGCGGTGTCCAAGGCCAAGAAGACCTCCGTGCCCATCGACAACATCAACCGCGCGGTGAAGCGCGGTGCAGGACTGCTGGGCGAGGCGGTGGACTACCAGACCATCATGTACGAGGCGCGCGGACCCCAGGGCTCGGCGCTGCTCATCGAGTGCCTCACGGACAACAAGAACCGTGCGGCCTCCGAGGTGCGTCTGGGCATCAGCCGCAACGGCGGCACCGTCGCCGACCCCGGGTCCGTGGCCTACCTCTTCGCGCGCAAGGGCGTGGTCACGCTGCCGAAGAACGACCTCACCGAGGACGAGCTCCTGATGTCGGTGCTCGACGCCGGTGCGGACGAGGTCAAGGAGTCCTCCGACACCTTCGAGATCATCTCCGAACCGCAGGACCTCCGCGCGGTGGTGGCGGCCCTCGACGAGAGCGGCATCGGCTACGACACCGACGAGGTGGAGTTCGTCCCCTCCATGCAGGTGGACCTCGACGCCGACGGCGGACGCACGTTCCTGAAGCTCGTGGACGCCCTCGAGGACCTCGACGACGTCCAGAACGTGTACTCGAACGCCACCCTGTCCGAGGACGTGCTGGCGGAGCTCGAGGACGACTGACATCGGGCCCGTGAGCATCCCCGGGCGGCGCGTGCCGTGACCTACCGCGTGATGGGGGTGGACCCCGGTCTCACCCGCTGCGGCCTCGCGGTGGTGGACGTCGAACCGAACCGGCGCTCCACCCTGGTGGCCGTGGGCGTGGTGGGCACCGAGGCGGGCAGGAGCCTGGACGAGCGGCTGCTGGTGATCTCCGAGGCCGTGGACACCTGGCTGGATCTCCACCAGCCGCAGGTGCTCGCCGTGGAACGCGTCTTCAGCCAGCTCAACGTCAGCACCGTCATGGGGACGGCGCAGGCCTCCGGCGTGGTGATCGTCGCCGCGGCCCGGCGGGGCATCCCCGTGGCCCTGCACACCCCCACGGAGGTGAAGGCGGCGGTCACCGGGAACGGGCAGGCGGGCAAGGCCGCGGTGACCACGATGGTGACCAAGATCCTCCGCCTCGACACCGCGCCCCGGCCCGCCGACGCGGCGGACGCGCTGGCGCTGGCCATCACGCACGCCTGGCGCAGGGGAGCGGCATCCGGTGCCCCCACCGGGACGTCCTCGCTCACCCCCGCCCAGCGGATCTGGGCCGACGCCGAGGCCCGCGCCCGGCGCCGCTGACCCACCGGCGGCTCTCCTGTACCGTTGCACAATAGAACGTATGTTCGGACGACCGGTCGCCGTCCGCCGTACCCCCACAGCACCCTGGAGTTCCTCATGATCAGTTCCCTGCGCGGGACAGTGACCCACGTGGGCCTGCACTCCGCCGTCCTCGACGTCAACGGTTTCGGCATGCTGGTGCAGGCCACGCCGCAGACCCTCGCCGGACTCCGCGTCGGTGCGGACGCGAGCATCGCCACCGCGATGATCATCCGCGAGGACTCCATGACCCTCTTCGGCTTCGAGGACGCCGACCAGCGCGAGGTCTTCGAGACCCTCCTGGCCGTCAGCGGCGTGGGCCCGCGGCTGGCGCTCGCCGTCCTCGCCGTCCACGCACCGGACGCCATCCGGGTCGCGGCCTCCGCGGGGGACGACAAGGCCTTCAGCAAGGTGCCGGGCATCGGCCCCAAGGGCGCCCGCCGCATCGTGCTCGAACTCGCCGGGAAGCTCGTGCCGCCGGAGGCCGCACCGGGCGTCCCGGCGAAGACCTGGCAGGGGCAGGTGCTCACCGCGATGATGGGCCTCGGCTGGTCCGAGAAGGACGCCGGCGCCGCCGTCGACGCCGCCGTCGCCGAGGCGCCCGAGATCGCCGCGACGGGCGACGTGGGCCAGATCCTCAAACTCACGCTCCGCCGGCTCGGCCAGGACGGTGCGCGCACCTCGGCCCGCACCAGGGTGGGCTCGTGACCGCGGGCGGCACCGACGACGCCCCCCTGGTGGCGCCCGCGGCGGATCCCGAGGACCGCGCCGTCGAGGCGGCGCTGCGGCCCAAGAACCTCGACGACTTCGTGGGGCAGAAGCGTGTGCGGGGGCAGCTCTCCCTGGTGCTGGAGGCGTCCAGGCTCCGCGGGCGGAGCGCGGACCACGTGCTGCTCTCCGGCCCGCCCGGTCTCGGCAAGACCACGCTGGCCATGATCATCGCCGCCGAGATGAACGCGCCCCTGCGCATCACCTCCGGCCCCGCCATCCAGCACGCGGGCGACCTCGCCGCGATCCTCTCCTCCCTCACGGACGGCGAGGTGCTGTTCCTCGACGAGATCCACCGCATGTCCCGGCCGGCGGAGGAGATGCTCTACATGGCCATGGAGGACTTCCGGGTGGACATCATCGTGGGCAAGGGTGCCGGTGCCACGGCCATCCCGCTCGAGCTGCCGCCCTTCACCCTCGTGGGTGCCACCACGCGTGCGGGGTTGCTGCCGGGCCCGCTCCGTGACCGCTTCGGCTTCACCGGCCACCTCGAGTTCTACTCCACGGAGGAACTGGAACTGGTGCTGCGCCGATCCGCGATGCTCATGGACATGAAGGTCAACTCCGCCGCCTTCGCGGAGATCGCCGGCCGCTCCCGGGGTACCCCGCGCATCGCCAACCGGCTGCTGCGCCGCGTCCGTGACTGGGCGCTGGTGCACGGGACCGATCTCATCGACGCCCGGAGCGCCGGCGCCGCACTGGACATGTACGAGGTGGATGCCCGGGGCCTGGACCGGCTGGACCGCGCCGTGCTCACCGCACTGATCACCAAGTTCAACGGGGGGCCGGTGGGACTGTCCACGCTCGCGATCGCGGTGGGTGAGGAGCCCGAGACCGTGGAGACGGTGGCCGAGCCCTACCTGGTGCGCGAGGGCATGCTCGGGCGGACGCCGCGCGGCCGCATCGCCACCGCCGCCGCGTGGCGGCACCTCGGCCTGGAGATCCCGCAGAGCATCGCCGCGAACATGCCGGAGGACCTGTTCTCCGTGGTGCCCGAGGACCTCCCGGACGCCGACGGACCTCCCCCGACCTGGCCCTAGCAGCCCCGCGGGCACCGGTACGCCCAGTTTCCCCCTCTACACTGGGGGTTCACCCTCGCGTGCCGCGGTGCACGGGGGTGCTGCCCACAGCCCCGCTCCCGGAACGGATACTTCCCAGTGCTCGCAGACGTACTCGCCGCCAACACCTCCGCAGACGGCGGGGGTTTCAGCTTCATCAACCTCCTGCTGCCCCTCGCCCTCGCGTTCCTGATCTTCTCGATGTTCCGGCGTCAGCGGAAGTCGCAGCAGCAGGTCAAGGAGATGCGGACGCAGATGGAGCCGGGCACGCGGGTGATGACGCAGTTCGGTCTCTTCGGCACCATCGTCTCGGTGGACACCGAGAACAACCAGGCCGTCCTGGAGCTCTCCCCCGGCAACACCGCCACCGTGCACACGCAGGCCCTCGCGAAGGTCGTGGAGCAGGACCCGGAGGGAGCGGTGCCCGCCGAAGGCACCCGGAACGATCTCGACGCCTACGAGGGCACCTCCGTACCCGACGACGCGTCCTCCCTCGCGGACGTGGACCGTCCGGACACCGCCCCGGGGAGCGCCGGTGGCTCCTCCGCCGTCGAGACCCCGGAGGAGACCCTCGCACGCCTCGAGCGCGAGCGCAGCACCGGGAAGCCCGACGCGCGGGGCCGGCGCGAGCCGAAAGCCGACCCGGAGAACTAGCATTTTCCCAGAAGGCGCCGGTAGTCGGCCGCGCCCCCAGGTTCACCTCGGCGTCCTGGACGCCACTGCATAAGGACACCTCACCATGCCTCGTACCGGTCCCGGGACGGCAGCCAAGCGGACACTTGTCTGGCTGGGCGCACTGACCGCACTCCTCGCCATCCTGCTGGGCGCGGGCACCCAGTGGGGTTCCGCGAGCTGGAGCCCGCGCCTCGCCCTCGACCTGGAGGGCGGCACGCAGATGATCCTCGCGCCGCGGGTGCAGGGCGGCAGCGAGATCACCGCCGAGCAGCTCGACCAGGCCGTGGAGATCATCCGTCAGCGGGTGGACGGCTCCGGTGTCTCCGAAGCCGAGATCAACACGCAGTCCGGCCGGAACGTCATCGTCTCGCTCCCCGGGACCCCGGACGCCGAGACCCGCGACCTGATCCAGGCCTCCGCGCAGATGGAGTTCCGCCCGGTGCTCGCCGGCGGGCCCGGTCAGGCACCGGCGGCGGAGACGCCCACCCCCGAGGACCAGCTGCCCAATGCGCCCGGTGAGCCCCAGGACGCCAGCGACCCGAACTGGATCACCGCGGAGCTGTACAGCGAGTTCGAGACCACCGACTGCCTGGACCCCGCCACCCTGGAGCCCGCCGTGGAGGCGGCTCCCGCGGACCAGCCGATGATCGCGTGCGAACCCGACACGCAGGGCAAGTACATCCTCGGACCCGTCGAGGTGCCGGGGACGGACATCACCACGGCGACCTACGGTCTGCAGCGCAGCTCCACGGGCCAGGCGCTGAACACCTGGGCCGTGAACATCGAGTTCAACGCCGAGGGCACCCAGACCTTCCGCGAGGTGACCGAGCGCCTGTACGCGATCGGTCAGGGGGACCCCCGCAACCAGTTCGCGATCGTGCTCGACGGCCGGATCGTCTCCGCGCCCACCACGAACGCGGTGATCCCGGACGGCAGGCCGTCGATCAGCGGCAACTTCACGGAGCAGTCCGCGGCGGCCCTGGCCGAACAGCTGAAGTACGGTGCGCTGCCCATCAGCTTCGAGATCCAGAGCGAGCAGCAGATCTCCGCCACCCTCGGCGCCGACCAGCTGCGCCTCGGCCTGATCGCGGGTCTGATCGGGCTGGCCCTCGTCGCGGTCTACTCCATGTTCCAGTACCGCCTGCTGGGTCTGGTGACCATCATCTCGCTGCTCGTCGCCGGTGTGCTCACCTACCTCGCCATCTGCATCCTCGGGTGGACGGAGAACTACCGGCTCTCGCTCGCGGGCGTGGCCGGACTGATCGTGGCCATCGGCCAGACCGCCGACTCCTTCATCGTGTACTTCGAGCGGATCCGTGACGAGCTGCGGGACGGCCGCAACCTCGTCGCCGCCGTGGAGAGCGGGTGGCGGCGCGCCAAGCGGACGGTCCTGGCGTCGAAGGCCGTGAACCTGCTGGCCGCGCTGGTGCTGTACTTCGTCGCCGTCGGCAACGTCCGCGGTTTCGCCTTCACCCTCGGGCTCACCGCGATCGCCGACCTCATCGTGGTGTTCCTCTTCACCCACCCGGTCATGAGGCTGCTCGCCGGGACCCGCTTCTTCGGCGGGGGCCACCCGTGGTCCGGGATGTCCTCGGACACGCTGAACAAGATCCCCCTCTACCGGGGGGCGGGCCAGGTCCGCGAGCCGGGGCGGCCCGCGGCCGTGGCCGCGACGCGGACCAGGAACAAGGGTGCCTCGGCGGAGGCCGAACGGCGCCTGACCATCGCCGAGCGCAAGCGGGCCGAGCAGGAGAAGACCCTCGCGGGCCGTACCGGTTCCTCGAAGAAAGAGACCAACGAATGAGCCGCACCAGCTTCGCCACCTTCGGGAACGAGCTCTACACGGGCAAGCGTTCCTACCCCTTCCTCGCCAAGCGCAAGCTCTGGTTCGTCATCGCGGCCGTCGCAGTGCTGGCGGCGTTGATCATCCCGGTGGTCAAGGGTGGCTTCAACCTCGGCATCGACTTCCGGGGCGGGTCCGAGTTCACGGTGTCCGCCACCGACAACACGGACACCTCCATCGGTGAGGACGCCGTCACGCAGGTGGTCTCCGGGGCGGTGCCACGGGTGACCAACATCGCCACCAACACCGTCCGCATCCAGACCGAGCAGCTCTCGGACAACGAGACCCTCGAGGTACGCGACAACCTGGTGGCCGGCTACGGGGTGGACGCCGACCAGGTGGCCTCCAGCTTCGTCGGCCCCACCTGGGGTGAGGACGTCAGCCGTCAGGCGCTGATCGGGCTCGGCGTGTTCGTGGTGCTCGCCGCGATCCTCATGGGGATCTACTTCCGCACCTGGAAGATGTCCCTCGCTGCCATGGTGGCCCTGCTGGTGGTCATGGTGGTCACGGCCGGACTGTACTCGCTGAGCAACTTCGAGGTGACGCCGTCGGCGATCATCGGTTTCCTGACCATCCTCAGCTACGCCCTCTACGACACCGTGGTGGTGTTCGACAAGATCCGCGAGAACACGGCGGGCATCACCGACTCCACCAAGCGCACCTTCGCCGAGCAGGTGAACCTGGCGGTGAACCAGACCCTCGTCCGATCGATCAACACCTCCGTGGTGGCGATCCTCCCGGTGGCCTCCATCCTCTTCATCGGCGCCTTCCTGCTGGGCGCCGGCACCCTCCAGGACCTCTCGCTGGCCCTGTTCATCGGCATCATCCTCGGCACGCTCGGCACCCTGTTCATTGCGGCCCCCCTCTACGCGCAGCTCCGGATCAACGAGCCCGAGCTCAGGAAGCAGGCGGAGCGCGTGCAGCAGCGGCGTGAGCTCGAGGCGGCCCCGGCCTGAGCCGTACCCGCGGAGCCCGCCGGCCGGGCGCGGCTACACTTGGCGTTGTTCCGGCAGATGTGGCATGTTGAACACTTCGTGGGAACCCGGTGCGAGATTGAGGGGTTGTGAATGGCTGAAGCGGTGAATCCCGCAGCGCGGCCCGCGGACGGTCGGGGGCCACAGGAGCACAACGCTCCCGGGCGGGTCGCCACCGATGCACCGACCGACGTCCCCGCCCGGGGTGCCGGGCCCGGGACGACGTCGCCCCCGCCCGCGGAACCCCCCGTCACCGGACGCCGCGGGCGCACCAGGGCCCGTATCGCGCGCCTCACCGGCCGCGGTTCCTCCGGCTACTCGCCCGTGCTCGAGCCGCTGCTGCGCACGGTACGGGCCAACAACCCGAAGGAGGACCTCGACCTCATCCAGCGGGCGTACCTCGTCGCGGAGCGCAGCCACGAGGGGCAGACCCGGAAGAGCGGGGATCCCTACATCACCCACCCCGTGGCCGTGGCCACGATCCTGGCCGAGCTCGGGATGACCGGCACCACGCTGGCCGCCGCCCTGCTGCACGACACCGTCGAGGACACCGCGTACACGCTCGAGGAGCTGACGCGGGACTTCGGCCCGGAGGTCGCCATGCTCGTGGACGGCGTCACCAAGCTGGACAAGATGTCCTTCGGTGCCGCGGCCCAGGCGGAGACCGTGCGCAAGATGGTGGTCGCGATGGCCAAGGACATCCGCGTGATCGTCATCAAGCTGGCAGACCGCCTGCACAACGCCCGTACCTGGCGCTTCGTCTCGCCGACGTCCTCGGCGAAGAAGGCCCGCGAGACCCTCGAGATCTTCGCCCCGCTGGCCCACCGCCTCGGGATGAACACCATCAAGTGGGAGCTGGAGGATCTCTCCTTCGCCGCACTGCACCCGAAGGTGTACGAGGAGATCGTCCGGATGGTGGGGGACCGCACACCCGAACGCGAGAAGCACCTGAGCGTGGTGCGCAACCAGGTGGAGGAGGACCTGCGCGGGGTGAGGATCAAGGCCACGATCACCGGCCGCCCCAAGCACTACTACTCGATCTACCAGAAGATGATCGTGCGGGGGAAGGACTTCGACGACATCCACGACCTGATGGGTGTGCGGGTGCTCGTGGACAGTGTCCGCGACTGCTATGCGACCCTCGGCTCCCTGCACGCGCGCTGGAACCCTCTGCCGGGACGGTTCAAGGACTACATCGCGATGCCGAAGTTCAACATGTACCAGTCGCTGCACACCACGGTGATCGGACCCGGCGGCAAGCCCGTGGAGATCCAGATCCGTACGCACGACATGCATCGTCGCGCCGAGTACGGTGTGGCCGCCCACTGGAAGTACAAGAGCGGCGGCAAGCAGTTCGAGGCCCCCGAGAACGAGGACATGGGGTGGCTGCGCAGCCTCGTCGACTGGCAGCAGGAGACCGCGGACCCCGACGAGTTCCTGGACTCCCTGCGCTTCGAGATCAACGCGCGCGAGGTGTTCGTGTTCACCCCCAAGGGGGAGGTCATGGCCCTGCCGGCGGGCTCCACCCCGGTGGACTTCGCGTACGCCGTGCACACCGAGGTGGGGCACCGGACCATCGGCGCGCGGGTGAACGGCAAGCTGGTGCCGCTGAACAGCGAACTGAACCACGGCGACTCGGTGGAGATCTTCACCTCCAAGGCCGAGGGTGCGGGGCCGAGCCAGGACTGGCAGGGGTTCGTCAAGAGCCCGCGGGCCCGGAACAAGATCCGGCAGTGGTTCACCAAGGAGCGCCGCGAGGAGGCGGTGGACAAGGGCAAGGAACTGCTGACGCGTGCCATGCGCAAGCAGAACCTGCCGCTGCAGCGCATGATGAGCCACAGCGCGCTGATGGCGGTGGCGGAGAAGCTCAAGCACCAGGACATCTCGGCGCTGTACGCGGCGGTGGGGGACGGGCACACGTCCGCGCAGAACGTGATCGAGCACCTCGTCGCGCTGATGGGCGGCCACGAGGAGGCCAAGGAGAACCTCACCGAGACGGCCGTGACCACCCAGCCGCGCCGGCCGAAGTTCTCCGACTCGGGCGTCACCGTCCGCGGGGTCGGGGACGTCTGGGTCAAGCTCGCACGGTGCTGCACACCCGTGCCGCCGGATCCCATCATCGGCTTCGTGACCCGCGGCTCCGGGGTCTCCGTGCACCGCAACGACTGCCGCAACGTGGACGAGCTGCGTGACCAGCCGGACCGCATGGTCCCGGTGGAGTGGGCACCCACCCAGACGAGCGTGTTCCTCGTGGAGATCCAGGTGGAGGCCCTGGACCGTAAGAGCCTGCTCTCGGACGTGACAAGCGTCCTCGCGGAGAACCACGTGAACATCCTCGCGGCGAACGTGAACACGTCCTCGGACCGCGTGGCCATGTCCCGTTTCGCCTTCGAGATGGGTGATCCCAAGTACCTCAACCACGTGCTGAGCGCGGTGCGCCGGATCGACGGCGTGTTCGACGTCTACCGCACCACCGGTTCCCAGCGCAGATCCTGACCTCGCGCCCGCCCGGTGCGGCGGCGCACCGCCGCACCGGGCCCCGTGGGGATGCTCACCCGGAGCGTGCCCGGTCCGGGTGCTGCCGTGCCAGCCGCAGCCGGGTGAGGGCCCGCGTCTTGCCCGGTACGCGGGGCGTGTTGACGAGGGCGGCCTCCACGAGACGTAACGGGCAGTCGAGCTCCTGCGCCCCGCCGATCGCCCGGAGGACCGCCACGGCGTCGGCGTCCCCGTGCACCGCGATGTCCAGTGCCGTGCGCAGGGGTGTGGTCACCGAGACGCCGCCCACCAGGTTCACGTCGAACGGACCGAGTGCCACCTGGTGCATCACCGCTGCCGCGAACGGCGGCAGGGCCGTGGTGCGCCGGCGGTGATCGGTCACGAGACTGATCAGTCCGGGCGGCCGTGCGCATCCGTACACCCCCGCCGCGCACGATCGGCCGAGCGCCACCCGGGAGCGGAGGGAGGGCGGCACGCTGCGCACCGCGGCCCGTGCCCGGGTGGCCGGATCCTCGGTGAAGTCGCTGCGGAGGTAGGAGTCCCCGATCACGCGGCGCACCAGTCCCTCCAGCCGCATGGCCTGCAGCTCCGCCGAGGTGAAGACCTCGCCCGCGTGGAACAGGGTGCCACCGGTGGAGGTCACCGCGGAGTCCCCGGTACCGAGGAACCGCTCCGGTGGTGCTGCTGCGCGAGGACCGTCCAGGGGAGGCATTCCTCCAGGATCACCACCGTGCGTCGCACAGGGAAGCCCCCCGGCACCGATGTGGACAACGGTGCCGGGGGGCCGGTGATGCCGCAGCGGCGGACGGGGGTCCTAGGAGAAGTCCCGCGCCGAGCGCTGCAGCATCTCGAGCCACTGCTCGCGGGCCGCCAGCGCTTCCCGGGCGGAGGCGATCTTCTTGGCGTCCCCCGCACGCTCGGCGGCGGCGAGGTCCTCCTTGAGCTGGGCGATGGTGGCCTCGAGCTGGCTCAGCGCACTGTTGGTGCGTGCCTTCGTCTCGGGGTTGGTCCTCGTCCAGTTCTCGTCCTCCGCGGACTTCACGGCGTCCTCGACCTGGCGCAGGGCGCCGTCGATCCGGCCCATGTCCGCGCGCGGGACCTTGCCGGCCGCGTCCCACCGGTCACGGATGGAGGTGAGGGCCTTCCGGGCGGCGGCGAGATCGCGGACCGGGAGGATCTGCTGAGCCTCCTTCAAGAGCGCCTCCTTGACCACGAGGTTGCCGGCGTACTCCTCGTCGACGGCCTCGTTCACGGACTTGCGGGCTTCGAAGAAACGGTCCTGCGCCGCGCGGAACCGCGCCCACAGGGCGTCGTCGTCCTTCCGGCTGGCACGCTTGGACGCCTTCCACTCGTCCATCAGCCGCCGGTACTCCGCGGCCGTCTGGCCCCAGTCCGTGGAGTCGGCCAACTGCTCGGCGCGCGTGATGAGCGCCTCCTTGGCCTGCTTGGCCTCCGCGTTGTCCGTGTCCAGCTGGGAGAAGTAGGCGCGGCGATGGCGGTCGAACACCGTGCGCGAGGAACGGAACCGCTTCCACAGGGCGTCCTCCGTGCCGCGGCCCAGCCTCGGTCCGTTCTTCTGCGCGGCCTTCCACAGCTCGAACAACTCGTTCATGCGGGTGCTGCTGGCCTTCCACTGCACGGTGGACGGGTCACGGCCGGCGAGCTCCTCGGCCTCGGCCACGATCGCCTCCCGTGCCGCGAGTTCCTTGGCCTTCAGCTCGTCCTGGACCGCGCGTTCTGCCTGCTCGATACCGCGGACGGCCTCGAGCAGGGTGTCGATGCGGGCCTCGAGTGCGAGGACGTCGCCCACCATCTTCCGCTCACCCACCTGGGTGCGCAGGTGCTTGGCGGTCTTCGCCATGTCCGAGGACGGCGCCTTGGCCTGCACGCGCTGCTCCAGCAGCGCCACCTGGCTCGCGACGTCGTCGTACTTGCGCACGAAGTAGGCCAGGGCCTCCTCCCGGGAGGCGTCCGGGTACTGGCCCACGGGGTGCTCGGCACCGTCGACGAGCAGGAAGACATGGCCGTCCTCCTCCACCCGGGCGAACTTCCCGGCCTCCGCGAGGGGGGTGCTGTGGGCGGGGGGCGTCGCCATCGGCTGGGCTGCCTTCGAGGGCCGCGGGTTCGACGACGGCCTCCGGGGCCGGAGCGCCCTCCGATGAGGCCGGTGCCGTGGCGGGCACCGTCGGTTCCTCCGCCGCGGCCTCGGCCTCGGGGGGGCCCTCGCGCTCCGCGGAGGCGGCGTCGGAGGACGCGGCGTCGGTGGGCCCGCTCTCGTCGGTCACCGGGTCCGCGCTGCCGGCTGCCTCCTGAGCGGGATCCGCCGCGGTGTCCGTGACGTCGGCGGGAGCTTCCGTCATCGGCGTGGATGCTGCCGTGGAGGTGGGCGTGTCCACACCGGATCCTCCGGCAGCACCCTGCTGCGCGTCGTGGCTCGTGGTCGTGTCGTCGGATTGCTGACTGTCTGTCACCGCTAGAAGTCTTTCGCTCGTCGGATGGCCGGAAGCAACGCCGGGGCCATGTTCTGCAGGTCTCGGAGTCTATCTGTCCGGGGAGCCGGTCCACGCGTCACGATCGGCAGGACCGGGTGGTGCGCGGCACCGTCCCGGGCCGTGGAACCACGGAACCTGCGCTGAGGTTACTTTACCCACAGGGCCTCCCCGGACGGGGTGAAGCGGCGTGATACGCGGCAGGAGGAGCCGGTGCCGCCATGCCGCCCTTTTCCCCGGGCGTGCCCCGCCGCCTAGGATGAAGGCCGCGGGGCCGGCCGTCACCCGGCCGCACATCCTGCGACACCAGGTACCACCCCCAGGAGGAGAGCAATCCCATGGCCCGCAAGGCATCACTGTCCGGTTTCCCCGAATGGCTGCCGGAGGAGCGCCTGATCGAGCTCCACGTGCTCGACGTGCTGCAGCGGACCTTCGAGCTGCACGGGTTCTCGAGCATCGAGACCCGGGCCGTCGAGACGGTGGACCACCTCCTGCGCAAGGGGGAGATCGACAAGGAGGTCTACGCGGTGTCGCGGCTCCAGGCGGACGAGGCGTCGGCCTCCGAGAGCGGCCTGGCACTGCACTACGACCTCACGGTGCCCTTCGCGCGCTACGTGGTCGAGAACGCGGGCCACCTCGCCTTCCCCTTCCGCCGCTTCCAGATCCAGAAGTGCTGGCGCGGCGAGCGGCCCCAGGAGGGCCGTGCCCGCGAGTTCACCCAGGCGGACATCGACGTGGTGGGCGACGGCGCGCTGCCGTTCCGCTACGACGTCGAGCTCGCGCTCGCCGTCGTCGAGGCGCTCGGCGCGCTCCCCGTCCCGGACTTCACGCTCCGCGTGAACAACCGGAAGCTCGCCGAGGGCTTCTACCGGGGGATCGGCCTCACGGACACCGCCGCGGTGCTGCGGAGCATCGACAAGCTCGAGAAGATCGGCGGCGAGAAGGTGGGCGCCCTCCTCCGCGACGAGGCGGGTGCGGACGACCACCAGGTGGAGCTGGCGCTGCGGCTCGCAGGCATCCGCACCCGGGACGCGTCCTTCGTGGACGAGGTCCGCGCGCTCGGCGTGAGCGACGATCTCCTCGAGGAGGGCCTGGAGGAACTCCGCCAGGTGGTGGACGAGGCGGCACGCCGCGCGCCGGGCCGGGTGGTCGCGGACCTCAGCATCGCCCGCGGTCTCGACTACTACACCGGTACGGTCTACGAGACCGTGCTGAACGGCCACGAGGGCCTCGGCTCCATCTGCTCGGGCGGCCGCTACGACGCCCTGGCCCGCAAGGGCAACCGCACCTTCCCCGGGGTGGGACTGTCCATCGGCGTCACCCGGATCGTCTCGCGCATCCTCAGCCAGGGGTTCGCCTCCGTCTCGCGCGCCGTCCCCACCGCCGTCCTCGTCACGCTCACCGACGAGGACTCGTGGTCCGAGGCCCAGGACGTCGCCGCCGCCCTCCGCGCACGGGGGATCGCCGCGGAGGTGGCCGCCGGGGCGGAGAAGTTCGGCAAGCAGATCAAGTTCGCCGACCGCCGAGGCATCCCGTTCGTCTGGTTCACCGCGGCCGACGGCTCGCACGAGGTCAAGGACATCCGGTCGGGGGAGCAGGTGAGCGCGGATCCGGCGTCGTGGGCACCTCCCGCCGAGGATCTCCGCCCGGTGGTCACCCCCGCCTGACCCGGCTCAGGCGGTGCGGCGCCGCCGGAGCACCAGCACGACGGCGCGGAGCACCAGGCCCGCCGCGAGGACGCCCAGCATGGTGACCACCGAGGCCACCGGCAGGGTGAAGGCGAGCACGAGGCACGCCGCCGCACCGATCAGGTTCAGCCAGCGCGGCGCGTACCACTGCCGTTCGGCCAAGGTGAAGGCGGCGATGTTCGCCACCGCGTAGTACAGCAGCACCCCGAAGCTCGAGAAGCCCACCACGGTGAGGACGTCCGTGGTGAGCAGGAGCACCACCACCACGACGGCGACGGCGGTGTCCGCGAGCCAGGGGACGGAGGTGCGGTGCGAGATCCGGGCCAGGGCCCGCGGCAGATCGCCCTCCCGGGCCATCGCGAGGGTGGTGCGTCCCACCCCCGCGATGAGTGCCAGGAGCGCCCCGAGGCTCGCGAGTGCGGCGGCGATCGTGACGATGCCGCCGGCGCGGGCCGCACCGGCGTCGGGCATCACGTCCTCGAAGAGCTGCCGCAGGGGGGCGGTGGTCCCGGCGAGGCCCGAGGCCCCGAAGGCGTGCAGCAGCGAGAGCGCCAGCAGCAGGTAGAGCAGCAGGGTGAAGCCGAGGGCCCCGAAGATCGCCGCCGGGATGGTGCGGCGGGGCTCGCGGACCTCCTCACCCATGGTGGCGATCCGCGCGTAGCCCGCGAACGCGAAGAACAGCAGGGCCGAGGCCTGCAGCACGCCCCCTGCCCCGACGGCGTCCGTCGAGGCGCTGTCCGGTGCCCGCGGTGAGGAGAAGGCCACCACCACCACGAACGCGAGCACCGGCACCACGAGCGAGACGATCACCCGGGTGGCGAGCGCCGTCCGGGTGATCCCGAGCAGGTTGACCACCGTCAGGCCCACCACGGCGGCCACCGCCGCCGCGCGCTCCGCGCCGGGCAGCACGTACAGCCCGAAGGTCAGCGCCATGGCCGCGCAGGAGGCGATCTTCCCGGTGACGAAGCTCCAGCCGGCCAGGAAACCCGGCCACGGACCCAGCTGCTCCCGCCCGTAGACGTACGTCCCGCCGCTCGAGGGGTACCGGACGGCCAGCGATGCGGTCGCCGCGGCGTTGCAGTAGGCCACGAACGCGGCGATGCCGACGGCGTAGGGGAGGAGCCCACCGGCGGCGGCGGTGGCGGGAGCGAGCACCACGAAGGCGCCGGCCCCGATCATGGCCCCGATCCCCGCGGTGGTGGCGTCGAACCCGCCCAGTGCTCGGCGGAGTCCCGGCTGCTGGCTCATGCTTCTCCTTCGGATCCCGTCCGGGCCCTCGGTGTGGTGCGGCCGGGTCCGGGGGATGGTTCCCCGCTGCTCCCGAGGGTGTCCTCGGGAGCGACCGCCTGTCCGGTCGGCGGGACCGGGACCGGGACCGGTAGTGTGTGGTCGGATACGCATCAACTCTAGGCAGGCGGCGTACCGCCTGCGACTCGACGAAACCACTTGTGGGAAGGATTGCTGTGCTCCGCACGCATGAACTCGGATCCCTTCGGCCCGAGCACGTAGGACAGACGGTCACCTTGGCGGGCTGGGTGGCCCGCCGCCGCGATCACGGCGGGGTGGCGTTCCTCGATCTGCGCGATGCCTCCGGTGTTGCCCAGGTGGTGGTGCGGGAGGAGGACGTCTTCTCGAGCCTGCGCAACGAGTACGTCCTGCAGATCGTCGGCTCCGTGCAGCAGCGCCCCGAGGGCAACGAGAACCCGGCCCTGCCCACGGGTGCCATCGAGGTCATCGCGGACACCGTGAAAATCCTGAACACCTCGGACCCCCTCCCGTTCCAGATCGACGAGCACGTGGAGGTGGGCGAGGAGGTCCGTCTGCGCCACCGTTACCTGGACCTGCGCCGCCCCGGTCCCCAGGCCACCCTGCGCCTGCGCTCCGAGGCGAGCCGCATCGCCCGCAACCTCCTGCACGACGACGGCTACGTGGAGATCGAGACCCCCACCCTCACGCGGTCCACCCCCGAGGGTGCCCGCGACTTCCTGGTGCCGGCCCGGCTGGCGCCGGGCTCCTGGTACGCGCTGCCGCAGTCCCCGCAGCTGTTCAAGCAGCTGCTCCAGGTGGGCGGGTTCGAGAAGTACTACCAGATCGCGCGCTGCTACCGCGACGAGGACTTCCGCGCAGACCGCCAGCCGGAGTTCACCCAGCTGGACATCGAGGCCAGCTTCGTGGAGGAGGACGACGTTATCGCCCTCGGTGAGCGCCTCGTCTCCGAGCTGTGGAAGCTCATCGACGTCGAGATCCCGCTGCCCATCCGCCGCATGACCTACGCCGACGCCATGGCACAGTACGGCTCGGACAAGCCGGACCTGCGCTTCGGGCTGGAGCTGACCGAGCTCACCGAGTTCTTCGCGGACACGGACTTCGGCGTGTTCAAGGCCCCCTACGTGGGCGCCGTCGTCATGCCCGGCGGGGCTTCCCAGCCCCGCCGCCAGCTCGACGCCTGGCAGGAGTGGGCCAAGCAGCGCGGGGCGAAGGGCCTCGCCTACGTCCTCATCGACGACGACGGCAGCCTCCGCGGGCCGGTGGCGAAGAACCTCACCGACGCCGAGCGTGCGGGTCTCGCCGCCGCGACCGGCGCGAACCCGGGGGACTGCATCTTCTTCGGTGCGGGCGACGCCGTGACCTCGCGCGCCATCCTCGGTGCTGCACGGGTGGAGATCGGACACCGGACGGGGCTCATCAAGGACGGCGACTGGGCGTTCGTGTGGGTGGTGGACGCCCCCATGTTCGAGCCGGCCTCGGCGGCGGTGGCCGCCGGTGACGTGGCCGTCGGTGGTGGGGCCTGGACGGCCGTGCACCACGCCTTCACCTCGCCCAAGCCCGAGTTCATGGACACCTTCGACACCGACCCGGAGCACGCCCTGGCGTACGCCTACGACATCGTGTGCAACGGGAACGAGCTCGGTGGTGGGTCCATCCGTATCCACCGGCGCGACGTCCAGGAGCGCGTGTTCGCCGTCATGGGGCTCAGCCAGGAGGACGCTCAGGAGAAGTTCGGGTTCCTGCTCGAGGGCTTCAAGTACGGCGCGCCGCCGCACGGCGGGATAGCGCTCGGCTGGGACCGCGTGGTCTCCCTCCTCGCCGGGGCCGACTCCATCCGCGACGTCATCGCGTTCCCGAAGTCCGGTGGCGGGTACGACCCGCTGACAGCCGCACCGGCGCCCATCACCGCGCAGCAGCGCAAGGAAGCCGGTGTGGACGCCAAGCCGAAGGCGCCCGACGCCTGAGCCGTCCCCGATCCGCCCGAAGGGCAGGTACTCCGCCGCGAGGGGTGCCTGCCCTTCGTGCGTCCTGCATCACCGCCCGTCACCGCTGAACGCCGGAAGGATCGGCGTCGGGTGATCGCTCTCGGAAGAATTGTGACGACCCCGGCGACACCCGTCAGCGGTCCGTGCGACAATCGCAGCAGTACGTGCTCCGGGGTCGGTGTAATTCCGAACCGGCGGTGATAGTCCGCGACCCGCCCGTTTCCTCGCATCCGCGAGGAGGGGACGGTTGAGCCGGTGGAATTCCGGGACCGACAGTCAAAGTCTGGATGGGAGAAGCACGAACAGCTGAGGATACCGGCTGTCCGCCCTGCGGGCTGCCGTCTTCCCGGCCGGCTGCGCCGTCCGGGACTGTCCTGTCAGTTGCCATTCCCCCGGAGCCGTCGTATCGGCGAAGGAAATGGCATGGATCTTCTGCAGTGGCTCTTCGAGGCCCGCATCCCCGTAGGCAACGGCTCCCTCCTGCTGCGTGAAGTGGTGGGCAACGTCTTCGGCCTCCTCAGCGCGCTCGGCGGCATGCGGCGGCGCGTATGGGCATGGCCGGTGGGCATCGTGGGCAATCTCCTGCTCCTCACCGTGTTCCTCGGTTCCCTCTTCGGTGCCGCGAGTGCCGCTAATCTCCTGGGGCAGGCCGGGCGGCAGATCATGTTCATCGCCGTCTCCGTCTACGGCTGGCGCCAGTGGCAGGCCAGCCGGCACGACGGCGGGCAGGCCGTGACCCCCACCTGGGCCGGGAACCGGACGCGCCTCGGCATGGTCGGCTTCATGGTGATCGGGACGATCGCGCTGACCCCCGTGTTCCGCATGCTCGGCTCCTACGAGCCGGTCTGGGCCGATGCCTGGACCTTCGTGGGCTCGCTCCTGGCCACCTACGGCATGGCCAAGGGGTGGGTGGAGTTCTGGCTCGTCTGGGTGGCCGTGGACATCGTGGGCGTACCGCTGCTCTTCAGCGCCGGCTACTACGCGAGCGCCTTCATGTACGTGTTCTACGGCGCCTTCACGCTCGTCGGGTTCTTCGTCTGGGCGCGTGCCCAGCGCGACGCCAAGCCCAGCGTGGAGACCCTGCACCCCGATCCGACCCTGCGATGACGACGACGACGCCTCCGGGCACCACGACGGCGGAGGGTGCGGCGATGCTGCGTGCCCTGGAGCTGGCGGCCCGCGGCGTACGCGGAGCGAACCCGCTCGTGGGCGCCGTGCTCCTCGCCCCGGACGGTGCCGTCCTCGGCGAGGGGTACCACCGCGGCGCCGGCACACCCCACGCCGAACCCGCCGCCCTGGCCGACGCCCGGGCACACGGCCACGATCCCCGCGGCACCACGCTGGTGGTGACCCTGGAGCCCTGCAACCACACCGGGCGCACCGGGCCCTGCAGCGAGGCGGTCCTGGCCGCCGGGGGGGGCCGCGTGGCGTACGCGGCGGACGACGTCAACGGGCCCGCGGCCGGTGGGGCGCAGCCCCTGGAAGCCGCCGGTGTGCAGTGCGTCCGCGGCCTCCACGCCGAGCGGTCGCGTCGCCTCAACGAGCGCTGGACCAGGTGCCTCGCCGAGCAGCGTCCCTTCGTCACGCTCAAGTCGGCGCAGTCGCTCGACGGCCGCGTGGCGGCGTCGGACGGCTCCAGTCGATGGATCACGGGCGACGACGCCCGCGCCGACGGGCACCGGATCCGCGCCCTCGCCGACGCCGTCCTCGTGGGCACCGGCACCGTGCTGGCCGACGATCCCCGCCTCACCGCCCGTCCCCGGTCGGGGGAGGACACCGGACCGGGCCCCGGCTCGGGCCCGCTGCGCGTGGTCATGGGACATACGCCGGTGCCCGCGGATGCCGCGATCCGCGGCGAGGGCTTCCTCCGGTTCATCACCCGGGACGTCACCGAGGTCCTCGGCGAGCTGCACGGCAGGGGTGTCCGCCACCTCCTGGTCGAGGGAGGACCGCGGATCGCCTCCGCCTTCCTCCGCGCCGGCGTGGTGGACGAGGTGTTCTCCTACGTGGCACCGGTACTCCTCGGCGACGGTGCACCGGCGTTCCCCGACCTCGGGGTCGGTACCCTCGCGGACGCCCCACGCTGGGAGCTCGACGACGCCGGGGGACCCGCCGTCGTGCGGCTGGGCCCCGACGTCCGGCTGCATCTCCGCCCCTCCAGCACCGCCCCCTGATACCTACCACTCCCATCCGAAGGAGAGCATCGATGTTCACAGGAATCGTGTCCGAGCAGGGCCGCGTGGTAGCCCTCGAGCTCACCGCCGACGGCGAGAGCGGACTGCTCGTCGTCGAGGCACCGGAGACGGGCCGGGACCTCACCCCCGGTGCGTCGATCGCCGTGAACGGCGTCTGCCTAACCGCCGTCACCCTCGACGGCGGCCGCGTGGGCGTGGACGTCATGGGGGAGACCCTGCGCCGCACCACCACGGGAGCCCTGCACCCCGGCGCGCCCGTCAACCTCGAACGCTGCGTGCCGGCCGGTGGCCGCCTCGACGGCCACGTGGTGCAGGGGCACGTGGACGGCACCGGTGTGCTGCTCGAACGCGAGGACCTCGGGGCCTGGCACCGCCTGCGCTTCGGCCTGCCGGCGCGGCTGGGCCGCTACGCCGCGGAGAAGGGGTCCGTCGCCGTCGACGGCGTCTCCCTCACCGTCACCGCCGTGAGCGACCCCGACGAGCAGGACCAGTGGTTCGAGGTGGGTCTCATCCCCACCACGCTCCAGGAGACGGGTCTGGGTGCCAAGGCGATCGGGGACCACGTGAACCTCGAGATGGACGTCCTCGCCAAGTACGCCGAGCGGCTCCTCTCCTTCGCCGCCGCGGATGCCCGCGGCACGGGAACCGGGGGAGAGCAGTGACCGAGGACATCCGTCTCGACCCGATCCAGGACGCGATCACCGCGATCGCCGCGGGCCGCGCCGTCGTCGTGGTGGACGACGAGGACCGCGAGAACGAGGGGGACATCATCTTCGCCGCCCGGTTCGCCACCGCCGAGCTGACCGGATGGACCATCCGGTACACCTCCGGGGTGCTCTGCGTCCCGGTGGCCGGGGAGAGCGCCGACCGGCTGGGGCTGCCGGCCATGGTGCCCGACAACCAGGACCCGAAGCAGACCGCCTACACCGTCTCCTGCGATGCCGCCGTCGGTGTGGGCACGGGGATCAGCGCGGCGGACAGGGCACTGACCGCACGCGTGCTGGCCTCCGCGTCCTCGACGCCGTCCGATCTCACCCGCCCTGGCCACATGTTCCCGCTCCGGGCCGTGGCCGGCGGCGTGCTGGAGCGGCGCGGACACACCGAGGCGGCCGTGGACCTGTGCCGCCTGGCGGGTCTCGAGCCCGCCGCCGTGATCGCCGAGGTCACCCACGACGACGGCACGATGATGCGCCTGCCCGCACTGCGGGAGTTCGCCACCCGCTCCGAAGTGCCGCTGATCTCGATCGAGGACCTCGCGGCACATCTCACCGCGGAGACCACCGGGGCCCGGGGATGAGCACGGTGGCCGGAGGCCCGGTGGTCAGGATCCCCACGGCCTTCGGGACGTTCCGCGCGCAGGCCTGGGGGGACCAGGAGTCCGGGGTGGAGCACCTGAGCATGTCCGCACCGGGTCCCGGGGGTGGTGTCGGCGCACCCCTGGTCCGGATGCACTCGGAGTGCCTCACCGGCGACGTGTTCGGCTCCTACCGCTGCGACTGCGGGGAGCAGCTGGACCAGGCGCTGGAGCTGGTCCAGGAGCAGGGCGGGACGGTCGTCTACCTGCGGGGGCAGGAGGGCCGCGGGATCGGGCTCGCGAACAAGCTCCGGGCCTACGCCCTGCAGGAGGACGGCGCGGACACGGTGGAGGCGAACGAGCAGCTCGGCCTGCCCGTCGACGCACGCGACTACCGGGCGGCGGCGGAGATCCTCACCCAGCTGGGCATCCCGCGGATCCGGCTGCTGAGCAACAACCCGCTCAAGCGCGCGCACCTCGAGCGGTACGGCATCATCGTGGAGGCGATGGTCCCCTCCGAGGTCCCGTCACGGCTGGAGAACCGGCCCTACCTCGAGACCAAACGCGCCCGCCTCGATCACCGGCTGTCCCACCTCGAGGAGCAGTCCCACGAGCGCCGGCAGGAGAAGACCGTCCGGCAGAGCTGACGCCCGCTCCCGCACCCCGAACACCGAACACCGAACACCGAACACCCCACCGAAGGAGAACCATGGCCGGACACGGCGCACCCACCATCGACATCAGCGGCATCGGCCGCGAGCACCCCGTCCGGCTCGCCGTCATCGCGGCCAGCTGGCACACCGCCATCATGGACGGACTGCTCGACGGCGCGCGCCGGGCGGCAGCGGAGGCCGGCGTCGACCCCGACGTGATCCGCGTCCCGGGCAGCTTCGAGCTCCCGGTCGCGGCCGCCCGGCTGGCACCGCACTACGACGCCGTCGTCGCGCTCGGCGTGGTCATCCGGGGCGGGACACCCCACTTCGACTACGTGTGCCAGGCGGCGACGTCGGGACTCACCGACGTCAGCGTCCGCACCGGCGTGCCGATCGGTTTCGGTGTGCTGACCTGCGACACCGAGCAGCAGGGGCTCGACCGTGCCGGGCTGCCCGGCTCCGCCGAGGACAAGGGCCACGAGGCCGTCACCGCGGCGCTCGCCCCCGCCGCGGTCCTGCGGCCCTGGGGACGGTGAGCACCGCTCCACCCCGTTCCTGCCGTTCGGGCGGCATGATCCCGGGATGCTCGTCCTTCGCCCTGCGTCGCGGACGCAGCCGATGAGTGCCCGAGCGCGGCGGGGCTGGCTGCTCGGCGGTATCGCCGCTGGATCGGCTCTCGGGGGCGGGGCGGGCCGCGGGCTTCGGCCGCCGTTCGTCCTCGACGGCCCTTCTGGCGGGGCTTCTGGTCCGGTCCCCCCGCAGCCGGTCTGTTCGCCGTGATCGCTGCGGCGATCGCCTTCTACCCGGCGTTCCGGTCGACGCTGATCGCTCGTGAGAACGCTGCGCGCGAGCAGTGGTGGAAGCGCGCGGAGTGGGCCCTCGGACAGGCCGGTTCGGACAGCCAGACCGACCGCGAGGTCGCGAACGACGCCCTGGTGGCCCTGTTGGACGATGCAACAGAGACGGAAGGCAGGATGATCTACCGCACCATCGAGAACCTGCAGACGAGCGGGTCGATGGACACCACGGTCGGATCAGCGGAAAATGGACGGCGGAGGCGATTTCCATGGCAGAGGTAGACAAGCGGGTCGGTAGCTTGCAGCGGCGGATCGCGGCGGGTAAGGCCGAGCCGATCAGCGATCGCGAACGCGCCCAGCTCGAAGAGCTCCGTCAGGTGTACGTTCGTCGATTCGGCAAGGAGCCCGACGCTCGGCTCACCCCCAGGTCGGCCTAGGGCGCACCGCCGTCCCGGGAAGATGATCGGGCCGCGCGAGGTCACGGTTCGAGGATGATCCCGGGCCGGTCATGGTGCCCTCGATCGCCGACGCCGATGATGGACGCATGACACGGCCGAGCCGATACGGCATCCTCGCCCTCATCACGCTGCTCCTCACCGCCTGCGCCACCCAGGGGGACGCCGGGAGGGCGCCGGCGGTGGAACCGACGACAGCGGGGACACCGGTCGGTGCGCCACCCGGGACTCCGTCCGCACCGGACCATGCCGTGCCGCCCGCCGCCGGCGAGGTGATCGGTCAGGGCACCGTGCTGCAGGTGGAGGGGAGGCCCCGCAGTTCTGCCTCGGCCCGGTGATGGAGTCCTACCCTCCGCAGTGCTCGGGCCCGGAGCTCGTGGGCTGGGACTGGGACCCCGCGGACCAGCGGGAGACGGCCTCGGGCGTCACCTGGGGCACCTACGCGGTCACCGGAACCTGGGACGGCACGCGCTTCGCCACCACCGCCGCCCCCATCCCCCTCTCGCTCTACGACCCCCTGCCCCTCGAGGACCCGACGGCGGACCGCCGGGGGGCCGCGGACCCGCAGGAGCTCGACCGGATCCTGGACGCCGTCTCCTCCGGCTCCGACGGACGTGTCCTCACCATCGGGATCGAGCGCGGCTTCGTCACGGTGACGGTGGTGTACGACGACGGTTCGTTCCAGGAGGTGCTGGACACCGAGTACGGGCACGACGTCGTCGTCGTCCGCTCCGCCCTCCGCCACGTGGGGTGACCGCCCTACCCGCCGGATCCCCGGGTACCGCCCGGTGCGGGCACGGCCCGGTGAGCCGATAGCCTAGAGGTGTGAAAACCTTTGATTCCCTGTTCGAGGAACTGAGCACCAAGGCCGCGGACCGGCCCACCGGATCGAAGACCGTCGCGGAGCTCGACTCGGGCGTGCACGGCATCGGCAAGAAGGTGGTCGAGGAGGCCGCCGAGGTGTGGATGGCCGCCGAGTACGAGTCCGACGACGACACGGCCGAGGAGATCTCCCAGCTGCTGTACCACCTGCAGGTCCTCATGCTCGCCAAGGGACTCACCCTGGAGGACGTCTACAAGCATCTGTAGCCGCGCAGGCGCTCCCGCCCGCGGCCCGGCTCCGTCCCTCTCCCTCTTCCCGAAAGTTCCGTCATGCTCCGTGTAGCAGTTCCCAACAAGGGCGCCCTCTCCGAGGCCGCCTCCGCGATGCTCTCCGAGGCCGGTTACCGCCAGCGCCGCGACTCCCGCGAGCTGGTGCTCGTCGACCCCGAGAACGAGATCGAGTTCTTCTTCCTCCGGCCGCGGGACATCGCCGTGTACGTGGGGTCGGGCACGCTCGACGTCGGCATCACCGGCCGCGACCTCTTCCTCGACGCGCAGGTGGAGGCCGAGGAGCTCCTGCAGCTCGGCTTCGGCGCCTCCACGTTCCGCTTCGCCGGCCCGGTGGGTGACTTCTCCGCCGTCGGTCAGCTCGAGGGCAAGCGCCTGGCCACCAGCTACGAGGGGCTGCTGACCGACTACCTCGCCGAGCGCGGGATCAGCGCATCCGTGGTCCGCCTGGACGGTGCCGTGGAGTCCTCCGTGCGGCTCGGCGTGGCCGACGCGATCGCCGACGTCGTGGAGACCGGCAGCACGCTGCGCGCCGCCGGGATGGAGATCTTCGGCGAACCGATCCTCGAGAGCGAGGCCGTGCTGATCGGCCGGGCCGGCGCCACGGCGCCGGACGGTCTGGCGGTGCTGCTGCGGCGCCTGCAGGGCGTCCTGGTGGCCCGGCAGTACGTGATGATGGACTACGACATCCGGAAGGATCTCGTGGACGCCGCCGCGGCGCTGACGCCGGGACTGGAATCGCCCACCGTCTCCCCACTGCGGGACTCCGGGTGGGTGGCCGTGCGTTCCATGGTGGAGCGCGGCAGGACCAACCGCGTCATGGACGAGCTGTACGAGCTCGGCGCCCGCGCCATCCTCGTCAGCACCATCCACGCCTGCCGGATCTAGGGGAGGGGCAACCGTGAGCGTCGCGATCCGCGTGATCCCGTGCCTCGACGTCGACGCCGGGCGTGTGGTCAAGGGCGTGAACTTCGAGGACCTGCGCGATGCCGGGGACCCGGTGGAGCTCGCGCACCGCTACGACCGCGCCGGGGCGGACGAGCTCACGTTCCTCGACGTCACGGCGTCCTCCGGGAACCGGGGGACCACCTTCGACGTCGTCGCCCGCACCGCGGAGGAGGTCTTCATCCCGCTCACCGTGGGCGGCGGGGTCCGCGAGATCTCCGACGTGGACCGCCTGCTGCGCTCCGGTGCGGACAAGGCCTCGATCAACACGGCCGCCGTGGCCCGGCCCGGCGTGATCGACGAGATCACCCGGCACTTCGGCGCGCAGGTGCTGGTGCTGTCCCTCGACGCACGCCGTACCCGCGACGCCAGCACGCCCTCGGGCTTCGAGGTCACCACCTACGGTGGCCGCAAGGGCACGGGGATCGACGCCGTGGCCTGGGCGAGGGAGGCCGCCGAGCGGGGTGTCGGCGAGATCCTGCTGAACTCCATCGACGCCGACGGGACGAAGGCCGGGTTCGACGTCGAACTCATCCGCGCGGTGCGTGCCGCCGTGGGCGTGCCGCTGATCGCCTCGGGCGGCGCCGGGAGTCCCGAGCACTTCCCACCCGCCGTGGCCGCCGGAGCGGACGCCGTCCTGGCCGCCTCCGTGTTCCACTTCGGTCCCGTGGACGCCATCGCGCAGGTCAAGGCGGCCATCCGGGACGCGGGTTTCCCCGTCCGCTGAACACCCGTCCGATCTCCGGCCGGCCGCGGGTCGAGCTGCCGGTCAGGGGCCGACGTCGGCGCTCTCGAGCAGCGCGACCGCGTCGGGTTGCCCCTCGAACGTCACCAGGGCCTGCTCCGTGCGTCCGTGGGCGTGCATCAGCAGCTCGCCCGGCTCGCCCACGATGGCCACGGACACCGGGGCGCGCTTGGCCACATGCCGGGGTCCGCCCGGGCGGACCAGCACGATTCCCAGATCCACCCCGCGGTACAGGAGCGCGGCACGCTTGACGAGGTCCTCCCAGAGGGCGTCCGCGTAGTCCTCGTCGAGCGCACGGGGTGCCCAGCGCGTGGTGGCGCGGCGGACGTCCTCGGTGTGCACGAAGTACTCGATCAGATTGGCGGTCCTGTCGACCGGGCCGATCCGCATCGGTGACAGGGCCGGGGGGCCGGCGAGGAACCGCTCGACGAGCGCCTCGTAGGCGGCGGGTGATGCTGCGCGCTCCGCGGTCTCCCGGGTGGCCCGCTCGGTGACACCGGCGAGCTGCTTGACCACCATGCCCACCCCGAGCGCCGGCCGGTGCTCGCGGAGGTACAGGTGCGCCGCCAGGTCGCGTGTCCGCCACCCCTCGCAGAGCGTAGGCGCATCGGGGCCGGCTGCCAGGAGCGTTTCGGCCAGGACCTCACGGGACGGGTTCATGTAGCGCATACCAGCAGAAACTAGCACGCCCCGATGTGGAGGCGGCAGGTGCGCCCGCGCGGATCGTGCGCGGCACTAGAATCGGAGGCGATGTCAACCCTCACCTCCCCCTCGGGGCCCCCCGCCGAAAGTCCCACTGCAGCCACCGAAGCGCCGTACGCCCTCGACCCGGCGATCGCCGCAGCGCTCAGGAAGGACGACGCCGGTCTGGTGGCCGCCGTCGTCCAGCAGCACGACACCCTCGAGGTGCTCATGCTGGGCTGGATGGACGAGGAGGCGCTGCGCCGCACCCTGAGCAGCGGGCGCGTCACCTTCTGGTCCCGCTCCCGCTCCGAGTACTGGCGCAAGGGGGACACCTCGGGTCACCGCCAGTGGGTCAGGGCCGTGGCACTGGACTGCGACGGCGACGCCCTGCTCGTCTCCGTGGACCAGGAGGGCGCGGCCTGCCACACGGGCACCCGCACGTGCTTCGACGGGCGGGCACTGCCCGTGGTCACCGCCGCCCCGACCGCCGCGGAAGGACGCTGACCATGCAGCAGCTCGGTACCGTCAGCCCCACCCTCGAGGAGTTCCGGGTCCTCGCGCGCAGCCGCCGCGTGGTGCCCGTGCACCTGAAGGTCCTCGCCGACGCCCTCACCCCCATCGGCGTGTACCGGAAGCTCGCCGCGGGGCAACCGGGCACCTTCCTCATGGAATCGGCCGCGGTGGGCGGGGTGTGGTCGCGGTACTCCTTCATCGGTGCGCACTCGCGCGCCACCCTCACCACCCGCGACGGGCAGGCCCACTGGCTCGGCGAGCCGCCCGCAGGCGTACCGGTGGACGGTGACCCCGTCGAGGCGCTGCGCCTGACCGTCGAGGCGCTGCGCACCGACCGGTTCGAGGAACTGCCGCCCTTCACCTCCGGCATGGTGGGATTCGTCGGCTGGGAGGCGGTGCGGCACTGGGAACGGCTCACGAGCCCCCCGGAGGACGACCTGCTGCTCCCGGAACTCGCGATGTGCCTGGTCTCGGACCTCGCCGTCCACGACAACTCGGAGGGCTCGCTCACCCTCGTGGCCAACGCCGTCAACTTCGACGACACCGACGAGCGCGTGGACGAGGCCTGGCACGACGCCGTGGCCCGTGTGCGGGCGATGCTCGACAAGGTGGTGGCACCGGCCGAGCTGCCCGTGTCCGTGCTGGACGGTGGCGCCCCGGACGCCGAGGAGTCCATGGGCAGGGTGCGGGAGTCGTGGTTCGAACCCGAGTACCTCCGGGCGATCGAGCGGGGCAAGCGGGCCATCGTGGACGGCGAGGTGTTCCAGGTGGTGATCAGCCGCCGCTTCGAGCTCGACTGCGATGCCTCCGCACTGGACGTCTACCGGATCCTGCGCACCACCAACCCGAGCCCCTACATGTACCTCTTCAGCCTGGAGGACGCCGACGGCAACGCCTACTCGATCGTGGGCAGCTCCCCCGAGGCCCTCGTCACCGTCACCGGGGACGAGGTGATCACGCACCCGATCGCAGGGTCCAGGCCCCGCGGCAGGACCACGGAGGAGGACCGCGACCTCGCCGTGGAACTGCGCGGGGACCTCAAGGAGAAGGCCGAGCACCTCATGCTGGTGGACCTCGCCCGGAACGACCTCTCGAAGGTGTGCGCCCCCGGCAGCGTGGACGTCACCCAGTTCATGGAGGTGGAGAAGTTCAGCCACATCATGCACCTGGTCTCCACCGTGGTGGGCAGGCTCTCCCCGGGCCGCACCGCCTACGACGTCCTCGCGGCCACCTTCCCCGCCGGCACCCTCTCCGGCGCCCCGAAGCCCCGGGCGCTGCGCCTCATCGACGAGGTGGAACCCCACCGCCGGGGCATCTACGGGGGAGTGGTGGGGTACCTCGACTTCGCCGGTGACATGGACATGGCGATCGCCATCCGCTCGGCGCTGCTCCGCGACGGACGTGCCTACGTGCAGGCGGGCGGCGGGATCGTGGCGGACTCCGTGCTCGAGGCGGAGGCCCTTGAGACCGTGAACAAGGCGGCGGCTCCCCTGCGGGCCGCGCTGGCCGCCTCGGCCCTGCGCGACGCAACGGCGGACCGATCGTGAGCGCCGCGCTGCAGCAGCCGCCGCCGGGCCGGCTCGCCCGCAGGGGAGTCGTGGTGCTCGGCATCGTGGCCCTGGCGCTGCTCGTCTTCGTCTCCAGCGCCCAGACCTGGGGGACGGTGGGCCTGCCGCAGGACGCCGTGCTCACCCCCGATCTGCGGATCGCCGGGAGCGACGCGGCGACCCCGGTGACGGCGTTCGCCCTCGTGGCGCTCGCCGCGGCGCTCGCCGTCTCCATCGCCGGGCGCGCCGCCCGCTGGGTGATCACCGTCCTCCTCGTCCTCTCCGGAGCGGGGATCGCCGTGACCGCGGCGGGTGTGGCGCTCGATCCCGCCTCCGCAGCCGGGCCGGCCGTCGGAGCGGCGATCGGGGTGAGCGGGGTGGAGGGTGCCCGGACCGACGCCACCGTGATGCCCTGGATCGCGACCCTCGGAGGAGTGCTGCTCGTCGCCGCCGCGGTGTGGGTGGTCCTCGCCGGGAGGACGTGGCGGGTGAACCGGGAGTACGCCGCCGGGGCGGCCCGCCCGGGTGCTGCCGCCCCCGGAGGCCTGCCGCCCGGAGCACCACCCCCGCCCACCCGCGCCGTGGCGCCGGGTGCGGGGCCGGAGGATGACGGTACACCGGTCGACGCGGCGGGGGCCGCGGGCCCGGGCGGCGTCCAGGGCGATGCCGGCCGGCCCGGCCGGCGGCCGTCGAGGCGCACCGGGGGGAGCACGCACGCCCGGGAGATCGACAGCTGGGACGAGCTGTCGCGGGGCAACGACCCGACCTGACGGGATCCCCGTCCCACCCCGACCACCCGCGGCGATACCGTTCGGCCGGTCCGCACCATCAATGGCAGAATAGGTCCGAACCCGTTCGAAGGAGATCCCCCATGGCCGCAGAGACCCGCAACTCCCCGCACCGCAACGCCGCCGAGTCCCACGCCCGGATGGGTGACGAGACGATCGGCCACGGCAACAGCCCTGCGGCCTGGACGTGCGTGCTCGTCATGCTCGCCGGTGCCGCCGTCGCCTCGTTCGCCTACATCCTCGCCAGCACCGAGGGCAACCACGACCTCGGCACGCTGCTCTTCTGGGCCGGGATCGCCGTGATGTTCGTGGGGCTGATCATCGGGGGCGTGATGCGCAAGCTCGGCTACGGGGTGGGCGGCTCCAAGCTGAAGAGCCACGGTCACTAGATGACGGTCCTCGACGACATCATCGCCGGCGTACGCGAGGACCTCGCGGAACGCCGCCAGCAGGTGCCCCTCGAGGACGTGCGGGCCGCGGCGCTCGCCGCGGTGGCACCCCTGGACGCCTTCTCGGCCCTCGGGGCGGGAGCACCGGGATCCCTGGCGGTCATCGCCGAGGTCAAGCGCAGCAGCCCGTCCAAGGGACCGCTGGCCGACATCGCGGACCCGGCGGACCTCGCGGGAGCGTACGCGGCCGGCGGTGCCGCCGTGATCTCCGTCCTCACGGAGGAACGGCGGGTCGGCGGTTCCCCCGCCGCCCTCGACGCCGTCCGTGCCGCCGTGGGCGTCCCGGTCCTGCGCAAGGACTTCACGGTCGACGCGTACCAGATCTGGGAGGCGAGGGCCCACGGTGCCGACGTCGTCCTGCTGATCGTCGCGGCGCTCACCGACGCCGAGCTGTCCTCCTTCCTCGCGTTGACCCATGAACTGGGCATGAACGCCATCGTGGAGACGCACACCGCGGGTGAGGTGGAGCGCGCGGTGGCGGTGGGTGCGCGGATCATCGGGGTCAACGTCCGCAACCTGAAGACCCTCGAGATCGACCGCGGGGTGTTCGCCCCCCTCGCCGGCCTGATCCCGGCTGGGACCGTGGTGATCGCCGAGTCGGGGGTCCGGGACGCCACCGACGTGGCGGACTACGCGGGGAACGGTGCCCAGGCCGTCCTCGTGGGAGAGGCACTGGTACGCCACCGGGACCCCGCCGCCACCATCGCGGAGTTCCGGACCGTGGGGCGGGCGGCGTGGGACCACGCCGACGCCCCCGCACACGGCTGACCGCCCCGACGTCGTGCGGGGCCGGAGGCACGACCCGGCGGTATCACCGCCCGGGCAGGACAACAGAAGAGGATCGTCGAAGTCATGACTGACACGCACCAGGGCACCGGTCCGGACGGCACCGGGACCCCGGACCCCATCGGGGACGGAGCGGCCGAGGCCTTCCTCAGCCACGACCGGAGTCTGCGGAACGCGCCCGGACCCTACTTCGGGTCCTACGGCGGCCGCTGGATGCCCGAATCCCTCATCGCGGCGATCGACGAGCTGCAGGAGACCTTCGAGCAGGCCAGGGCGGATCCCGAGTTCACCGCGCAGATCGCGGAGCTCAACAGGAACTACGCCGGCCGGCCGTCGCTGCTCACCGAAGCGAAGAGCTTCGCCGAGCACTGCGGCGGGGTCCGGGTGTTCCTCAAGCGCGAGGACCTGAACCACACGGGCTCGCACAAGATCAACAACGTGCTCGGCCAGGCGCTGCTCGCCAAGCGCATGGGCAAGACGCGCATCATCGCCGAGACCGGCGCGGGTCAGCACGGCGTCGCCAGCGCCACGGCCGCCGCGCTGCTCGACCTCGAGTGCGTGGTCTACATGGGCGCGGAGGACACGCGGCGGCAGGCGCTGAACGTGGCACGGATGCAGCTCCTCGGCGCCACCGTGATCCCGGTGACCAACGGGTCCCAGACCCTGAAGGACGCCATCAACGACGCCCTGCGGGACTGGGTGGCCAACGTGGACACCACGCACTACCTCCTCGGTACCGCGGCGGGCGCCCACCCCTTCCCCGCGATGGTGCGCTTCTTCCACGAGGTGATCGGTGAGGAGGCCCGCGAGCAGATCCTCGAGCAGACGGGCAGGCTCCCCGACGCGGTGTGCGCCTGCGTGGGCGGCGGCTCGAACGCGATCGGGATCTTCCACGGCTTCCTCGATGATCCCTCGGTGGCGCTGTACGGGTTCGAGGCCGGGGGTGAGGGGGTGGAGACCGGGAGGCACGCGGCCACCATCACGCTCGGGCGTCCCGGCGTGCTGCACGGGGCGCGCTCCTACCTCATGCAGGACGAGGACGGCCAGACCATGGAGTCCCACTCCATCTCCGCGGGGCTCGACTACCCCGGCGTCGGACCGGAGCACGCGTACCTCGCCGACATCGGGCGGGCCCACTACGAGCCGATCACCGACGCCGAGGCGATGGAGGCCTTCAAGGTGCTCAGCCGCAGCGAGGGGATCATCCCCGCGATCGAGACCGCGCACGCCCTCGCCGGTGCCATGAAGATCGGCCGGCGCCTCGCCGCGGATCTCGGCCCGGACGAGCGCCCGAGCGACAGGGTGGTCATCGTGAGCCTGTCCGGCCGCGGCGACAAGGACGTGGCCACTGCCGCAGGATACTTCGACCTCCTGCCGGACGACAGCGCCGAGCAGGAGATTGCCGAGGAGGGGGAGCAGCTGTGACGACGCAGCCCAGCAGCCCGGACACGACATCCGGCAGCAGCGGTTCCAAGGCCGCCGCGGCGATCGAGAAGGCCCGCGGCGAGGGCCGCACGGCGCTCATCGGGTACCTGCCCGCGGGTTTCCCGGACGTGCCGACGAGCATCGAGGCCGGGATCGCCCTGGCCGAGAACGGGGCGGACCTGATCGAGATCGGGATCCCGTACTCCGACCCCGTGATGGACGGCCACGTGATCCAGGAGGCCACGGTGGAGGCCCTGGCACAGGGCTTCACCGTGCCACAGATCTTCGAGGTGGTCGAGGGGATCACCCGGCGCACGGATGCCGCGGTGCTCGTGATGACCTACTGGAACCCCGTGATGCGGATGGGCGTGCGCGCGTTCGCCGAGCGCCTGGCCGCCGCAGGCGGTGCCGGTCTCATCACCCCGGACCTGGTGCCCGACGAGGCCGCCGAGTGGCTCGAGGCCCCCGAGGAGTTCGGACTGGACCGCGTGTTCCTCGTGGCGCCGTCCACCTCGCAGAAGCGCATGCAGACCACGGTGGAGGCGAGCCGCGGCTTCGTGTACGCCGTCTCCGTGATGGGGGTGACCGGTGCCCGCACCTCGGTGGGAGCCGCCGCGCAGGCCGTGGTGGACGCCGCCCACGGGGCTGGCGCGGACCGCGTCTGCGTGGGTCTCGGGGTCTCCTCCTCCGCCCAGGTGCGGGAGATCGGCGCCTACGCCGACGGCGTGATCGTGGGGACGGCCCTCGTGGCGGCCCTGCGGGACGGCGGTGTCCCGGCGGTGGCCGAGCTCACGCGTGAGCTCAGCACCGGTACGCCGAGGACCGCCGCGTGAACAGCATCCGGTTCGCGGCCTCGATCCCGAGCCCGCCCGCCGAGTGGGCCAGCCTGTCCCTCGGCCCGGTCACCCTGCACGCCTACGCCCTGTTCATCCTCATCGGCATCGTCCTGGCGCTGCTCGTCACCCAGAAGCGCTTCGTCGCCTCCGGCGGGCGCGCGGAGACCATCTGGGACATCGCCATCTGGGCGGTCCCCTTCGGCATCATCGGCGGCCGGCTCTACCACGTGGTCTCCTCGCCCGAGGCGTACTTCGGGCCGCAGGGGGACCTGAGCCGCATCCCCATGATCTGGCTGGGCGGCCTGGGGATCTGGGGTGCGATCGCCCTCGGGGCCGTGGGTGCGTGGATCGGGGCGCGCCGGGCCGGTGTGCGGCTCTCGGCCTTCGCGGACGCCGCCGCACCGGGCATCCTCCTGGCCCAGGCCATCGGGCGGCTCGGCAACTGGTTCAACCAGGAGCTCTTCGGCGCCCCCACCGATCTCCCGTGGGGCCTCGAGATCGACGCGTCGAGCCCCAACTTCCCGCGGACGCAGGAACCGGGCACGCTCTTCCACCCCACGTTCCTCTACGAACTCCTCTGGAACCTCGCCGGGGTCGCGCTGCTCCTGCTGCTGGCACGCAGGTTCCGCCTGCGCGGAGGGCGGATGTTCTGGCTCTACGCCGCCTACTACACCCTCGGCCGGGTCTGGATCGAGACCCTCCGGATCGACGACGCCGAGCTGGTCACCTTCTTCGGCGTCACGCAGCGCCTGAACGTGTGGACCAGCATCGTGGTGTTCCTGATCTCGCTGGGGATCCTCGTGATGCTCGCCGTCCGGCGCGGACGCGAGGTCCCCGCCTCCGTGTACCTGCCGGGTCGCGAACCGCAGGAGACCGGCGCCGTCACGGACGGCGCGCAGCAGCCGGTGCCCACCGCCACCGGGGAGGGGCTGATGCCTCCGGGAACCGGGGGAGCTGCAGCCCCGGACACCGCTCCGGTCACGGGTGATCGAGCGGTGGAGGACCGGGGAAAACCCGCGAAGTGATCGTGGTAATCTTTCGGAAACAAACGGGTCCCGGGTAGCAGCATGCCGTCCGGGGCGTCGCGTGGAACCGCGTGTTCCCGAGGACATCCGTTCCCGTAGTCCCCGGGCCACCGCTCGTCGGGAACTCCGGACCACACAGTCGTGGGCCCCTGGTGCAACGGCTGGATCACCGTCCGAGCCCGCACCGCCACCGCTTCCGCCCGGTACAGCACGACCAGGGCTCCTTCCCGCCGACAGGCGCCGGGTGGGGCCCGCCGGCGGACGTGTTCGTGACAGACGTACTGCTCCCGCCCGTGCGGGACCCACGGGGCCGAGGCCGTCCCCTCCCGACGCTCCATCATGGGGGAAGGATCCTTTCTATGAATGCTTTCACATCGGGCACATCCGCCGCAGCAGACAACGGCACGACGCCGGTCGCGGAATCGCCCTTCAGCCGTTTCGCGGCGCTCCCCGCCGCCCAGGGTCTCTACGACCCGGAGAACGAGAAGGACGCCTGCGGCCTCGCCGTCATCGCCACCCTCCGCGGCGAACCGGGGCACGACATCGTGGACGCCGCCCTCACGGCGCTGCGCAACCTCGAGCACCGCGGCGCCGTGGGCGCCGACGAGGGCACGGGCGACGGCGCGGGCCTGCTCACGCAGATCCCCGACGAGTTCTTCCGCGCCGTCGTGGGGTTCGACCTCCCGCCGGCAGGGTCGTACGTGGTGGGGACGGCGTTCCTGCCCGCCGAGGCCAAGGAGGAGGAGACGGCCCGCACCGGCCTCGAGTCCCTCGCGGAGGCGGAGGGGCTCCGGGTGCTCGGCTGGCGCGTGGTGCCGATCGTCGCCGATCTCGTGGGTGCCATGGCCCGCTCCTGCATGCCGCACTTCGTGCAGCTCTTCCTCGCCCCGACCGACGGCGACCCGGCGGACCTCGACGCGAAGGCGTTCCGGGTGCGCAAGCGCGCCCAGAACAAGTACGGCGTGTACTTCCCCTCGCTGTCCTCGAGGACCATCGTCTACAAGGGCATGGTGACCACGGCCCAGCTCGAGCCCTTCTACCCGGACCTGTCCGACGAACGTTTCAAGACGCGCCTCGGGATCGTCCACTCGCGCTTCTCCACCAACACGTTCCCCTCCTGGCCGCTGGCCCAGCCCTTCCGGACCATCGCCCACAACGGGGAGATCAACACGGTCAAGGGCAACCGGAACTGGATGCGGGCCCGGCAGTCCATGCTCTCCAACCCGCTGCTCGGGGACTCCCCCGAGGAGCTGTACCCCATCTGCACACCGGGGGCCTCCGACTCAGCGTCCTTCGACGAGGTCGCCGAGCTCCTGACCCTCTCCGGACGCCCGATCACCCACGCCATCATGATGATGATCCCGGAGGCGTGGGAGAACCACGCCACCATGGATCCCGCGCGGCGTGCCTTCTACCAGTACCACTCCATGCTCATGGAGCCCTGGGACGGCCCCGCCGCGGTGTCCTTCACCGACGGTCGTCTCGTCGGGGCTGTCCTGGACCGCAACGGCCTGCGGCCGGCACGGTACTGGGTCACCGAGGACGGTCTCGTGGTCCTGGCCTCCGAGGTGGGGGTGCTGGACATCGATCCTGCCCGCGTGGTCCGGAAGGGCCGGGTGTCACCGGGGAAGATGTTCCTCGTCGACACCGAGGAGGGGCGCCTCATCGAGGACCGCGAGATCAAGGCCGAGGTGGCCGCCGCGAACCCGTGGGGTGAGTGGGTGAAGGAGAACCTGCTCCAGCTCGAGGACCTGCCGGAGCGCGAGCACGTCATCCACACCAAGGCCTCCATCAACCGGCGCCAGCGCACCTTCGGGTACACGCAGGAGGAACTGCGCATCCTGCTCGGCCCCATGGCGAAGAACGCCGCGGAACCGCTCGGCGCGATGGGCTCGGACACCCCGATCGCCGTGCTCTCCAAGCGGCCGCGGCTCCTGTTCGACTACTTCGTGCAGTCCTTCGCCCAGGTGACCAACCCCCCGCTCGACTCCATCCGCGAGGAGCTCGTCACCTCGATGGGCGTCACGATCGGCCCCGACGGCAACCTGCTCTCCACCGGCCGGGTCCGCTCGAAGCAGATCGCCCTGAAGTTCCCCGTGATCACCAACGACGAGCTGGCCAAGATCGCCAACGTGGAGACGGCCGACGGCGACCGCCTCGCGGTCCGTGTGCGCGGGCTGTACCGGCACGACGGCGGCGAGGCCGCCCTCCGTGCACGGCTCGCGGAGATCTGCGAGCAGGTCTCCAGTGCGCTCAACCGCGGGGTGGAGTACGTGGTGCTCTCGGACCGCGACTCCAACGCGCAGTGGGCGCCCATCCCGTCCCTGCTCCTGACCAGCGCCGTGCACCACCACCTCCTGCGCAGCGCCACCCGCACGAAGACCTCCCTCGTGGTGGAGGCCGGCGACGTCCGCGAGGTCCACCACATCGCGGTACTCATCGGGTACGGGGCGTCCGCGGTGAACCCCTACCTCGCGATGGAGAGCTGCGAGGAGCTGGTCCGCAACGGGGACATCACCGGCGTGACGGCGGAGAAGGCCGTGACCAACCTCATCAAGGGCCTCGGCAAGGGCGTGCTGAAGATCATGTCCAAGATGGGCATCTCCACCGTCAGCTCCTACTGCGGTGCCCAGACCTTCGAGGCGCTGGGACTCTCGCAGGAACTGGTGGACGAGTACTTCCACGGCACGCAGACCCAGCTGGGCGGCGTGGGTCTCGACGTGATCGCCAAGGAGACGGCAGCACGCCACGAGAGCGCCTACCCCGAGGACGGCATCGAGGACCCGCACCGCGGCCTGGACAACGGGGGGGAGTACCAGTGGCGGCGGGAAGGACCCCCGCACCTCTTCAACCCCGAGACGGTCTTCCGCCTGCAGCACGCCACGCGCGAGCGCCGCTACGACATCTTCAAGGCCTACACCCGTGGCGTGGACGACCAGTCGCGGGAGCTGATGACGCTCCGCGGTCTGCTCAAGCTGCGCGGTGACGCCCGTGAGCCCATCGGCATCGACGAGGTGGAGCCCGTCTCCGCGATCGTGAAGCGGTTCCAGACCGGCGCCATGAGCTACGGGTCCATCTCGCAGGAGGCGCACGAGACGCTGGCCATCGCGATGAACCGGCTGGGCGGACGTTCCAACACGGGTGAGGGCGGCGAGGACGTGGACCGCCTGATGGACCCGGAGCGGCGCTCCTCGATCAAGCAGGTGGCCTCCGGCCGCTTCGGCGTCACGAGCCTCTACCTGACCAACGCCGACGACATCCAGATCAAGATGGCCCAGGGAGCCAAGCCCGGTGAGGGCGGCCAGCTCATGAGCCAGAAGGTGTACCCGTGGATCGCGCGCACCCGCCACTCCACGCCGGGCGTGGCGCTCATCTCGCCGCCGCCGCACCACGACATCTACTCCATCGAGGACCTCGCCCAGCTGATCTACGACCTCAAGCGCTCCAACCCGCGCGCCCGGGTGCACGTCAAGCTCGTCTCTGAGGTGGGGATCGGCACGGTCGCCGCGGGAGTCACGAAGGCCAAGGCCGACGTCGTCCTGGTGTCCGGTCATGACGGTGGCACCGGCGCGAGCCCCCTGAACTCCCTGAAGCACGCCGGGATCCCGTGGGAGCTGGGTCTCGCCGAGACCCAGCAGACCCTGATGCTTAACGGTCTCCGGGACCGCGTGGTGGTGCAGGTGGACGGTCAGCTGAAGACCGGACGCGACGTCGTGATCGCCGCACTGCTCGGTGGGGAGGAGTTCGGTTTCGCCACCGCGCCCCTCGTGGTCACCGGCTGCATCATGATGCGCGTGTGCCACCTGGACACCTGCCCCGTGGGTGTGGCCACGCAGAACCCGGAGCTGCGCAGCCGGTTCACCGGCAAGCCCGAGTTCGTGGTCAACTTCTTCGAGTTCATCGCGGAGGAGGTCCGGGAGATCCTCGCCGAGCTGGGCTTCCGCACGCTGGAGGAGGCCATCGGGCACAGCGAGCTGCTCGACGCGCGGGAGGCGATCGAGCACTGGAAGGCCGACGGCCTCGACCTGGACCCGATCCTGCGCGGCAACGAGTTCGACTCGGGCGAGCCGATGCGGAACATGCTGCAGCAGAACCACGAGCTGGACCTGCACTTCGACAACAAGCTCATCGAGATGAGCGCCGACGCGCTGCAGCACCGCTCCCCGGTGCGGATCTCCCTGGACGTGGTCAACACCGACCGCTCGGTGGGGACCATGCTCGGGCACGAGGTCACCCGGACGTTCGCTCTGGAAACCCTGGCACCGGACACCATCGACGTCACGCTGACCGGCCAGGCCGGTCAGTCGCTGGGCGCCTTCCTGCCGGCGGGGATCACCCTGCGGTTGTTCGGCGACTCGAACGACTACGTGGGCAAGGGGCTCTCCGGCGGACGCGTGATCGTCCGCCCCGACCGCGCCAACGTGTTCCGCGCCGAGCGCAACGTGATCGCGGGGAACGTGATCGGGTACGGCGCCACGAGCGGCGAGATGTTCCTGCGGGGTCAGGTCGGTGAGCGGTTCCTGGTCCGCAACTCCGGTGCCACGGCGGTGGCCGAGGGGATCGGTGACCACGGCTGCGAGTACATGACGGGCGGGCAGGCCCTGGGGCTCGGCCCCACCGGCCGGAACTTCGGTGCCGGGATGTCCGGTGGGACGGCCTTCGTCCTGGACCTGGACCGCGCCCGCGTGAACAAGCAGAGTCTGGAGAACGGTGAGCTGCTGCTCGTCGAACCCGACGCCGAGGACGCCGAGATCGTCCGCCGGCTGCTGATCCAGCACGTCGAGGAGACGGGATCGACCCTGGCGGAGGAACTGCTGGAGGACTACGCGGGCACGACCGCGCGCATCACCAAGGTGCTGCCACGGGACTACGCCGCGGTCCTGGACGCCCGCACCACCGCCGCCCGGGAGGGGCTGGACCCCGACGGCGAAGAGACCTGGAACAAGATCCTGGAGGTGACCGGTGGCTGACCCACGCGGATTCATGAAGGTGCGCGAGCGCCAGACGCAACCCCGCCGGCCCGTACCGGTGCGCATCATGGACTGGAAGGAGGTGTACGAGGCGCAGGAGAAGGGCGTCCTGAAGTCGCAGGCCGGACGCTGCATGGACTGCGGTGTGCCGTTCTGCCACCAGGGCTGCCCGCTCGGGAACCTGATCCCCGAGTGGAACGACCTCACCTACCGGGAGAAGGACCGCGAGGCCATCGAGCGCCTGCATGCGACCAACAACTTCCCCGAGTTCACGGGCAGGCTGTGCCCGGCGCCGTGCGAGTCCTCCTGCGTGCTCGGGATCAACCAGCCCCCCGTGACCATCAAGCAGGTGGAGGTCTCCATCGCGGACCAGGCGTTCGACGAGGGATGGGTGGAGCCACACCCGCCCGAGCGTCTGACCGGGCGCACCATCGCCGTCGTCGGCTCCGGCCCGGCCGGGCTCGCCGCGGCCCAGCAGCTGACGCGTACCGGTCACACCGTGGCGGTGTACGAGCGGGACGACCGCGTGGGCGGGCTGCTCCGCTACGGGATCCCCGACTTCAAGATGGAGAAGATCCACCTGGAGCGCCGCCTGGACCAGATGAAGGCCGAGGGCACCCGCTTCCGTACAGGTGTGGACGTGGGCAAGGACATCAGCTGGGGGCAGCTCAAGCGGCGGTACGACGCCGTGGTGGTGGCCACGGGGGCCACGGTGCCGCGTGACCTGCCCATCCCGGGCCGTGAGCTCACGGGCGTCCACTTCGCCATGGACTACCTCGTCCAGGCCAACCGCGTGGTGGCCGGTGAGGAGGTGGAGGACCAGATCCACGCCGAGGGCAAGCACGTGGTGATCCTCGGAGGAGGGGACACCGGGGCGGACTGCCTCGGCACCGCGCACCGGCAGAAGGCGGCGAGCGTCACCACCCTCGCCATCGGCCAGCAGCCCAGCACCGAGCGCAGGCCGGATCAGCCGTGGCCCACGTTCCCCACTCTCTTCGACATCGCCAGCGCCCACGAGGAGGGCGGTGAACGTCACTTCCTCGCCTCCACGGTGGAGTTCGTGGGCGAGGGTGGTGCCGTCCGCGGGATCACGGTGGCCGAGACCGAGTTCGTGGACGGTCGCCGTGTGCCGAAGGCCGGATCGGAGCGCGAGATCCCGGCGGATCTGGTGTTCCTCTCCCTCGGGTTCACCGGTGCGGAGACGGCCGGTATCACCGAGCAGGTCCAGGCGGAGTTCGACGACCGCGGGAACCTCGCCCGCGACGGCTACTACATGACCAACACGCCCGGGGTCTTCTCGGCCGGCGACGCCGGCCGCGGGCAGTCCCTCATCGTCTGGGCCATCGCGGAGGGCCGTGCGTGCGCGGCAGCGGTGGACCAGTGGCTGATGGGTTCCACCAAACTCCCGGCGCCGGTCGCGCCCACCGACCGCTCCATCGCGGTCCTCTGACCCCTCCGGCGACATCTCCCCATACCCGAACAGGACTAGGCTAGCTCCATGAGACGCGCAAAAATCGTTGCAACCTTCGGCCCCGCAATCGCCAGCTATGAGAACACCCTCGCCGTGCTCGAGGCGGGTGTGGACGTGGCCCGGATGAACATGAGCCACGGTGACTACACCGTGCACAGCAGCACCTACGAGAACGTGCGCCAGGCCTCGGAGGAGCTCGGTAAGCCGGTGGGCATCTTCGCCGATCTGCAGGGACCCAAGATCCGCCTCGGCCGCTTCGCCGACGGGCCGCACGCCCTGGTCCCGGGAGACGTCTTCACCATCACGGTCGAGGACATCGAGGGTACGCAGGAGATCTGCTCCACCACGTTCAAGGGCCTGCCCCAGGACGTCCGGGTGGGGGACCTGCTCCTGATCGACGACGGCAAGGTCGCACTGCGGGCCACCGAGGTGGATGACGTCAAGGTCGTCACCGAGGTGGTGGTGGGTGGCACCATCTCGAACAACAAGGGCATCAACCTGCCCGGTGTCGCGGTGAACATCCCGGCGATGAGCGAGAAGGACGAGGCCGATCTCCGCTGGGCCATCCAGCTCGGCGTGGACATGGTCGCGCTGTCCTTCGTCCGTGACGCCTCGGACGTGGTGCGCGTCCACGAGATCATGGACGAGGAGGGCCGCCGCGTTCCCGTGATCGCCAAGATCGAGAAGCCGCAGGCCGTCGATGCGCTCGAGGAGATCATCGACGCCTTCGACGCCATCATGGTGGCCCGCGGCGATCTCGGCGTCGAGCTCCCCCTGCAGGACGTCCCGATCGTGCAGAAGCGTGCCGTCGAGCTCGCCCGCCGCTGGGCCAAGCCCGTCATCGTGGCCACGCAGGTCCTCGAGTCCATGATCGACAGCCCACGGCCCACCCGCGCCGAGGCCTCCGACTGCGCCAACGCCGTCCTCGACGGGGCGGACGCCGTGATGCTCTCGGGCGAGACGAGCGTGGGGAAGTACCCGATGGAGACGGTCCGCACCATGGCGGACATCATCGAGTCCACGGAACTGCACGGTATGGAACGCGTCCCCGCCCTCGGGAGCAAGCCGAAAACGCGAGGTGGTGCCATCACGCGCGCCGCCGTCGAGATCTCCGACCAGCTCGACGCCAAGTACATCTGCACCTTCACGCAGTCCGGTGACTCGGCGCGCCGTCTCTCCAGGCTCCGGCCCAAGAAGCCTGTCTTCGCCTTCACGCCCGTGCAGTCCACGCTGAACACCATGTCGCTCTTCTGGGGGGTCCAGCCCCGCCTGGTGGAGTTCGTGAAGCACACCGACGAGATGACCTCGCAGGTGGACAAGGTGCTCTTCGAGCAGGGTCTCGTGGAGGTGGACGACCTCGTGGTGATCGCTGCCGGGTCCCCTCCCGGACAGGCCGGTTCGACGAACTCCATCAAGGTGCACCGCGTCGGTGACATCACCGACGCCGGTCAGCTGCCCGACGGTCACACCTCCTACATCAAGGAGAACGTCGGTCCCTGGCCGCTGAAGACCAAGAAGTAGAGCAGGTCCGTCAGACGAGAGGACCCCCACCCAGATCGGGTGGGGGTCCTCTCGTCGTACGGCGGGTGTGGGGAGGCGCGCTCAGTTCACCTGGTTGATGATGGTCTCCGCGACCTCGCGCATGCTCAGGCGGCGGTCCATGGAGGTCTTCTGGATCCAGCGGAAGGCCTCCGGTTCGGTGAGCCCCATCTTGGTGGTCAGCAGGCTCTTGGCCCGCTCCACGAGCTTCCGGGTGGCGAACTGCTCCTGGAGATCGGAGACCTCCGCCTCCAGGGCCTTGATCTCCTCGTGCCGGGACATCGCGATCTCGATGGCGGGGATCAGGTCCGCGGGGGTGAACGGCTTGACCACGTACGCCATGGCCCCGGCGTCCCGTGCCCGCTCGATGAGCTCCTTCTGGCTGAAGGCGGTGAGCAGCACCACCGGGGCGATCCGGGCCTTCACGATCTGCTCGGCCGCGGTGATCCCGTCCATCACGGGCATCTTCACATCCATGAGCACGAGGTCCGGCTTGTGCTCCTCGGCGAGGGCCACGGCCTTCTCCCCGTTGTCGGCCTCCGCCACCACGTCGTACCCCTCGCCGCGCAGGATCTCGATGATGTCGAGCCGGATGAGCGTCTCGTCCTCGGCCACGACCACCCGCCGTGCCGGTCCGGTGGGCGTGGATTCGATCGGTTCAGACACTGTTGCTCCTTGATGACGATGGTGATCCGATGGGCTGCTGGAAGCGTCCCCCGTCGTTCCTGAAAACAGCCTATCGGCATGTAGAGTGGATTCGCGCACCGGGGGTCCAGAAGTCGATCCGGCACGGATCCGATGCGCAGCCGGCCCGAATGGCGGAATTGGCAGACGCGCTGCACTCAAAATGCAGTATCGAGAGGTGTGTGGGTTCGAGTCCCACTTCGGGCACCTTCCCCTGGTACGTGCACCCCACGGCTCCGCACCCGCTGCGCGGTACATTGACCCCATGGCCAGCGAAGCGATCGTCCTCGAGGTCGACGGCCCCCACGGTGCACGCCCCGTCCGGATCTCCAGCCCGTCGCGCGTGCTGTGGCCGCAGGCGGGGCTGACGAAACTCGACCTCGCCCGGTACCTCGTCGAGGTGGCCCCCGCCTTTCTGCGGGCGAACGGTGACCGTCCGATCTCGCTGCAGCGCTTCACGGGGGACGTGGACGGTGAGTCCTTCTTCAGCAAGAACCCGCCGAAGGGTGCCCCCGACTACCTGCGCAGCGTGCCCGTGGTGTATCCCAGCGGCCGCTCGCACCCGCAGCTGGTGCTCGACGAACCGGCCGCCGTGGTGTGGGCGGCGCAGATGAACACGATCGTCTTCCACCCCTGGGCCTCGCGCGCCGGGGCACCGGATCTGCCGGACGAGCTGCGCATCGACCTCGACCCGCAGCCGGGTACCACCTTCGCCGACGTCGTCGTCGCGGCGCACGCCCTGCGCACCGTCCTCGGGGAGGCGGGCCTGACGGCGTTCGTGAAGACCTCGGGCAACCGGGGCCTGCACGTCTTCGCGCCGATCGAGCCCGCACACGAGTTCCTCGAGGTCCGCAGGGCCGTGATCGCGGCGGCCCGCGAGCTGGAGCGGCGGATGCCGGAGCAGGTCACCACGGCGTGGTGGAAGGAGGAACGCGGAGCGCGGATCTTCGTGGACTACAACCAGGCGAACCGGGACCGCACCATGGCCGGCGCCTACAGCCCGCGTGCCCTCCCCGCGGCACCCGTGTCCACCCCCGTCACCTGGGCGGAACTGGACGACGTCGACCCCGCCGCCTTCACGGTGGCGACCGTCCCCGAGCGGCTGAGGACGGTGGGGGACCCGTGGGAGGACCTCCACGCGACGGCGGGCGGCATCGAGGTCCTCCGGCAGTGGTGGGAGCGTGATGCACAGGCGGGTCTGGGGGAGCTGCCGTTCCCACCGGACTTCCCGAAGATGCCGGGTGAGCCGCCGCGCGTCCAGCCCAGCCGCGCGCGTAGGCCCGCCTGACGAGCCCTGTCAACGACCCCTGGTGCAGAGGATCTCCCGGCGCCCGCAGGGGGTTCCACTGGTAGAACGGAGGGGAACGCCGCCGAGCCCCGGCGCAGAGCCGGGCCCGATTCCGCGCCGGTCCTGCCGGCCGCTGGGAGCCCCATGAAGAAGACCCTCCTCACCTCGAGTGTGCTGCTGCTCCTGCTGACGGGCTGCACCGCCAATCCCGCGACGGCCCCGATGACCGCAGGTGCCACTCCGGACCCGGCCCGGACCGCCACCGACCCGGTGACGCCGGCCTCGGACGCACCGACCGTGGAGGGCCTCACGGACTCGACCAGCGGGCTGTTCGCGTTCGTCATCGGCGAGGCGACGGGCGACGTGACCCTGCCGGCACCCGTGCCCGAGGACGTCGAGCGCCTGCGCGGGGACCTCGGGCAGGACCCGGTGACCTACGCGGTGGTGAGCGTGCAGAACCCGGACGGGGCTCCAGCGCTGGGGCTCGACTCCGTCACGGTCACCACGCCGGACGGGCAGGACCTGCAGTTCCGGCCGGCCGTGCCGGTCCTCGAGGAGTGGGGCGCCGCGTCGAACGGGAGCGAGCCGTCCGCCGAGGTCGTGGACCTCATCGAGCAGTACAGCGGCGACGCCCTCCCGGACACCACCACGGAGCTCCTCATGATTGGTCTGTTCCCGGAGCTCCCCGACACCGTGTCCGGCGTGGTCGTGCAGCCCCGCGGCGGCGGCGAGGCCGTGGAGGCACAGGTCCGTCCGGGGTCCTGACGCCCCCTCCGTACCGTACGGAGTACCGGGCGGGGCGAGGGGTAGGCTTGCGCCATGCCCAGCATGGAACCGAGCCGCGCTGCGGTGGTCATCGAGGATGACGACGACGTACGAGACCTCCTGCACGCGGTCCTCCCCGGGTCGGGCTTCCTCGTGCACACGGCTCCCGCCGGCATCGCGGGCGTCGAGATGGTCCGTCAGCTGATGCCCGACATCGTCACGCTCGACGTCGGGCTCCCCGACATCGACGGCTTCGAGGTGGCGCAGCGGATCCGTCGGTTCTCCACCACGTTCATCCTGATGATCACGGCCAGGACCGGCGACGGCGACGAGGAACGCGGCCGGGCCGCCGGAGCCGACGGGTACATCCGCAAGCCCTTCCGCCCCGCGGAGCTGCGGGAGCACCTCCGGGCCGTCCCGGCTCGGGCCGCCGGGCTCTGACGACGCCGGGGCCGACTCCGCCGACTGCTCAGGGCAGCACGCCGTACCGTTGCATGAGCCAGTCGAGGTTGTTCTGCAGACCGGCCTTCCACGCCTGCCACGTGTGGCCCCCGGGAACCGTCTGCAGCTGCACGCTCACCCCGGCGTCCTTCATCGCGGCCGCCACCTGTTCACCCGGCGGGCGGTAGAACGCGTCGTCGGCCCCCACGGTGACGATGCCGGCGGTGTCCGGGTAGTCCCGCGTGGTGATCAGGTCCAGGGGGCTCTGCGCCGCGAAGGCGGCGGCGTCGCCCGAGAAGTAGTCGGTGACAACGTGTCCTGTCCGGCGGCGATGGTCGGCGCGTTCTCGCCGGAGATGTCGAGGAAGCTCGGGTAGACGTCGGGGTGGTTCATGGCCAGGGTGAGCGAGCAGGTGCCCCCGGGGGAGAACCCGCCGATCGCCCAGTCGGTCGGGGCGTGGGTCCCCGCCCCGAGTGTGCTCCGCACCCAGTCCGGGACGTCGGTGGAGAGGTAGGTGCCCGCCTTCCCGTAGTTGCTGTCCAGGCCCGGGGACGGTGGGGGCCCGGTACTCGCGGAGGCGTCCGGGAGCACCACGATCGGTGCCAGCCCCTTGTGCGCGGCGGCGTAGGCATCCATCACGGCGGGCAGTTCCCCGCCGGTGATCCAGTCCTTCGGACCCCCCGGATCACCGTGGATCAGCACCAGCACCGGGAGGTTCGCCGGTGTCGCGGACAGGTAGGCCGGCGGCAGGGACACGTAGGCCGTCCCGGCGTCGACACCGGACACGGTCCCGGGGATCGTGGTCTCCCGCACCTCGCCCGAGGCCGGCATGTCGGCCGGTGGGGTCCAGTCGCCCAGCGTGGTCACCGGCCCGGGATCGTCCGGCGCGGTGACCACACCGAGCTCGGCGATGTCGCTCCCGCCGGCCGCCGCCCTCAGCGTGGGGTAGTACCCGAAGTAGGCGTTGATCCCTCCGGCCGCCGCGGCGAGGACCACGAGCGCCGCGACCACCGAGAGCGCCCGCTGCCACCGGTGTGGCTGCGAGATCACCTTGCGGCCCGCCAGGAGGACGGCGGTGATGGCCGCGGCGCCCAGCACGTAGAACCACGGGGGCTGCGGTGCGCCCCACACGTTCAGCACCTTCTCGGTGACCAGCCAGATGCCGACCGCGCAGACCGTTCCGAGCACGGCCGCGGGGAGCACGGTCCGCACGAGGAAGCGGCGGTGCCCGGCGATCAACCAGAGCAGGGACAGCCCTCCTGCGATCGCGAACACGGTCAGTGCGGCGGGAGTGATCAGCTGCCAGTCCACGGGGTTCATCGTGACTCCTGCTCTGCGGTGGTGTCCCGGGGCGGGACGCCGGTGTCGGTCCGGACGGGAGGTGCGTCGGGTGCTCTCCCCGGAGCGGGTTCGGGCCGGGGCCGCGCGGTCAGGAGCCGCCACATGGCCACGGCGTTGACGTCCGGCGCATACGCCCGCGTGATGGCCTGGCCGATCGCGGGCAGGGTGGTGGGGTCCTGGTAGCACAGGTAGAGCGGTACGTAGCGGGGCCCGAACTTCGACTTGAAGGCGAAGAGGGAGCGGAAACCGTAGACGGGTTCCAGCGCCCGTCCCACCAGTCCGAGGATCCGGTCCAGGGCCTCCACCTCGCCCGCGGCCACCGGACCCGATCGTGCGAGCGGTGCACCGGAGAGGCTCAGCTCCGTGTAGCCCTCCGCCTGGAGATCGAGCGCGGCCTGCGCGATCAGCACCTCGATGCTGTGCTTGAACCCGGAGCCACGCCGCCGCATGAAGTCCAGCGTCCACCCGGTGATCCGGCCCTCGTCGTGGATCGGCAACCAGGAGGCCACCGCGTGGACCGTCCGCTCGTCGTCGACGATCACCGAGCACCGGACGGCGGGGTCGCGCAGTTCCTCCAGCCCCCCGAGGGTGAAGCCCATCTCCGGCAACGCCTTGTCCGCCACCCACTCCTCGGAGATGCTGCGGATCTGGTCCAGCAGCACGAGGGGAACATGCGCGGTGTCCACCCACTCGTTGCGGACACCGCTCCTGCGCGCCTGGTTCAACGCGGTCCGGACGTCCTGGAACCTCTTGCCCTTGAAGGCCAGGTCACCGAGATCCAGCACCGTCTCCTCCGCCACCTGGAGCCGCCGGAACCCGGAACCGGCCAGCGCCTCGGCGGTGGGACCGGACACCGAGTAGAAGCAGGGCGTCCACCCCTGGGTGAGACAGAACTGGGTGAAGTCGCGCAGCGCACGCTGCTCGTCCGGACGGGGACCCACCGGACCGGCGAGCGTGAGCGCGACCCCCGAGATCACCCGGTACGGCACGTAGGAGGTGTCGTCGAACCAGTAGGAGTTCCCCGGCCAGAGGCCCATCCACGTCATCGACCCCCTCCCGTGCACCGAGGCGATCGAGCGGGCGCGCTCGCGGGCGTCCTCGTCCTCGGTCCGCTGCACGGAGCGGAAGGAGCGCAGGAGCAGCACCGCCACCACGGCCCAGAAGACGATGCCGATCCACTCGTAGAGGATCACGGCCCCGGAGTCCACGGGGAGGAACGCCGGGTAGATGCGCAGGGTCGCCTCCACGGGCAGCAGGCGCTCGGGGAAGTCGGCCAGGAGGAGGGGCAGTGTGGCGCGGGGGCTGAACTGGTCGGCGAGCGCGAGGCCCACGCCCACGTAGGCCCCGGCGGCCACCGCCAGAGCGAGAGCGGTCCTGACGGCGATCGACCGGTGGACGCCGGGCGCTGCACGCAGGCGGAACAGGTGCCGGGTGAGCACGAGCAGGAGCAGTACCGCGACGGGCTGGAGGGCCGGCAGGACCAGGCCCATGACCACCTGGCGAGGCCGCTCACCGCCGAGGAGGACCACCAGTCCGTCGTCGCCGCCGTGCCTCAGGAGCGTGAGGAACGTGTCCACGGAGAGCAGGGCCAGGCCGATCTGCACCACGATGGTGCCCACCCAGGCGAACCGGCGGCCACGCCGCAGGCCGTCGGCGAGGACGAGGAGGAAGACGGTGGGCAGGCAGGACATGACGATGCCGCCCAGGCCGGCCCGGGCCTGCAGCTGCACCAGGGCGCAGTCGTGGACCGCGCCGCCGGGTGCGCAGATCGAACGGACCAGGTCCGGGGTGACGGCGTCGTAGGAGGTGAACAGGACCCCGAGCACCGCGAACGGACCGGCGGCGTGCGGGGACAGAGCGGCCAGCGCGGGGCCCACCGCGGCCGCGGCGCAGACCAGCGCCACCAGCACCCGTGATTCCCGGATGGACGGTGCTGCGGGTCGTCGTGCACGGCGTCGCAGCAGCAGTGCTCCCGCCGTCAGCCCCACCAGGGCAGCCAGCAGCAGCGTCACGGACACGAGGGCCCCGCTGTAGAGCACGAGGGTGGCCGGGAGCAGGATCCCCGAGATCCGCAGCCGACGCCGCCACAGCGGTCCCATCAGCATGGTCGCGGCCATCGCGGCGCCCAGCGCCCCGAAGGCGGGACCGCCCAGGTAGGTGCTGCTGAAGTCCTCGGCCCACCGCGGGAACAGCGGGGTGATCGCCGTCCCCACCAGGGTCGCGCCGAGGAGCGCGACCACGTGGCTGAGCACGACGACGACGGCGAAGCGGCGGGAACCGAGCCTGCTCTCGGCCAGGACGCCGAGCACCAGCAGGGCCACGGTGGACACGGCGTAGGCCCCGGCGTCCGGGGCCCAGGCGAGGGAGAGGAGCAGGGAGAGCGGATCCTGGCCGAGCGTGCTGGGATCGAAGAGCACCGATCGGGCGAGCCCCGCGTGAGGACCCGCGGGCAGGGAGCGGGTCCCGAGGGCGAGGAGCCAGAGGCACGCGGCCCCGGCCACGGACAACGGTGCCCGGCGTGCCACCCGTCGGGCGGAACGGACCCCGGCCATCAGCACCGGCCGGATCCTCCCCGGCCCCTCCGTGTCCGCGCTCCCGGACCTACCGCTGTTCACCGTCGTCGACCTCCGTGCCCTGTTCCACGGCCGCCGGTGACAGGTCTCACGGGGACGGCAGCGCTCCTCCTCGGCAGGAGCGCCGCGCCAAGCATCCGGTGCGTTCCTGGACGTCCGCTGGAGACCGGCTGGGAACCGTCAGTCCGGCCTGCTCGTGGAGCTCACGGGCGCTCGTCGCGGATGAGGTTGGTGATGCGCGCGGTGGACAGCCGTCGTCCCTCCTGGTCGGTCATGACCACCTCGTGCGTGGTCAGGGTACGCCCGAGATGGATCGCGGTGGCCGTGCCCGTCACCAGACCGGAGGCGACACCGCGGTGGTGGGTAGCCCCCACCTCGATACCCACGGCCTGCCGCCCGGGGCCCGCGTGCAGGCTCGCGGCGAAGGACCCGAGCGTCTCGGCGAGGACCACGTGCGCGCCGCCGTGCAGGATGCCGGCCACCTGCTGGTTGCCCTCCACCGGCATGGTGGCCACCATGCGCTCGGCACTCATCTCGGAGAAGACGATCCCCATCTTGACCGTCAGTGCACCGACCCCGTGGCGGCGGAGCAGACCGTGCAGCTCGGCGGGGACACCCGCTGCGAGCAGCTCGGCCAGCCGCTCCCCGGAGGGCTCGTCGAGGGGATCGGGGCGGGTGCGGTTGTCTGTCATGGGAACTAGGCTGACACCTGTGAGTGAGACAACCAAAACTGCCGTGACCCCGCCCTCCGAACCGTCCGTCGAGGCCTCCCCGGAGCCGGCCCGGGCGGTCGGGACGACGGCGGTGGAGCCCACCCGCCGCGCCGACGGCACGCGCCACAGGCTCCTGGTCATCGACGGTCACTCCATGGCCTTCCGCGCCTTCTACGCGCTGCCGGCCGAGAACTTCTCCACGGACACCGGGCAGCACACCAACGCGGTCTACGGCTTCACGGCGATGCTGATCAACCTCATCAAGGACCAGAAGCCCAGCCACGTCGCGGTCGCCTTCGATCTCGACACCCCCACCTTCCGCAGCGAGGAGTACACCGAGTACAAGGGCGGCCGTAACAAGACGCCCGAGGAATTCCACGGCCAGGTGGACCTGATCATCAAGGTCATGGAGGCCATGCGGATCCCCACCATCTCCCTCGACGGCTACGAGGCCGACGACATCCTCGCCACCCTCGCGCACCAGGCCGCCGCGGCCGACTGGGACGTGCAGGTGGTCAGCGGCGACCGCGACGCCTTCCAGCTCGTCAACGACCGCGTGACGGTGCTGTACCCGAAGCAGGGGGTCACGAACATCCCGCAGATGGACGCGCGGGCCATCGAGGAGAAGTACTTCGTGCCGCCCCACCAGTACTCCGACCTCGCGGCGCTCGTGGGGGAGAGCGCCGACAACCTCCCCGGCGTGCCCGGTGTGGGCCCGAAGACCGCGGCGAAGTGGATCAAGCTCTACGGCGGACTCGAGGGCATCCTCGAGAACCTGGACAAGATCGGCGGCAAGGTGGGGGACTCACTACGCGCCAACATCGAGGACGTGAAGCGGAACCGGAGGCTCAACCGGCTGCTCACCGATCTCGAGCTGCCCGTGGAGCTGTCCGCGATGCTCTCCCAGCACCCCGACCGCGCCGCCGTGGAGGACCTCTTCGACTCCCTGCAGTTCAACACGCTCCGCAAGCGCTTGTTCGACCTCTTCGGCGAGGAGGAGTCGCAGGAGGAGGGGGACGAGCTCAGCGCCCCCGCCCACGTGCTCCTCGACGACGCCGCGAGCCTGGCCGCGTGGTTCCGGGCGACGAACCAGGCCCCGGCGTCGATCTCCCCGGCCACGGAGACGACGGCGGGCACCACCGACGTGGTGGGCCTGGCGGTGGTCACCTCCCTGCAGGCCGCCTACGTGCCGCTGGAGCCCCTCGATGCCGCCGCCGAGAAGGTGCTCGCGGAGTGGCTGGCCGACGCCGACGCCCCGAAGATCGTCCACGACTTCAAGACCGTGTTCAAGCTGCTCGCCGAGCGGGGTCTGCCGCTCGTGGGGGAGGTGGACGACACCGCGATCTCCGGGTACCTCATCCAGCCCGATCGCCGCAGCTACGACCTCGCCGACCTCGCGCAGTACCACCTGCGCCTGTCCATCACGGCGTCCGCGAACGACTCCTCGGGGCAGCAGGCACTGGACCTCGGCGGCAACGACGTCGCGTCCCCCGCGGTGGTGGCGGCCTTCGCCGCCCTGCGCCTGAGCGAGCACTTCGCCGGGCAGCTCGTGGATCGCGGCGCGAACCAGCTCCTCGGCGGTCTCGAGCTCCCGCTGGCCGAGGTCCTCGCGAGGATGGAGCGTACCGGGGTGGCCGTGTCCATCGACGGCCTCGAGCGGCTCCTCGACGACTTCGCGAAGACCATCGGCGCCACGAGCGCGGAGGCCTTCCGGATCATCGGCAAGGAGATCAACCTCGGTTCGCCGAAGCAGCTGCAGACCGTCCTGTTCGACGAGCTCGAACTCCCGAGGACCAAGAAGATCAAGACGGGCTACTCCACCGACGCCGATGCCCTCACGGATCTCATCGCGAAGACCGGCCACCCGTTCCTCACCCAGCTCCTCGCCTACCGTGACGCGACGAAGCTGCGCCAGACGGTCGAGGGTCTGCGGAAGGCCGTGGGCGACGACGGCCGGGTCCACACCACGTACCTGCAGACGGTCGCCGCCACCGGCCGGCTCTCCTCCACGAACCCGAACCTGCAGAACATCCCGGTCCGCTCCGAGGAGGGCCGGCGCATCCGCGAGGTGTTCGTGGTGGGGCAGGGCCGGGACGGTGAGAAGTACGAGAGCCTGATGACGGCCGACTACTCGCAGATCGAGATGCGCATCATGGCGCACCTCTCCTGCGACGAGGGGCTGATCTCCGCCTTCCAGGAGGGGGAGGACCTCCACCGGTTCGTCGGTTCCCACATCTTCGGCGTGGCCCCGGAGGAGGTCACCAACGCCATGCGGTCCAAGGTCAAGGCGATGTCCTACGGCCTGGTCTACGGCTTGAGCTCGTTCGGCCTCTCCAAGCAGCTGAACATCTCCGTGGACGAGGCACGCACCCTGATGCGGGACTACTTCGAGCGCTTCGGCGCGGTGCGGGACTACCTGCGCGGCATCGTGGAGGAGGCGCGGAAGGTCGGCTACACCTCCACCATCGAGGGCCGCCGCCGCTATCTGCCCGATCTCTCCAGCGACAACCGTCAGCTCCGTGAGATGGCGGAGCGGGCAGCCCTCAATGCACCGATCCAGGGATCCGCGGCGGACATCATCAAGAAGGCCATGCTCGGGGTGGAGGACGCCCTGACGCAGCGCGGCCTGGGCTCGCGCATGCTGCTCCAGGTGCACGACGAGCTGGTCCTCGAGATCGCCCCGGGGGAGGCCGAGGAGGTGGAGGCGCTGGTCCGCGCGCAGATGGGCGGGGCCGCTGATCTGACCGTGCCGCTCGACGTCTCGGTGGGGACCGGCGCCAGCTGGCACGAGGCCGCGCACTAGAGGGGTGCCCGCCGCAGGTGGATGCCCGGCTCACGCTCCGTCTAGGGTGAAGGTGTGAGCGACTACACTGCACCGGACCAGACCCGTGACCGGCGGGACCTCCGCACCGAGAGCTTCACCCCGGGACCCGCCGACGACACCTCGGCGGAGGGCCGCTTCGCGACGTGGTTGAACGCCGAGGGGATCGGCTTCAACGACCCCTTCATGGATCCCGAGGACCTCCCGGCCATGCTCCGGGTGTTCACGGAGGACCGGCGCGAGCTGCGCGGGGTCCACGACGACGCCCAGCCCGCCGAGGCGATGGGCGTCGACTTCCCCGGGGCCACCTACGGCACCATGGTGCACGCCCTCAACGTGGGCCGGACGCAGCTGGACGTCCACCAGATCACCGCGGTGACGGTGCGGGCGAGCCACCGCCGCAGGGGGATCCTGCGCTCCATGATCACCGAGGACCTGTCGGGCGCGAAGGAGCGCGGGCTCCCGCTCGCGATCCTCACGGCGTCCGAGGCCACCATCTACGGGCGGTTCGGGTTCGGCTGCGCCACGTTCACGCAGAGCATCGAGGTGGACGTGCAGGAGCGGTTCGAGATCACCGCACCGCCGACGGGGACCACCACGCTCGTGGCGCGGGAGCACGCCGCACGTCTCGCGGGCGAGGTCTTCGACCGTTTCCAGCACTCCACCTTCGGCTCCGTGGGCAGGCAGTCCTCCTACCCGCGGCGCGCTTCGGGGGAGTGGGGGCGCGAGCGGCCCACCGAGGACCGCGCCGCCCGCATGGCCGTGCACTACGACGCCGACGGCGAGCCGGCCGGTTACGTCTCCTACCGGTTCGCGGGCTGGGACACCACCCCGCGCACCACCAAGCTCGTGGACCTGGTGGCGGCCACGCCCTCGGCCTACCTCGAGCTGTGGCGCTATCTCGGATCCCTGGACCTCGTCCAGCGGATCACCTGGGACGACGCCCGGCGTGACGACCCGCTGCCCTGGGCCCTGCGCGACCGCCGGTGCTACCAGGTCAAGGGGACCGACGACGTCCTGTGGGTCCGCGTGCTCGACGTCGTTGCGGCCCTCCGGGCGCGGTCGTACCGGGGCAGCGGCAGGGTCGTGGTCGCGGTGGAGGACGCCCTCGGACTCGTGGACGGCTCCTACGCCCTGTCCGTCGCGGACGGCGTGGCGGAGGTGGAGCCGGCGGGGGCCACCGCGGTACCGGACGCCACGGTGACCGCGAACGCCCTCGGCTCGCTGTACCTCGGGGGTGTGCAGGCCTCGGTGCTGGCCGCGGCAGGAGCGCTGACCGCGCACGCCGACGACGTCGTGGACCTGCTCGACACGCTGTTCGGGGTGCCACAGGAGCCGTACTGCATCACGCACTTCTGACCCCGTCCCGGTCCCGCCCGGGCCGCACGGGGGCCTCCCCGCGCGGAGGTCCGTGCTTTGACGGTGCTGGACACCGAGGGCTAGACTGGACGGGCGTGTGGTGCGCTCCGATCGTCCCCGGATCTTCTCGGGGGCATCCAGGATCGCACCGCTCCTCTCGGAACCTTCCGAGGTTCTTTCCCTTTCGTCCACATCCGGACATCGGAATCCGCTCCCGGCCCCGCCGGGTCGGTGGTTCCCGTGCCGTCCGGAGCAATTAATCTTCCACAACGGAGCCCCAACTACATGACCATCACCACCACCGAGAAGCAAGGTGCCCCGCAGGTCGCGATCAACGACATCGGCACCGCTGAGGACTTCCTCGCAGCGATCGACGCCACCATCAAGTACTTCAACGACGGAGATCTCGTCGAGGGTACGGTCGTCAAGGTCGACCGCGACGAGGTCCTGCTCGACATCGGTTACAAGACCGAGGGTGTCATTCCTTCCCGCGAGCTTTCCATCAAGCACGACGTCGACCCCGGGGACGTCGTCTCCGTGGGTGACGAGGTCGAGGCCCTGGTCCTCACCAAGGAAGACAAAGAAGGCCGCCTGATCCTCTCCAAGAAGCGCGCGCAGTACGAGCGCGCCTGGGGCGACATCGAGAAGGTCAAGGAGGAGGACGGCGTCGTCACCGGTACCGTCATCGAGGTCGTCAAGGGTGGTCTCATCCTGGACATCGGTCTGCGCGGCTTCCTGCCCGCGTCGCTCGTCGAGATGCGCCGCGTCCGCGACCTGGCTCCGTACATCGGTCAGCAGATCGAGGCGAAGATCATCGAGCTCGACAAGAACCGCAACAACGTGGTCCTCTCACGTCGTGCCTGGCTCGAGCAGACCCAGTCCGAGGTCCGCTCCACGTTCCTCAACAAGCTCGAGAAGGGCCAGGTCCGTCCGGGCGTCGTCTCCTCGATCGTCAACTTCGGTGCGTTCGTGGACCTCGGCGGCGTCGACGGTCTCGTGCACGTCTCCGAGCTCTCCTGGAAGCACATCGACCACCCCTCCGAGGTCGTCGAGGTCGGTCAGGAAGTCACCGTGGAGGTCCTCGAGGTCGATCTCGACCGCGAGCGCGTCTCTCTCTCGCTGAAGGCCACGCAGGAGGACCCCTGGCAGACCTTCGCCCGTACGCACGCCCTGGGTCAGGTCGTGCCGGGCAAGGTCACGAAGCTCGTGCCCTTCGGCGCGTTCGTCCGCGTCGAGGACGGCATCGAGGGTCTCGTGCACATCTCCGAGCTGGCCGTGCGCCACGTGGAGCTCGCCGAGCAGGTCGTCTCCGTCGGGGACGAGCTCTTCGTCAAGGTCATCGACATCGACCTCGAGCGCCGCCGGATCTCCCTCAGCCTGAAGCAGGCCAACGAGGGCGTGGACGCGGACAGCACCGAGTTCGATCCCGCGCTCTACGGCATGGCCGCCGAGTACGACGACGAGGGCAACTACAAGTACCCCGAGGGCTTCGACCCTGAGTCGAACGAATGGCTCGAGGGCTACGAGACGCAGCGCGCTGCGTGGGAGGCCCAGTACGCGGAGGCCCAGTCCCGCTGGGAGGCCCACAAGAAGCAGGTCGTCCAGCACGCATCGGACGACGCCGCGGCCGCCAACGAGCCGGCCGAGTCGAACTCGACCAGCTACTCCTCCGAGCCCGTCGCCACCGAGACCGGTTCCGGGACGCTGGCCTCGGACGAGGCACTCGCGGCACTGCGCGAGAAGCTGACCGGGGCGTAAGCTCCCGCCACGGCGAACACGAGGAAGGCCCCCGTCCACCCGGACGGGGGCCTTCCTCGTTCCCTGCTCCCGTGCTGGTCACGGTTTCCCCGGCCGGCTCCGTCGTCCACGCCGTGAGCCTGTTCCCCGCCGCTCCGTCCTGTCGGCCTCCCGGTGGGGTCAGGCGGTGGGCACCGGCCGACCGGTGCGGGGTGACGGGCATCAGCCGCGTCGCGAGCTGGTCACCGTAAACCTCGGTGAGCGGTCGAGCTGCCGGGTGGGCCCGATGATGCTCTCCAGGGCGGACCGGTAGCGCAGATGGCCGTTCCATACGGTGTAGAGCTCGCCGCCCGGTGCGAGCACCCGCGCGCAGGCGCGGAAGAGCTTCAGCGCGATCCCGGTGTGCACCGTGCTGCCGACGTGGAAGGGCGGGTTCAGGACGATCAGCCGCGCCGAGGCGTCGGGGACCTCGGACAGGGCGTCGTCCCGGCTGACCCGGACGCGGTCGGACACGCCGTTGGCGGCCGCAGTCGCCCGGGTCGAGGCGACCGCCGATGCGGACTGGTCCGTGGCGTGGACGACGAGGTCCGGGTGCGTCAGGGCGAGGTAGGCGGAGAGGGCGCCGTTGCCGCAGCCCAGATCGATCACCTCCCCCCGCGGGTCCCGCTCCGTCCGCCCCGTGGGGAGCACAGGGGGGAGCAGGTGGGGGAGCAGCAGCCGGGTCCCCGGATCGAGGGCCGCACCTCCGAAGGTCGCCCCGTAGGCGCGCAGCTCGAGGGGGCGTGCGAGGCCGACGTCGTGCCGCGCGCTCCTGGGGAAGCCTGCCGAGGTGCCGGGGCGGGGATCGGAGGCCGTGAGGATCCGGGCCTTCTGCCGGCCCAGCCCCGCGGTGACCGTGCCGAAGTGCCGTCCCAGGACGTCGTTCATGGTCGGTGTCATGTGCTTGGTCCGGCCGCCGGCGAGGACCCGTACGTCCGGTGCGGCGTGGTCGGCCACCAGCGCCGCGATCTCGTCCAGCTCGTCCAGGGACCGCGGTAGCCGCAGCAGGACGGTCGACACGCCCGCCAGCAGCTCCGCGCCGAGCGGGAGGGTGCGGTAGCGATCCTCCATCCCGGCCTCACGGGCGTTCCGGCCGAGCGCCCGTTGGTGGACGATCCCGTCCTGGAACACGCGGACGGGGAGGTGCGGGTTCACCTCGGCGGCGGTGAGCGTCAGCGCGCCGTAGGAATCACCGATCACCGCGACGGTGTCGCGGCGGAGGGCGTCGGCGGCCGTGTCGAGGAGGAGGCGGTCGGCCGCGTCGACGGCCACGAGGTCCGGGGTGTCGATGTCGGGATGGCGTGTGAGTCGATCGAGGCGGAACGGGCTCATTCAGCCCATCCTAGGCGGCTGCACGTCCCGATCCGGCCCCGATACCCCCTATGGATGCACGTCCCGGCGGTCCGGCGATCGCCACCGCGGTCGGCGGGTCGGAACGGCTGCTGCCGGCAGGTCCGTCCCGGAGGGTGGATGACTCCGGCCCTCCGACCCCTCACCCCGCCGCGGCGACCTCGGTCAGCAGGTGCTTCTCCTCCACCAGGTGCACCGAGAGCGTCTTGTACCCCACGGTGTCGAACAGGACGGTCACGACGTCGTCCTCGTACCCCATCACGGTGCCGGTGCCCCACTCGGGGTGCTCCACCACGCTGTCGACGCCGAACGGTTTCGGGGCGGCGGTCCCGCCCGCGTCCGAGCGGCCCTCCGGGCTGTGGCGCAGACAGTTGTCGCAGTTGCCGCAGGCCACGGGCAGTTCCTCCCCGAAGTAGCTCAGCAGCGCGCGTCGGCGGCACGACCTCGTCTCGGCGTACCGGCGTGCCATCTCGATCCGCGACTCGTCGATCCGCTCCCGGTTCTCGATGTACTCGACGGCCTGGCGGACGGCCTGGCGGGGCGGGATGTCCCGCACCCGGTACCCCTTCGCGCCGTCGTCGATGCCGTGCGAGGCCTCCAGGACGTTGAGCAGCCCGCTGAGCTTGCGCGCGGACAGCCCGGAGATCTCCTTGAGCTTCGCGGGACGCATCGGCTTGCCCTGTGCGACGAGGAGGAGGAAGAGCTGCTCGAGATCCTTCTTGCCGGCGGTCTTCGCGGCGAAAAACCGGCGCAGCGAGAGGTCCTCCGGCCGGTAGTGGAGCACCGCCCGGGTCTCGAGCCCGTCGCGTCCTCCCCGTCCGATCTCCTGGTAGTAGCTGTCCAGCGAGTCGGAGATGTCGGCGTGCACCACGAAGCGGACGTCGGCTTTGTCGATGCCCATGCCGTAGGCGGTCGTGGCGACCACCACGTCGATGCTGCCGTCCAGGAACGCCTCGTGGACGCTCTCGCGCTCCTCCTTGGTCCGCCCCGCGTGGTAGACGTCGGCGGAACGGCCCGAGGACCGGAGGCGCTCGGCGAGCAGGTCGGCGGCCTTCTTCGTCGCCACGTACACCAGCCCGTGCCCGCCGAGGGTCAGTACCTGGTCGTGGACGGCGTCGAGCTTGTCGGTCTTCCCCACGTGCTGCACCACGTCGAGGAACAGGTTGGGGCGGTCGAAGCTCTCGATCACCTCGACGGGCTCGCGGAGGTGCAGGCGCTCGATGATCTCCCTCTGCGTGGAGTGCGACGCCGTGGCGGTGAGGGCGATCGTGGGGACGTCGAGATCCCTGATGAGGTGCCCGAGCTGGAGGTAGTCGGGGCGGAAGTCGTGACCCCAGGAGGACACGCAGTGCGCCTCGTCCACCACCACCAGACAGACGTCGAGGGCACGCAGCCGGGCCCCGACCTCCTCCCGGGCCAGCTGCTCGGGTGCGAGGAACAGGAACTTGGCGCGCTCGGTCTCGTCCCGGTTCTCCGCCGCGGCCCACGCCGCCTCGATCTCGCGCTTCTTCTTGCCCGAGTTCAGGACGAACGCGCGCGGACGGGCGAGGCGCTCGTTGATGGAGGCCGCCTGGTCCTGCTGGAGGGCGATCAGGGGTGAGATCACCACGGTGATGCCCGGCAGGGCCAGTCCCGGGACCTGGTAGATCGCGGACTTCCCGGCCCCGGTGGGCATGACGCACAGGACGCTGTGCCCCTCCAGGACCGCTTCCATGGCCCGCTGCTGACCGGGGCGCAGCTCCTCCCAGCCGAACACGTACTCCGCTGTCTGCCGTAGCTCCTGCACTGTGACGGTCACAGGCCCTCCTTCGATGCTCAGTACCCTCAGCGTAGGAGGGGGCTCCGACTGTTTCCGGCCCAGCCTGCATCGCATGGGTGCGATTGACAGGACCGGACCCCTGCTGCACCGCCGCCGTCCGCTGGTCCCGCGCCGGTTCCGTAGGAGCAGAAGACCGAAGTACCGAGGGACGGCCCCGTCGGGTGTCGCTAGGGTGGAGGCATGCTGCGCATCGGACTCACAGGAGGCATCGCCGCGGGCAAGTCCGTGGTGGCCGGCCGGCTCGGGGACCTCGGGGCCGTCCTCGTGGACGCCGATCTGCTGGCCCGCGAGGTGGTGGAGCCGGGCTCCGAGGGGCTCGGGGAGGTGGTCGACGCCTTCGGTCCGGACGTCCTCGGCGCGGACGGCACCCTGGACCGCCCGGCCCTCGGACGCCTGGTCTTCGGCGACGACGCCGCACGCGCACGGCTCAACGCCATCATCCACCCCCGGGTGCGCGCCGCCTCCGCGACCCTGATCGAGCGGGCACCCGGGGACTCCGTGGTGGTCGAGGACATCCCGCTGCTGGTGGAGACCGGGCAGGCCGCACGCTTCCACAAGGTGGTGGTCGTCGACGCCGCGGACGAGCTGCGGGTGCGCCGCATGGTGGAGCAGCGCGGCATGCGGCGCGAGGACGCCGAGCAGCGCATCGCCGCCCAGGCCCCGCGGGACGAACGGCTCCGGGCGGCCGACGCGGTCCTCCCCAACGAGCGCGGGCTGGAGGACCTCCTGGCGGCGACGGACGCCCTGTGGCACGAGCGCATCGAGCCCTTCGCCGCCGATCTCCGGGCAGGCAGACCGGCGTCCGCGCCGGGCTCGGTCCGGACCGGGCTCGACGGGACGGGGGACCTCGACCCCCGCGTCCGGGCGAAGCTCGCGGCGGTGCTGCCCGCCGACGTCGTCGTCGAGGGATCCGGGGCCGGCGCGGCGTCCGGGGAGGCCGGGGACGGAACCTCCGGGCACGAGGACGACGCGCGGCGTGCCGTCCTCCGCGTCCAGGTCCCCGGATCGCAGGACCTCGGTACCGTCTCGGCCGCGGTCGCGGGAGCCGGCTACCCGCGCTCCGCACGCGAGGCGGAGGCGTCGTCGGCCGCCCCGGTGCACCGCGCGGCCGATCCGGCGTACGACGTCGTCGTCACCCTCACGGGCGGCAGGTGAGCCGAACGGCGTCCTCCGTCGGGACCCGTGTCGGACCACCGTCGGGAACCGTCGCGCGAGCTGTCCGCCCGGAGCAGATCATGGTCCGTTCGTCACCGGCAGGGACTACCGTTGGAGCATGAGTCTTGCGCAGGAGATCAAGCGTGTCGTGGCGCCCTTCGAGGTCATCAGCGAGTACCAGCCGGCCGGTGACCAGCCCACCGCCATCAAGGAGCTCTCGGAGCGGATCGGCGCGGGGGAGAAGGACGTGGTGCTGCTGGGGGCCACAGGAACGGGCAAGAGCGCGACGACGGCGTGGCTGATCGAGCAGGTCCAGCGGCCCACCCTCGTGATGGTGCAGAACAAGACGCTCGCGGCGCAGCTGGCCAACGAGTTCCGTGAGCTGCTGCCCAACAACGCCGTCGAGTACTTCGTCTCCTACTACGACTACTACCAGCCCGAGGCCTACGTCCCGCAGACGGACACCTTCATCGAGAAGGACTCCTCCATCAACGAGGAGGTGGAGCGGCTGCGGCACTCCGCCACCAACGCCCTCCTCACCCGCCGCGACGTCATCGTGGTGGCCACGGTATCCTGCATCTACGGCCTGGGAACGCCGGAGGAGTACATCAACAAGATGGTGACCCTGCGCCGCGGTGACCAGATGAACCGGGACCAGCTGCTGCGGCAGTTCGTGGGCATGCAGTACACCCGCAACGACATGGACTTCCACCGGGGGACGTTCCGCGTCCGCGGGGACACCGTGGAGATCATCCCCATGTACGAGGAGCACGCCCTGCGCATCGAGTTCTTCGGTGACGAGGTGGAGAACATCTACACCCTCGACCCGCTGACCGGGAACGTGATCCGCGAGGAGGAGGAGATGTACGTCTTCCCGGCCTCGCACTACGTGGCCGGCGAGGACCGCATGACGCGGGCCATCAAGGACATCGAGGACGAGCTGCAGCAACGGCTCGCGGAACTCGAGTCGCAGAACAAGCTGGTCGAGGCGCAGCGCCTGCGCATGCGCGTGACCTACGACCTCGAGATGATGCAGCAGATGGGCTTCTGCAACGGCATCGAGAACTACTCCCGGCACATCGACGGGCGCGATCCGGCCAGTGCACCCCACTGCCTGCTCGACTACTTCCCGGACGACTTCCTGCTCGTGGTGGACGAGTCCCACGTCACGATCCCGCAGATCGGCGCCATGTACGAGGGGGACTCCTCGCGCAAGCGCACCCTGGTGGACCACGGCTTCAGGCTGCCCTCGGCGATGGACAACCGGCCGCTGAAGTGGGACGAGTTCCTCGATCGCATCGGGCAGACCGTCTACCTCTCGGCGACGCCGGGCAAGTACGAGCTGGGCAAGGCCGACGGCTACGTGCAGCAGATCATCCGACCCACCGGCCTGGTGGACCCCGAGGTGGTGGTCAAGCCCACCACGGGCCAGATCGACGACCTGCTGGGGGAGATCCGCGCTCGCACGGAGATCAACGAGCGGGTGCTCGTCACCACGCTCACCAAGCGCATGGCGGAGGACCTGACCGGATACCTGCTCGAGCACGGCGTCAAGGTGGAGTACCTGCACTCCGACGTCGACACGCTGCGCCGGGTGGAGCTCCTGCGCGAACTGCGGATGGGCACCTTCGACGTCCTCGTGGGCATCAACCTGCTGCGCGAGGGGCTGGACCTGCCGGAGGTCTCGCTGGTGAGCATCCTCGACGCCGACAAGGAGGGGTTCCTGCGCAGCACCACCTCGCTCATCCAGACCATCGGCCGCGCCGCCCGCAACGTCTCCGGTGAGGTCCACATGTACGCGGACCGGATCACGGACTCCATGGAGCGGGCCATCGACGAGACGAACCGACGGCGTGCCATCCAGGTGGCGCACAACCTGGAGCACGGGATCGACCCCACACCGCTGCGCAAGCGGATCGCGGACATCACAGACACGATCAACCGGGAGGACGCCGACACCCGTGCGCTGCTGGAGGAGGCGGGGAAGAACCCCAGATCCAAGAAGGGCAAGGGCGCCGAACGCCGGGGCGGGACGGCCTCCGTGCCGGCCGAGGACCTCACCGACCTGATCCAGCAGCTGACCGACCAGATGCACGCCGCGGCGGCGGAACTCCAGTTCGAACTCGCCGGCCGCCTCCGTGACGAGGTGGGTGACCTGAAGAAGGAACTGCGGCAGATGCAGTCCGCGGGACACGCCTGATCCACGGATGCGGCTCGCGGACGATCCGTGGATTCGTCGGCGCTGCCCGGTAGGAGTACCATCGGCTCCGGACGTAGGGGAGTATCCCAAGAGCTACGGACGTCAACACGTGGGGCACCGTTGCCCCGCCGGACGTAGCAGCCAGCGGTAGCATCGCGGCGGAGAGACTTGCGGCAATCACCCGTACCCTCTGAGAGGCCCTGCCGTGCCCACACTCCCCGTCGCCTTCGAGATCGGTACGTTCGTCGTGCTCGGCCTCGTCCTGCTCCTCGACCTGCTGCTCGTCCTCAAGCGTCCCCACGAGCCGTCCATGAAGGAGGCCGGTCTCTGGGTCGCGTTCTACGTCGGTCTCGCGCTCGTGTTCGCGGCGCTCATGTTCGCCGTCGCCGGACCGGAGTACGGCGGGCAGTTCATCGCCGGCTGGGTCACCGAGTACAGCCTGAGCATCGACAACCTCTTCGTCTTCATCATCATCATGGCCCGCTTCTCGGTACCCCGGAAGTACCAGCAGGAGGTCCTGATGGTGGGTATCATCATCGCGCTGGTGCTCCGCGGCATCTTCATCGCCCTCGGCGCCGCGGTGATCGAGAACTTCAGCTGGATCTTCTACATCTTCGGTGCCTTCCTCCTCTACACCGCGTACAAGCAGGCCGCGGACTCCGGTGAGGACGAGGAGGACGCGGGCGAGAACAAGCTGATCGGCAAGCTGAAGTCGGTCCTGCCGATGTCCGAGTCCTACGACGGCAACAGGATCCGCACCGTGGTGGACGGCAGGAAGGTGTTTACCCCCATGCTGATCGTCTTCGTGACGATCGGGCTGACGGACCTCCTGTTCGCCGTCGACTCCATCCCCGCGATCTTCGGTCTCACCCAGAGCGCGTTCATCGTCTTCACCGCCAACATCTTCGCGCTCATGGGACTGCGGCAGCTGTACTTCCTGCTCGGCGGGCTCATGACCCGCCTGGTCTACCTCAAGCACGCGCTGTCCGTGATCCTCGCGTTCATCGGCGTGAAGCTGATCCTCCACGCCCTGCACGTGAACGAGCTGCCGTTCATCAACGGGGGCGAGCACGTCGCGTGGGCCCCTGAGATCCCCACCTTCGTGTCCCTGGCGGTCATCCTCGGCACGATCCTCGTCGCGGTGGTCGCGAGCCTGCTGCGCTCGCGCTCGCTGGAGACCGAGGCGTCCGGGCAGGACTCACCCGGTGTCAGCGACGGCCTCGACGGGGCGGCGGACGACGCCGGCACCAAGGAACCGCGCCACTAGCACTCCAGGTCCGGTACCCGGTACCCGGCGCCCTGCGGGCCCGCGGTACCGGACCTGCGCCCTCAGGAGCCCCGCGTGAGGGCGAGCAGCCGGTCGAAGATCGCCTCGCCGTCGTCCGAGATGCCGTCGTGGTGGAAGTCGCCGGTCTCCCAGACCCGGAGGCCGCGCACCTGGGCCGCCGTGCGGAGGGACAGGTCCCGGTCCACGAAGATGTCGTCCCGGTAGACGGCGGCGGCCGCGGGTACGGTGTTCGTGGCCAGGACGTCCACATCGTAGAGCCGGCCCCAGTGCTCCTCGGCGGCGAGGAGCTCGGCGACCGGTTGCAGGGGCCGCAGTGCCGGATCCTCCTCGAAGTACCAGGGGTAGACCATCTCCCCGGTGAGCAGGGGCTCCTCGGCGTCGGGGCGGAACTGCGGGTACTCCTCGAGCACGCGCTCCGCCGACCAGGAGGACGCGGCGCCCTGGCAGTAGATCGACTCGTGGAGCAGCGCGTACAGCGGCTGCGAGGCCCTGCTCACCAGGGCGTGCACCTGCTCCAGGAACGTCGCGGACAGGCGGTCGCCGTCGTCGGTGGTGACGAAGGCGTCCTCGAGCAGGTAGTGCAGCCCGTGCACCCGCGTGTTGCCCCCGAGGAGCGATCCGACCATCTGGAACCGGCGGGTGGTGAGCCGTTCGCCGCTCGGCAGGTACTCGGCCACGGCGTCCAGGTGGCGGGCGATCCGCGTGACGAGTATGCGGTCCTCCGGGTACCAGGAGAAGTACTCGCGAAGGCGCGCCTCCACGCGGGCGAAGGTGGCCCGGTACACCTGGTCCGGTGATCCGGTCAGGGGCGCGAGCCCGCCGGTGATCAGTGCGCGGTCCAGCCCCTCGGGTGCGTTCGAGAGGTACGTCAGGGTGCAGAACCCGCCGTAGCTCTGCCCGAGGACGGCCCACGGCGGGCTGCCGAGCCGCGCGCGGATGAGCTCCGCGTCGGCCACGATCGCCTCCGCCCGGAAGTGCCGGAGATACCCGGCCTGCGCCTCGGGGGAGGGCAGCGAGGCGAGGGTCGTGGCGTCCGCCGGGGTGGACAGACCCGTTCCGCGCTGGTCCAGCATGAGGATGCGGAACTCGCGGGCGGCGGCCTTCATCCATCCGGAGAGCTGCGTGACGCGTGCACCGCGCCCACCCGGGCCTCCCTGCAGGAAGAGCAGCCAGGGCAGGCGTGCGACCTCCTCATCGTCGTGGTCCGTGGAGGAGTACTCCCGCGCGAACACCTCGATGACCGGCGACGCCGGGTCGGCGTGGTCGAGGGGTACGCGGAAGGTGTGGCCGGTGGAGCGCATGCCCCGCATCACCCTGGTGGGAGTGACCCGGTGCTGCTCGGGCTGCTGACCGGTCAGCTGATCGGTGGAGTCGTGCGGGCTCATCGGGCGGCCACCTCGGCGAGCGCGGGACCGGTCAGGCGGAACGTGCTCCAGTCCGACTGCCGGTACGCGCCGAGGCTCTCGTAGAAGCTGATGGACGGCTCGTTCCAGTTCAGCACCGACCACTCCACCCGTGCGTAGCCGCGTGTCGAGGCGATGCGCGCGAGGTTCGCCAGCAGGGCCGTCCCGTGACCGGCGCCGCGCGCCTCGGGGCGGACGTAGAGGTCCTCGAGGTAGATCCCGTTGACGCCCTCCCAGGTGGAGTAGTTGAGGAACCACAGGGCGAAGCCCTGTACCTCCCCGTGCGCCTCGGCCACGTGCGCATAGATGGTGGGACGTTCCCCGAACAGCGCCTCGGTGAGGGACCCGGCGGTGTTCCGGACGGCGTCGGGCTCCCGCTCGTAGAGGGCGAGGTCGTGGATGAGCTGGAGGATGACCGGCACGTCCGCCGGCCGTGCTTCCCGTATCGTGTTCATGCTCCCAGCCTAGCCACGACCCAGGATCAGGCCGGCCCGTGGATCCGGCCGGCCCGACCTACGGCATCAGGCCGCAGGTGCCCCGACCCCGAGGATCCGCACCACGGGTGCCCCCGCCTCGTCCGACGCCGCGAGGTCGATCTCCGCGTTGATGCCCCAGTCGTTGTTGCTCTCCGGGTCCTTGAGGATCTGCCGGACCTTCCAGATCCCGGGTGCCCTGGTGATCAGCAGCAGGGCGGGCCCGCGGGCGTCCGGGCCGTCGTCGATGTCCTCGTAGTCGCCGAAGTACCCGTCCAGGGCCTCGGCCCAGCGGTCCGCCGTCCAGCCGGACCCGCCGTCGAGGACCCCGAGGGCCTCGTCCTGCTCGTCGGCGAAGAGCTTGACGCGCTGGAACATCTCGTTGCGCACCATCACGCGGAAGGCGCGCTCGTTGGAGGTCACCGACGGCGGCTCCTCGGCGAGGTCGACGGCGGTCCCGGCGATCACCGACCCGCCGGCGGCGAGCTGGGTCCACTCGTCCAGCAGGGAGCTGTCCACCTGGCGCACCAGTTCGCCGAGCCACTCGATGACGTCGCTGAGGTCCTCGCGCAGCGCCTCGGTGGGCACCGTGTGCCGCAGGGCCTTGTAGCAGTCGGCGAGGTAGCGCAGCAGGATGCCCTCGGAGCGGGTGAGCGCGTAGAACGCCACGTACTCCCCGAAGCTCATGGCCCGCTCGTACATGTCGCGCACGATCGACTTCGGGGCCAGCTCGAAGTCACCGAGCCACGGCGCCGAGCCCCGGTACACCTCGAAGGACTGCTGCAGCAGTTCCTCGAGCGGCTTGGGGTAGCCGATCTCCTCGAGGCGCGCCATCCGGGCGTCGTAGTCCAGCCCCTCGGACTTCATGGCCGCCACGGCCTCGCCGCGGGCCTTCTTCTCCTGGGCGTTGAGGACCTGGCGTGGCTTCTCGAGGATCGCCTCGATCACGGAGACGACGTCGAGGGCGTACCCCGGTGACTCCGGGTCGAGGAGGTCCAGGGCGGCCAATGCGAACGGGGAGAGCGGCTGGTTGAGGGCGAAGTTGGCCTGCAGGTGCACCCGGAGCCGTGCCTGGCGTCCGTCGGGTTCGGGCTCCGGGAGCCGCTCCACCACGTCGGCGGCGACGAGCTCGCGGTAGATCCCCAGCGCGCGGCGCATCAGCCGCAGCTGGGACGCCCGGCTCTCGTGGTTCTCCGTCAGGAGCCGTCGCGCCGCCGCGAACGGGTCACCGGGCCGCTCGAGGAGGTTCAGGATCATCGCGTGGCTCACCGAGAACGACGACGTCAGCGGGTCCGGGACACTTTCCACGAGGCGCTCGTAGGTGGGTCTGCCCCAGGAGACGAAGCCCTGCGGCGGCTTCTTCCGCACCACCTGGCGGAGCTTCTTCTGGTCGTCGCCGAACTTCGAGACCGCCTTAGCCAGAGCCTTGGTGTTCTCCACCACGTGGTCGGGCGCCTGCACCACCACGGTCCCGGCGGTGTCGTACCCCGCCCGGCCGGCGCGTCCCGAGATCTGGTGGAACTCACGGGCATTGAGCACCCGGGTGCGGACGCCGTCGTACTTGCTGAGCGCGGTGAGCAGCACCGTGCGGATCGGCACGTTGATGCCCACACCGAGGGTGTCCGTACCGCAGATCACCTTCAGCAGACCTGCCTGCGCGAGCTGCTCGACCAGGCGCCGGTACTTGGGCAGCATGCCCGCGTGGTGCACCCCGATCCCGTGGCGCACGAGGCGGTTGAGGGTCTTGCCGAACCCGGAGGAGAACCGGAACCCGGCGATCAGCTCCCCGATGCGGTCCTTCTCCTCCCTTGTGCAGACGTTCACGCTCATCAGGTTCTGTGCCCGCTCGATCGCCTCGGCCTGGCTGAAGTGCACCACGTACACCGGTGCCTGACCCGTGGAGAGCAGCTCCTCGAGGGATTCCTGGACCGGGGTCTCCGCGTAGTAGAAGTGCAGGGGGATCGGGCGCTCCACGGAGGTGACCGTGGCGGTGTCCCGGCCGGTGCGCGCGGTGAGGTCCTCCTCGAAGCGGGTGACGTCGCCCAGGGTCGCGGACATCAGCAGGAACTGCGCCTGGGGCAGCTCCAGCAGCGGTACCTGCCACGCCCAGCCGCGCTGCGGGTCCGAGTAGAAGTGGAACTCGTCCATCACCACGGTGTCGACGTCGGCGTCCGCACCCTCGCGCAGTGCGAGGTTCGCCAGGATCTCCGCTGTGCAGCAGATGATCGGGGCGTCCTGGTTCACACCGGAGTCCCCGGTGATCATGCCCACGTTCTCCGGGCCGAAGATCTCGCAGAGCGCGAAGAACTTCTCGGAGACGAGCGCCTTGATCGGTGCCGTGTAGTAGCTGGTGCGCCCCTCAGCGAAGGACTTCAGGTGCGCCGCGATCGCCACGAGCGACTTGCCCGACCCGGTGGGCGTCGCGAGGATCACGTTGTTCCCGGAGACGAGTTCCATCGCCGCCTCGTCCTGGGCGGGGTAGAGGGTGAGACCGCGTGCGCCCGCCCACCCGGTGAATGCTGCGTAGACGGCGTCCGCGGGGAGCTCGCCGTTCTCGTGCCGGGGCAGGTGCTCGTGGATCCTCATGGTCCGTCCAGCCTACCGGGGGCACGTGTGTCAGGGTGGACCATGCGCTGGAACCCCGGGACCTATGCCCGCTACGCCGGACACCGCGGCCGCCCCTTCCTCGATCTCCTGAGCCGGATCGATGCCGAGGCTCCCCGCACGGTGGTGGATCTGGGGTGCGGGCCCGGGGAGCTGACCGAGATCCTCGCCCGCCGCTGGCCCGGGGCCGAGGTGACCGGGATCGACTCGAGCGAGGACATGATCGCGGCCGCACGCCGGCGGCAGGTACCCGCCAATCTGCGCTTCGCCTCCGGCGACGTCCGGGACCACCGGACGGACGGCGTGGACGTGATCGTCAGCAACGCGGTGCTCCAGTGGGTGCCCGGACACCAGGACCTGCTGGCGGGGGGGGCGCGATCGCTGGACCCCGACGGGTGGGTCGCCGTCCAGGTACCGGGCAACTTCGGCGCCCCGTCCCATGCCCTGCTGCGCGAGCACGCCGCGAGTCCGCGGTGGGCGGCGAAGCTCGACGGTGTCCTGCGGCACGAGGACGCCGTGGGGGAGCCCACCGACTACCTGCAGGTGCTGCTGTCCGCCGGCCTGGAAGCCGATGTGTGGGAGACCACCTACCAGCAGGTCCTGGAGGGGGAGGACGCCGTCCTGGAGTGGGTGCGCGGAACGGCGCTGCGCCCGGTGCTCACGGCCTTGTCCGCGGAGGACGGCCGGGACTTCGAGACCGGGTACGCGGAGCTGCTGCGGGCAGCCTACCCGCGGACCGGGCACGGGACGGTCCTCGGGTTCCGCCGCATCTTCGCCGTCGGGCACCGATCCGCCTGATACCGGCCCGGCTGACACCGGCCCGGCGCGTGGCTGCCTACCAGCCGCGCTCGCGCCACTCCGGCAGGGACGCGCGCTCCGCACCGAGGGTGGTGCCGGCCCCGTGGCCGGGGTGCACGAGGGTGTCGTCGGGCAGCTGGTCGAACACCCGTGCCACCACGTCCTCGTACAGGGAGGCGAACCGTGCCGCATCCCCCTGCGTGTTCCCGAGCCCTCCGGGGAACAGCGAGTCGCCCGTGAAGAGGTGCGCCGGTCCGTGGGGGTCGCGGTAGAGCAGGGCCACCGAGCCCGGGGTGTGCCCGCGGAGGTGGACGGCCTCCAGCTCGAAGCCCTCGAACGATCCCGCGTCGCCCTGCCGCAACGGGACGTCGGTGGGGACGGCGATGTCGGCGACGTCGTCGGCCCCTGCCGCTGTCCGGGCCCCTGTGGCCTCGACCACCTCCGCGAGCGCCCGCACGTGGTCCCAGTGCGAGTGCGTGGTGATGATCAGCGCCAGGCGCGCCTCGGCGTCGGTGTCCTCCTGCGCGTCCGCGAGGAGACCGAGGATGGCCGGGGCGTCGTCGGCGGCGTCGATCAGGACCTGCGCCCCGCTGGTGCGTGAGGTGAGCAGGTAGACGTTGTTGTCCATCGCGGAGACGGCGATGCTGCGGATGGTCACGTCGGGGAGGCGGTGCAGAAGGCGGGACATGGGGCCAGTGTAGGCGCGGCCGGACGCACGGTGCGGCAGGAGCGGTGCGGCGGTAGGGTGCAGGAGGATTTCACGATCAGCAGGGCCCGGGTCTCCCGGCGGCCCGGAGAGGACCACGGCATGGAACAGGGAATTCCCCGCTGGCTGAAGCTGGAGCCGACGAGCCCCGTGCCGCCGTTCGAGCAGATCAAGCAGGCAGTCCTGGCCGCGGCGAACTCCGGCAGGGCGGCGGTGGGCACGCGGTTGCCGCCGGTCCGCACCCTCGCCGTGCACCTCGGTGTCGCGGCGAACACCGTGGCCCGCGCCTACCGTGAACTGGAGCAGGCGGACGTGGTGGAGACGAGAGGACGGGCCGGGACGGTGATCACGGCCGGGGGCGACGACGCCCGACGACGGGTGGCGGACGCGGCGGAGACCTTCGCCGTCGTCGTGCACTCCGCGGGTCTCTCGGAGGCCGACGCCGTGGCCGTGGTGCGGGCGGCATTGCGCCGAGCGTGAACGGCACGGTCCGGCGGAGGACGGCGGTGCGGATCCCGGAGTAATCGAACATGTCTTCGAGCGGTTCTTCGCCTACAGTTGTCGGGTGTCTACAGCGAACTCTCTCGAGCAGCATGCCCACAACCCGGCCCCGGCCGCCCAGGACCTCTCCCGGCTGATCGTCAAGGGCGCGCGTGAGAACAACCTGCGCAACGTGGACCTGGACCTGCCGCGCGACGCCATGATCGTGTTCACCGGGTTGTCCGGCTCGGGGAAGTCCTCCCTGGCCTTCGACACCATCTTCGCCGAGGGGCAGCGGCGCTACGTGGAGTCGCTCTCCGCCTACGCCCGGCAGTTCCTGGGCCAGGTGGACAAGCCCGACGTCGACTTCATCGAGGGGCTCTCCCCGGCGGTCTCGATCGACCAGAAGTCCACGAGCAAGAACCCCCGCTCCACGGTGGGCACCATCACCGAGATCTACGACTACATGCGTCTGCTCTGGGCACGCGTGGGCCGCCCGCACTGCCCCGTGTGCGGCGAGGTGGTGGCCAAGCAGACCCCGCAGCAGATCGTGGACCAGCTGCTCGAGCTCGATGAGGGCACCCGCTTCCAGGTCCTCGCGCCCGTGGTCCGTGCACGGAAGGGTGAGTTCGTGGACCTCTTCCAGGAGCTCACCGCCAAGGGCTACTCCCGGGCGCGCGTGGACGGCACGCTGATCCAGCTCAGCGACCCCCCGAAGCTCGGCAAGCAGTACAAGCACACCATCGAGGTCATCGTGGACCGCCTCGTGGTGAAGGACGGCATCCGGCAGCGGCTCACCGACTCTGTGGAGACGGCCCTGAAGCTCGCCGACGGGCGCGTGCTCGCCGAGTTCGTGGACCTGCCCGAGGACGACGCCAAGCGCATCCAGGCCTACTCGGAGCACCTGGCGTGCCCCAACGAGCACCCGCTGGCCATCGACGAGATCGAGCCGCGCTCCTTCTCCTTCAACAACCCGTTCGGCGCCTGCCCGGCCTGCACGGGCATCGGCTCCAAGCTCGAGGTGGACGAGGAGCTCGTGGTCCCGAACCCGGACCTCAGCCTCGCCGAGGGGGCGATCGCCCCGTGGTCACTGGGCACGGCGACCCTGGAGTACTGGACACGACTGCTCGAGGGTCTCGCCTCCGAGCTGAAGTTCGACATCACCACCCCCTGGCGGAAGCTGCCCGACCGCGCGCGTGAGGCTGCGCTCTACGGCAAGGACCACAAGGTGGTGGTGCAGTACAAGAACCGGTTCGGCCGGGAGCGGAAGTACAGCACCGGGTTCGAGGGAGCCGTGCAGTACATCCAGCGCAAGCACGGCGAGACGGAGTCGGACAACGCCCGCGACCGGTACGAGGAGTACATGCGGGAGATCCCGTGCCCCACGTGCGGTGGTGCCCGGCTCAACCCCGCCTCGCTCTCGGTGCTGATCAACGGGCGCTCCATCGCCGAGGTGTCCGCGATGCCCATGCGGGACTGCGCCGACTTCCTGGATAACCTGGTGCTCACCGGGCGCGAGGCGCAGATCGCCCACCAGGTGCTCAAGGAGATCCAGGCCCGCCTGACCTTCCTGCTCGACGTCGGGCTCGAGTACCTGAACCTGGAACGCGCCTCCGGCACGCTCTCGGGCGGCGAGGCGCAGCGCATCCGGCTGGCCACCCAGATCGGCTCCGGTCTCGTGGGTGTCCTGTACGTGCTGGACGAGCCGTCCATCGGCCTGCACCAGCGGGACAACCGCCGCCTCATCGAGACGCTCACGCGCCTGCGGAACCTCGGGAACACGCTGATCGTCGTCGAGCACGACGAGGACACCATCGCCGAGGCGGACTGGATCGTGGACATCGGCCCCGGGGCGGGGGAGCACGGCGGGGAGGTGGTCCACTCCGGGCTGCTCGAGGACCTGCTCACCAACGAGAGGTCCATCACCGGCGACTACCTCGCCGGGCGCCGCACGATCGCCACGCCGCAGAAGCGCCGGAAGATCGACCGCTCGCGCCAGCTCAAGGTGGTGGGCGCCCGTGAGCACAACCTGCGGAACGTGGACGCCACCATCCCGCTCGGCGTCATGACGGCGGTGACCGGCGTCAGCGGGTCCGGGAAGTCCACGCTGGTCAACGACATCCTCTACAAGGTGCTCGCGAACAAGCTCAACGGTGCCAAGCAGGTGGCCGGCCGGCACAAGCGGATCGACGGCCTGGAGCACCTGGACAAGGTCATCCACGTGGACCAGAGCCCCATCGGCCGCACCCCGCGCTCCAACCCGGCCACCTACACCGGGGTGTTCGACAACATCCGCAAGCTGTTCGCCGAGACCACGGAGGCGAAGGTGCGCGGGTACCTGCCCGGCCGCTTCTCCTTCAACGTCAAGGGCGGGCGCTGCGAGGCCTGCTCGGGCGACGGCACGCTGAAGATCGAGATGAACTTCCTCCCGGACGTCTACGTGCCCTGTGAGGTCTGCCACGGAGCACGGTACAACCGGGAGACGCTCGAGGTGCACTACAAGGGCAAGACCATCGCGGACGTCCTCGACATGCCCATCGAGGAGGGCGCCGAGTTCTTCGCCGCCTTCAGCCCCATCGCCCGGCACCTGAAGACCCTGGTGGAGGTGGGGCTGGGCTACGTACGCCTGGGCCAGCCGGCGACGACGCTCTCCGGTGGGGAGGCGCAGCGCGTGAAGCTCGCGAGCGAGCTGCAGAAGCGCTCCAACGGGCGCAGCGTCTACGTGCTCGACGAGCCCACCACCGGCCTGCACTTCGAGGACATCCGCAAACTCCTCGGAGTGCTCCAGGGACTGGTGGACAAGGGCAACACGGTGATCACCATCGAGCACAACCTCGACGTGATCAAGAGCGCCGACTGGGTGATCGACCTCGGCCCCGACGGCGGCTCCGGCGGCGGCGAGGTGATCGCCACCGGGACACCCGAGCAGGTGGCGAAGAACGAGCGCAGCTACACGGGGACGTTCCTGAAGGAGATCTTCGAACGGGCCTGAGGCCGCTGTCCCCGTGCAGCGCGGCCAGGGCGGGCCCGTCCCTCCCGCCCCGTCCGCGCGGCTGTGGCAAGCTTGCCCGGTGGCTCCTCTACCCTCGCTGATCCTCTTCGACCTCGACGGCACCCTCGTGGACCCGGCCGGTGCCATCACCGGGGGCATCGCCGCCGCCCTGATGGCCCACGGGTTCCCGAGGCCCAGTGACGCCGTGCTCCAGGCGATGGTGGGGCCACCGCTCGTGCAGTCCCTGGCCGCGATCGCCGAGGTGCCTCCCGCACTGATCCCCGACGTCGTGGCCTCCTACCGCACCGGCTACCTCGCCACCGGGATGGCACGGAGCAGGCCCTACCCGGGGATCGTCCGCTGCGTCGAGGCGCTCGTCGAGGCCGGCGCCGTGGTGGCCGTCGCCACGCAGAAACCCGAGTGGCTCGCGGAGGAACTCCTGGAGGTGCAGGGGATGCGGCACCTCTTCGCGTCCGTCCACGGATCCCCGCGGGAGGAGACCGGCGCCCCCCACGGCAAGGCGCCGATCATCCGCGCCGCGCTGGACCGTCATGCGGGATCCGCCCGGGACGCGGTCATGATCGGTGACCGGCGGCACGACGTCGAGGGCGCCGCGGCGAACGGGCTGGTGTGCATCGGCGTGAGCTGGGGCTTCGCGCTCGCGGGTGAACTCGAGGACGCGGGAGCGGTGCGGATCGTGGACTCGGCGGAGGACCTGCCGGAGGCGCTGCTCGGCGCAGCATGAGCCGATCGCCGTCCTCCACGGACGTGTCACCGGTCATGCGTCCGGCTGCTCCGCGGTGAGCTGACAGGACCCGCCCCGGGCAGGGGGTGTCACCGTCCGGCCCTAGGATTGTGGGGTGGCGAACCCAGTGACGTACCGGCCGAAGACCGGCGAGATCCCCCTCGATCCCGGGGTGTACCGCTTCCGCGACGAGCACGGCCGGGTCATCTACGTGGGCAAGGCGAAGAACCTGAGATCCCGGCTGAACTCCTACTTCGCGAACCCCCAGGGGCTGCTCGCGAAGACCCGGAGCATGGTCTTCACGGCCGCGAGCGTCGAATGGACGGTGGTGGGGAGCGAACTCGAGGCGCTGCAGCTCGAGTACACCTGGATCAAGGAGTTCGACCCGCGCTTCAACATCATGTTCCGCGACGACAAGTCCTACCCCTACCTGGCCGTCACCATGGGGGAGAAGTACCCCCGTGCGCAGGTGCTGCGCGGTGACAAGAAGAAGGACACGCGCTACTTCGGTCCGTTCTACCCCGCCAAGGCCATCCGCGAGACCGTGGACACGATGATCCGGGTGTTCCCGGTCCGGACCTGCAGCGCAGGGGTCTTCAAGCGCGCCGAGCGCACCGGCCGCCCCTGCCTCCTCGGGTACATCGACAAGTGCTCGGCGCCCTGCGTGGGGCGGATCACCCCGGAGGACCACAGGGCCCTCGCCGCCCAGTTCTGCGACTTCATGGCGGGGGACTCCAAGAAGTTCATCACCGGCCTCGAGCGGAAGATGGCCGAGGCGGTTGCCGAGCTCGACTACGAGTCCGCCGCGCGCCTCCGCGACGACATCGCCGCGCTCCGCCGGGTGTTCGAGCGCAACACGGTGGTGCTGAGCGAGGACACGGACGCCGACATCTTCGCCCTCGAGGAGGACGAGCTGGAGGCGGCCGCGCAGGTGTTCCACGTCCGGGGCGGACGGATCCGGGGCCAGCGCGGCTGGGTGGTGGAGAAGGTCGAGGACATGGGCACCCCCGAGCTCGTGGAGCACCTGCTGCAGCAGGTCTACGGCGAGGGGAGCGGCAGCAACGAGCAGATCCCGCGCGAGGTCCTGGTGCCGGTGCTGCCGAGCCACGAGGAGCAGATGCTGGAGTGGCTCCGCGGGCTCCGTGGCAGCCGGGTGGACGTCCGGGTGCCGCAGCGCGGGGACAAGGCCACCCTGCTCGGCACGGTGGCGCAGAACGCCGCGGACGCCCTCCGCCTGCACAAGAGCCGCCGGGCGGGTGACATCACCACCCGCTCGGCCGCCCTGCAGGAGTTGCAGGAGGCACTCGACCTGCCCCAGCCGCTCATGCGGATCGAGTGCTTCGACATCTCGCACGTCCAGGGCACCAACGTGGTGGCGTCGATGGTGGTGGTGGAGGACGGACTCCCGCGGAAGTCCGAGTACCGCAAGTTCTCGATCACCGGGGACGCCGCCCGGGACGACACCGCATCCATGTACGACGTCATCCACCGCCGCTTCCGCAACTACCTGGCCGGGAAGGCCGGGGAGCAGGTCGACGCCGCCGCCCCCGACCCGGGGTCGGGAGTGCAGGACGCCGCGGTCCCCGAGCACCCGGTCCTCGACGAACAGGACGAGCGGGACGTCGACGAGCAGGGTGAGCCGCTGAAGGACACCACCACGGCCATCACCCGGAACCGGTTCGCCTATCCGCCGAGCCTCGTCGTCGTCGACGGTGGACCCCCGCAGGTGGCCGCCGCGGCCCGCGCCCTACAGGACCTCGGCATCGACGACGTCTTCGTGGTGGGTCTGGCCAAGCGGCTCGAGGAGGTGTGGGTGCAGGACAGCGAGTTCCCCGTGATCCTGCCGCGGGCCTCGGAGGGCCTGTTCATGCTGCAGCGCATCCGTGACGAGGCCCACCGGTTCGCCATCACGTTCCACCGGCAGAAACGCGGGAAGTCCATGACCGCCTCCGTCCTCGACGAGATCGCGGGCCTCGGTCCGGCCAAGCGCAAGGCACTGCTCAAGCACTTCGGCTCGGTGAAGAAGATCCGCGCCGCATCCGTGGAGGAGCTCGTGGAGGTACCCGGGGTGGGTCCGTCGCTGGCCAGGACGGTCCGGCAGGCGCTCGGCGCCCAGGGTGAGGGCGCGGGTACGCCGGCGGTCAACATGACCACCGGCGAGATCATCGATGATTAGCTAGGCTGAAGCAGCGGCCGCCCGAGCGAGCCGCGGAGAACTGCAGACCCAGGGCCCCGGCGAGCACCGGCGCGTCCTGTCCAACCGGAACGGATGCACTGAGATGACTGAGGCCACGAGCCTGACTCCGGTCAAGCCCACCGAGTCGGAACTGCTGGTGGTGACCGGTATGTCCGGTGCCGGCCGCAGCACTGCGGCGAACGCCCTGGAGGACCACGGGTGGTACGTGGTGGAGAACCTGCCGCCGCAGCTGCTGCCCACGCTCACCGAGCTCGTGGCGCGGACCCCGCAGTCCCTCCCCAAGCTCGCCGTGGTGATCGACGTGCGGGGCAAGGAACTGTTCAGCGAGATCAAGGCGTCCCTGGCAGGCCTGCGGGCCTCCGGCGTGAACTACCGGGTGCTCTTCCTCGACGCGGACGACTCCGTGCTGGTACGCCGCTTCGAGCAGGGCCGCCGACCGCACCCCCTGCAGGGTGCGGGCCGGATCCTCGACGGCATCGCCGCGGAGCGCGAGGTGATCAAGGAACTCAGGCACGCCGCGGACATCGTGATCGACACCTCCGAACTGAACGTCCACGCCCTCGCCACCCGCGTCACCGAACTGTTCTCCGAGTCCGGCCCGATCGTGCTGCGGCTCAACGTGATGAGCTTCGGCTTCAAGTACGGTCTGCCGGTGGACGCCAACTACGTGGCGGACGTCCGGTTCATCCCCAACCCGCACTGGGTGCCCGTGCTGCGGCCCCAGACGGGCCTCGACGGCCCCGTCCGCGACTACGTCCTCGCTGCGCAGGGCGCGGGGGACTTCATCGACCGCTACGTCAACGCGCTGGAGCCGGTGCTCGACGGCTACCGGCGCGAGAACAAGCACTACGCCACGATCGCGGTGGGCTGCACCGGTGGCAAGCACCGGTCGGTGGCCGTGACCGAGGAGATCGCCCAGCGGCTCGCCCAGCTCCCCGGCGTGCAGGTCGCCGCGCACCACCGCGACCTCGGACGCGAGTAGTGGCGCTGTTCTCCGGCCCGCTGCCCCTGATTCCACCCGCCACCCGCAGGAGTGGCGAGGCCCAGGGGAGCGGGCCCTCCGTCGTCGCCCTGGGCGGGGGCCACGGCCTGGCCGCCTCCCTCTCCGCCCTGCGGCTCCTGACCCAGGAGCTCACCGCCGTGGTCACCGTGGCCGACGACGGCGGCTCCTCCGGCCGGTTGCGGCGTGAACTCGGGGTCCTCCCGCCCGGTGACCTGAGGATGGCGCTCGCGGCACTGTGCGACGACACGGACTGGGGGCGCACCTGGCGTGACGTCATGCAGCACCGGTTCACCTCGCGGGACGGCGTGGAGGGTCCGCTCGACCACCACGCGATGGGCAACCTGCTGATCGTCACCCTCTGGGAGCTGCTCGGGGACCCCGTGGCGGGCCTCCAGTGGGCCGGGGCACTGCTCGGCGCACGCGGACGCGTCCTCCCGATGTCCACCGTGCCGCTCACCATCGAGGGCGATGTGCTGAGCGAGGTGGAGGGCAGTCTCCGCGTCAGGACGGTGACCGGGCAGGCGGGGCTCGCGATCGCCGCCGAGGACGGGAACGTGAGCTCGGTGCGCCTGCTGCCGGAGGGAGCACCCGCCTGCCAGGAGGCGCTCGAGGCCGTGGAGCTCGCCGACTGGGTGGTCCTCGGCCCCGGCTCCTGGGACACCTCCGTGCTGCCTCACCTGCTCCTGCCCGAGCTGCGCGAGGCCCTGTGCCGCACCTCCGCCCGCCGCTGCCTGACCATGAACCTCAGCAACGACCCCAAGGAGCCGCAGGGCATGACCGCCGTGGACCACCTGAACGTGATCTCCCGGTACGCACCGGAGCTCACGATCGACGTCGTGCTCGCCGACCCGTCCGTGGTGGGCGACCACGCCGTCTTCGAGCGCGCGGTCGAGGGGCTGGGAGGGCGCGCCGTCTTCGGTACAGTGGGAGCTTCGACCGGCAAGCCCGTGCATGATCCGTTGCGATTGGCGACGTCCTACAACGACATGTTCGGGAAGAACTAGGAGTGTGTCCGTGGCCCTGACCGCCGACGTCAAGGAGGAGCTGTCCCACCTCGACGTGAAGAAGTCCTCGGTGCGCAAGGCCGAAGTATCCGCACTGCTGAGATTCGCCGGCGGTCTGCACATCATCTCCGGCAGGATCGTCATCGAGGCCGAGGTGGATCTCGCCTCCACCGCACGCAGGCTGCGCGCGGCCATCGCCGAGGTGTACGGCCACGGCAGCGACATCATGGTGGTCACCGGGGGCGGGCTGAAGCGGGGCAACCGGTACGTGGTGCGCGTGGTCCGCGACGGCGAGTCCCTGGCACGCCAGACCGGTCTCCTCGACGGCCGGGGCCGCCCCGTCCGAGGTCTCCCCTCGGCGGTGGTGAACGGGTCCGCCGCCGATGCCGAGGCGGTCTGGCGCGGCGCGTTCCTCGCGCACGGCTCGTTGACCGAACCGGGGCGCTCCTCGTCCCTCGAGGTCACCTGCCCGGGCCCGGAGTCCGCGCTCGCCCTCGTGGGCGCAGCACGCCGCCTGGACATCACGGCCAAGGCCAGGGAGGTCCGGGGCGTGGACCGGGTGGTCATCCGCGACGGTGACACGATCGCGGCGCTCCTGACCCGCATGGGCGCGCACGACGCCCTCATGGTGTGGGAGGAGCGCCGTATGCGCAAGGAGGTGCGTGCCACCGCGAACCGCCTCGCCAACTTCGACGACGCGAACCTCCGCCGGTCCGCGCAGGCGGCCGTGGCCGCGGGCGCCCGGGTGGAGCGGGCCCTCGAGATCCTCGGCGAGACGGTGCCGGAGCACCTGCACTACGCGGGGAAGCTGCGCGTGGCGCACAAGCAGGCGAGTCTCGACGAACTGGGTCATCTCGCGGACCCGCCCATGACCAAGGACGCCATCGCCGGGAGGATCCGCCGCCTGCTCGCGATGGCCGACAAACGCGCCTCGGACCTCGGGATCCCGGGTACGGACGCAAATGTCACCTCCGACATGCTCGACGAGGAATGAGTGCATAGGATGGAACAGCAAGCCCGCTTCTGATCGGGCGCGACGCCGGCGGTACGGGCTCCGAGGAGGGGATCGACCGCGCAGGCGGCCCGTACCACTACCGAGGAGGATCACGTGAGCGTTTACGTACTGCCGGATCTTGATTACGACTACGCGGCCCTGGAGCCGCACATCTCCGGCCGGATCATGGAGCTGCACCACTCCAAGCACCACGC
>NZ_LGIU01000025.1 GCF_001187915.1 Arthrobacter sp. RIT-PI-e | reverse complement strand
CCGCTCCCGACTCCACTCGGCCCTGGGCTACACCACGCCAATAGAACACGAGCAATTACTCGCCAGCAATAAAGCTCAGCCGGCATAAGCCGCCTGATCAACTGTCCACAACTTGCGGGCAACCCCAGCTGGTGCGCGACGGCACCAGCACAATCGTCGGCGAGGAAGGGCTCAACGACACCGGGCGCCGGTTGATCGCAGGGTACCTCGCGGCAGCAAAGGCGCTGACCGCATTCGGCAACACGGTCCCTACCTCCTATCTGCGCTTTGCTGACGGGGAGGAATCCCCTGAAGGTATTTGCTGGGGGATGAAGGACCGCACCGGCTTGGTCCGGGTCCCTCTAGCTTGGGGCGGGGACGTCCTTTCCGGTATGGTCGCGCACGCCAATCCTGGCAGCACCGAGCCCGTGCCCGAGCCGGCCATCGACCCGCAGACTGTCGAATTCCGGCTCGGCGACGGTTCGGCCGATGCGCACCTGTTGCTAGCCGGTATGGCAGTCGCGGCCAAGCGCGGACTCACCGATCCGGGAAGCTTGAAACTGGCAGAGCAGCTGAGCACTGCCGACCACGACGACTTCGAGCAACTACCGACCTCCCGTGCAGAATCAGCCGACGCCCTCGAGGCCGAGCGCGACCTCTTCGAAGCCGATGGCGTGTTCCCCAGTGCGCTCATCGACGCCGTCCTCGAAGGTCTACGAGATACCGAAGATGCCAAAGACGCCGAAGACGCTGCGTCGGACGGGGGAGCTACGGATGATGAGGCCGCGCGTGAGGAACTCATCCGTCGTCACTGGCACGTCGGCTGACCCCGGCCAACCTTCGCTCCACTAGAGGTATCCTCGGATCCTCCATATGACGGGGTGTACGGCGCCGGCGCTCATGTAGGCCAGTAGACGATCGTGCTGTTGTCGCGGGTTCCCTGCACTCCGACTGGCCTACCCAGGGAGACGGTCTCCGAGTTGCTGTTAGGGAGACCTATTCCTGCCATCATCCCAACCTGCCAGTGCTGCGAGACCCCGTCATGTCCGTGAAAGCTCACCCCTCGACCATCGTCCGCCGAGTTCCGGGCTCTCACCCTGCGAGGATCAGTACTACTGGCAGGCACGTAAGAAAAGCAGAAAGCGGCATGAACCCCCGTCCAGGGCTCCTGCCGCTTTCTGCTTCTTCTATGTGTACCGAATAAGATCGGTTCCTGCTTACTCTGGGCGTTCGCTCCCATCACAAGCAGGTGGTCTGTCAGCCGGTGAAAGCTTCCTGGCCAGCCTAGAGGCGACCTAGAACAAATAGCAAGCAGACTTACGATCTGAGGGTCGTCACAACGCCCTGCATCGGCGCGTTGACGAGCCCTACTCCCTGGAACTCGTAAGTCCTAGGAGGGGTCATTCGCCTCGTTAGCGTCGCGGAACTCACGGCTAGGGGTCATGACCGATTAAGGAGAGATGGCCCTATTTCATCCCTATCGATCGACATGGCTGAGAGTCATGGATACAAGACATTACAAAGCATTGCTGAAAGTCGGCGACGAGTGTCTCGTCTAAGACTCCAGTGGAGGACGTGTAGGGGACTGCCTGGTGGTGATGCGGGTGCTGGCATCCCCGCCCCTCCGCTCAAGGCAAAGTGGGCGTACAGGCCTATAGTCCCGCGAGTCAATAGCGAACGATAATGAAATACCTGCTTTTCTCGATTCTCAGCTTGTGCCCAGGATTCACACCATAATGTCGCTTATGATGTGGATATGGTGGTGCTTCGGTGAATGACCTCGTTTTCAGTGCCGCACATACCAGCGCCCCTGCCCCGAATCGGGAGCGACACGCCAGCAGTATCGCCGCCTGGCAGCTCGCCCAGACCTCGCGCCATACCCTGGTTGCCTACACCCGGCATCTCAACCACTACTGCACCTGGCTCGATGCCATGGGCTTCGACCTGCTCAGTGTCCGCAGGGTTCATGTCGACGGGTACCGGCACACCCTCGTAGGGGCACCCTCTACCATCGCCCGCACCCTCGCCGCGCTCTCGAGCTTCTACAAGTACGCCATCGCCGAGGGGGCCACTGCACTGAATCCGGTGGCCACCGTGGTGCGGCCGGCGATCGACGCCGACCACAGCACCACCCAGGGCCTGACCCGCGACCAAGCACGCACTTTACTCGCCGTTGCCCGGGCTGATGATCCGCGGTCCCACGCGTTGGTCGCTTTGCTGCTGTTCACCGGGATCCGGATCGGGGAAGCCCTCGGGGCCAGTACCACTGACTACGGTCACGACGCAGGACACCGAACCCTGACCATCCGCCGCAAAGGCGGAAAGAGCGCGAAGGTCGCCGTCCCGGCCCCCGCGGCCGTGGCGTTGAACGAGTACCTGGGCACCAACGGGGCCGAGCTCATCCACGTCCTCGGCCACAGCACCCATCACCTCATTGGACAGCCCCTGTTTACGACCAACACGGGGAGGCCATGGCAGCGCAGCGAAGCCTTCCGCACCATCGGGCGCCTCGCAGGCAAGGCCGGGATTCAGGGGCGAATCGGCCCGCACAGCCTCCGGCACACCTTCGCCACCATCGCCCTGGACACCGGAACCTCTTTGCATGCTCTGCAGGACAGCATGGGTCATGCCGACCCCCGCACTACCCGCCGCTATGACCGAGCACGCAACAACCTGGCCAAATCCGCCAGCTATGACGTCGCCCGCGCCCTCGCCTGAGCATTGAGTGCTGGATCGAAGTCGACTTGGGTGGTGTATAGGTCAAGGTACCTATACATAAAGCGGGCCAGGGGTCGAAGGTCGCATCGAATTTGGGTGAGGAATGCCTGATAGCGTTTTATTTTCGCGCGGTTTGATGTCGAGGTAGGAGAGTTGTCCTTCATCGACAAAAAGCCGTATCACAGCTTCTGTCGTCAGAGCCGAAAGTATCAAACGAGGTACGGCGTCCTGTGGATCGTCGTTGTCCACCTCGATTTCCATCGACAGGCATGTCCCGCAATCGCAGTTCCAACCCGCCCACGCATGGAGAGCTTGCTTTTTCAGCTCACACTGGAAATCGGATGACGATGATCGTGGTGCCGTCGTCGAGTATGCGTGCTCGATAAGAAAATTTATGGCTTCTATCTCTTCTGGAGTGAGCCTCTTCCTGGTACCAGTAACAGGACGTACGACAGGGAACGGGGTGAAGCAGCGACGAGTGCGTTCAACAAATATTATGAAAAGTGCACCCAGTGATTTGTGGCGTAGTGAATACTTCGACGTTTTCGATCCTCGTTCCCGCACTTGTTTCGCTCCTGACATGTCCCTTGTATTCCGGCCTTTTCGTTGCCTCTTTGAAAGCGTCACTTGAAGGCCGCCGAGTAGAGGGCCCTGAGTTCTGGTGTGTCTGTTCCGCTAAGACCGCATGTGAGGACGTACTCACCATCTGAGGCAATCAAATAGGACAGTTCAGGGTTGTACGTCAATGGCCCCCCGTCGATCTCCGGATCGGTGCCTTGGTCGGGAATGAGGACACGGTCCTCGGGTGTGCCGACGAATCTTTCCGTTACTTCTAGTTCCGCCACCCCGTCCTGGACGGAGACAACTGTAGCGGCGAAGGCCAGGGGGAGCGCCGCAAGATAGTCCGATGTCGGCACAGCGCACATCGCCGCCGGGGCCCCCGGGTCAGCGGAAGGGTTCATCAGCCTCGTGCTCTGCATCGCTTGTGGAGGAGCTTGACCATCGTCATCCAGTGTGGGGAGGACGACTGCTGTGACCAGGGCTGCTGCGGCCGCGATCCCAACACCACCGATCAGGAGGGAGCGCCGCTTACGTTGACGTTCAATCTCACTAGCCCCGCTGACACCGCCATTATCGGCGGTGTTGGGGTTGGTGTTGTGGTCTTTTGGATACGTGCCGTCCTTCATCGCGTTATGAATAAGAGTGTGGACAGTTTCAGGAGAAAGTGGTGGTACCGAGCGGGCGGGATCCTGATCGCGTAACCTACGCATCAGCTTGTCGGTCTGGTCGATGTTCACTGTGTTGCATCTCCCTTGGGTTCTTCAACGAGGTCGGATGACGCCATCTGTTTTTCCAAGTGTGTTTTAAGTTTTCTTTTTGCACGGTGGAGGCGGATCGAAGCGGCATTCTTACTAGTGGTGAGAACCTGGGAGATCTCAGTGATGTTAAGTTCATCCCACGCCCACAAACGAAGAATTTCCGCTTCCTCCGGTTTCAGTTCCTCCATCGCAGCATGAAGTACATCATCGTCGTCGACAGCGTCAGTCGTATCAATTATCGGTGGAGGATCGAGAGTGATGATTTTCTGGATCAGTTGGCTCTGTCTTCTCGTTGACCGTTGCGCGTTGGATAGTTGAAGACGAGCAATACCTATGGCCCAGGGGACGGGGGTAGGCGGGATCTCCCCGCGCCTCCGCCACAACACGACCAAGGTCTCGCTCAAAAGATCATCGATCATCCCGGGGTCGGTGCGGCGCACCAAATACTGTCGAACGGGTTCCACGACTTCGTGGGCGATCCGAGAAAATATTTGTTCCTCTGAAGTATTGATGGGGTTACTCTTCATTCTCATCAGGGGTGGGAATAATTATCTGCTTCATCGAGCACGGGAAAACTTTTCCCACTTGTCTTCGACATATAGCGGATACATCATCGCCTTCTATGCCAGGTGCTGGTGTACGCGATGCCATCACATCGCCATCAGCGCTTGATCGTCTCCTGCTTCGTCATCGGAGCAGTAGAAAACACCTAGGGAGCCCACCGCGTGCTCACGAGGGACTGCTCTGGAACAATACGCACAGCAAACAAAACGGTGTGGCGCCTTTGCTCCACCGTCACCGACAACACCCTGAAGATACGCAGCCAAGCCGCTGAGGCGAGAAGAACCACCTTCAGAACGAGTACTCGGATCAACACGGAGAGCAGGAGCAACAGCAGCGGAACGCAGACTTATCGGCATACAAGGTTATGTCCGACAGAACACACCTTCTTTCACCATGATCAACACCACACGAAGTTCGTAGACATGTTCCGTTCAGACGAGAGCGCTGACCTGCCACTCAACAGCAACACGCCGACGAACACCCGTCAGACGAACACCTCCCCCAACGGTCCCCACAGCAGGAGCAACCCCCAAAGACAACGAAGTACCTCCGCAGAACTGCATCATTTCAGTTCCGAAACGAAACCGAACTCGCCCCCTCACTCGAAGACCTCAAGCAACCCCGAAGTACCGTCAATAGGACCGTCCGAAACCGCCCACTACAGACGCAACAGACCCACGCACCTGTCCAGCCGACATGTCACCAACAGCGGATAGGGGTTTCGACTTGCTCAACGTCCGGCGGGCCTATGTCGACGAGTACCGGCACACCCTCCACGATCGCCCGTACCCTCGCCGCCCTATCGAGCTTCCACCGCTACGCCATCGCCGACCGGGCCACCACGTTGAACCCGGTGGCCGCCGTCACCCGGCCGGTCGTCGACGCCGATCACAGCACCACCCAGAGCCTCACCCGCAACCAAGCCACAGCGTTACCTGTTGTGGCGCGGGTTGATAACTTTAGGTCCCACGCTTTGGTCGCGCTGCTGCTCTTCACCGGGATCTGGGTGGGGGGAGGCATTGGGTGCCAGCACCACCGACTACGGGCACGACACCGGCCACCGCACCCTCACCATCCGCCGCAAGGGTGGAAAGAGCGCCAAAGTCGCCGTCCCCGCGCCGGCCGCGGTGGCGGTGAACGAGTACCTCGAGACCAACGGCGCCGAACTCATCCACGTCCACGGACCCGGCACCGCCTACCTGGTAGGACAGCCGCTGTTCACCACCAGCACCGGCAAACCCTGGCAGCGCAGCGAAGCCTTCCGCACCATAGGGCGCCTCGCAGCAAAGGCCGGGATTCAGGGGAGGATCAGCCCGCACAGCCTCCGGCACACCTTCGCCACCATTGCCCTCGACACCGGCACCAGCCTCCACGCACTCCAAGACAGCATGGGACACGCCGCCCCCCCCCCCCCCCGCCGCTACGACCGGGCACGCAACAACCTCACCAAATCCGCCAGCTACGACATCGCCCTCGCCTAAACCCTGGTACCGGGACTGTCTGAATAACGGTGTGTGAGGGTCCGGCCTGATCCGAAAGGAGATGGCCGTGAAAGACTTCACGACCGAAGCAACAGAGACGATGATCGATCCTGTGACAGGAGAAATCATCGACCAGAA
>NZ_LGIU01000007.1 GCF_001187915.1 Arthrobacter sp. RIT-PI-e | reverse complement strand
CAAAATTCGAAACCAGCCAAAAAAACCAGCCCACCACACGGGGTGTGACAGACCAGCCAATTCAACCAATCAACAAACAATCGGTATCAACAAACTTGGCACACTATTGAGTTCTCAAACAACAGGAACAAACGATTACTCACGGACACCCACCCCCCGGTATCACTACCAGGAAGCAATTCAACAGGCCAGTCCGCTTTCCCCCGCCGCTACAATCACAGCTTATTCCGCTTCCATTTCCCTTGTCAAATCCTTCCGCATGGCTTATAAGCCGAGCAAAAGAATCCACGACAGATGGAGGCCGTTCTCACTTCTGCTCAGCAGCACGCGAGAATGTCCAGGAATTTGAAGGGAGTTGCTGCCCTCATTGGGGCAACGCGATAACTATACGGCGGGGACCCCCACCGCGCAAACTCGCTGCGCTGACCTCCTGCGGGTCTCGTGCGCCCGACGGAGACGGACGCGGACCAGGACACGATGAACGATGCGCACCCTGCCGAACGAGTACCGTCCGGTCCTCCCAGGGGTAGGAAGGAGTCGGTTCGTGGCCGGGGCGGCGAATCCAGCAGCACACCGGCTGATCCGTCCGAGGACGGCGGGGTGGATCCGGCCCTTCATGAGCGACGTCGCGGGACATAGCAGTGGGCCGGCACTTCCCGCTGAGGACGTGCCGGCCCACCGTGCGGACGCCGTCAGGAGTTCTAGTGGCCGGCGTCCGCCACCGCGAGGTTCCGCTTGCCGCGACGGACGAGCAGGTACCGCCCGTGGAGCAGGGCGTCCGCGGGGACGACGTGATCGGGGTCGGTGATCTTCTCGTTGTTCACGTACGCACCGCCCTCGGCCACGGTGCGGCGTGCCGCCGAGTTGCTCGTCGAGAGCCCCGTCGACACCAGCAGGTCCACGATGCCCCGCCCGTCCTGACCGATGACCACGGACTCCAGTTCGGCCGTCGCAGCCTCGAGCGTGCCGAGGTCGAGGGAGCCGAGGTCACCTTGCCCGAACAGGGCCGCGGACGCCGCGATGACCTTCTCCGTTGCATCCACGCCGTGGACCAGCGAGGTGACATCGAAGGCCAGCGCACGCTGGGCCGCCCGCTGGTGCGGACGCTCGATCGTGGCTCGCTCCAACTCCTCGATCTCCGCCCGGGTTCGGAACGTGAAGACGCGAAGGCGTGAGGCGACGTCGTCGTCCGCGGTGTTCAACCAGAACTGGAACATGGCGTACGGGCTCGTCATGGTCGCATCCAGCCAGACCGCGTTGCCCTCGCTCTTGCCGAACTTCGTGCCGTCCGAGTTCGTGATCAGCGGGGTTCCGATCGCATGCACGCTCGTGCCCTCGACCTTCCGGACCAGCTCGGTGCCGCTGGTGAGGTTCCCCCACTGGTCCGAGCCCCCGGTCTGCAGCACACATCCGTACTGGCGGTGCAGCTCGAGGTAGTCCATGCCCTGGAGGATCTGGTAGCTGAACTCGGTGTAGCTGATGCCCTCGTCCGAGTTCAGCCGCTTGGCCACCGTCTCCTTCTTGACCATCGTGCCGACACGGAAGTACTTGCCGACGTCGCGCAGGAAGTCGATGACGCTCATCGGACCGGTCCAGTCCAGGTTGTTCACCATCCGGGCTGCGCTGTCGCCCTCGAAGTCCAGGAATTTCTGCACCTGACCCTGGAGGTACCCGACCCACTCGGCGACCGTCTCCTTGGTGTTCATCGTGCGCTCCGCCGTCGGCCGCGGATCCCCGACCAGACCGGTGGAACCCCCGACCAGGCCCAGGGGGCGGTGGCCCGCGAGCTGCAGCCGACGCATGGTCAGCAGCTGCACGAGGTTACCGAGGTGCAGACTCGCCGCCGTCGGGTCGAACCCGCAGTAGAACGTGATGGGGCTCCCCGCGAGCAGGTCCCTCAGCTCGGACTCGTCGGTGGACACGTACACCAGGCCCCTCCACACGAGCTCGTCGTACACGTTGCCGAACGAGGGATCGTTGCGCTGGCCTGTCAGGCCACTGACCGGGGTTTCTGTTCGCTGGGACACGGTCTCCAAATTATCAGTCCGCGATACCGGCCGGAATTCGTCCCGTGGAGATGACGCGCAGCCGCTGGGTGGGACGGGTCATGGCCACGTACAGGTCCCCCACCCTCGCCGTCGCGGAGTCGAGCATCTCCTGCGGCTCCAGGATCACCACGCCGTCGAACTCGAGGCCCTTCGACTCCCGGGGACCGATGACCAGGATGTCCTGTGCGGGTCCGCCCGCACCGGAACCCACGCGCCCGCCGTACGCGGGAACGAGCGCGGCGCGCACCTCCGGGACCAGGTGATCGGGGGCGATGACGGCGAGCAGACCGCCGTCGATGGCCGCCAGTTCCTCCGGCAGCGCGGCGACCAGGGCGGGCACGAGGTCGGGCACGGTGTCCAGGACGGGCGCGAACCTGCCCTTACGTACGGCCTTCGGGGCCGACACCACGAGCCCTGCGGCATTGGCCATCCGGACCGCGGCCTCGGCGATCTGGGCGGGCGTCCGGTAGTTGACCGTCAGCTCCTCCAGCCGCCACCGGTCCCCCACGAACGGTTCGAGTGCCTGCTGCCAGGAGCGCGATCCGGCGGCCGAGCTGGTCTGCGCGATGTCACCCACGATGGTGAAGGACTTCAGCGGGCAGCGCCGCATCAGCAGCCGCCACTGCATGGGCGAGAGTTCCTGTGCCTCGTCCACCACGATGTGCCCGTACGCCCAGGTCCTGTCGGTCGATGCGCGGTCGGCGGCGGACAGTCGCGCGGTCGGGACGGCGTTGTGCTGCGCGAGGTCCTCGGCCGTGAGGACGCCGTCCACCCCCGAGTCCTCAAGCGAGGCGTTCACGTTCTCGAGTGCACGCTGCGCATTGGCCAGGTCCCGCTTGGCCTCCTGCTCCCGTGCCGCGGTGTCCCTCCCCGCGGACGGGTCGAGGTCGCCGAGCAGTTCGGCGGCCTCGTCCAGCAGCGGGACGTCGGCCTCCGTCCAGGGGGCGTCCGCCGGACGGGCCAGCACTGCGAGCTCGTCCTCGGTCAGCCCGGGGGCCGCCGCGCGCAGCAGTTCCGGTCGGGCGAAGAGCTCCGACACGAGCTTCTGCGGCGTCAGCGGCATCCAGGCGAGGTTCAGCGCGATCCGGACGTCCCGTGCACTGCGGACGTCCTCGGCGAGGTAGGACCGGTCCGCGTTGTTCCCCCCGCCGGAGGACTCCTCGAGGATCTCCAGCAGCTGCTCGGTGAGTTCCCTCAGGAGGATCTTCACGAAGGTCACCCGGGCCTCGTTGTGCGGCTTGCCCGTGGCGCGCGCCCGTTCGCGGGCCCGTGCCACCGCTCGCGGGGTCAGCGTGAGCCGGGTGCCCTCCACGAACAGCTGCTTGTCCGCGTCCGGCACCCGTTCGCGGTTGGCGACGGCGGTGCGCAGGATCCGCGCCATGTCGAGGCGCCCCTTGACGGCGGCGGCCTCCTCGGAGGTTTCGGGGACGGTGTGCACGCCGGGCATCAGGGTGCCGATGCCGGCCATCACCACACCGGTCTCGCCGAGGGAGGGAAGGACCCGCTCGATGTACTTCATGAACGCGTCGGTGGGGCCCACCAGCAGCACACCCGCGGACTTCAGCCGTTCCCGGTGCGTGTAGAGCAGGTAGGCGGCACGGTGCAGGGCCACGGCCGTCTTACCGGTCCCCGGTCCGCCCTGCACCACGGTGACACCCGGGAGGGGCGCGCGGATGATCCTGTCCTGCTCGGCCTGGATCGTGCCCACGATGTCCGACATCTGGCCGGTACGCCGCGAGTCGAGCGCGGCCAGCAGGGCGCCCTCGCCCTGGAGGGCGGCGTCGTCGCCGAGCATGTCGGCGTCCAGGACATCGTCCTCGAGGGAGACGACGTCGCGTCCGGACAGGATGAGGTGACGACGACGACGGACGCCCATGCGCTCGAAGGCGGTCGCCTGGTAGAACGTTCCGGCCTCGGGGGCCCGCCAGTCAATCATGAGCTGGCGCAGCTGCTCGTCCGAGAGCCCGATCCTGCCGATGTAGCGTTCGTCCCCGCCGTCGAGGTCGAGGCGGCCGAAGACCAGGCGGTCGTCGACCGCGTTCAGCTGCGCCAGGCGGTCCTCGTACATCGTGGCGAAGGCGTCGCGCTCCGAGCGGTTCTGGTGGGATCCTGCGGCCTGCGTGCGGCGGACCTCGGCGAGCTGCTGCACCTTCTCCGCACGGAGGTCGTCGAGCCGCCGGTACAGGCCGTCCACATAGGTACGCTCCTGCTCCAGCTCGGCCTTGGCGTGGGGCGTCTCGTGCATCGGGCGTTTCCTTCCTACAGAACCGGACCGTCCATGCTAGCGCGGTGGGACCTACACGGTTTCCAGTGCATGGACGGGGCGGTCGCGCAGCTTCCGGCGGCCGGCGAGATCGGCGAGCTCGAGCACCACACCGCAGCCCACGACCTCGGCCCCTGCCTTCTCGAGCAGCGCGCACGCGGCCGCCAGTGTCCCGCCCGTGGCGAGGACGTCGTCGAGCACCAGCACACGGGTACCCGGTCGCAGATCGGATCGGTGGATCTCCAGGGTGGCACTGCCGTACTCGAGGTCGTAGGACTCCCGGATGACCTCCCGGGGGAGCTTGCCGGCCTTGCGCACCGCGAGCACCCCCGTCCCGGTGGCGTAGGCGACGGCGGCGGCCAGGAGGAATCCGCGGGCCTCGACACCGGCCACGGCGTCGAAGGACCCCGCGAACGGCTCGGACACGGCATCGACCACCCGGCGGAAGGCCGGGCCGTCGGAGAAGACCGGGGTGAGATCGCGGAACACGATGCCGGGCGAGGGGAAGTCGGGGACGACGGCGCAGAGCCGGTCGATCTCCTCCCGGGCGTCCGCGAGGACATCGGTGACGACGTCGCGGGCATCGGTGGAGGGCACTGCCGGGGTGCTGCCGGTGGGGCTGAAAGTCACGGCTCAACCTTACGGGCCCGCGGTGGTTTCGCCGGACGGTAGCGGGACACCGGGGGCCCCCCGGGCAGCCAGAACCGCCACGGGTACTCCGCCGTCCCGCCGACGCCGCTGACACCGACGCGTGGCCCCTGCCCGACCACCGGCGGCGGCGTGTCCGGCAGCACGAGGCGGAAGGGATCGGCGAGGACGTCCGCGCCGTCGGACCGGCGGTCCAGACCGAGCGCCTGCGCGAGGCGGGCGGGCCCGCGGGCGAGATCGAGGTCCGAGGCGGGGCGGGAACGGCGCAGGCGTGCCGGCTCGAGGCCCTCGACGGTCTCCCCCGCCCTCAGCAGCAGACCCGTGGCCCACCCCTCGGTACCGCAGACCACGTTGGCGCAGTGGTGCATCCCGTAGGTGAAGTAGACGTAGAGGTGCCCTGCCGGCCCGAACATCGTGGCGTTGCGTGCCGTCCTGCCGCGGAACGCGTGGGACCCGGGGTCGTCGGCGCCGAGATAGGCCTCCACCTCGGTGATACGCACGCTCACGTCGCCGTCCTTGCTCATCGAGGTGAGCCGAGCACCGAGGAGCCGCGGGGCGACGTCGAGCGCGCTGCCACCGAGCAGCTCGCGCACGCGGGAGCTGCTCGTGCCTGGATGGTCCATCCACCGAACCTAGCAAAGGAGGATCCGCGCTCGCCTGCCGTGTCCGATTCCCGCCGGTACGGAGGTGCGTGCGGTGGGAGGATGTCGGAGTGGATTTCTGGCAGCAGTACCGGGCGATCGACGCACGCGACGTGCGCTTCGACGGGCAGTTCGTCACGGCGGTGTCCACCACCGGCATCTACTGCCGGCCGTCCTGCCCCGCACGGACGCCGAGACCTGCCCATGTGAGGTTCTACCCGACGTCGGCCGCGGCCCACGAGGCCGGGTACCGGGCCTGCAAGCGGTGCCTGCCCGAGGCGGTACCCGGCAATCCGCGCTGGAACCTCCGCTCGGACGTGTCCGCGCGGGCCATGCGACTCATCGCGGAGGGGGAGGTGGACCGGACGGGTGTACCCGGCCTGGCCGCCCGGCTCGGCTACTCGACGCGCCAGCTGAACCGTGTGCTGCGGGAGGAACTCGGGGCGGGCGCCCTGGCGCTGGCCCGCGCGCAGCGCGCCCAGACGGCGCGCACGCTCCTGACGGGGTCCGATCTCTCCACCGCGGACGTCGCCTTCGCCGCGGGGTTCGGCAGTATCCGGCAGTTCAACGACACCCTCCGGCAGATCTTCGACCTGACGCCGCGGCAACTACGGCAGTCGGCCGGGCGGGCTCCTGCCCCCCCCTCCGCCGCGGGCGAGCCGGTGACACTGACGCTGACGCTCCCGGCCCGGCTCCCCTACGACGACGGGATCTTCCGTTTCCTGGCGGACCGGGCCGGGGCTGCGCTCGGGTCCGGGCGGGGG
>NZ_LGIU01000046.1 GCF_001187915.1 Arthrobacter sp. RIT-PI-e | reverse complement strand
CCGCTCCCGACTCCACTCGGCCCTGGGCTACACCACGCCAATAGAACACGAGCAATTACTCGCCAGCAATAAAGCTCAGCCGGCATAAGCCGCCTGATCAACTGTCCACAACTTGCGGGCAACCCCACTAGCGGACGCATTCGTGGGTGTGTTCGGTAGGGGTGGTTAGAAGGGGAGTTGGTCGTGGTTCGGCGGGACGATGAGGACTCCGGTGATGTTTTGATCGGTGTTGTAGGCGACGCGTCCGACCCAGTGTCCTGCTTCGCAGTTGATGGTGGTGTGCCCGATCAGGGTTCCGTGTACTGCTTCGCTGGTATCGATGGGTGTGCCATCGGGTAGCTCGAGCCTGGTATCACGGCAGTCGACGAGGTTGCCGGTATCGGCGACAGCTTGGGCCCAGGTATCCAGGATGAGTTCTCGGGTCAGGACCGCGGCGGTGTTCTTGGTCATCATGGGTGCCAGGGCGTCGTAGTCGCCGGCATCGATGAGCCGGAAAACCTTCTCGGTGGTGTCGAGCAGATCGGTGGTGGCCTGTGCCGGGTGCATTGTGTCTCCTGTTCGTGGGTCGCGTGGGGAGCCGAAGCGTTTGAATGCTGCCTGCCGGGTCATGCCCAGTACTGCGCCTATCTCGGCCCATGTGTGCTGTGGACGGGCTTCGATGACTGCTTCGTGGAGGTCGGTTCGTGCCTGTTCCAGGCGTCTGTGGGCAGCGGCAACTTCCTGGAGACTGGTGTCTTCTGTCACCGAGCAGGTGTTCTTGGTGATGTCGCAGCAGGGAGGACGGCGCCGACGAGGATTAGGGCCGGTGCCCACATTGCTGCGTTCTCGCCGCTGAGCCGAAAGAAGATATAGCCCAAGGGCACAGCGATCGCTGCTGCTGTGAGATAGGCCCGTGCTGGTACGAAGCCTCTGTAGGCAGTGGCGTACGAGCCGAAGAACAGCATCATCCATAGGGACAGACTGAACACGGCGCCCATGACGAATCCAGGCCACCCGACCGAGGTGAGAAGCCCAATGGCAAGAGTCATCAACAGCCAGGTGAGAAATGATGTCGACCATGTACGCATGCTCCAGCCTTGTCCGCCATGCACTCTCATGTCAACCTTTAGTTGACGGCTAGCGTGGTGCCGCTGTCTTCGCGGCAGGGGCCGTAAGCCGGTTCTCTCGCGTGCATGGAGACTCTGCGTGGCTGGGGTGTGTTCATAGCTTTGCTGGGCAGGGTGCAGTTCCGGGAGGATCTACAGTCGGTCCTATGAGAACGTGGGGGAGTGCTGGAGGCGCTACGGCATCGGGAATCGTTGTTGGTGGAGCTGTTCTATGGCTCTTGAGCCTCATGTTGCTCATCATTACCTCACCGTCAGGTACGGAGATCTCCAGTGATCCGGGTGCGCAGGCGGTACCCTACTGGGTGACGTTGACACCCCTTGTCATAGGAATCGCTCTTACCCTTCTTCTTCCCGCTTCTTCCCCACCACCGCGGCCCATCAAGGTCCGTTCTCGGAAGTCCTTCCGGGTGACGACGACCGGTCTTGTCGTCCTGGCGGCCCTGTTCCCGTTGGTGACAGTGGCAGTGCCCCTGATGGGTGAGACTTACGTTCTGGGCAAGCTGATCCTGTTGATGATCGTCCCAGCAGTCTTGATGCTCGCGGTGCGAGGCAGCGTGAGCATCACATGGGGTAGGGATTCTTCACGTTGGTGGGCCCCGGCGATCGTGATCGTGGTGTGGACGTTATTGTCCCAGGTCGCCTCGTGGAATCCGGGCTTCGACCTGGCGGGCCTGGATGTGGCTTTCGTTCTCACGGCAGCGATCGCGACGGCCATCACCGCAGGTGTGGGTGAGGAGCTCTTCTACCGCCGGTGGTTACAAACACGTCTAGAAGCCCTTCTGGGTGGGTGGCCGGGGATCGTGGTGACTTCTGTGGTCTTCGCGCTCATGCACCTGGGTTCCCATGGAACCGGTGCCCCGCTTCTGGATGTGGCCCGCGTCATCGTCGTCCAGGGATCATTCGGTCTGTTCGTGGGTGTGATGTGGTGGCGATACCGCAACCTCACCGCCATCATCGTCGTTCATATCATCAGCAATGGTTGGGCCGTAGCCGCAGCCTTACTCCGATGATCAGAACTCATGCCACCCATGCCACTCATGGCGCTGAAGGGGCTCGTTCGTCGTATGCTGCTGGTGCCTGTGAGGGGGCAATCGATCTTACGGATACGACGGACAGTAGGTGCTGATGCCACCTACGCCTCTTCAACGCGAACGGCAGTGTCATGCCATTCCTGGTCCGCGTCGGCGAGGTGGGGGTACACGTGCAGCATTTTCACCGCGATGACCTCCCACGAATCGCGGTCCCACTGGCGGTACATGTCCTCGACCCTGGCTCGGTACTCCGGCGAGTCGGACGCAGACCCGCCGGTACGCCCCTGTGCAGCTCGTTCATCCTCACCGGATCGAACGAGCTCGTTGCGCTGCTCGTCGCCGAGCGCCCGGAGCGCCCCGTGATTAGCGAGCCAGTCCACCACCGCCTGCATTTGGGACCTCGTAGGACCGCGGCCCTTCGTATCGTCCATGAGCGAAGCGTGCACTCGCCAGGGCTGGATCAGCCACGGGGCGAGGAATGTGAGGTCACCCCGGGCATTGACGTGCCGGGCCCAGTTGCCGGCGTCCACGATCTCGCGCAGTAGGTACCGTTCGCATTGTGCGAACGCATGCCGTTGATCCCGCCTGGACTGTGGGTATGGTGCCGCGGCGCGGCCCGGATCGCTCGGGTAGGGGACTGGCTTCGCTTTGAACTCGTACCACCATCGGCGCAACCGGCCACCATTGGTCATGCCCTTACTCATTAGCTCCCCCTCGCGCCCACTGTACTGACGACGATACCGAGATCACCGACTCGCGGTCCGCGTCCGTCACTGAACACCGATGCGCGATAATACAGTCCCGTGCCCGTAGGACGGTTGGAGCAGTGACGCTGATGCTCGTGGGTCAGTCGTTGAAGACGGACCAGCAGATGCTGTTCCTACGGCTTTGGTCCTCGAGGACTAGAGCGCGGAGGTGTTCTGGGATGTGTTGATGTTGCCAGTCGCGCTCAGCACGTCCGACGTCTCGTTCCCGGGTGGGGGGTGCTGCAGCTGTGGCGGCTTTGATGGCGTAAGCGGCTGCGCCCAGATCGTGTTCGGGAACGTGGGCGACGCAGGCAGCTTGACCGGCTGCGTAGGCCGCGAATCGTGGGGCTCCACGCAACGCACGCGCAGCGCCCATCGCGTGTCCTCCGATCATGCGGGTGGCCATCATTGTCGCTTCGCCGCGGGCCCAGGCTCGTGTTGTTTCAATTGCGGCACGAGGTCGGCCATCAGCAGGATGTGCTTCCTCGAACAACACCAGAGCGTGCTCGGCGCAGGTAGCCGCCCATAACGCCAGGAGCCGATGATCGGCCACGCTCAGGAGTCCACCGCGCCGAACGGAAACAAGGCGAGGACCACGAACAGTAGGAAGAATCACCACGCTAATTCATACTCTCCACCTGCTGCGGGCGGCAAGACCTGAGCCAGTGCATCTGTCCGCGAACGGTGTGGCGGGCACCGTGGGGGTGAGGCAAGGGTTACGTTCGGTGGATGTTCCTCCTTACTGCTTTGGCGATCGTGGCGGTTCTACTGTCTATCGTGAGCTCGGCGATCGTGCGGGTGGTTGTGTTCCGCGCGGAGAGGAACGCTCGCGTGGCCAATTACCCGAGCACGGACACCGGGGCGCTCTTCGTTGTGAAGAATCGTCGTTGGCAGTCCGTCCTTTTCCGTGTGCTCGGTATCGTCTTTTTGGTCGTCGGTAGTTTTTTCACGTTCATCTCGATTGTGGAGTCAGAGCAGATGGATGGGCCGGGCCCTTTGATCAGTGGGGCTGCAATCGCGGTGGCTGGAGCCCTCTTCGTCATCGTGGCCATGGGGATTAGTCGCTTCCACGTCGGAGCGTTCACCGACCACTTGAGGGTCCGCCCGTGGTTCCGACCAACACGGGTTGTCCCACTGGCCGAGATCGGGTCGGTCCGGCCTTCTTTCAACCGCCTCGGGGGAATCGACGTGAGGCACACCAGTGGGACGATGCTCTTCACCGCGACCGGGGTCAGTGTGGGGTACAACGACATCGTCTTTTATCTGCAGCAGCGGTCCTCCCGAGAACGAGCTACCAACCCTGCTCCGCCCGGCGAAGTCGAGCCCTGGCAGGGGAGGAGTCTTCGCGCCGAGTGGTTCCCACTTCCCTCTGGGCGCAAGAACATCTTGACCTCCGGTGTCTTCCTCACCGCCGGCGAAGTGACCGGGAACATGTACACACGTGAGCTCGTCGATCTGCTCAATCACCGGACCGGCATCGTGGAATCCATTACCTCGGACCCTCTGCTCTTTTTGTGCTGGCCCGACTCGGCGTCGCCCACATCGATCGCTTGGGAATCCCTGAAGGATTTACCGCTCGACTCGCTGGCCCTTCTCGTTGATCCCATGGATAGCGATGCCGCTGCGGTACTCACTGGTAGCGAGCTCACCACCTTCTCGACATGGGTCAGGGACCTTCCCCGCTAACCCAACCCGGTCAAATGCACCTCGTCCACGACGACGCGCCCACTTACTCAAGAAGTACGATCCGCAGCAGCTTGCACGCGCCAGAAAACCATCCTCGTGCGTGCAGACCCACCAGGAAGCTCCGTTAGCGGTGCAGCAACCTTGAGGGTTGACGTGCCTGAGCTACAGTCAGGCACGTTCATCACTCAGAAGGGAAAGTAGTGAAGGAAGCACAGCAAAAGAAGCTAGCGACCTTCGCCGCTGTTGCGGTGCTTGTGCTTGTTGCTGCGAATCAGGTGACCCGATTTCTCGTTGATGCCGAGGGGCCCTGGGTCTGGCTCGGTATCATATTTCAGGCACTAGCTCTCGTCATTCTCATCACCTGTCTGGTCAAGTTCGTTCGTGGTCAGCGCGATGACTACTGGAGGGAGCGTGGACGCGATCCACGAAACCCAGACCAGCCAATCTCTGGGCCACCATCTACTTAACGCCCGAAAGCGGATCGTTCAGCGGTTGGTGTTGGTGGCGTTCCAGTCGGTGAGGTTGTAGACGGTGACGAGGATCGCGCCCATGGTGAGCCAGAAGGCCCGTTCGCGTGGTGCCCGAGCGATACCTGCTAGGACGGGAACGAGGAGATACACAGGTCCGCTGCTTTTCTCGATCGCGCCATGGAGACGGAAACTCACGAGGCGTTTGATGGATAACGGCTGATCGGTTAGCGCGTTGAGTGCTCCCTGGGTGATGCCGAACAGGGCAAACACGATACGAGCCCTACGGCCAAGTCGTAGTAGGGAGGGTGCTGTGAGCATCGTGGCCAGGAAACCGTAATCGATGGCTCCGTGCATGGCCGGGCTGATGGGCTTGTTCATGCTCTTCAGTATGAAGTCCCGTCTGTTGATTGTTCGAAGGTTCGCGTGTGTAGGCTTTTTCTTAAGTTGTGCAGCGTTGTGAAGCATCATCCAGTACCGCATTACCGGCGGGTGGGATGAACCGTCCCAGGGCGATTTAAGAATCGTGGCCGGATACCCACCAAAGACCCAGTCCGGTCATCCCATCGAGAAACTACACCCGAGGTGCTCTACCTGGTGATCGGATCAGCACGTAGTCTGCCCATCAAGTAAGTAAGCACTGATATCACCAGGGGCGTTGCGTGAGTGATGAAACGATGTTCACGGAGGATCCCTTCACTGCTCAGATGCGTGGGCACTTGATCTGGGTCACATGGGTTCCCCGCATGAGAGTTACGGAGTATGAAGCGCTGCGCCTCGCGGAGCATACGCATACTCTCTACACTGACCTGCGTGCACCGATGCTGGTGATCCTCAACGACATGGTCTCTGTGAGCAGAGGCGCGCTGAAGACCTTCTCCCATGAGCTGAATATCGCAGCCGTGGCGTTAACAGGTCCCTCGGCCGTAGACCGGTTTATGTCCCAATACTTTACCGAGGTCCACCATCCTCCCTACCCCGCACGCCACTTTGACCATGTCGATGAAGCCCGCTCCTGGCTCAGCACCAACCCCCACGCCGGCTAACTGTTGTGAGGCATCAGGGGTAAGTCCTTCACCCAGGCCTACTGCATCATCGTGTCAGGGGATCGTTCATGGTGTTCGCGGACGAAGTCTGTTGCACCGGCTAGTTCGCTTAGTGCCTGGTCATACCGCGGAATCATTACTTTTCTGAAGGAGGTGTTATCACGGTAGGGGCTGCCGTGGTTCTGGGGTCTGCTGCACGGGTAGGTTGTATGCGGTGAAGTCAGGGGGACTGATGGTGCAGCAGGGAACACGGACCCGTTACAAACTCGAGGATGCCGGGGACTATGTGCGTCTGACCTGGTGTCCAAAGATCACCATCGAAGCCCGCGACGTGGTTGCTGCGACCGCAGCGATCACAGAGCTCTCCCCTGAACGGTCACGGCCCCTGGTGATGAGTATCGGTGTGGCCGAGCACATCACCCCGGATGCCAGACGGCTACTGATCAGGAACGTCTCCTCTTCGCGGACCGCGATCATCGGCCAGGACGATGTGGGACGGGTCCTCACCGCCTTCGCCCACCGGTCAGTGACCCCTACCCGGTATTTCACCGATGACGAGGAAGCCCTGGGTTGGGTGCTCGATGACACTGGTGAGTACTCGAGTGTTTTCGGGGAAAGCTACGGTGTGCAGAAAGCCTTCACCTCGCAGATGCTCGACGGCGTGCTGCGGGTGAGATGGACGCAGCCTTTCCATATCGATGCCGCGATCGCGCAGAACATCGTCTTGCGGGCCGAGTTCATGAACCCCACCTCGTGTCCGCCTATGCTCCTGGAACTGCGGGAGGTCATGTCAGCCACGGATAAGGCGATGAGGATCCTCGCGGACGGGTTGAACATCGCAGCCCTGGCCGTCGTCAGCACGGATCCCCGCGGTAAGAGACTCATCGCTTCCTATAAGCAACGGGCATACCCCCCTCCCCCCCCCCGCCACTTCAACACCGTGAAGCAAGCAGAACACTGGGTACACCTCACACCCGAGCCATGACACCACAACCGTGCGCCATCCACGGGTGTTTCTCCTATCCGCTGAGCGACCCTTCAGCGGGACTGTGGATTTAACGGTGTTTCTGGCCTGACGCGTCGCGCGTGAGCGTGGCGGGAAAGGTGCCGTCATGACGACACTGGATGTTGTGAGTCCGAAGAAAGAATCGAACGAGGATCGGTCCGCG
>NZ_LGIU01000014.1 GCF_001187915.1 Arthrobacter sp. RIT-PI-e | reverse complement strand
GGTGAGGGCGGGATGCAGGGCACGCGGGGGTGCCGCGGTCACCCTGCCCGTCCCTGGCGGAGGAACGACGCCGTCTGCCTCCAGGTGGCGGGCGAGAGGATGGAGCCCTGCAGCGGTGTGGCGGCGGGCGGCGCCGCACGGGCTGCCCGGGCCGCGCGGCGCGTGCCGGGTTGCGGGGGCGAGCTCCCGTGTGGAGCGGGGACCGCCGCGGCGGCTGCGGGGAGCGCGGAGGTGGCGAGGCGGAGGGACGCGGCGAAACCGGCGTCGCCCGCGCCGTCGACGGTCGCCGGTACGGTCCGGGGTGACGAGACGCCGGTACCGGTACCGGTACCGGCGGGGGCGCCCGCGGTACCGGCCTCCATGGCGGCCTGCCGCGGCAGCTGCGCGGGAGCGCCCTCGGGTGAGGTCACCACCTGCAGCGCCCGCGGCGCGGCCGCCGAGTGGAGCACGGACACCGACTGCTCGGTGACGCCGAGGTAGAAACGGGTGCCCTCGGCGTCGAGCACCACCACCGAGGCCTTCGCCCCGATGCCCTGCCGTGCCACCACGGACACGATCGCGGAACCGGCGCGGGTGCCGCTCATCCTGGACAGCCTGCGGTGCAGCACGAACAGCAGCGCGAGCACCACCCCGAGGGAGATCACCACCCTCAGCGCGAGCACCACGACGTCCATCAGAGACTGCCGTCGGGTACGTCGAGGATCTGCGTGATGCGCACGGCGTAGTCCTGGTCCACCACCACGACCTCCCCGTGGGCCACGAGGCGGCCGTTGAGCAGGACGTCGGCGGGCGCCCCGGCGGAGCGGTCGAGTTCGATCACCGCGCCGGGCTCGAGGTCCAGGACGTCCCGGACGGACATGCGGGTGCGGCCGATCTCCACGGTCATGGCCATCTCGACGTTGCTGATCCTGCCGAGGTTCGCGGCGCTGCCGAAGGCGGGGGAACGCCGCAGCGAGGTCCCGGACTGCACCCCGCGCAGGCGCACGGCGAACCAGCCGGTGATCCCGGAGGGGCCGCTGAGGCGGAAGACGGAGGTCTCGGTGTCGCTGAAGAGCTGCAGGGCGTCCTGCACGGAGGGTGCACCGAGCACGCCGTCGCCGAGGGACTCCGCCGCAGCCCCCAGGGCCGCGGCCATGACGTCCGCGGGGGAGACCAGGGACGACGGCGTGCCGGCGGCGGCGAGCAGCGGCTTCAGGTCCAGGAGCACCACGGCGAGATCGGCGGACACCGCCCCCACGAAGGAGGCGACCACGGCGGTGGCCGCGTTGTCCGCCGGGACCTCGGAGGCGGCGCACGCCTCGGCGGTGAGCGGTCCGGGGAGCGGCAACCGTGCGGCGAGGGCTGCGGCTGCCTGGTGCTGTGAAGCGGTGATGGTGCTCATGGTGCAGGGTTCTCCTCGGTGGTCACTACTACGCAGGCAAGGCGGGAGCCGTTCTGGCCCAGGGCGGCCTCCCCGAACCGCTTCCCGTCGATGGTGAGGTCGAAGGGCCGGTGCTGGGAGTGGGGGACCTTCAGGACGTCCCCCACGGCGAGATCCAGGATCTCCGCCGGCAGCACGGGCACGGGCGCGAGCTGCACGGCGACCTCCACGGGGACGTGCACCACCTGGCTCTCCATCCGGGCGCGGGCGTCCTGCCCGCTGGTCATCGGGTTCGTGTCACCGAGCTGCGGCAGGAGGAGCTGGGCGGGGATGGCGATGGTGGCCGCGCTGGAGCGCTCACCGACCCGGATCACGAAGTGGCCCACGATCATCAGCTCACTGGTGGCCGCTGCCTGGGCGAACTGCGCGTTGTACTGGATGGAGTCGATGCTGAGCTGCTGGGTCAGCACGTTGCCCAGGGAGTAGTGCACCCCCTCGAGGGCGTCGTCCATCAGGCGCCGGATCAGCGCCTGCTCGATCTGCGTGAACTTCCGCTCGTACGCCGTGAGGACGCCGTGGCCGCCCAGCATGGAGTCCACCCAGAACAGCCCCGCGGACGCGGGGAACTGGATGATCGCCTTGCTCGAGTAGTCCGAGACCGTGCACAGCACCATCGCAGTGGTGGGAGGCAGGGACGCCGCGTACTCGTCGTAGGTCTGCATGGACACGTGCTCGCTGGTCACCTGGGAGATCACCCGCACCTTGGCGGTGAGCTGCGTCCCCCACTGGCGCCCGAGGGTCTCGAAGGCCAGCTCGAGCACACGGGAGTGCTCGCGGGCCAGCGTGGTGGGGCGGCGGAAGTCGTAGACCTCCACCGGTTTGATGGCGGCCGAGGGCACGCCGAAAGAGAGTTGTTCCTGGACCGTCACGCAGCGGACTATCGGACGTCCACCGCACGGTGTTAGGGATTCAGGTGCCCGCAGTGAGGTCCGGGATCAGCTCCCGGACGTCCTCGGGCTCCTCGGAGTGCACCACGATGTCCACCCGGCGGTTGAGCTCGAGATCGGCCGCACCGGTCCCGGGGGCGATCGGACGGGACTCGCCGTACCCGATCGCCGACAGGCGTGGCGCCTGCACACCACCGGGCGCGATCAGGTTGCGCACCACGTTGACGGCGCGTTCGGTGGACAACTCCCAGTCCAGCGGCCGCGGGACCGAGTCCGGCAGGCGGGCGGTGTGCCCCTCCACCCCCACCTCGTTGGGCAGCGGGGCGAGGGTGGGGCCCACGCTCGCGAGGATCTGCAGCGTCTGCCCGGTGAGCTGCGCGCTGTCCGGCAGGAAGAAGGTCTCGGAGCTGACCAGACGGATGGTGAGCCCGCGTTCGTCGATCACGTAGGACACGGCCTTGTCGAGATCCTTCTCGCCGAGCGCGGCGTCGATCCTCGACTGCAGGGCGCGGAGGTTCTCCACCTCGGCCGCGGCGCGCTCGCGGTCCGAGACCGGTTCGCCGGCGTCGCCCTCGGTGGACGGGGAGGGCGAGGGGGTCGGTTCGGGCGTGGGGACGGCGTCGGCGGCGGCGCCCACCTCCTCCATCTCGGGGTCGTCCGGGGTGATGTCCGCGATGGCGGCCCCCCCGGTGAAGGACTCACCCTGGGCGTTGACGTCCTCGGGACGCACCACTGTACCCTCCGCGGTGTCCACGCTGCCCGCCTCCACCACGCCGAACCCGGTGGCCAGGGAGGCGCGCAGCTGCTCGAACTTCTGCTGGTCCACGGAGGACATCGCGTAGAGCACGATGAACATGCACATCAGCACGGTGACCATGTCCATGTAGGAGGCCATCCAGCGTTCGTCCGGGTGGTCGTCGCCGTGGTCCTCCCCGCCGCGCTTGCGGTGCCCGCGTCTGCTCACGCCGCGGCCCGGCCCTCTGCGCCGACCCCGTCCCCGGACCCGATGGAGCCCTTCGAGGCACCCTTGGCACCCTTGGCGCCCTTGCCCTGGGCGTGCTGCGGCACCATGGCCCTCAGCCGCTCGGCGAGCAGGCGGGGCTGACTGCCGGCCTGGACGGCCAGCACACCCTCCATGAGCAGGGTCATGCGGGCCGTCTCCATGTCGCCCAGCCGCTTGATGCGGGTACCGATCGGGAGCCACAGGAAGTTCGCCGAGAGTAGTCCCCACAGCGTGGCCACGAACGCCGCGGCGATCATGTGGCCGAGCTCGTCGGGCTGCGAGAGGTTCTCGAGGACGTGCGTCAGGGACACCACCGTGCCGATGATGCCCACGGTGGGCGCGTAGCCGCCGAGGCTCGCGAAGAACTTGGACGCGGTGCGGTGGGTGGCCGAGGCGGAGTCGATCTCGTCCTCGAGCAGGATCCGCAGCTCCTCGCCGTCGGTACCGTCCGCGATGTTCTGCAGGGCCCCCTTGAGGAACGGGTCCTTCACGGTGCCCGCTTCCTCCTCCAGGGCCAGCAGCCCCTCGCTCCGGGCCTTCTCCGCGAGGACCACCACGCTGTCGATGGTGTCCTGGGGGGGCGTGCTCTTGCCCAGGAGCGCCGGTGGCACGGCCTTGACGGCCACCATGAAGTCCTTCAGGGTGCCGCCCGCGATGCCGATCGCGATGGTGGCGAAGAACACGAGGATCATGGGGGCCGGCAGGAGCAGGGACGAGACGTGGGCACCCTCGAGGGTGATCATCGCGTACAGCGCCCCGAAGGCGAGGAGTATGCCGGCGATTGTTGCGGGATCCATTACGCGTTCCTTGGTCGGAGCTGGACGGGAGTTCCTCCGCCGTCTGAGTGGTGCGGGGTACCGGCGGGCTCGTCCGCCCCGGGCTCCCGCACCAGTCCCAGCGAGCGGTGCGGAGCGAGGCCGCCGGCCTGCTCGGCGGGCAGGTGCCGGGCCAGGGAGATGATGCGGGCGCGGTGGGCGGCGATCAGGTCGATCACCTCCGTGAGCGGTTCCGTGACGATGTACTTGGCGCCGTCCACCATCACCAGCGTGGTGTCCGGGGTCTCGTGGATACGTTCGATCAGGTCTGGGTTCACCGCGAACTGGCTGTCGTTGAGCCTGGTCACCACGATCATCGGACATCCTGGGGTCGGGACGCCCCGGCGGGGCCTCTTCCTGACACTGTCGGCACCGAACGCGCCGCCGTAAGCCCCGGGGTGTGCCCGGGCACCCGGCGTCGACGGCGGGCCGCCCGTCCGCGCGGGCCCCGGAAGAGGACCGGACACGTGGGCGGCGGGCCGGAGGCAGCCCGCCGCCCACGTCCCCGGAGCTGCGCGGGGTGCGGGGTGGATCAGCGCTTCAGGTTGGTGAGCTCCTGCAGCACCTCGTCCGAGGTGGTGATGATGCGGGCGTTCGCCTGGAAACCGCGCTGCGCCACGATCAGGTTCGTGAACTCCTGCGAGAGGTCCACGTTGGACATCTCCAGCGCACCCGAGCTGAGGGAACCGAGACCGTTCTCGTTCGCCGGGCCGATCACCGCCTGGCCGGAGTTCGCCGACGTCCGGTAGGCGGCCCCGCCGGCCTTCTCCAGCCCGGCCGGGTTCACGAAGGCGGCGAGCGCCACGCGGCCCAGGGGCTGCTGGGTGCCGTTGCTGAACGCGCCGATGAGCGTACCGTCCGGGCCCACGTTGAAGGATTCGAGGGCACCGGCGGCACGCCCGTTGCCCTCCGTGATGGACACCGTGCGCAGGTCGGCGAAGCCGGTCACGCCGGAGAGGTCCACGGTGATGCCGCCCACCACGACGGCCGAGCCCGCCGGGGCCTGACCGGCGGGCAGTGTCGCCGCGCCGGTGGCACCGTTACCGTCATCCCCCGCGACGTTCCAGCCGCCTGCGGTTCGCGTGAAGGTCAGGGTGAGGTCGCGGGCGGCGCCGTCCGCCCCGTACACGACCCTCGGCTGTGCGATCGCCGTGCCCACGGCGGCGTCGGAGGGCAGGTTGCCGGTGACGCGCGCCGTCGTCGTCGCCTGACCGGGTGACACCGCTCCGCGGGGCATCTGCAGATCGGTCACGGTGGCGCCCTGCTGCACCACGCCGTTGACCGCGGGCCAGCCCTGCACCCTGGCACCGTCCGGGGTGACCAGGCGTCCCTCGGCGTCGGCGCTGAACGCACCCGCCCGCGTGTAGAGGGTCTCGCCGCCCAGCTGCGTGATGAAGAAGCCGTCCCCGGAGATCATCATGTCCGTGGAGCGGCCCGTGGCCTGCGTGGAACCCTGCGAGAAGTTGGTGATCACGCCGGCCACCTGCACGCCGAGGCCCACCTGGGCGGGGTTGGTGCCACCGAGGGCCTCCTGCGGGGCGCCACCACCGCGGGTCAGCTGGGACAGGGTGTCCTGGAACTGGGTGGCCGAGGCCTTGAAGCCGGTGGTGTTGACGTTGGCGATGTTGTTGCCGGTCACGTCGAGCATGGTCTGGTGGGAGCGGAGCCCCGAGATGCCGGAGTAGAGCGAGCGAAGCATGGTGGTGCCTTTCGGTGCGGAGGGGTCGGGTCGGTGGAGCGCGGTGCGGTCAGGCGGTGGCGGGCGGGGCCGGGGAGGAGGTGGCACCCACCCCGGAGACGAGGTCCAGGGGCACGCTCCTGCCGCCGATGGTGACGGTGGGGACGGGGCCGCTGTAGGAGACGGCGGTGGCGATGCCGCGGGCGTCGACGCCGTCGGTGCCCGTGTAGGAGACCTCGTTGCCGAGGAGCGCGGCGGCCGAGGACCGCATCTGGAGGTAGAAGTTCTCCTCGCTCATACCGGTCATGGTGGTGATCTTCTCCATCATGGCCAGCTCCGTGGTCTGGGAGATCATCTCGTTGGTGTCCATGGGGGCGCTGGGGTCCTGGTTGCGCAGCTGGCTGACGAGCAGCGACATGAACACCTCGGAGTCCATGGTCTGCTTCGGCGTCCCGGCGGCGGGGGCGGTCTCCACCGGGGCGAAGGTCGCGGCGGGGATGGGGGGTGCGGGCATGGTGGATCCTTCCGGGGGCGGGTGTCAGGCGAGCAGGTCGAGGGTGGAGGAGCCGGTGGTGCTCCGGCCCGCCCAGGGAGCCGACGGGCCGGGGGCCACGGGGTCCTCGGGATGGAGCGGGACGGGCCGGTGCTCGTCACGGAACCGTTCCCGGCCGTGGTCCTCGGGTGTCCCCGCGCCCAGGTCCAGTGCTGCGGACAGGCCCGACGACGCCGCCTCGCGCCGCAGCTCCGGCAGCGCCTGGCGCAGGGCCTCCCTCCCGCCGTCGGTGGCGGAGAAGAACTCGAGCCGGGTGCCCTCGGCGGACAGGGTGGCGCGGATGGTGACCGGACCGAGGTCGTCGGGTGCGACGGCCACGGTGATGGTGCTCGCCCTGCCGTCCGTGGCCGCCACCGACTGCACCAGCGCGAAGGCCCGCGCCCCGAGCTGCTGGGGCAGCGGTGCGGGTGGACGCACCGGATGAGCCGCTGCCACCGGGGTGGGAGCCGCGGCCTGCGGGGCGGAGGACACGGGGGCCTGCTGGGCGGGGACCGCGACGGCGTCGGTGCGTGCCACCGCGGTCCCGGGCTCCCCGGCGAGGGCCCGCGTCGCGGTATCGGGACCCGCCGTCCGCTCCCGGGTGTCCCGCGGCACGGCGGAGAGCTGCGCGGCCGCGCCCGGACCCGTCGTCGGGCTCTCCGACGACGAACCGGCCGTGGTGACGGGGGCTCCCGCTGCGGGTGGCACTCCCGGGATGGGAGGGTACTGGACCGGAGTGCCCGCACCGGTCACCGGCGCGGCGGGGGCGGTTGGAGGACCGGCTGCCGCCGGGGTACCGGCCGATGGCTGGTCCGCGGAGCGCGGAGCCGCCGCGTCCGCCGCGTCATCCGTGGACGACGTCGCGTCGCCGGACACGGGGATCAGCGAGGAGGGTGCTTCCCCCGCTGCGTCCGGCTGGTCCGGGGCGGCGGGGAGTTCACCCGTCGCCGCACCCGGCGGAGGGGTCGGCGCGTCGACGGCGTCCACCTCCGCGTCCGCGCCCTCGGACGGTTCGGCGGCCCCGGGGGGGGTCCGTGCCGGCGG
>NZ_LGIU01000008.1 GCF_001187915.1 Arthrobacter sp. RIT-PI-e | reverse complement strand
AATTCAACCAATCAACAAACAATCGGTATCAACAAACTTGGCACACTATTGAGTTCTCAAACAACAGGAGCAACCGGCACCAAACACAACCAAAGCGTCATGTCCTCGCTCCGAAGCAACTTTTCAAACCTACCCCATCACCACCAGAAGTCCAAATCCGCTCCCCGTAGTTCCCGATCGAGGATCGATGTCTGACGGTTCAACAGCTTTGTGGCCACTTCTTCAGGCTTACCGGTTTCGGCGATGCCGAAGCGGTTTGACTCTGAAGTGTATGGGGTTTGCTGCCCTCATCGGGGCAACTCGATAACTATACGACCGCCCCACCGTGAACGCAAACCAGGCACTGCAGGCCTGGTGATGCACCGGTACACGGTTCGCCATCGACACAGGAGGGTCCGCGGCGACTCCGCGACCTGCGCCGGGATGTGTGAGCCTGCCTGCCATCACCCCTCCCCTCCCGCGCACTCTGCACCTGATACTCCGTCCAGCGGAACCGGCGACGATGCTTCCAGTCGGGCCGGCGGTGGTACTCGCCCTGCGGTAACCCATCCTCGATCACGACGATGGGCGCAGTCATGAGCCGAGGGCTCTGCCCGGATGACGGATCTCCACCATCCGGACCTCCTGCGAAGACACCGGACCATACGGCTGAAGGGCTGGGCATCACGAAACGTCGCGAACGTGACGAGGAAGGTCTCCGTCCTCCAGTAGACCTCCAGCACTTATCACCCGAGTCTGCTAACTACCGGGCACTACCTTCGGCAGTACGAAGCGGCCCCCCCGACTCCTCGGCCGTCCACCCTGGTCCCGCACCCCTCGAGTTCCTCGCACCTCGCCTTGTCGGCCGAGCGACAGCTCCGGGTCGGATCGAACGCATGCCGACCTGTAGGCGAGAGGTCCTCCGGGTCACGTCGCCTTGGACCATGCCCCCGTATGCCTACGGGGTGAGTCATGGAACGACCGCCCGACGCGGTCCCCACTGCTCGACGGGTAGCAGCTCCGGTCTCTCCTCGATCCATCGCGGTGACTGCCGGCGGACTCACGGAGATCACCTCATCCTCCATCCACCAGAGGAACAACCTCGGACGGACGGCACGAGGGCGTCCGGACGAGATCACCGGATCAGGGTGGATCCCTCGGGGTACCGTCCGGTCCGGTGAACGAGATGACGTCCCTGAAGTTCCGCGAGTACCGAGGTAGGTTCGGTCCGCGACCGAAGGTGCTCGGGTTCCTCTCAACCGTCGGTGAGGACCCGTATCGGGCACGAGCAGTCCTCCGACAACTCGCACGGTGGTGCACGGTCCCAGGTCAATTCCATGCGGACCGCAGAGGTTCTTGTCGAGCGGAGTGAGGTTGCACCCGCAGTTCATCACCCGGGTAGGAGATCGTCCTGGCGCTTCCGGAACGGTGGAGAGGTCGGACGCTCGGGTGCCCGGTGGAGGAGGCCGAGGTTCGACGAGTATCCGTACTGGAGGTACATCGATCAACGGCCCGTCCGACCGCGTCCCCATGACATGACGCCGACGAAGTACCTGTACCTGCGGACCACACGTCCACAAAACCTCGGCACACCTCGCATGGCGTCGGGGAACAGATGACCCTGTAGGTGATCCCGGTGGACGCACGACATGTGACGTCCATGCTCGTACACCCAGTGACATGTCGCACGGCTTTGACGGCTCTTCTTACGTGAGGTGGGTGTGGGTGTGGGTAAGCTCGCCGCCGGTGAGGAGCATGCGTCGGCGGTAGTTGTTCCGGTTCCGTAAGCCGCGGGTGACGCGGCGGTGGAGTTCGATGAGCCCGTTGACGGCTTCGGTGCCGCCGTAGTTGGAGCGGTCGGTACCGAAGGAGGCCCGGGACGCGTCCCGCCAGCGTTTCACCGTGCGTCCTAGTCGGGCGATCTCGGGGATCGGGCAACTCGGGAACGAATCGAGGATCTGCTCGGCGATCCTCCGGCCTTCGACCGGGTCGGGATGGCGGTGTGCACAGTGGAGCTGCTGGGCGCATGACGTGAGCGATGTGGACGGGTAGATGTGCGTCCTCATCGGCAGCGATCGCTAAGTCGGATCTGGCCTTCTGCTTCTCGGTGAGTTTCTCGGCCCCGGCGCGCAGGAGGTTAAGGATCCTGTAGCGCGGGTCCCCTTTGCGGCCACGGCGGTCTGGGATCTCTTCGGTGAATGCGGCGCCGGCACTCGTCCACGGCGTAGGTGCCGAGTTTCACGTGAATGGAACGCGTCCAGGACAGCGACTCACATCCTCGAGGTTGTCGTCGATCGCGCTCCTGTAGCCCTGGGACGGGTCCAGGGCGGCGAACCTCACTCCGGCCCGGAAGGTGTCCCCGCGTTCGGTCAGCCGATCGGCGTAGGTCTTCCCTGACCGACCCGGGACCCGATCCAGCAGTCGTGCGCGGACGCGTCCGTGCCGGTCACGGGCGAGATCGACCATGCCGGTCAGCTCCTTGGGTCCGCGATCGCCCGCGGTGATGGAATGGAGCCGGTGGAGACGTGGTGCCGCATGTGCTCATCGACCCCGAGTGTGCTGACGTGTCCGAACCGTTCCGGATCAGCAGCCAGGACCTCGAGCAATCCTCTGATGGAATGCCGGATGGTGCACCATGTCGTACTCAATTGACGTGCCAGACCAGCCACGCTGACGTGTTCGCGGCGTAGTTGGTCGATAGCCCACCAGCACGCCGGTGTCGTGAGTAACGCCCTCGGTCCGGCAAGGTCCTCGTGCTGTTCGGTGAACGACCGGGCCGGGCACGTCTCCTGGCCGCAGCGCCAGGTCCGCTTGCGCCAGATCAGCCGGACCGGACGCCCGAAGCAGGGTACGTCGATCAAGCTGACGCCCCGGCGGCCATGGCTGTGGGCGATCACGCCGCATGAGCGGCAGCCGGTCGGTTCGGTGGGGGTCTCGACGACCACCCGAGAACGCCGACCTGGTCGTCGACCTCGATGACATGAAAGCCATCCACGCCAACCAGGAGATCACAACGGTCGCAGTGACAAGGAGGTTCAGAACGTGGGCGTGCGCGGTTGCACGCCGTAGGCTCGATCATCATCAAGGCCTTTCGGTCGGTCAGCTTGGTCGCTACAGATTCTGGAAGGCCTCGACCTCGATCAGGCCCACCGCGTCATACCGTGTTGCTCACGCCCTACCGCAAGTAGGAACGGCCGATCATGGACGACGTTCTCGGCGATCGTAGGCGTGCGGCTTCTCTGTTCGGTGCGTTCAGACGGCTCCATCAGTCCATGGCACCGGATGTCCGGCCTATTCTCCCGGGGTAACCGTGATATTCATCGCACTGTTCTGCCGGGTACCACATCGGGCCGCACCAGAAGACAGACTGGCGTCAGGGATCCGGAGCGGTGTGACAAGGATGGCCCATAATGACAGACTTCTCGCTGGCCGATGGCCGAGAACTTGGAATCGGTTGCCTCGAACACCAGGAGTACACCATGTCAGCCACGCCGAGCGATGCAACGCTCGAAGAAATCACCAAACTGATCACGTTCGAAACGGTCAGCCGCAACAGTAATCTTCCGCTGATCGACTACGTGGGTGAGCGCCTCAAGACCCTGGGCATCGAATCGAAGCTCGTCCACGATGCAACCGGGAAAAAGGCGAACCTGCTGGCCACCATTCCCGCACATGACGGCACGCGGACCGGCGGCATCGTCCTCTCCGGGCATACCGACGTCGTCCCCATCGACGGACAAGACTGGAGCTCCGATCCGTTCACCCCGCAGATCCGCGACGGGAAGCTGTATGCCCGGGGAGCCGCCGACATGAAGTCCTTCATCGGCGTGGTGATGGCCAAAATCGACGCGATCGCCGCGGCCAGGCTCAGTGAACCCATCCATCTGGCTCTCTCCTACGACGAGGAAGTCGGCTGCCTCGGCGCGGTGGGCCTGGTGGCGGCCATCACCGCCGACAACCTGCAGCCGCGCGGGGCCGTCGTGGGGGAACCGACCTCCATGCGCGTGGTGCGGGGGCACAAATCGGTCAATGTCATCAAGGTGGATTTCCACGGCATCGCGGCACATTCCTCGCTGACCCCCCAGGGCGTGAATGCGATTTCCGCGGCCGCCGACTTCGCGGCATTCGTTGATGCCAGGGCCAGGGAATTCGCCAGCACCGGTGCATCCGATGAGGCCTACATCGTGCCGCACACCACTACCACGGTGAACCAGATCCAGGGCGGTATCGCGGTGAACACCATACCGGCCGCCTGCACGCTGCACTTCGAATTCCGCTCCATCGGCGCCGATGACCCTGTAGCGCTCATTGAGCTCTTCCGCGCCGAGGCGCAGCGCATCGAGGCGCTCATGAAGGCCCGGAACCCGGCGGCGCGCATCGACTTCGAGGTGCTGGCCCAGACCCCCGGACTCGATACTCCCGAGGACGCCGCGATAGTCTCCCTGGCGGCCGAACTGGGTGGAACGCTCAGCCCGGACAAGGTCACCTACGGCACCGAGGCGGGTTTGTTCTTCAACGCCGGTATTCCCACCGTGGTCTGCGGCCCGGGCGACATTGCCCAGGCGCATGCAGCCGACGAATTCATCGCCCTGGAACAAATCGCCGCATGCGAATCCTTCCTCGACAACCTTGTACACGCCCTCACCGCCTAGCCTTCCCACCCTTCTGCCCACCTGGAGTACCCCATGAGCGCACCAACGACGACGATCACTCCGAAGCAGTTTCAGGACGCCAGGAAGGCGGTCATCAGCAGTTCGATCGGTGCCGCCCTCGAGTGGTTCGACATCATCGTCTACGCCACCTTCGCAACCGTCATTGCCCGGAACTTCTATCCGGATTCGGACCCGACGTTCGCACTGATCCTGACCTTTGCCACGTTCGCGATCTCCTATCTTGTCCGCCCGCTGGGCGGCATGGTGCTGGGCAGTTACGCGGACCGCAAGGGGCGCAAGAGCGCCCTGTCCCTGACCCTCATGCTGATGATGGGCGGAACGCTGATCATGGCGGTAGCCCCCACCTACGCGATGGTCGGCATGTGGGGCGGGGTCATCATCTTGCTCTCGCGCCTCATCCAGGGATTCTCCGCCGGCGGCGAATTTGGTACCGCAACCGCGTTCCTGATCGAGACGGCGCCGCACAAGAAGGCGTTCTATTCCTCCTGGCAGGTGGCAAGCCAGGGCGCCGCGATGGTGCTGGCCTCGGGCTTTGGTTACGCGCTGACGGAGGGGCTCTCCGACGAGGCGCTGAACAGCTGGGGCTGGCGTGTACCGTTCTTCGTCGGCCTGCTCATCGGCCCGGTGGGACTCTACATCCGCGCCCGGCTCTCGGAGACCGAGGACTTCATTCAGAGCGAGAAGGTGACGTCGCCGGTCAGGACACTGCTCGTGAACCATTACGGGCGCCTTCTGGCGGCAGCGGCCTGCGTCGGCGTTGCCACCATCTCCGTGTACATGATCCTGTACATGCCGACGTTTGCCGTGACCAACCTGGGAATCCCCGCCACCGCGGCCTTCCTCGGCGGCGTGATTGCCGGTCTGGTCACCCTTGTGGGTGTGCCGTTCGTAGGGCATCTGGCGGACCGTGTGGGACCTGCCAAGGTCATGACCTTGGCGGCCGTCGGTGCACTGCTGCTCGCCTGGCCGCTGTTCCAGCTCATGGTCACCAACCCCACGGTTCCCACCCTGGTGATCGTCATCGGCCTGCTTGGCGTGATCATGGCGTTCTATTTCGGGCCGCTTCCCGCCCTGCTCTCCTCGCTGTTCCCGGCGGAGATCCGGGGCACCGGGCTGGCCATCACCTACAACGTCGGCGTGACGTTGCTGGGCGGCATCGCACCGCTGGTGCTGACCTGGTTGCTGGATGTCACCGGCTCGCTGAGCGCACCGGGCTTCTACTACATGGCCGTCGCCGTGATTTCCCTGGTCGGCCTGTTCTTCGTGCGGACGCGGTACAACCAGCCATAGGCCGCCGCGTCGACGGTTGGTCCAGTGCCAATACCTCCGAAGGCCCCATGTCGCTGTTCCGTTCGCAGCGACATGGGGCCTTCACCGTTCGTCCGGGGAGGGCACCATGACGGGGTCGGTGCGGCGCACGCTGAAGAGGCAACGGCGTCTCTGCTCGTCATGTAGCCGTGGACGGAGAAGATCGGATGATTTGCGGGACATCGGAGCAGCACGGGCGGATCTCCTGGTCACGCTCTCCGAGGTGCTGCTGCGGCAGGTTGCCTGTGACACAGCGGCGTCTTTCGAGGACGTGAGCCGTGAGCGCCCGTTCACCCCGCATGTGGACGTGCGGGGGAGTGCACGGCAAGATCTTCCTCATCGTCACCGACGACGACCCCGATCTGCGGATCATCACGGTGAAGGTCGCCCGGATCGTGGAAACGCGCTGCGCCCCACCGCGAGTAAGAAGAGCCGCTTTGACCGGACGCACTCACCGTTCACAAGGAAACCCGGGCTGTCCCAGCTGGGCGACGGCGAGACGGACACCTCATCCACGGGACACCCGGACTATGACGCAGTGGAGAACCTGCGTCGATCTCGGCTCGCGGTGGGGCCACGGCTGGTGGTGCTCCTGCACTTCCCCGGATCGACCTGCCGGACTACGCCGACCTCGGACACCACGGTGTGCTTCGGCCGATTGGGAGCCGACGTGCACACGCCCGATCATCCCACCGGAGAACGTACGATCCGGGTGGAGCCGGACGCTCCAGGGATCGCCGGCGCCGTCGAAGAACGAGGGTCGCCGGCGAACAGGAGGTGACGGTTTCGGGACAGGTCGAGAACCTGCTTTCGGGAGCAGCAACCCGTACCGCACATGCTCACGATCGACCCGTTGGCTGCCGAATGTGTAGTACTTCAGGTGTCGTCAGCGCATCACGGGTTCGGTGGACACGATCCGTCCGCCACGCGTCGACCCGATCCGGTGCCTCGGAGAACGGGCAGCGCCGCTCGAGAGGGCGGTACACCCACCCATGCTCCTGCCGGCCCGATGACGGCCCCTTGGCTCCCGCCGGCGAGAGACGTGAAGTGGTCCTGCGCACTGTACTGGACAACACCTCCCAGCTGGACCGGCTCGTTCTCGCCGATGTCGAAACGGTGAATCGCCGAAACGGTGAATTGCCGATGAGTCGTGAGAAAGGAACCGGGTCCTCGCTCGGTACAGCTCGTCAGCCGGCGCAACACGACCGGGAGCCACATCGGAACGAGTGACAGACGTCGCTGTCGACGACCCGGGTCGATGTGGATCGGTTGAAACGTTGGATGGCGATGTGCTTGGGGTGGTGGGGTGGTGTTGGGTGGGTGGTTATGTGGGTGAGGCCCCCGCACCGGGTGGTGTGGGGGCCTCAGCCTAAGGGGTGTCCGGCGGTGTCCTACTCTCCCACACTCTCTCGGGTGCAGTACCGCCGGCGGTGGGGGTCTT
>NZ_LGIU01000086.1 GCF_001187915.1 Arthrobacter sp. RIT-PI-e | reverse complement strand
CTCGATACGGTCCTGCCAGCGGGTACTAGGAGCCCATCCCAGTGCCTCCCACCAGCCGGTCGTCGTTTTCCTTCCACCGGCGGTCTTCAGCATCATGGCCTCATGGCCCTGGTCATGGATGGCGTTCCTCAGCTCACGGGCTGCGGTGCTTTTACCGGAACCATCAATACCAATCAAAAGAATACGCAGGAGTCATCCTTACAAAAATGGAAATGTACTCCTCTCAACGCCACGACCCTCGCCCCCGTTCCTTCATACGACCGACCTCACCTGGTGCTCGTTCCTACACCCCTGCTCGAGAACGGGAAAGCACACCCCAAGCAGCCCCATCACCTCACTCGTCTTACATCCCGAGGGATTCAACACACCCCGTCGAAACATCACGCCTCCCCTGCCGGCACTGACCGGTCACCGTCTTGCTACCATGCTCCATAAGAGGAGCCCCCGGAAAGTGACACTAGGGTTAGTTGTGAGACATATTTTGAGCATATCGGGCACTTCTGCGTCACTCAGTTACCCGCAGTAACCGGTCGACTGATCGTGAAGTGCTTTTAGTCGAAGGAGCAAACATGGGCAGGTTGATCGGGTACGCGCGGGTCTCGACCCGAACGCAGGATGCTGACCGGCAGACTAAGGACCTCCACGCTGCCAACGTCCGGCGGGACGACCTCTACGTCGATTATGGGGTTAGTGGAGGGCTCGCGAAGCGGCCCGAATTCGACCGGGCACTGGCAGCACTGCACGAGGGCGACACCCTGGTGGTGACGACCCTGGATCGGCTGGGCAGGTCGACGGCGAACATGCTCGCCCTCGCCGACACCCTCCGCGCCAGAGACGTGAATCTTCGCATCCTGAACCTGGGCGGTGGGAACGTCGACACCGGGACACCGATGGGGTCCATGGTCTTCACCGTCATGGCAGCACTTGCGCAGATGGAACTCGAGATCAAACGCGAACGCGTCAACGACTCCAACACCAAGCGTCGGGCCGCGGGCATGGACCTCGGTGGCCGTCGGGAAACCTTCAGTGACAGTCAGATCAGTAATGCCCGCCGGCTCATCGCCCAAGGCCAGCCCGCCGCCCACGTCGCCCGGGACCTCGGCATGTCCAGGGCCACCCTCTACCGGCGCATCAACAACCTCGAAGCCAGAGAATGGCTCACTACCCACCCGGCACTTACTCCCCTACCGCTCGAGGACATCACCATACCCGGGCCGTCAGAACCGGCTGGCTGAGTCCCCGCGGGATGAACATCGCCCCCTTGTCATTAGGTGACGCTCACATCTCCACCAATGAGTACGTGACGCGCACCATAAGAACCGTGTAATAAGTGGCCACCCTGAACGCTAAGTTCCCTTTGCATAATGAATCTGCGCTAGAGTCGATGATTGGGGATAGCACGATAAAACCACAACATTTTGGAGTGAAAAAATATGGCACAGAAGGTACAAGTACACCTGGTCGATGACCTCAACGGTGAGGAGGCCCACGAAACCGTCCGTTTCGGGCTCGATGGCACCGACTACGAGATCGACCTCAATGAGGACAACGCTCACCAGCTGCGCTCCACCCTCTCCGAGTACGTGGACAAAGCCCGGAAAGCCAGGACCGGTAACCGCAAGAGCCAAGGCGGACAGAGAACCACCAGCACAGGATCCGGCCGGTCCAAGGAAGAAACCCAAGCCATCCGCCAATGGGCCCAGGACAACGGCCACAACCCCAGCGCCCGCGGACGGATCACCCAGTCCATCATCGACGCCTACAACCAAGCCCACTAACGAGCGTTCTGCACCCCACACCTACGGACCATCTGTTCCTTCACCTGACCCCACCAAGGATGGTGGACGGGCCAAACAGTCCCAGGCATGCCGCTCGGCATACCTCACTCACAAGAGATTGGAATCACTGATGGGCTTATTCGGCAGAGGAGCCAAGGGCGCGGCCCTCGCGGCGGCAGCGATGGGTTATGTAAAGAAGAACCCCGAGAAGATCAAGAACGGACTGATGAAAGCCGGGGACTTCGCGAACAAGAAAACCCACGGCAAATACACCCGCCAAATCACCGGGGCACAAACTAAAGCCGCCCAAGCCATCGACAAGACCACCCGAGGAAAAGGCAACAACGGGATCGACCCCACACCCCCATCGAACAGATAATATCCATCACCGCAATTGGGCGATCACCCGTGCTCTGCCACCACCTGAGTCGACAGACTAGGATCACCTAATCGCTGACCTGCCGATTGGGAGGGTGGGGTAGCGGGCCTTACTGCCCTGTTGGTGTTCCACTGGTGATCCTGGTTACGCCATGCAGCTGTGCTGGCTGGGGGTCGGTCACAGGGTGGCTGGTAGTTGGACCTCGACCCGGGTTCCTCCCAGAGTACTGTCGGTGATGCGTATGGTTCCGCTGTGGGTGTGAATGATTTCCTGCACGATTGACAGACCGAGACCGCTTCCGCCAGCGTTGCGGGTACGGGATTGATCGAGCCGCACGAACCGATCGAAGACACGGTGGCGATCTTCCTTCGGAATTCCTGGGCCGTCATCTTCCACCGCGAATATCACACCTACCTCGTTGGTGCTGAGGTGGAGGTTCAGGCGATCGACGGCGTGCTGGGCGGCGTTGTCGATGAGATTGCGTATGCCCTGACCCAAGAGGGCTGCGTCTCCGTGAACTCGTGCGGCACCAACACCTGTTGTGGCGATGGTTAGTGGTGTTGATTGGCGTAACCGTCGTGCTTCAGCAAGGACAAGGTCATCGAGGTCCACTTCCCGGCTGGAGGCTCTAAGGGATTGTTCGTCGGCCCGGGCGAGGACGAGCATCCCTGAGACCAGTCGTTCCAGGCGTCCGCCTTCGTTGAGCATCGCACCGGACAAGTCAGCTGCGCTGACCCGGCCGGGATGGGCGCGGGCCACTTCGGCGTATTGCCGTAGTGACGCCAGCGGAGATTTCAGTTCGTGCGAGGCATCAGAGATGAATTGGCGTTGGGCGCGCTGTGATTGGTTCAATCGCTCGAGCATGTGGTTCATGGTGCTGGCGAGCCGGCCGATCTCGTCGGAGTGGCCGGGGTCCTCGACACGACGGTGCAAGTTGTGTGCTGTTACTTCTTCGACTTCACGACGCAGTCGATCTACTGGGGTCAGTGCCCGGCCGACCACGATCCATGTCACCACGGCGACGATCAGGGCCAACACCGGCACGATGCCCGCGAGTAGTCCCGCGACGGTGAACAGGGTCTCATGGAGATCTTCCAGTGAGCGGCCCACCATGATGGTGTGTCCGTCGTCGGTGTCCTCGACGGTGACGAGGAAGTCGATGTTCTCCTCCGGGACGCGGATGATCAGCTCATCGCCTGAGTCCGGTATGCCCAGAAGCATTCCCGGGGCGCTGTTGCTTTCAGCCACTACCTCTCCGGAGGCGGATACGACGTGGAAGAACCGCTCGTCATCGGTTTCGGTGATACCAGGCAGCGACCCAAGTCTCGCTTCAAGGTCGTCGGCGTCCATGTCGGCTGCGGAGCGAACCCCTTCCAGTAACGCGTGCTGTAACACCAGATAGAAACCGGTGGCACCCATGACGAGGATGCATCCCATGATCAGACTCGCGGCAAGAGTGAATCGGGCGCGCAGCGAAGCAGGCATCCACCATCCCGCCGGTCTTCTACCCATTGGTCTTCTACCCACCGTTCTCCGCCAGCCGGTAGCCGGCACCACGCAGAGTCTCAATCGCTACCCGGTCGAAGGGCCGGTCGAGTTTGTTACGTAGGTGCCGTACGTATACCTCGACGATGTTGGGGTCTCCCTCAAAATCGAAGTCCCACACGTTGTCTAAAATGTCCCGTTTCGACACCGTCTGCCCGACACGCCGGACCAAGAACTCCAAGACGGCGAACTCGCGGGCCGTCACGTCAATAGGGGTGTTTCCACGCCACACACGACGGGATGCCGGATCGACACGAATGTCCCCTGCGACCAGCATGGTCGGCCTCTCACTGGCACCCCGTCTGATCAAAGCCCGTATCCGTGCCAACAACACATCGAACGAGAACGGTTTGGTCAGGTAGTCATCAGCTCCCAGGTCCAACCCGTCCACCTGATCGTTAACACCATCCCTGGCCGTCAGCATCAGAATCGGCGTCCAGTTCCGTTCCGCCCGAAGCCTCTCGCACACGGTGAATCCATTCATTCCCGGAAGCATGATGTCGAGCAGGATCACCGCGTACTGGTGTTCCTGGGCGAACCACAAACCATCCACCCCGGTGGGTGCGGTGTCGACGGCGAAACCTTCGGCTTCCAGCCCTCGCCGTAACCCTACGGCCAAGCCCATCTCGTCCTCGACCACCAACACACGCATTCATTACCTCCCTACCCAATTCTCCACGCAGGTACAACTGACCTGCGTTCATGCGTTCAGTCTGCCTTCAGCAAGCTGAGTCCACACTGAAAGTGAAACTTCAAATACGGGGGTACGGCAGAGCGCCGACTCCACGAACTGATCCCTTACCCCTACTCGGAGGTACCGCCATGCCGCACCGTCTTCGTATCATCACTGTCCTAACGATTACTGCCGCCGGCTTGTTGACCGCCGGGTGCGGGGCGGACACCACACCACCTGCGCAAAGCAGCCAGGTTGCGGACCAGATCCCCGATGCAACGACGACATCCTCCGCTTCCGCCAGTGGTAGCACGGCAGGAGGGCAGATAACGGTGACCCGCGAGATGGAACACCGGATTACTGAGCCCGGTACAACGCACACCATTCGCTGCGACGCAGGAGGGGATATCGATGTCCGCGCCGATGACGTCACGCTCACCCTCAGCGGTGACTGCGAAGAACTAGAAATCGACGGGTCGCGCACCACGGTGACATCCGAGAACCTGAACGATCTCGATATTCAAGGAGATTCCAACTCCGTTACCGCTTCCGAAGTGCGAGAACTCTCGCTCGAGGGCAGCACGAACACCATCACTCTGAGCTCCGTCACAGAGATTGACGTCGAGGGGTCGGATAACACTGTCAGCTACGAAAGCGGCGATCCCAGGGTCGACGATGAAGGAAGGAACACCACAATCGACGCCGCATGAACCCACACATTGAAGTACCCCTGAACACCACCAAATTCTTGAAGGACCCCGCCCGTGCATGTGAGTAAGGCGATTCATCGGTTGTACGAAAGCTGGCACCAGCTCTTCCCCATTAAGCCGAACCAGCCACCTGTAGGGTTGATGAACACCTCCCAGGAGCGGTCGGCGGCGTTCCCCAGACCACTCATCGGACAGCGATGATGGGCGCTGTGACTGTTCCCTCGGCGAGAACTGGAGACGAGCTTACCGGGCTGGTCAGTTATGCCGCTTCTACCATCGAGTTTTTCGGTGAGTGGGGCGTCGGGGTACTTACTTTCGCCGAAACGGTCTTTCCTCCCATCCCCAGCGAGGTGATTCTTCCGCTGGCCGGGTTCCTCACGCGACAAGGAGACCTCGACCTCGTCCTTGTGTTCATCACCAGTGTCCTCGGTGGGTACCTCGGAGCCCTGCTCCTGTACTGGATCGGGGCGAAACTAGGGTTAAAGAGATCAATACGCTGGCTATCGAGACTACCCCTGGTAGATCGCACCGACGTCGAACGGGCTGCGAAATGGTTTGAGCAGCACGGCCGTTCGGCTGTCTTCTTCGGTCGGCTCATACCAGGAGTCCGGAGCTTGATTTCCCTGCCTGCCGGGGCCGAGCACATGAACCTGCTCACCTTCAGCATTTTCACCCTCGCTGGAACAGCCGTATGGAACGGGATCCTCATCGGCTTGGGCGCCGCACTTGGCGCCCAGTACGCAGTCGTTGATCAGTACTCCCACTACCTCAATTACGCCCTCTACGCTGCGATTGCCGGCCTCGTGATCATGTTGGTGATCCGTAGAGCCAAGCAACGCAATCACACAATCCCCTGACCGAGCCGGACTTCACCAAATTCAACGTTCCTTACCGGTACTAGAACGGAGCATGACCATCGATACCCTTGAGCCCCACCCCCTCGTCCGCCTCCTCGGCAAACCTTCGTCCGACTTCACGAGCGAAGACCTCGTACAGGCAGTCGACCAGTTGAAGCTGAGCCAGGTGAACCTGCGCTACGTCGGCGGCGATGGGCGCCTGAAGACCCTCGCCTTCCCCGTCAACTCGCGCGATCACCTCCTCGAGGTACTGACGCGCGGTGAACGGGTGGATGGTTCGAGTGTCTTCGCCGGCACCGATACCGCCAGCAGTGACGTGTACATCGTCCCGCGTCATCGCACCGCCTTCCTCAACCCCTTCGGTGAACGAGAATCACTCGACATCCTGTGCTCCTTCTACGACGAGAGCGGAAAACCCCTGCCCCACGCGCGTGAGCAGATCGTGCGCCGCGCCGCCGAGGCCCTCACACGGGAGACGGGGATGACGCTGGAGGCGTTCGGTGAGCTGGAGTACTACCTCGTCGACGAACCCGAGAGGATCTACCCCGTCGAGGAGGAACGCGGATACCAGGAATCGGGGCCCTTCTCCAAGGGTCAGCGGGTCCGTGAACAGGTGCTGGGTCATCTGTGCGCGATGGGAGTGCGCCTGAAGTATGCGCACGGTGAGGTCGGCAACATCCTCGAGGACGACCGGCAGCTGGTCCAGCACGAGATCGAGCTCCAGCCCGCGCCCGTGGAGCAGGCGGCCGACAACCTCGTCCTGGCGAAGTGGGTGGTTCGCGAGGTCGCCCACGCCCACGGGGTGGAGGCCACCTTCGCTCCCCTGGTGAGTGGCGAGGGTGCAGGGAACGGTCTGCACATTCACAGTCGGTTGGTGCGCGACGGGAGGAGCGTCATCGTCGACGAGGACGGTCTCAACGACACGGGGCGGGAACTGATCGCCGGCTACCTCTCCGCAGCAAGTGCGCTCACCGCGTTCGGCAACACGGTCCCCACCTCCTACCTCCGGTTCAGCGACGGGGACGAATCCCCCGAGGACATCTGCTGGGGCATGAGGGACCGCACCGGTCTGGTCAGGGTCCCCCTGGCATGGAGCGGGAACATCCTGACCGACATGGTTGCCCATGCCAACCCGGGCGGCACCGGCACCATCGTGGAACCCGCCACGCACCCCCAGACCGTCGAGCTCAGACTTGGCGACGGCTCCGCCGACGTCCACCTGCTCCTGGCCGGCATGGCCGTCGCAGCGACGCGTGGGCTCACCGACCCCGACAGCCTGCAGCTGGCCGAGCGACTGAGCACCGCCGACCACGAGGACTTCGATCAGCTGCCGGCCTCCTGCGCGGAGTCCGCTGACGCCCTCGAGGCAGCACGGGGGATGTTCGAGGCCGACGACGTCTTTCCCGCTACGCTCATCGACTCCCTCCTCACAGACCTGCGCGACATCAACGAGAGAACACTCGACGAAGGAACGGCGGAGGACGGAACCACACGTGAGGAGCTCATCCGCCGCCACTGGCACGTAGGCTAAATCAGGCCACCTTCCAAACTCTTAGACCACAGTAAGAAGGGGGATTTGTTGCACGGGTAGGTCACATCTTCACCTACCCGTGGAGCGAATTCTCATCGGGTGTGACTTCAGATGGTTGCTGGGCGGTGGTAGCGGGCGTCTACGGAAGAAGAGATCGCCGCACCAAGGAGTAGTAACCGCATGGTGCGTTCAGTTGCTTCGATGAGGAACTGCTTGCCATTCGCTACAGAGTCCTCGAGGTCCATGGGGATGGTCATGATGGAGGCGATGGCGTCGATGCCGATGTCGTACACGTTCGGCACTCCTTCGCCCAGTGATCCTGCGAGGGCGAGAACTGGTACTCCGGCCTATTGAGCGCGGTGTGCGATCACCGCAGGTACCTTGCCGTTGGGGGTCTGAAAGTCCATCGCACACTCGGCAGTAATCACGAGATCCACACCTCGCATCAGGGCGTTGAGGTCGATGACCACTGAGCCCCTTCCCCGTACCCCATCAACACGTAGATTCCAAAGGCGCTACAGACGACCGACAGGCCGGAATCAACAGTTCACTTGAGGTAGATACGCGTTCATCGTCGACGCCCGGGCTCAATGTCCCTTCCCCAGCCTGACGCGGCCCGTCAGTTCGCATCTCCTGCACAGTGTCAGTGACCGAGCGACTTCTGGGCAGTCGTCGGTGCGATCGATTCCCTGCATACTCGTGCAGTATGGGGAAGAAATGGCTGATTGCTGTCCTGGTGGGAGTCCCGCTGATTTTCGTAGCAACGATGATCTACTGGCTTTTGCATCCTCAGCTCACCCTCACACTCAGGGACCTGATGGAATTCGAGGACACCGGGAAAGATGTGACCACCGAGGTAGTGGAGATCACCGACTCGGCGTGCGGTGCCGACATCGGTTGCGTCGAGGCGTACAGCACAGCTGAAGCGAACTACTACCGTTTCCGGACACACGCCGCGGCCACGGAATACAACTCGACCCTTAACGACAGCTTCAGCGTGAACTACTTCGTCATGGACTTCGCCGGCAAGAACGCTTCCGTGAACGACCAGCTCCTCGCCATGGAGCAGCTGGCTGGTACCTGGAACGACTACGAAGGCGACTTCCCGACCCGCTAACTGTTGTGGGTCATGACGTTGCTAACGCGCCAGGTGGTGTGAGCGTGCGAAAGGGGTAGGTCCCCGAGCGCAGGATGGAAGTACCTCTACAACCCATCCGCGCGAAGGACCTACCCCTCATGACCCAC
>NZ_LGIU01000010.1 GCF_001187915.1 Arthrobacter sp. RIT-PI-e | reverse complement strand
CCCCCCCCGCACGCCCGCCCGCCCCCCCCCCCCCCCCCCCCCGACGCCCCCCCCGCCGCAGGCGGGGGACCCCGTCTACGCCCGCGGCTCGAACCCCACCTGGGACCCCTTCGAGGACGCGCTCGCCGCCCTCGAGGGGGCGGAGACCCCCGCCCTGGTCTTCGCCTCCGGGCTCGGTGCCGCGGCGGCCGTGCTCGCCCTCGTCCCCCCGGGTGGTGTGGTGCTCATGCCACGTCACGCCTACGCCGGGTCGCTCGCCCTCGCCGCGGACCTCGAGGCGGCCGGCCGGCTGGAACTGCGGCCCGTGGACATCGCGGACACCCCGGCCGTCCTCGCGGAGCTCGAGGAGCTCTCCGGACGGTTCGGTGCGGGGCGCATCCTGCTCTGGCTCGAGAGCCCCACCAACCCCATGCTCGAGGTGGCGGAGCTGTCCGCCCTGACCGCCGCGGCCCACGCGGCGGGTGCCCGCGCGGTCGCGGACAACGCCTTCAACACCCCGATCGTCCACCGGCCCCTCGACGCCGGGGTGGACGTGGTGGTCCACTCGGTGACCAAGTGGCTGGCCGGGCACTCGGACGTGGTCCTCGGTGCGCTCGTCACGCGGGACGCGGCCCTGCGCGCGCGGCTCCTGGCCCACCGCACACTGCACGGAGCGGTCGCGGGTCCGTTCGAGGTCTGGTTGGCGCTGCGCGGCCTGCGGACGCTCGCGCTGCGGATGGAGCGCAGCCAGGTGAGCGCGGGGCTGCTGGCGCAGCGGCTCGCGGAGCACCCCGCCGTCCGGCGCGTCCGGTACCCGGGTCTTCCCGCGGACCCCGGGCATCACCGGGCCGCGGCGCAGTTCACCGGGTTCGGCGGCATCGTGAGCCTGGAGCTCGACGACGTCCGTACCGCGGACGCCGTCGTGTCCGCCGTCCGGCTGTGGTTGCCAGCCACCTCGCTCGGCGGCGTGGAGTCCCTGATCGAGCGACGACGGCGCCACCCGGCGGAACCGGGCACGGTCCCGGAGGCGCTGGTGCGGTTGTCCCTGGGGATCGAGAACGTCGAGGACCTGTGGGCCGATCTCGACCAGGCACTCCGGCAGGCCGCCGGCGAGCGCTGACACCCCCTCCCCGTCCGGTGGGGCGAGTGCACCCGACCGCGCGGGCCAGCTAAGCTGACCAGGTGATCGTCGTCCTGCAGACCCAGTACTTCCTGTACCTCGCGCTCGGCCTCGTGGCCCTCGGCATCGAGGTGTGGGCCTTCACCGACTGCGTGCGGCGCCCGAAGACGTCCTTCGAGGCGGCCTTCAAGCGGACCAAGGGGTTCTGGCTGGCTCTCACCGGTGGTGCCGTGTTCATCGGCCTGCTCTCCGCGCTCGGCCGTGGCGGAGGGTTCAACATCTTCCAGATCGTCGCCATCATCGCCGCCTGCGTGTACCTGGCGGACGTGAAGCCGGCCGTCAGCCAGACCTCCGGTCGCGGTGGCAGCGCAGGCCCCTACGGCCCCTGGTGACACGGACCCGCTGATCCGCCCGGCTGCCGGGATCAGCTCGGCCGGACGGCGTCCCATGCCACGGTGACCTCACCCAGCCGCCACCGCGACGGGCCGTCCAGCAGCGGCCAGCCCGCCTCCCGCAGTGCGGCGCACATCGCGAGCCAGCGCTGCCGGTGCCCGAAGCTCGCCGCCGGCGCCGCCTCCAGCCAGGCCCTGTCCAGCGCACGCAGGTAGCCGTGGACGCGCTCACCCTCGACATTGCGGTGGATCAGTGCCTTCGGGAGGCGTTCGGCCACGTCCGAGGGCAGGGTGAACGCCCCGAATCTCAGCGAGACGGTCAGGGACACCGGGCCGGAGGGCTCCAGCGCGGCCCAGGTGGAGCGGCGGCCGATCTCGTCGCACGTCCCGTCGACGAAGAGCCCACCCGCGGCGAGGCGGGACCGCACCTCCTCCCAGTGGGCGCCGTACTCGTCCTCGCCGTACTGACGCAGCACGTTGAAGGCGCGCACCACCGCGGGCCGTCTGCCGTCGAGCGGCAGTTCGAAACCGCCCCGCCGGAAGCCGAGGCCGGGCCGGGTGAGAGGTTCGGCCGCGGCCACCCGTTCCGGGTCGATCTCGATGCCCACCACCTCGACGTCGTCACGTACTCGACGCAGGCGCGTGAACAGCTCGACGGCGGTGACCGGGGCCGCGCCGTAGCCGAGGTCCACCACCAGCGGGTCGGCGGCCCGGCGCAGCCGGTACGCCTGGGGGCCGGTGAGCCAGCGGTCCGCCCGGCGCAACCGGTTCGGGTTGGTGGTGCCGCGGGTGATGGTCCCGAGGGGCTTCGGGGGACGTGGACGCGGTGGCACCCACCCAGCGTAGGGCAGCGGCCCAACACCCATCGAACACCTCTCGGACACTTCTCGGACACCGGGGGAACAGGACGGCCGCGGCATGACCGCTCCCGCCCGGATGCGGCAGACTAGGAATCATGACCTACACATTGATCCTGCTGCGCCATGGCCAGAGCGAATGGAACGAGAAGAACCTGTTCACCGGATGGGTGGACGTCGCCCTCACGGAGAAGGGGCGTGAGGAGGCGACGCGCGGAGGTCACCTGCTGACCGAGGCCGGGATCACCCCCGACATCGTCTACACGTCCCGGCAGAAGCGCGCGATCATCACGGCGAACCTCGCACTCGAGGCCGCGGGCCTCAGCTGGATCGACGTCAAGCGCAACTGGCGCCTCAACGAGCGCCACTACGGCGCCCTGCAGGGCAAGGACAAGGCCCAGACCCTCGCGGAGTTCGGTGAGGAGCAGTTCATGGAGTGGCGCCGCTCCTACGACACCCCGCCGCCGCCCATCGAGGACTCGAGCGAGTACTCGCAGGCCGCCGACCCGCGCTACGCGGACCTCGGCGAGGACGTCCCCCGCACCGAGTGCCTCAAGGACGTCCTGGACCGCTTCCTGCCGTACTGGGAGTCGGACATCTCGGTGGACATCAGGAGCGGCAGGACGGTGCTGATCGCGGCGCACGGCAACTCGCTGCGCGCGCTGGTCAAGCACCTCGACGGCATCAGCGACAAGGACATCGCCGCGGTGAACATCCCCACCGGCATCCCGCTGGTGTACGAGCTGGACGAGGACCTCAAGCCGGTCAAGGCCGGTGGTACCTACCTGGACGCCGACGCCGCGGCCGCGGCGATCGACGCCGTCGCCAACCAGGGCAAGCACTGACGTCACCGGGAACACGAACGACGGCGGTCCCTCGAAGGGGCCGCCGTCGTCGTGTCCTGCCGCGGCAGGGGTGGATCAGTCGTGGATCGGATCAGGGGTGGATCAGATCAGCGGAGCGCTGGGCTGCCACTCGCCGGTGACCAGGTAGGTCACCTTGCGTGCCACGGACACGCCGTGGTCCGCGAACCGCTCGTAGTAGCGGCTGGCGAGCGTGACGTCCACCGTGGTGGGGGCGCTCTGGTCCCAGTCCTCCGAGGCGATGGCCTTGAACACCCCGGCGTGCAGTTCGTTGACCCGCGCGTTGGCCGCGTTGATCTCGTTGCTCAGCTCCAGGTTGCGGGTCTCGAGGAGCTCGGTCACCTTCGCGGCGATCTGGACGTCCAGCTGCGCGAGCTCGTCGAAGGTGTCACGGATGGCCTCGGGGACAACGTTCGCGGGGAACCGCAGACGGGCGAGCTGCGCCACGTGGCGGGCGAGGTCCCCCATACGCTCCAGGGACGCGCTCATCCGCAGTGCGCCCACGATCATGCGGAGGTCCGAGGCCACCGGGCCCTGCAGCGCGAGGATGTCGATCGCCCGCTCGTCGAGGTCGTTCTGCAGGAAGTCGATCCGGGCGTCGGCCGCGATGACCTCCTGCGCGAGCTCGGTGTCGGCACCCTGGAAAGCACTGTTGGCCTTCCGGATGGCCTCCGACACCAGCTGCGAGATCTCGATCAGCTCCTCGCCGATCTGGTGGAGCTCGGCCTGAAAAACCTTACGCACGTGGGCGTCCTTCCCTGGAAGTGTGTATGCGAACCGTTTCCACAGTTCTGCCGACGAGCCTTCCAGCCAGCGGTGAACTGTTCCTCCGCTTTGTGTGAACGTTAGTTGAACCCCTCCGTCATTGCCATCGGATGGCGCCGGCCCCGAAATCGCAGCGCATAAGCTGGGGGCGTGGATCCCCTTCTCGTGACGCTCGTGGCCGGGCTGGTCGGCCTGGCGTTGGGCGTGGGCGGGATGGCGGCCTTCCGTGCCAGCGAGGCACAGCGCCTGAGGCTGCGCTACGAGGACGAACCCTCGCTGCCCGACGGCGCGGCGGAGGTCCTCTCCATCATCGGCCGTGCGTACGTGATCGTGGACGCGATCGACGGCGTGGTCCGCGCCAGCCCGGCGGCGTACGCCTTCGGCCTGGTCCGCGGTCACACCGTGGTGCACACCGAACTGCTGCAGCTCACCGCCCGGGTGCGCCGTGACGGGGTGATCGAGCAGGAGCAGCTCGAGCTGCCCCGGGGGCCCCTGGGTCAGGGCACCATCGTGGTGCAGGTCCGCGTCGCCGCCCTCGGCGCCGAGTACATCCTGATCCTCGCGGACGACCGCACGGAGATCACCCGCACCGAGGAGATCCGCAACGACTTCGTGGCCAACGTGTCCCACGAGCTCAAGACGCCGGTGGGTGCCATCTCGCTGCTGGCGGAGGCCATCGACGACGCCGCCGAGGACGAGGTGGCCGTGCGCCGGTTCGCCCAGCGGATGCACAAGGAGTCCGGCCGGCTCTCCGCCCTGGTCCAGGACATCATCGAGCTCTCGCGGCTGCAGGGTGCGGACGTGGTGCGGCGCGGCAAGCCCGTGGACGTCAACGCGGTGATCATGGAGGCCGTGGACCGCAACAAGCTCCCGGCGGAGAGCAAGGGGATCGAGATCGTGGTCGGCGGGTCCGTGCGTACACCGGTGTACGGGGACCGCGACCTGCTGATGACGGCCTTCCGCAACCTGATCGACAACGCCATCCGGTACTCGCCGGAGGGCACCCGCGTGGGCGTGGGGGTCCGCTCCCGTGAGGGCCTGGTGCAGGTCTCGGTGACGGACCAGGGAGCCGGCATCACCCCCGAGGAGCAGGAGCGCATCTTCGAGCGGTTCTACCGTGTGGATGCGGCGCGGTCGCGGCAGACCGGTGGGACGGGTCTGGGGCTCAGCATCGTCAAGCACGTGGTGTCCAACCACGGCGGTGAGGTGACGGTGTGGTCGCAGCCCGGTCAGGGGAGCACGTTCACCGTGCGGTTGCCGGAGATGGAGGGATCCACCGACGATCCGAGCGGCAGCGCCGCCGCCGGTGGGCCGGCCGCACCGGAGGGTGGCGGTGCCGCCGGGCCCGGCCACGACAGGAAACCAGGGAAGCGGGGCAGCACGGCTGCCCATGAGCAGGGAGTCAGGTCTTGAGCCGAATTCTGATCGTCGAGGACGAGGAGTCGTTCAGCGACCCGCTGTCCTACCTCCTCGGGAAGGAGGGCTTCGAGGTGTCCGTGGTGGACAACGGACTCGACGCCCTCACCGAGTTCGACCGCTCGGGGGCGGACCTGGTGCTGCTGGACCTGCAGCTCCCGGGACTCTCCGGGACGGAGGTGTGCCGCCAGCTGCGCCAGCGCTCCAGTGTGCCGGTCATCATGCTCACGGCGAAGGACGCCGAGATCGACAAGGTGGTGGGCCTCGAGCTCGGCGCCGACGACTACGTCACCAAGCCGTACTCGTCACGGGAGCTCGTGGCACGCGTCCGGGCGGTCCTGCGCCGTCAGGGTGAACCCGAGGAGCTCATCTCCAACACCATCCAGGCCGGTCCGGTCCGCATGGACATCGAGCGCCACGTGGTGAGCGTGGGCGGCGAGCAGGTGGCGCTGCCCCTCAAGGAGTTCGAACTGCTCGAGATGCTGCTGAGGAACTCGGGCAGGGTGCTCACCCGCGGGCAGCTGATCGACCGCGTGTGGGGCTCGGACTACGTCGGGGACACGAAGACGCTCGACGTCCACGTCAAGCGACTGCGCGGCAAGGTGGAACCCGACCCGTCCGCCCCTCGCCACCTCATCACGGTCCGTGGCCTCGGGTACAAGTACGAACCCTGAGACCGCGCACCGCCGAACAGCACGATGCCCGCCTCCGGAGCCTCCGGAGGCGGGCATCGTCGTGGTGCGGGGAAGAGGTGCCTACTCGCCCTCCTCCGCCTCCGAGGTGGCGGCGGGCTCGGAGGGGCGCGGGGTGTAGCCCCCGGGGACGAAGTCGCGGTACTCCTGGAGGGTGCCGTCGAGCACGGGGATGCTGACCGTGGAGTCCTCGCCCTCCACGGCGAAGTCGACGTTCAGCACGGAGCCGGGAATGCTGTCGATGCCCTCGAAGGTGCCGTCCTCCGCGGACTCCTCCTCGAACCTGAACTCGCCTCCGGCGTCGACCGTGATGTCCGTGGTGGTGCTGCCCGCACTGATCGTGAGGTCGACGTCCTCGTCGCTCGAGTTGGCCAGCGTCCCGACCATGCGGCCGTCGATGCCCTCGTCGTCGGCGATGACGATCAGGTTGCGCAGCTCGATCGGTCCCACCTGGTTCTCGATCCCGTCCGAGACGGCCTTGATGTCCCTCGTCTGCTGCTCCGCGACGAGGCTGCAGCCGGACACGCCCAGCATCACCACGACGGCGCTGGCGGCAGCAGCCCGCTGTACTCGGTTCTTCGGTGCGAATGTCACGGCGCAAACTCCTGGGGTTCAACAGGTGGGACAGGGACGAAATCCGGTGCGGACCTGCCCACAGACTATCGGCTACGCGGACCGGAGGTGGTGCTGCTCCCACCGTGTGAAGTGCGCTGCAGCACTTAAAGGGCTGCTCGTCAAGGGCTCCAGCGTGCTCGATCCGCCGTATTCCGGCCTTCTGACCTGCGAAAACGCAGGCCGGGCACATTGCCCCCGTGATAAACTGACTGCCGGGAAAGGGGAATGTCCACATGGTTTTTGAGGTCGGCGAAACAGTTGTCTATCCTCACCACGGCGCAGCGAAGATCGAGGAGATCAAGATGCGCGTCATCAAGGGCGAAGAGAAGATGTATCTCAAGCTCAAGGTGGCACAGGGTGATCTGACGATAGAAGTACCAGCAGAGAACGTTGACCTCGTGGGGGTTCGCGACGTGGTGGGCAAGGAGGGTCTCGAGCACGTGTTCGACGTCCTCCGGGCCGAGTTCACGGAGGAGCCCACCAACTGGTCGCGCCGCTACAAGGCGAACCTCGAGAAGTTGGCCTCCGGCGACGTCATCAAGGTCGCCGAGGTGGTGCGGGACCTCTGGCGCCGCGACCACGATCGCGGACTGTCCGCCGGCGAGAAGCGGATGCTCGCGAAAGCGCGGCAGATCCTTATCTCGGAACTCGCCCTCGCGGAGAAGACCGACGAGGAGAAGGCGGCGAACGTCCTGGACGAGGTCCTCGCCTCCTAGGGGCACAGCACGGCAGCAGACAGGGAAGAGGGACCTTCGGGTCCCTCTTCCTTTCTGTCCGGACCTCGCCCTGCCGTAGGGTGACGGAGTGCCCCAGCAGACCAGTTCCCCCCTCCCGGCCGCGACGGCCGTGGTCCTCGTCGCGGCCGGTTCCGGTCAGCGTCTCGGCCGGGGGATCCCGAAGGCCCGGGTGCTGTGCGCGGGGCGCACCCTGCTCGAGCATGCACTCGACGGCATCCTCGCCGCCCGGGTGGCGGTCTCGGTGGTGGTGGTCCTGCCGGCGGACGACGCCGTCCTCACCGCCGTCGTCGACCGCCTCGCCGCGGGCGCCGGGGGCACACGGGTGAGCAGCGTGGTGGGCGGCGGCACCCGGACCGCCTCGGTGCGGGCGGGACTCGCCGCGGTCCCGGAGTCCGCCGCCGTGGTCCTGGTGCACGACGCCGCCCGGGCACTGACACCCCCCGGGGTCTTCCGGCGCGTGGCCGCCGCCGTCGCCGCCGGTGCGGAGGCCGTGGTGCCGGTGCTGCCGGTGGTGGACACCGTGAAGATCGTGACCGGGACGGTGGTCACCTCGACGCCGGACCGCACCACCCTCCGTGCGGTCCAGACACCGCAGGGCTTCGCGACAGCGAGCCTGCGCGCCGCGCACCTCGCCGTCCCCGCTACCTCCGACGCCGTGACGGACGACGCCATGCTCATGGAGGCCCGGGGAGCTGATGTGCACGTGGTCGACGGCGACGCCCTCGCGTTCAAGGTCACCGCACCGCTGGATCTCCTGGTCGCCGAGGCGGTCCTCGCGCAGCGCGACGCCCCGGGCAGCGCACCCCTCCCCACCTGACCTCCTCAGATCCAACCCCGACAGGAGCACGCATGCACCCCGGCGATCGGCTCGCTCTTCCCCGCACCGGCATCGGCGTGGACGTCCACGCCTACGCGCCCGAGGACGCCCGCGCACCCCTCTGGCTCGCCGGGCTCCGGTGGGAGGGGGAACGCGGGCTCTCCGGTCACTCCGACGGCGACGCCGTGGCCCACGCCGCAGCCGACGCCCTCTTCTCGGCGGCGGGAGTGGGGGACCTGGGGACGCACTTCGGCACCGACCGCCCCGAGTACGCCGGGGCGTCCGGGCACACCCTCCTGGCGGCGGCCGCCGGGATCGTCCGTGGGGCCGGGTTCGAGATCGGGAACATCGCAATCCAGCTGATCGGCAACCGGCCCAAGTTCGCGGCCCGGCGCGCCGAGGCGGAGGCGGTCCTGTCGGATGCGGCATCCGCCCCGGTCAGCGTCTGGCCACCACCACCGACGGCCTCGGGGCGACGGGGGGGGGGGAGGGCGGTGCGGGGCGCGCCCTGCTCGGGCTGGTGGCCCCCCCCACCACCGTGCGCGGGGTGGCGGAGCTGCCCGTCCGGACCGCCGCGGCCCGCGCGGCGGGTGCACTCGTGGTCGCGGACAACGCCTTCAACACCCCGATCGTCCACCGGCCCCTCGACGCCGGGGTGGACGTGGTGGTCCACTCGGTGACCAAGTGGCTGGCCGGGCACTCGGACGTGGTCCTCGGTGCGCTCGTCACGCGGGACGCGGCCCTGCGCCGCGCGGCTCCTGGCCC
>NZ_LGIU01000011.1 GCF_001187915.1 Arthrobacter sp. RIT-PI-e | reverse complement strand
CGCGGACCGATCCTCGTTCGATTCTTTCTTCGGACTCACAACATCCAGTGTCGTCATGACGGCACCTTTCCCGCCACGCTCACGCGCGACGCGTCAGGCCAGAAACACCGTTAAATCCACAGTCCCGGCCGGAGCGCACACCGTTATTCAGACAGTTCTAGGCTTTCTTCAAGTGTGACGACGAGGTCGGCGCGGTGCCGTGTGTTGTGGATGAGCTGTGCGTTGGTTTCGTCGACTTCCTCGACCCATTGCTTGGCCGCAGTAGGGTTCTTGCCGAAGTGTATGTGCCGGGCGATGAGCCGTTCTTTGCGGAGTTCGTCGTCCTGATCGCAGTACCAGATTTCAGTGCACTGCTGCTGGACGTCCTGCCAGCCGGGCTCGTCGAGGAGGAGGTAGTTTCCTTCGGTGAGGATGGTGGTCGCTGCCGGGAAGACGGGAATGGCACCGGCTATGGGCTGCTCGAGTGTGCGTTCGAACCCTGGGGCGTAGGTGACTGCGTGCCGGGGTTCGCGTAGCCGCTTGAGGAGTGCGGCGTATCCGTGGGCGTCGAAGGTGTCGGGGGCTCCCTTCCGGTCGAGTCTGCCGAGCCGGATCAGTTCCACATCAGCGAGGTGGTATCCGTCCATGGGTACGTGCGCGTGGTACTGGCGTTCGGGTACGGGCTCCGCGGTGTTGAGCCGCTGCATGAGTTGCTCGACGAGTGTGGTCTTACCCGCGCCGGGGGCGCCGACGACGCCGATGATGACGGGGTCACCGTGCTCGTTCTGCAGATCCGCGATTCGTTGAAGGAGGTCTTCCAGGGTCACCGTGTGGCCTGGTTCGCGTGGAGCTGGTTCTCCATGAAGACCCGGGCGTGGACGGCGAGGTCCTCGCTGTCGGTCCACAGGTTCCGCCAGACGGCGAGGTCGTTGGAGAGCCCGCGGGCGACGACGGCGGAGGAGAAACTTTCGAAGGTGATGGGGCCGGTGTAGTTGATGCCGGCGAGAGCGTGGAAGAAGGAGGTGAAGTCGAGGTGGCCGGAGCCGAGGTACCCGCGGTGGTTCTCGCCGATGTGGACGTAGCCGAGCCTGTCCCCTACCTCGTAGACGGGTGTGACGAGGTCATTCTCCTCGATGTTCATGTGGTATGTGTCCAGATGGATGAGGACGTTGTCCGCGCCGATGTCGTCCGCTAGGCGCAGCGCGTCGTGGGCGGTGTTGATGACGTTGGTCTCGTATCTGTTGCAGATTTCCAGGCCGAGTGTCATTGATCGGGACTGCGCTTCGGCGGCAAGGTCTTTGAGGACGCCCACGACGTTGTCCCTGCCGGCGGCGGTCATGGGTGCCCCGTACTTACCGAGTGCGCTGAAGAGAGCTCCGGTGAAATGGGTTCCACCGAGGTCGTGGGTGATCTGTAGTGAGTCCTGGAGGAGTTTCGCTCCACGTTCGACGGTCGCGGGATCGTCGCTGGAGACATCGGCGTCGAAGGCGAGGCCGCGTGAGCAGACGACGCCGAGGTTGTTCTCGGTGAGGAGCTCCCGGGCGTGGGTGATGTCGAGGTTCAGGGAGTCGTGGAGGGAGAACTCGACGAGGTCGTAGCCTGCTGCCGCAGTTTGAGTGATGACGGTTTCGACGGATTCGCGGGAGGTGTCGCCGGCCCAGACGAGGGCGTGGACACCGAGCTTGTTGGATGAGGCCATGATGGGTGTGTTCCTTCTCTTCTACTGCTCGCGGGAGCCGGTGATGAGGGCGACGATTTCGTCGCCTGTGGTGTCGGTGGTGCGCCTGCCTGCGACGCAGCGGCCGGCGCGCATGACCCAGACCTGGTCGCTCAGGCGCATGACTTGGCTGAAGTTGTGGCTGATGAGAAGGACGGGGTGTCCTTCATCGCGGAGTTTCCGGATCAGCTGTTCGACTTTCGCGGTTTCCTGGACGCCGAGGGCGGCGGTGGGTTCGTCCATGATGACGAGTTTGGAGCTGAACCCTGCGGCACGGCAGATGGACACTGCTTGTCGTTGTCCGCCGGATAGACGCCGGACCTTGGATTTCACGGCCGGGACGTTCACGGCGAGGGTGGAGACCATCCGGTCGGCTTGCTGACGCATGGCTTTGCGGTCGAGGAAGCGGATCGGTCCGATGCCCCGGGTGAGTTCGCGGTTCAGGAACAGGTTTTGCCAGACGGTGAGGTCATCGACCAGTGCCAGGTTCTGGTGCACTGTTTCGATGCCTTTCTCGCGGGCGTCTTCTGGGCTGCGGAAGTGGGTTTCCTCTCCGTCGAAGTGGATGGACCCTGATTGGGGGCGGTGGATGCCGGAGATGCAACGCACGAGGGTGGATTTGCCTGCACCGTTGTCTCCGACGATCGCGGTGATTTCCCCCGGTGCCAGGGTGAGGTTGACGTTCTGCAGGGCTTTGACGTTCCCGAAGGACAGGGATACGTCGCGAACGTCGATGATCGGTCCGGTGATGGTAGTGGTCATTTCTGGAACCTCGAGAGTAGAGCGGCGAGGATGACGACGACGCCGACGGCCAGGGGCTGGTAGAACTGCGACACGTTCATCAAGGTCAGGCCGTTGGTGAGCACGGTGAGCAGCAGGGCGCCCACGATGGGCCCGAAAATGTTGCCCTTCCCGCCGGTGAGGCTGATGCCTCCGAGGACGACCGCGGCCACCGAGTTCAGCAGGAACGTCGTGTTTGCTGCTGGTTCTGCGGCGCCGACACGTGCGATGAGCATGATGGCGGCAATACCGGCCAGGGAACCGGAGATGGTATAGACGGCGATCTTGATGCGTGCGGTGCTGATGCCGGTGGCCTGGGCGGCTTCTTTGGAACCCCCGGTCGCGAACAGGTGCGTGCCGAAGCGGGTACGGAAGAGCACCACATGGGCCAGGATTGCGACGACGGCGGCGACGATGAACGGGAAGCCGAAAATCAGCAAGCCGTGGGTGGAGAAGTTGATCAGGTCGACGCTGAAGACAGAGATCGGCTTGCCGTCCGACAGGACCAGGGCGAGCCCGGAGGCCACAGACAGGGATCCGAGGGTGACGATGAAGTCGGTGATCTTACCTTTGGCCACCAGGATTCCATTGAGGAAGCCAATCAGTCCTGCGGCGACGATCGCGGCAAGCATGCTCAGAAGCAGCCCACCGCCTTGGGAGAAGACCAGGCCGAAGGCGATGACCCCGAGTGTCATGGTCGAGGCCACGGACAGGTCGATCCCATCGCTGAGGATTACGAAGGCCTGGCCGACGGTGAGAATCATCAGGATGGATGAGGCGACGAGGATCGACTGGATGTTCCCGAGTGTCAGAAAGACCGGGTTCAGTGCAGTGAACACGATGACGAGCAGCACCAGGCCGATGATCGCTGCGTGGTCGGCCCAGAAACCGATGTCCCGAAGCCGGGAGTGCCAGCGATCACCCTGTGGCGTCCCGGAGCCCGATTTGTCTGCCGTGTCAGGAGTAGGTGGTGTGGTTATCGATGGCGAAGTGGATGTGTGCGGAACGGAGGACATGGCGCCTGGCTTCCTTGGTCGGGCCTGAACTTCTACTCGGCGAAGCTGTTAGTCGGCGAATGGGTTGTCGTAGTCCTCGAACGGGGCCGGGGCCGCGGCGAGGGCGTCGGCGACATTGTCTGTGGTCACCAGGGCCACCGGGGCCTCGACGTTCTCGGGAAGGTCTTCACCGGCAGCAGCTGCGGCGCACGCCTGGGCGCCCATCTCGCCGATGGCGTACGGGTACTGGGCCACGGTGGCAGTCAGTTCCCCGGATTCGACGCCGGAGAGGCCCTCGGGGACACCGTCGACGCTGATAATGGACACTTCGCCCGTGCGTCCTGCATCGGCGACCGCCCGTGCGACACCGAGACCCATGATGTCGTTGGCCACGAAGAATCCGGAGATGTCCGGGTTCGCGCGCAGGAGATCCCCGGCCCTGGTCAGGGCGACCTGACGGTCCCAATCCGCCGAGACCGTCTCGAGGACCTGACCCTTACCGCCGAGACCCTCGGTGAAGCCGGTGACCCGATCCCCGCTGGTGACATCACCTGCGATGCCACCGATGATCGCGACCTTCGCGCCGTCCTCGATGAGGCTTGCCATGTGTTCACCGGCGAGGTTGCCCGCGGATACGTTGTCCGTCCCGATGTAGGTATCGGGTGTGGCGTTCGCCGATGCTGCCGCATCAGGGTCGACGGGGCTGTCGATGTTCACGACGGTCTTCCCGCTGGACTTGAGCTGCGCGACGCCCTGAAGCAGGTTGTTACCACTGATCGGGTTGATGATGAAGCAGCTGAAGTCCTGACCTGCCAGCGAGGAGAGCCGGTCGGCCTGACCGCTGGTGTCAGTGATGTCCTGCGCGGCCTGCACGGTAATCGAGTCATCGGCCGCTTTGATCCCCTCCTCCATCGACTGGAAGAAAGGATTGTCCAGACCCTTGATAACGGCCGCGATATTCGCGTCCCCACCCTCGGACGCTGCTGGTGTCGTAGTAGTGGTGCTGCACCCGGCGAGGGAGAGGGCTCCCACGGTAGTCGCGGCGACGAGGATCAGGGTGTTCCGTAGCTGTGGCATCATTGCCCCTTCTGACTTTGAAAACCATATGTACGTCGAAGTAACGTTGGGTGTTATCGTAACCAGGGGTTGTGACCCACGCAACTACTCACCAGAACTGGGCTGAGAACCGGGTTAATATGACAAGCAGGGTCCGCGACGAAGGGGCGAAAGTGGCCGAGAAACCGCACGTACCACCTAGCACGAGCGTCGCTGTGGGTGGGACCGTGGAGATCCTTCACCTGCTCCGTTCAGGTCTCGTGCTGACGAAGTCAGAGATCACCGCTCATACCGGGCTTTCCCGCTCCACGATCAATCAGCGCATTGATGCGCTCCTCGATGCACACCTGGTGATCCCCTCGGGCTCCGAGTCCACCAAGGGCCGGCCTGCCGAGTCCTACGCCTTCAACCGCACCGGGGGGCACCTACTGGTGGCCGATATCGGCGCCACCGGGATGCGCGTCGGCTTGTGCGATCTTGCCGGTACCATCCTCGAGGAGGTTGAGCTCAGCATCGCCGTCACGGAAGGCCCCGATGTCGTTCTCGGCACGGTGGGCAAGGAATTCACCCAGTTGCTCATCGGCGCGAATGCCTCGGCCGACTCCGTCCTGGGAATTGGTGTCAGCGTCCCGGGCCCGGTCGATACGGCCTCGGGGCAGGTGGTGCACCCGCCGATCATGACCGGCTGGGACCAGTACGACATCCCGGGATGGTTCAGCTCCGACTACACCTGCCCCGTGATCGTCGAAAAGGACGCCAATGCCATGGCTTTCGGGGAACAACAGGTCTCCCACCCCGATGTCCGACACCTGCTCATGGTGAAGGTCGGCACCGGCGTCGGGTCCGGACTGATCTCCGACGGGCGCCTCCACCACGGCGCCGACGGCGCCGCCGGGGACATCGGGCACAACTACGTACCCAAACCCGACCACGTCCAGGACGAACCAGAATGCCGGTGCGGCAACATCGGGTGCCTGGAGGCCTACGCCGGCGGGTGGGCGCTCTTGCGCGATCTGCAGGCCGTAGGTGTAGAGGCGGAATCGGTCGAGGACGCCGTTCGCTTACTACGCAGCGGGAACCGGGACGCAGTCCGGCTCGCCCGGAACGCCAGCCAACTCCTTGGTGAAACCATCGCCGTCACCGTGAACCTCTTCAACCCCCAGGTGGTCGTCATCGGCGGACAACTCGCCGCAGCGGACGACTACCTCTTCGCCGGCATCAGAAGCGCCGTGTACCGCAGATCCCTACCGCTGGCCACACGCAGGATCCAGATCACCGGCGCCACCCAAGGCCAACAGGCAGGCATCATCGGACTCGCCCTGCTCGTAGCTCAATCCGTCTTCGCCTCCGCGCCGCTCCCCCACCTACACACTGCTCAAGCAGCAGACCTAGCAAGCTAAAAATACTAAGCCTGCCGCAGAACCTACCCCGCCTGTGCCACAACCTAGCTAGCGGGGACCACCCCGAGCCAAGCACTGTCCTGCCACATCATGCGAGGGCGCGTGCGACGGCGTGGCTGGCTGATTTGGTGAGGTTGTTGCAGGCGCGGTCGTAGCGTCGGGTGGTGCGGGGGTCGGCATGCCCGAGGCTGTCCTGGAGTGCGTGGAGGCTGGTGCCGGTGTCGAGGGCGATGATGGCGAAGGTGTGCCGGAGGCTGTGCGGGCCGATCCGGCCCTCGATATCTGCCTTGTCTGCCGGGCGATCTCTGGTGCCGAACGCTTCGCTGCGCTGCCGGATTTCCTGCTACTGGTGCTGGCGGTGGATAACGGCTGCCCAATGAGGTGAGCACTGCCATTTCCAAGGACGTGGACGAGCTGGGGGTTTGCTGTACGGTTTCGGTGCTCTGGTTGTCGGGTTTCACGCTCATAGGTGGTTCATAGGTTCACCAAAGCCCTGACCTTAGGTCGTCTTCGATGCTGGAACTATTCCACATAGCGAACCGAGCGAGGCATCATGAGCAGCAATATTCCAGAACCGGACACCACACCGGAGGGCCCTATGTATGAGGGGCGGCTCCTCGATCGAGCGGACGAGGAAGTCGTCGACCAGGGTGTCGCCTTCGATATCGGAACACTGGTCAGTCGGCGTTCGATGCTCGGGATTTTTGGTGCAGGCGTAGGAGCCCTGGCTCTGGCGGCCTGCACCCCCAGCACAACAGGTAGTACTACCACGTCGAGTGCTACAGCGAGCTCCACGGCCACAGCGTCCGCGTCATCTTCTGCGTCGGCGGCCGCCACGGTCGCAGGAGAGATCCCTGATGAAACTGCCGGTCCTTACCCGGGCGACGGGTCGAACGGGGTGAACGCCCTCGAGGACTCAGGGATCGTGCGCAGCGACATCCGCTCGAGCATCGGCGGGGGGACCACAGCGCAGGGCGTGCCGATGACCTTGAACCTCACCATCGTGGACCTGGCCAACGGCAACATTCCTTTCGCGAACGCGGCCGTGTACGTCTGGCACTGCGACGCCGCCGGCGGCTACTCCATGTACTCCAGTGGCATCGAGGACGAAACCTACCTCCGTGGCGTGCAGGTAGCCGACAACGAAGGCACGGTGACGTACACGTCGATCTTCCCGGCCTGCTACACCGGCCGTTGGCCCCACATCCACTTCGAGGTCTACCCGAGCATCGGTGACATCACCAACTCGGCCAACGCCGTCGCGACGTCCCAGGTGGCCCTGCCCCAGGACGTGAGCGAAACCGTGTATGCCCTTGCCGGGTACGAAGGCTCCACCGCTAACCTCTCCCAGGTCAGCCTGGATTCCGACAACGTGTTCAGCGACGACGGCGGCGCCCTGCAACTAGCCACCGTGACCGGGGACCCGAACTCCGGCTACCAGGTCAGCCTCACCGTCGGCGTCGATACCACCACCACACCCGCCGTAGGCGGAGGTATGGGTGGCGGCACTCCCCCTGAGGGCGGCCCCGGCGGAACCCCTCCCACCGATATGACCGGGGAAGTACCAACCGATACCACCACGACGCCCGCCAGCTGAGCACCCTCCACCCCGACGCTTCCAAGGCCCCGTCGAACACCCCAAGGTGTAGTACGCCTCGGGCCCCTGCTCAACTTTCAGTAGTTCCAGCAGCGCCCATCCCCGGGCGCCAGCTGCTACCTCACATCACGTCAGAAAGTAGACCCACCCATGGGAATCTTGCACAACCTCACCGGATGGCATGCCCTCATCCTGTTAGCCGTGGTCCTCCTGTTCTTCGGCGCTTCCAAGCTTCCAGGGCTGGCTAGGAGCATCGGACAGTCGGTGAAGATCTTCAAATCCGAAGCCAAGGACACCTCCGCACGCAGTGTGAACGACCCCGCGCCCGATACCTATACCGATTCCACCCCTGACTATGGGACCGGGCAGGACCGCGATGCTCAGACGGGTACGGCCGCTCACCCGCCGACCGTGATCCGCGCCGTGGCCACACCGGGTCAGCGTCCGGTGGCCGAGACCCGATGAGCGTGAGGAGACCGACCGCACAGCCACACGCGAGGAATCGGATGTCGGTCCAGGCCCACCTGCAGGAGGCGCACAAACGCCTCCTGCGGGCCGCGGTCGGTCTCCTCATCGGCGCCGTCATCGGGTACGTGCTCTCCGATCAGGTCCTCAATATCTTGCGGGCCCCGATTGAGGCACTAGCCGCATCCCGCAACGCGAGCCTGAACTACGACAGCGTCAGCGCAGCGTTTGACCTGAAGATGAAAATTACGCTCTTCACAGGCGTAGCCATCTCCAGTCCCCTATGGCTGTACCAGGCATTCGCCTTCTTCCTGCCCGGGCTCAACCGACGCGAGAAGCAGTACACCCTCGGGTTCTTCCTGGCCGCCGTGCCGCTGTTCGTCGCCGGTTGCACCACAGGATTCCTGCTCTTTCCTCACATCGTGGAACTGTTGGCCGGCTTCGGCTCGGCCGAGGACAGCACTGTCCTGGTCGCGTCCTACTACTTCGACTTCGTCATGAAACTCGTGCTCGCTGTCGGCGTCGCTTTCGTTCTACCCGTCTTCGTGGTGCTGCTGAACTTCATCGGGATCCTTCCCGGGGTCACGATCCTCAGAAGCTGGCGGATCGTCATCATCAGCATCCTCGTCTTCAGCGCCCTCGCCACCCCATCAGCAGACATCATGTCCATGTTCCTGCTCGCCATCCCCATGACCGGACTCTTCGCCATCGCCGCCGGAATCGCGCTCCTGCACGACCGCAGAATCACACGACATACCAGCACCATCGAAGACCCATCCAGCACCACAGGCATCAGCAGGACCGAGGTCCTGGACGGTGGGAGCGGTTCGGATCGTCCACCTCGTGACCTCATCAACAAATAGGCTCTGGAGAACACCGTGTTTGGACTCTCATTCGAGAAGCTACTTCTGATCATGCTCGTTGCCGGCCTGATCGTCGGACCCCAACGGCTCCCCCTGTACGCGGAGAAACTCGCCCACCTCGTACGAACGATCCGCGACCTCACCGACATGGCCAAATCACGGGCGGCCGCCAAACTCGGCCCCGACTTCGACCCCGCCGAATGGAAGAAACTCGACCCCCGTAACTACGACCCACGCCGCATCATCCAAGACACACTCGCCGACACCCCCACAACTCCCACCACCCCCACCACTCCCACCGATATCGCTTCCCCCGATCCTGCCCGCCCGCCCACCGACCCCGCTGCCTCACCCGCCGAAGTTCCCC
>NZ_LGIU01000072.1 GCF_001187915.1 Arthrobacter sp. RIT-PI-e | reverse complement strand
GACCGCGGACTGCCCTTCCCGTTGGAGGACCTCGGCCACGCGTCGGTGATCCTGCTCCTCGGCTCCAACGCGGCGGACACCATGCCGCCGTTCGTCCAGCACCTCCGGCGGGCACAGGAGGACGGCGGCCTGATCGTCGTCGACCCCCGCCGCTCCGCGACGGCCCGGCTCACCGAGCAGGGCCGCGGCGTGCACCTGCAGCCCACGCCCGGCACGGATCTCACCCTCCTGCTCGGTCTCGCGCACGTGGTGGTCGCCGAAGGGCTCGCGGACAGCTCCTTCCTCGACGCCCGCACCCGCGGGCACGAGGACGCCGCGCTCGAACTCGCACGCCGGTGGCCCGAGCGCGTGCAGGGCATCACGGGCGTTCCCGCCTCCACCATCCGCGCGACGGCGCGCCTGCTCGCCCGCGGTGCGCGCAGCGGGGCGGCCGGCGGAGCCGGCACCTACATCCTCACCGGACGGGGTGTCGAGCAGCACGCCGACGGCACGGACACCACCACCGCCGCCATCAACCTGGCGCTCCTCCTCGGTCTTCCCGGGACGCCGCGGGGCGGATTCGGCACGCTGACCGGCCAGGGCAACGGGCAGGGCGGGCGGGAGCACGGGCAGAAGGCGGACCAGCTGCCCGGCTACCGGAAGATCACGGACCCCGCCGCACGGAGGCACGTCGCATCGGTATGGGGTGTTCCCGAGGAGCTCATCCCGGGCCCGGGTCTCCCCGCGGTGGCGCTGCTCGCCTCACTCGGCGGACCGGGCGGGAGCGGCGGGACCCGCTGCCTCTTCGTCCACGGGGCCAACATCGTGGTCTCCGCCCCGAACGCCTCGACGGTCGTCGAGGGACTGAAGGGCCTGGACTTCCTCGTGGTCTGCGACTTCTTCCTCTCCGAGACCGCGGCCCTGGCGGACGTCGTCCTCCCGGTCCTGCAGTGGGCTGAGGAGGAGGGCACCATGACGAACCTGGAGGGTCGCATCCTGCGTCGCCGTCCCGCCGTCGTGCCTCCCGCCGGCGCGCGGAGCGAACTGTGGATCATACAGGAGCTCGCGAGACTGCTCGACGCCCCCTCCCTGTTCAGCGAGGACCCGCGGACCATGTTCGAGGAGCTCGCCCGCGCGAGCGCCGGTGGCCCTGCCGACTACTCCGGTCTCGACTACGAGGTGCTCGACGCCGATGCTCCCGCCTACTGGCCGTACCCGAGCGGCAGTACGGGCACACCGCGGCTCTTCCTCGACGCCTTCGCCACCCCGGACGGACGTGCGGCCCTCGTCGCGGTCAGGCCCCGTGCCAACGTGGCGCAGGACCGCACCCCGGCTCCCCTGCTCCTCGCGACGGGACGGCTCCTCGAGCACTACCAGTCGGGTACGCAGACCCGGCGCGTCCCCGCTCTGCTCGCCGCGCAGCCCGTTCCCCGCCTCGAGGTGAACCCGGCGACGGCGGCGGATCTCGGCATCGTCACGGGCGACGCCGTCGTGGTCACGAGTTCCCACGGCGTGGTCCACGCCGTCGCGCACCTCACGGGCGACATCCGCCAGGACACCGTGTTCCTCGCCTTCCACTACGCCGGTACGGGCACCGCGAACCTGGTGACCGGCAGTTCCACCGATCCGATCTCGGGCATGCCGGAGTTCAAGACGACGCCGGTCGGCGTCGTCCCGCTCGCCCACCCGGGGAGCACGGTCACGGACCAGCGGGAGGTCTTCGCATGAACCATGCCGGTACGCCCGGTCCGGAGCGCATCGTCGTCGTGGGCTTCGGCCCCGTCGCCGCGCGACTGGTCGAACACCTCGAGCCGCTCGTCGCCCGGGGCGTCGCCGCGGTCACCGTCATCGGGGAGGAACCGCACGCCGCGTACAACCGCGTCCTCGTCGCGGATGTCGCGGTCGGGCGCACGCGGGAGTCCGCCATCCGTCTGGCCGACGCCGCCGCGCTGGCCGTACGGGGCATCGACGTCCGCCTCGGGGCGCGGGTGGCCAGGGTGGACCGGCCGTTCCGCCGGGTGCTGCTCGACGACGGACGATCCGTGGACTACGACCGCCTGGTCCTCGCCACCGGATCGCGGCCCGTGCTGCCCCCGCTCGCCGGGGTGGACGGCGCTTCCCTCCCGCCGGGCGTCGGCTTCCTCCGTGACCTCACCGATGCGCGGCTGCTCGCCGAGGCGATGACCGCCGAGCGACGCATCGTGGTGCTGGGCGGTGGCATCCTCGGGATCGAGGCCGCCCTCGCCGCCGCCGAGGAGGGCGCCCGGGTCACTCTCGTCCACACCGGCCGCGCCCCGATGGAGCGGTTCCTCGGGGACGGGGCGCAGGTCCTCGGCGCCGCCCTCGCCCGCACCGGTATCACCGTGGTGGGCGGGAGCTCCACCGGCCTCACCCTGGACGACGACGGCCGGTTCTCCGGTCTCGTCCTCGCCGGTGGCACATGCGTGGAGGGTGGGGCGCTCGTCATCGCCTGCGGCGTCCGTCCGCGCACCGAGCTCGCCGACGGCTGCGACCTCAACACCGCTGCCGGCATCCTCGTGGACCACGACCTCCGGGCACTGGACACACAGGATGTGTGGGCCATCGGCGACTGCGCCGAGATCAGGTGCTGGGACGCCGCCTGCGTGGCCTGCTCGGGTGTCACCGCCCCCCGCGGCCTGATCGCCCCGGGCTGGCAGCGGGCGGACCGGCGGGGGCGCCCCTCACCGCCGAGCTGGCGGCGGGTCCGGCCGCCGTCGCCCCTGCCGATCCGCCTGATCGCCGCGGCGCGCTCGTGCTCCTCAAGGCCCGGGGGGGGGGCGCCGCCCCCGCCGGTGAGACGGATGCGGACCCCTGGTCCGTGGAACCCGGGCTCGCCGTGGCCGTCTGGACCGATCCCGGGCACGGACGTTACGCGAAGATGATCCCCCGCGACGGCGTCCTGCGGGTCTGGTGTGCGGGGGCATGCCGCGGACCGGCGCCGAACTGGTGCTGCTCTTCGAGCGGGGGAGCGAACTCCCCGCCGACCGCTCGAGCCTCCTGCGGCTCGACGGCGTCGAGGGAGCCGCGGCCGCCCTTCCCCCGGGGCCCGACGCGACGCTGTGCCGGTGCGCGGGCATCACGCACGGGGCCGTGGAGGCCTCCGTGCGGTCGGGCTGCGCGACCGTCCGGGAGGTCTCCTCGGGAACCCGCGCCGGTACGGGGAGCGGAACCTGCCACAGCGAGATCCGGCCCATCATCGAACACCACTTCGCGGTGGCGACGGCGTAGGGCCGGCACGGCTCCGGGGCCTGTCGGGTCGGTGGCCGGGACGGGCCCCGGTCAGACGTGCAGGCGGTACCCCCGTTTGACCACCGTCTCCACGAGACGCGGATCCGGCAGCGCCTTGCGCAGCCGGTTCACGTTCATGTCCAGGGCGTGCCCCGCACCGGTGTGGGCCAGGAGGGTGATGAGCGCGTCCCGGCTGAGGACCGCCCCCCGCGCGGCCAGGAGCGCCTTGAACAGGACCAGCTGCGTGGGGGCGAGCTCCACCGTCTCCGTCCCCACGCGCACCGAGCGGCCCCGCACCTCCACCTGACCGTTCAGGGTGGGGACCTGCTCCACGTGGTGTGCCGCGAGGTGGTCGCAGACCAGCCGGATCAGCGCCCCCATCCGGAAGCGTTCCGGGACGATCGGCTCGATCCCGGCGTCGAGCAGCGGCTGCGCGGTGACCGGCCCCACCGCCGCGGCGAGCACGCCCTGCCGGAACCGACCGATCAGCTGCTCCTGCAGGCCCTGCTCGGCGGCCGTGCTGAAGAGGGCGTCGACGGCGGGGGCGCTCGTGAAGGTGACGCAGTCCAGCTGCCCCGCGCACACGGCGTCGATCAGGCGCGGCAGCCGCTCGGACCCGGCGGGCTTGATCCACCGGTACGGGGTGACGGTCAGCAGCCTGGCGCCGGCGCCGCGCAACCGCGCCAGCTGGTGCTCGTCGGCGTAGGCGTGCAGCTGGACCCCCACGGTGAGACCGGAGAGGTCCTCCTGCAGCAGCTGGTCCACCAGGGTGGCGGTGGTCTCGTCGGAGCTGATGCCGACGTCGTCGAGCCCCGCGGCGCGCACCGCCCCGCGGGCCTTCGGGCCGCGCACGAGGATCCGGCCGTTGCCGAGGACCTCCAGGAGCGCGGCCCCCGAGCCGGCCGCGTCCGCCGCCTCGAACCAGCGGCGCATCCCGTAGGCGGTGGTGATGACGAAGAGGTCCGGGCGTGCCTGGATCATGGCGGCGGTGTCCGCGAGCAGCTCCACGTCCTCGGCGATGGGCGCGATCTTCAGGGCCGGGGCGTGGAACACCGAGGCACCACGCCGTTCCAGGGCGTCGATCAGGTCACCGGACCGGCGATCGGAGGTGACCCCGATACGGAAACCCGCGAGCTGACCGGATGCCCCGTCGGGGCCGAGGGACCCGGTCACGACGCCAGCGATTCGGTGAGCCGGGCGAGCTCCGCGACACCGCCGTGGAGATCCAGCCCCACCCGTACCACGTCACCGATCACGAGGACCGCGGGGCTCTGGCAGCGCGCGGCGCCGGCTGCCGTGACGATCGTGGCGAGGGTGCCCGACGTCGTCCGCTGGGACGCGCTGTACCCGCGCTCGATCACCGCCACCGGCATGTCGGGGCGCAGCCCGCCGCGGCCGAGACCCGCCACCAGCTGCGGGAGCGTGGAGACCCCCATGAGCACCACGATGGTGCCCCCGAGCCCGGCGAGATGCCGGTGCTCCTCCTCGGTCAGCGGAGCATGGCCGGACATCACGGTGAACAGGTGACTCACACCGCGGTGGGTGACCGGGATCCCCGCGGCCGCCGGGACGGCGATCGCGGAGCTGACGCCCGGGACCACCCGGCACGGCACCTTCGCGGCGAGGCATGCGGCGAGTTCCTCGCTGCCACGGCCGAAGACGAAGGGGTCACCGCCCTTGAGCCGCACCACGTGGCGTCCTGCGAGCGCGTGCTGCACCAGGAGGTCGTTGATCGCGGCCTGGGGCACCCGGTGGTGGCCGGGGAGCTTCCCCACGTCCACGAGCTCCGCCGTCGGGGCGAGTTCCGCGAGCGCATCCGTGGGGGCGAGCCGGTCGTAGAGCACCACGTCCGCCTCCCGGAGCGCCGTGGCGGCGTCGAGGGTGAGGAGTCCGAGCGCGCCGGGCCCGCCACCGAGCAGGGTCGCGGACCCCGTGGCCCGGGCGGCCGCCTCACGCGCCAAGGGCGTCCCGGCCCCGCGGCACCGTGTGCGGAGCGCCTGCAGCTCGGGATCGGAGTCCGGGTCCTGCGGGGCGCCCACCAGGACCACGAGGGCGGCGTCGGCCAGAGCTGCTGCCGGGCACTCCCCCGCGTGCTCGTGCCATTGCACCAGTGCCCCCGCCGCCCGGTACCGCGCCGTGACCCGGCGCGCACCGGTCTCGCTCCCGATCACCAGCACGGTGCGCCCTGCCACCTCGATGTCCACCTGCACGTCTCAGCCCTCCCGTGTCCCGGTCGCGGAACGGACGGGGATCGCCGTCCCGAGCCCCACGCGCCTGCCCTGCTCCTCGATCTCCGCCGGGGTGGCGGGGCGGCGCTGACCGCGCTCCTCCACCAGCACGATCGAGGAGTCGGCGGCGTCCGGGGCGTTGACGAAGGAGCGGAAGCGCCGGAGCCTGTCCGGGTCCTTCAGCGTGGCCGCCCACTCGTCCTCGTAGTGCTCCACGTGCCGGGCCATCGCCGCCTCGAGGTCGGCGCCGATCCCGAGGGAGTCGCCCACCACCACGTCCCGCACGTGGTCCAGCCCGCCGTCGAGCTCCTCCGTCCAGCGTGCCGTGCGCTGCAGGCGGTCCGCCGTGCGGATGTAGTACATGAGGTAGCGGTCGATGTAGCGGATGAGCGTCTCGCCGTCGAGGTCCTGGGCGAGGAGCTGGGCGTGGACGGGCTGGAAACCGCCGTTGCCGCCCACGTACAGGTTCCAGCCCTGGTCCGTGGCGATCACGCCGACGTCCTTGCCGCGGGCCTCGGCGCACTCCCGGGCGCAGCCGGAGACGCCCATCTTGAACTTGTGCGGTGCGCGCAGCCCGCGGTACCGGAGTTCGAGGTCGATCGCCATGGCCACGGAGTCCTGCACCCCGAACCGGCACCAGGTGGAGCCCACGCAGGACTTCACGTTCCGCAGCGCCTTGCCGTAGGCCTGCCCCGACTCGAAGCCGGCCTCCACGAGGATCTTCCAGATCTCCGGGAGCTGCTCCAGCCGTGCGCCGAAGAGGTCGATCCGCAGGGCCCCGGTGAGCTTGACGTACAGCCCGAACTGCTCGGCCACCTGCGCGATCACGGCGAGCTTCTGCGGGGTGATCTCACCCCCGGGGATCCGCGGCACCACGGAGTAGGTGCCGTTGCGCTGCATGTTGGCGAGTGCGCGGTCGTTCGTGTCCTGCAGGGTGCCGCGGCCGCCGTCGAGGACGTACTCGCCGCGCTGGGTGGCCAGGATGGAGCCGATCGCCGGCTTGCAGATGTCGCAGCCGTGGCCCGCCCTCGCCTCCTCCGAGACGCCGAACCGCCCCAGGATCTCCTGGAAGGACGCGAGGTCCAGGGCCTGGACCGCCTCGAACAGCTCGGGCCGGGAGAGGGCGAAGTGCTCGCAGATGCCCTTGGAGACGGTCTTCCCGGCCTTGGTGAGCTCGGCGTCGAGGAGCTTCTTGAGCATGGGCACGCAGGAACCGCACTGCGTGCCGGCGCGTGAGCAGGCCTTCAGGGAGGGCATGTCGAGGGCCGGTTCCACCGGGGCGCCGTCCTCGCCCCCACCGTGCACGGCGGAGCGGCAGGCCCCGGCGGTGATGTTGTTGCAGGAGCAGAGGATCACGTCGTCGGGCAGGTCCGACGGCGGGGCCTCGCCGCCGCCGGCCGAGGAGAGGTAGGCCCCGGGCTCGGCGGGCAGTTCCCTCCCCAGCAGCGGGCGGAGGGCCGAGTAGGGTGCGGCGTCGCCGACGAAGATGCCGCCGAGCAGCGTCCTCGCGTCGTCCGTGACCACCAGCTTCTGGTAGAGCCCGCGCGCCGGGTCCGCGTACACGATCTCGAGGCTGCCCGCGGTGTCGGCGAGCGCGTCGCCGAAGCTGGCCACCTCCACACCGGAGAGCTTCAGCTTGGTGGCGGTGTCGAAGCCGGGGAACGCGGAGGTCCCGCCGAGAAGTCCGTCCGCGCACACCTCGGCCATGGCGTTCGCCGGGGCCACGAGGCCCATGCTCACGCCCCCGTGGCTGGCCACCTCCCCGATGGCCCAGACATCCGGCGCCGAGGTGCGGCAGTCCTCCCCGATCACCACGCCGCCGCGCGGTGCCACCTCGAGCCCGGCGTCCCGGGCGAGTTCGTCGCGTGCCCGGATGCCGACGGCGAACACCACGAGGTCCGCGGGCAGTTCCGTGCCGTCGGCGAGGAGCACCCCGGTGAGCCCGCCGTCGTCGTCCGTGGTCAGGGCCGCCGGCGTCCCGCCGCACCGCACCTCCAGGCCCTTCGCGGTGATGAGCCGGCCCAGGGCCTCACCGCCGCCCTGGTCCAGCTGCGCGTTCATGAGCCAGCCCGCACGGTTCACCACGGTGGACTCCGCACCGAGCTCCTGCAGTCCGCCGGCCGCCTCCAGGCCCAGGAGCCCGCCGCCGATCACCACCGCGCGCGGCTTCCGGCCCAGCACACCGGCGAGCCGGGCGGCCTCGGTGCGCAGCCAGGCGGCGTCGTCGAGGGTGCGGTACACCACCGCGTGCTCGGCGTTCGGCAGCGGGAGGCGTACGGCGTCGGAGCCGGTGGCGAGCACCACGTCGTCGTAGGCGTACACCTCGCCGGAGGCACCGGTCACCCGGCGGTGAGCAAGATCCAGGGTGACGGCGCGTTCCCCGGTCACGAGCCGGATGGCCGGTTCCCGCCACATCAGCGCCTCGCCGAGGCTGAGGTCCACGTCACCGATCAGAGCCCTGCTGAGCGCCACGCGGTCGTAGGGTGCGTGGGTCTCCTCCGTGAGCGCGGTGATCCGCAGGCCGTCCGTGCCCCGGCGCCACAGCGCCTCGACGAGCCGGTGGGCCGCCGGGCCACCGCCGATGACGACGACGCTGCGCCCGCCCTCGGGTTCCTCGTGGTCCTGTCCTGCCGGCCGGGGTGCGCGGAGCGCGGTCATGCGTGTGCCTTCCGTCCGGGTCGGGGCGGTCCCGTGTGAGCCTCCAGCCTAGGAACGGGTGGTGTCGCCCATGTGTCGCCCGTGTGTCCGAAGGTTAACTTCGGGCTCACGGACCCCGTGTGCGGCGGTGAGGTCGAAGTTACGTGCCCGCAACAGCCCCGGGACGCTCCCGTCACGTCCCCGACCTAGCGTTGGCTGACAACGCGCCCACCAGACGCACCCACCGCGGAGGGGAACACCATGACCGAACTCGCCGTCCTGCACCAGCCGGCGCACGCTGCACCCGTATGGGCCGCGGTGTGCCTGCTCGACGACCTCGAGGAGTACTGGGGGGAGGCCGCGCTGCTCGGGGAGGCGCAGATCGCCCTCTTCCGGTTCCCCGGCGACCGGGTGCATGCGGTGGGCAACGTGGATCCGCGTACCCGCGCGGCCGTGCTGGCACGCGGGATCATCGGCTCCCGCGGCAGCACCCCCACCATCACCTCACCGCTGCACAAGGAGGTCTACGACCTCCTCAGCGGCACCTGCCTCTCGGGCGGTGAGGGGCTGCGGATCTATCCCGTGCGGTGCACGGACGGCGTCGTCGAGGTCGACGTCGCGGCCTGATCCCGTGGAGGTGGTTCAATGACTGCCATGACAGGCCCCGCTCCCACCCCCGTCCTGATCGCCTGCGCCCACGGCACCGACAACGTCCGGGGTCGGGCGGAGATCGACACCGTGCGGGCGCAGCTGCAGGCCCTCCGTCCGGAGGTGGAGGTGCTCGAGGCGTACGTCGACGTGCAGCAACCCGATCTCGTGGACGTGGTGGCCGCCCTCCCGCAGGGCCGCCCCGCCGTCATCGTGCCGCTGCTGCTCTCGGTGGGGTACCACGTGAAGGTGGACATCGCCCGGGCCGCGGCCGGGCGCCCCGACACGGTGGCCGCCCTCCCGCTGGGCCCCGATCCCCGCCTCGCCCACGTGCTGCAGGACCGGTTGGACGAGGCGTCCGTGGACGGGGCGGACGCGGTGGTCCTGGCCGCCGCGGGCTCCTCGGACCCCTGTGCGGCCGAGGACGTCGCCGAGGTCCACGCGGTCCTCGCCGGCGTGCGGACCGGCCCGGTGAGCACCGGCTTCGGCGCGAAGGCCGCACCGTCCGTCCGCGAGGCCGTCGCCGCGTCCCGGAAGGGCGCCGACACCCCACCCGTGGCGATCGCCCCCTACCTGCCGGCCCCTGGGCGCTTCCCCGCCCCAGCTGGCGAGGCCGGGGCGG
>NZ_LGIU01000040.1 GCF_001187915.1 Arthrobacter sp. RIT-PI-e | reverse complement strand
ACCACGAGCTGGGCGGCCATCGCGATGCGGAAGGAGGTCAGTGCATAGAGGTCCCCGCCGGAGACACCGCTGCGGAGGAGGACGTCGAGGACCACGCCGATGACGAACATGGACAGGAGCGAGGCCGTGAAGCCGCCGATGTTGACGATGCCCGTGGCCGTCCCGATCCTCGCGGCGGGGGTGAAGGGGCGGGCGAAGTCGAAGGCGATCATGGACCCGGGACCGCCGATCGCCAGCGCGACCACCAGCACCACGAGGAGCGGCAGGGGCGCCGGACCCGGGTACAGCAGCACGGCGAGCCAGGACGCGGCGATGAGCGCGGCGATGGCGAGCACCATGGTGGACCGGCGCAGCGGGTGGCGCCCGACGTAGCGTCCGAGGAGCGGGCCGCACGCGATCCCGACGACCACGAAGAGCGTCATGAGGGCCGACGCCGCCGCCTCCCCCACCTGCTCACCACGGACGAGGTACGGGTACCCCCACATCAGCACGAAGACGGTGCCGGGGAACTGGATGGTGAAGTGGGACCACAGGCCCAGCCGCGTGCCGGGCTGCTTCCACGCCTGCGCCAGCGAGACGCCCGTCTCCCTCAGGGTCTGCGGCACCTTCACGTCCCCCGGGAACGGCGTGTCACGGATGACCGCGAGCGCGAGGACCGCGGCGAGGACGGACAGTGTAGCCGCCGCGAGGAAGGCCGACCGCCACCCGAAGGTGGCGAGCACGGCGACGAAGGGGATCACGGAGACCACCTGCCCGAGCTGTCCGATGATCCCCGTCCACTGGGTGAGGATCGGGATGCGCCGGGCCTCGAACCAGACGGGCAGGAGCCGGAGCACGCAGATGAAGGTCGCGGCGTCCCCGGCCCCCACGAACAGGCGTCCCACGATGCCGGCCTCCACGGAGGTGGCGAAGGCGAGCTGGGCCTGTCCGAGCGCCATCAGGACCGCGCCGCCGACGATCAGCGCCCGCGGGCCCCACCGGTCCACGAGGACACCCACGGGGACCTGCAGGCCCGCGTAGACGAGCAGCTGGACCACGGTGAACACGGACAGCTGGGAGGCGGAGGCGCCGAAGCGGTCGGTCGCCTCGAGCCCGGCGACCCCGAAGGTGGTGCGCTGCGTCACGGCGATCAGGTAGGCCGCGACGCCCGCTGCCCACACCAGGAACGCCCGCGAAGAAGTCACGTCCCCATTATCCCCGCCCGCTCCCGGTCGGGAGGACGCGCGAGGACGTCCGGTTCTCGCGCCCGGGCCGGGAGCGAGCGCACGGATCAGGTACCGGTGCGCCCGTCCGGGCCCGCAGGTCCGCCGTCGTCGTGCCGTTCCGCCGACGTACCGGCACTCCCGGGCGCCCGGTCGTCCACGTGCTCCGCCTCCCACAGCAGCGTGGTCTCCTCCTCGGCCTGCGGACTCGCGAGATAGGCCTCGACGGCGGCGCCCAGCTCCTCGGCGCTCGCCAGTTCGCTGTTGTCCTTCACCAGCAGGGAGCGGCGCTCGGCGCCGTCGGCGTACTCGTCGTACCGCTGCTCGAGGGAGGAGACCACCGACTGCACCTCGGAGGAGTTGCCCACCTGCCGGGCGATCTGCCGCTCCACGTCGCGTCCGCTCTCCCGCAGTCGGTCCGTCGGGAGCACGAGGCGCGAGGTGGCGCCGAGGTACTCGAGGCCGGCGACGGCGGCGGGCGGGTACTCGGCCTCCGCGAGATAGTGCGGTACATGGATCACGTGCCCGACGACGTCGTACCCGGCCTCGATGAGCCGCAGCTCGAGCACGTGGCCGATGGAGGCCTGCAGCTCGGCCGTGGGGCGCCAGGAGTTCATGCCCTCGATCAGGTCGGGGCGGTTGCCGTGCAGTGTCACACCGATGGGACGGGTGTGCGGGACGGGCATGGGGATCGCGTGGATCCAGGAGACGAGGGAGACCTCGAGTTCACGGACCAGACCGGTCACGGCGCTCACGAACCGTTCCCACTGGAGGTCGGGCTCCACCCCGGTGAGGAGGAGGAAGGGCTCGCCCAGTCCGTCGTTCAGACGGAACAGTTCGAGCCGGTGCGGCCGGTAGTCGGTGAGGTGGTCCTCCACGAAGGTGATCCGGGGGCGCCTGCCGCGGTAGTCCAGCAGCTGGTCGGCGTCGAACTCCACCAGCTTCTCGTGGTCGAGGACCTCGAGCAGTTCCTGGCTGACCTGCTCGACGACGTGCCCGGCGTCCATGAAGCCGGTGAGGCTGATCAGCAGCGGGAGGCCCTTCGGTGCCGCCTCGCCGAGGATGTCGGCGTCGGTGTTGTACAGGGTGCGTGGATCCAGCATGACTCTCCTCCGGTCGGGTCCTGGGAGGTCCAACACGTGTGCGGCCCGCTTCATTCCGGAGAGGTCGGCCACGCCGGAGAGACTACGATCGTCAGGACGGTCCGGCGCCACCGGCTCCCGGGCCACCCGACGCACCAGGACAACCGTATGCATTCGAGGAGACGGATTTCGTGATCAAGACGAGCGAACTACACCTGACAGCTTCCGCGAAGGAGCTCAGGAAGATCCCGAGCGACGCGCTCGTGGTCGCGGTGGCCAAGGGACCCGACGGACCGGTGCTCCTCGAGAGCCCCCTCGACCCGACAGCTGCCCGCGCCCTCGGTGACTCGCTGCAGGTCCTCGGCGTCTCGGGCGCCGCGGACGAGGTGCGCCGGCTCCCGGGTCTGCCGGACACCGGCGCGGACTCCCTGGTGCTCACCGGTGTCGGTCCCGCAGTCCCCGGCGACGCGCTCCCCCCCGAGACCCTGCGCCGTGCAGCCGGTGCGGCCGTACGTCAGCTCAACGGACTCGAGACCGTGGTCCTGGCACTGCCCACGGGCACCGTGGCGCTCGCCGCCGCCGTCGCGGAGGGCGCCGCACTCGGCGCCTACCGGTTCGAGGGCCACAAGTCCGGGCTCCGGGCGGACGGCACCCCCGCACCCGCCAAGGACGACGCCGCCGTGCGTGCGGTGATCGTCCACACCGCGATCGCCGACGACCCCGACCTCACACCGGCCCTCGGGCGCGCCACGATCCTGGGCAAGAGCGTCAACGCCACCCGGTCGCTGGTCAACCAGCCGCCCAGCCACCTGTACCCGGAGAGCTTCGCGCAGGCCGCCAAGGACCTCTCGCGCGGGCTCCCGGTGAAGGTCACCGTGATGGACGAGAAGCGGCTGGAGCGTGACGGCTACGGGGGCATCCTCGGTGTCGGCAAGGGCTCCTCACGCCCGCCGCGCATGGTCAAGGTGGAGTACTCCCCCGCGAAGTCCGCGGTGCACCTGGCCCTCGTGGGCAAGGGCATCACCTTCGACTCCGGTGGACTCTCGCTCAAGCCGGCCGCCGGCATGATGACCATGAAGCTCGACATGGCCGGCGCCGCCGCCGTGCTCTCCACGCTGCTCGCCGTCGCGGAGCTCGGGCTGCCCGCGAAGGTCACCGCCTGGCTCTGCCTCGCGGAGAACATGCCGTCGGGTACCGCGCAGCGCCCCGAGGACGTCATCTCCATCTACGGCGGCCGCACCGTCGAGGTCCTCAACACGGACGCCGAGGGCCGCCTGGTCATGGCGGACGGTCTCGCCGCGGCAAGCGAGGAGGCACCGGATGCCATCATCGACATCGCCACCCTCACCGGTGCCCAGATGATCGCGCTCGGCAAGCGCACCTCCGGGGTGATGGGCGACGACGGCGTCCGGGACGCGGTGAAGGCCGCGGCGGACCGCGCCGGGGAGGACTTCTGGCCGATGCCGCTGCCCGAGGAGCTGCGCCCCAGTCTCGACTCGGACGTGGCGGACATCGCGAACATCGGCGAGCGCAACGGCGGCATGATGACCGCGGCCGTCTTCCTCCGCGAGTTCGTGGGCCAAGTGGACGGGGAGAAGATCCCGTGGGCGCACCTCGACATCGCCGGCCCCGCCTTCAACGAGGGCTCCGCGTTCGGCTACACCCCGAAGGCGGGCACCGGTGTGGGCGTGCGCACCCTCCTGGCCTACGTGGAGGACGTCCTGGCGCGGGCGGCGTAACCGCACCCGGGCGGGGTGTCCGTACCGGTCCCGGACCGGGTGCGGGCACCCCGCCGACCGGGTGTGTGCAGGCCCGCGTGCGTCGATGCACGTGAGCCTGCGCACATCCGGCCCGGGGCCGGCGTCCACCCGGGGGTTCGGGTGGATGCGTGCTTGTTCTGGGGATAGGCTGAAAAACAAGAGCACCACGCGCGTGCCACCGCACCGCGAAGTATCTGCAACCGACACATCAACCGACGCGCCCTGCGCGTCACCAGATCACGCGAGGGAGCGTTCACGTGGCCGAATCGGCAACTGCGCAAGAGTTCGACATCCTGGTACTCGGTGGAGGCAGCGGCGGTTACGCTGCCGCCCTCCGCGCGGTGCAGCTGGGCTTCACCGTGGGGCTCATCGAGAAGGGCAAGCTGGGCGGTACCTGCCTCCACAACGGCTGCATCCCCACCAAGGCCCTCCTGCACTCGGCCGAGATCGCCGACGGTGCCCGTGACTCGGAGAAGTACGGCGTGAAGGCCACCTTCGAGTCCATCGACATGGAGGCCGTCAACGCCTACAAGGACGGCATCATCGCGGGCAAGTACCGCGGACTCCAGGGCCTCATCAAGTCCAAGGGCATCACCGTGATCGAGGGCGCGGGCAAGCTCGCCTCCGAGAACACCATCGACGTCGACGGCACCGTGTACACCGGCAAGCACATCATCCTCGCCACCGGTTCGTTCTCCCGCAGCCTCCCCGGCCTCGAGATCGGCGGGAAGGTCATCACCTCGGACCACGCCCTTACCATGGACACCGTGCCCAAGAGCGTGCTCATCCTCGGCGGCGGCGTGATCGGCTGCGAGTTCGCCTCCGTGTGGAAGTCCTTCGGCGTGGACGTCACGATCATCGAGGGCCTGCCCTCCCTGGTGCCGAACGAGGACGCCACGATCGTGAAGAACTTCGAGCGTGCCTTCAAGAAGCGCGGCATCAAGTTCAACACCGGCACCCGCTTCAAGTCCGTGGAGCAGAACGACGACGGCGTGGTCGCCACCCTCGAGGACGGCAAGACCTTCGAGGCGGACCTCATGCTCGTGGCCGTGGGCCGTGGCCCCGTCACCCAGGGCCTCGGCTACGAGGAGGCCGGCCTCACCATGGACCGCGGCTTCGTGATCACGGACGAGCGCCTCCACACCGGCGTCGGTAACATCTACGCACTCGGCGACATCGTGCCCGGCCTGCAGCTCGCCCACCGCGGCTTCCAGCAGGGCATCTTCGTGGCCGAGGAGATCGCCGGGCAGAAGCCCGTGGTGGTCGCGGACCTCAACATCCCCAAGGTCACCTACAGCGACCCGGAGATCGCCTCCGTCGGGTACACCGAGAAGGCCGCCAGGGAGAAGTTCGGCGACGACCGCGTGGAGACCCACGAGTACAACCTCGCGGGCAACGGCAAGAGCTCCATCATCGGCACCGGAGGTCTGGTGAAGCTGGTCCGGGAGAAGGACGGCCCGATCGTGGGCGTCCACATGCTCGGGACCCGCATGGGGGAGCAGATCGGCGAGGCACAGCTGATCGTGAACTGGGAGGCCTACCCCGAGGACGTTGCCCCGCTCATCCACGCCCACCCCACCCAGAACGAGGCCCTCGGCGAGGCCCACCTGGCGCTCGCCGGCAAGCCGCTGCACGGCTGAGGCGCAGCACCCGAGCATCACGCCGGGCCCGGTCCACGCCCTGGGGGCGTGGACTAAGCTCGGCACCAGGAACACAAGAAACTCCAGCTGAACGGGCCACGCTCGTGGACCAGCTGCCCAGGAAAGATCTACGAAGGAGAAACGGGCGCATTATGTCTGAATCCGTGAACTTGCCCGCTCTCGGTGAAAGCGTCACCGAAGGCACAGTGACCCGCTGGCTGAAGCAGGTGGGTGACCGCGTCGAGGTGGATGAGCCCCTGCTCGAGGTCTCGACCGACAAGGTCGACACCGAGATCCCCTCCCCGATCGCCGGTGTGATCGAGGAGATCCTGGTCGCCGAGGACGAGACGGCCGAGGTCGGGGAGCCCCTCGTGCGGATCGGTGACGGTTCCGGAGGCGGCTCGGACGACTCCGCACCCGCGGAGGAGGCACCCGCCGAGGAGACCCCGGCGGAGCCGGAGGAAGCGCCCGCCGAGGAAACCCCTGCGGCCTCGAGCGCGGACACCGACGCAGATTCCTCGAGCGGTTCCGGCGAGGGCACCGAGGTCACCCTCCCCGCCCTGGGTGAGAGCGTCACCGAGGGAACCGTCACCCGCTGGCTCAAGGAGATCGGCGACGACGTCGAGGTGGACGAGCCCCTCCTCGAGGTCTCCACCGACAAGGTGGACACCGAGATCCCCTCCCCCGTGGCCGGGAAGCTGCAGGAGATCCTGGTCGGCGAGGACGAGACCGCCGAGGTCGGCGCCGTCCTCGCGGTCATCGGATCCGGGGCGTCCGCCCCGAAGAAGGCCGAAGCCGGCGCAGGTGACGTCGCAGCCGCGGCGCCCTCCGAGGACCGCGAGGCGCCGGTGGAGAAGGCCGAGGAGTCCCGCGCCCCGGAGGCATCGAAGAGCCCCGACAGCTCCTCGACGTCCTCCTCGGACTCGAGCAGCACCCCGCAGCCCACCGCTGCCGAGGAGTCGAAGTCCGCGTCCACCGATTCCGCGAAGGGATCGTCCTCGGATGATTCCGCCGGGTCCGACGCCTCCGCCTACGTCACGCCGCTGGTGCGCCGCCTGGCGAACCAGAACGACGTCGACCTCTCCTCCGTCAAGGGGACCGGGGTGGGCGGACGCATCCGCAAGCAGGACGTCCTGGAGGCGGCCGAGCAGCAGAAGTCGCAGCAGGCCGAGCAGGCACCTGCGCCCGCCGCCGAGGCACCCGCCGCGTCATCGGCTCCATCGAAGCCTGCAGCCCCCACGGTGGAACCCTCCAAGCTGCGCGGCACGGTCGAGAAGGCCCCGCGCATCCGCCAGACGATCGCCAAGCGCATGCGCGAGTCCCTCGAGGTCTCCGCGCAGCTCACGCAGGTGATCGAGGTGGACATGACCCGCATCACCAAGCTGCGGGCCGGGTCCAAGGACGCCTTCCAGGCACAGAACGGTGCCAAGCTCACCTTCCTCCCCTTCATCTCGAAGGCCGTCACCGAGGCGCTCAAGCAGCACCCGAAGCTGAACGCCTCCTTCGACGAGGAGAAGAAGGAAGTCACCTACCACGACGCCGAGCACCTCGCGATCGCGGTGGACACCGAGAAGGGCCTGCTGGTCCCTGTCATCAAGGACGCCGGCGACCTCAACCTCGGTGGCCTCGCCAAGAAGATCGCCGACGTCGGTGCCCGCACACGCTCCGGTCAGATCGGACCCGACGAGCTCTCCGGTGGGACGTTCACCATCACGAACATCGGCTCCGCCGGTGCACTGTTCGACACCCCGATCATCAACCAGCCGCAAGTCGGCATCCTCGGCACCGGCATCATCGTCAAGCGGCCCGTGGTGATCACGGGAGCGGACGGCGACGACACCATCGCCATCCGGTCGATGATGTACCTGAGCCTCACGTACGACCACCGACTGGTGGACGGTGCCGACGCAGGGCGTTTCCTGCAGACGCTGAAGGCCCGGCTCGAGGGCGGCGCGTTCGAGGGCGACCTCGGCCTGTAAGCCTCCCTTCCCCCTGCACCGGAAGAGCCGCGTCCCCATCCGGGACGCGGCTCTTCCGCATCTCGGGTGGATTCCCCGCACGTCCTGTCGCTCACCGCTCGCCGTCTCCCGGCGGTCGCCCACGGTGCTGCTCGGCCGTACCGGTGCCCCGCGGGCGGGGAACGGGCTGCGGGTGGCTGCATCACGGCGCGTCATGGCCCCTCACCCCTGACCTCCCTAGGATGGGAGGGAACCCGGAGATCCGCCCGGGCGCGGAGCATCGACCTAGGAGAGACATGCCCACCACTCGTACAGCCCACACCGTCTGGACCGGGGACCTACCCTCGGGCAAGGGCGAGGTCAGCTTCGACTCGTCCGGCCTCGGCACCTACGACGTCACCTGGAAGGCCCGCGCCGAGCAGTCCTCGGGCATGACCAGCCCGGAGGAGCTGATCGCCGCCGCACATTCGGCCTGCTTCTCCATGGCCTTCAGCAACGCCCTCGGCGAGGAGGGCACCACACCTGAGCGTGTCGAGACCAAGGCCGAGGTGGACTTCCAGCCCGGTACCGGGATCACCGCCATCCGCCTCGTCCTCGACGCCACGATCCCCGGCATCTCCGAGGAGGACTTCCAGCGCATCGCGGAGGCGGCCAAGGTGGGCTGCCCCGTGTCGCAGGCGCTGGCCGGCGTGAAGGACATCTCGCTCACCGCCACGCTCAGCTGACCCCGCCGTAGCAGCACCGAGCACAGGTGGCCCCCGCATCTCACGGGGTCACCTGTGCTCCCGCGGTGCCTCCGTACGGCCTCCAGGCCCGCCCTACCGGGTTCTCCGGGGAGGTTCTCCGGGGGGGGGGGGCGTCCGCCCGCGGACCGGAACGGTCCGTACGGGAGGACCGGGGATCGGACACGCCATGCGCTGCGTGTCGAATCACGGCACCCGGATGTCGATCCCTCCGAACAAGTGGTTCGATGGAGGTATGCGCATACTCCTCGCCGGGGCCTCCGGGACCATCGGAACAGCCCTCACCCGACAGCTCCGGAAGAACCACGAGGTGACGCGCCTCGTACGTCGTGCCCCGAAGGGGCCGGACGAGATCCGCTGGGACCCGGCCGCCGGAGAACTGGACGTCGCCGCGGTCGAGGGCGCGGACGCGGTGATCAACCTCTCCGGCGCGGGGATCGCCGGCGGCCTGTGGACGAGGAAGTACCGCGAGATCCTCTACTCCTCGCGCATCATGCCCACCCGCACACTCGTCCGCGCCATGCGGGAGGCCGTCGATCCTCCCCAGGTCTTCATCAGCCAGTCGGCCTCCGGCTACTACGGTGATCGCGGGGACGAGGTCCTCACCGAATCCGCCGCCTCGGGCCGGAGCCTCCTCGCGGACATCTGCCGGCACTGGGAGGAGGAGGCGCTGCGCGCACCGCAGGGCGTCCGCGTGGTCCTTCCCCGCACCGGCATCGTCATGGCTCCCGGCGGGGGTGCGCTACCGAACCTGCTCATCCCCATCCGGCTCTTCGCGGGGACCTCACTCGGATCGGGCCGCCAGTGGTGGCCCTGGATCACCCTGAACGACCAGGTCCGGGCACTGGAGTTCCTCCTCACCTCCTCCCTGTCCGGGCCCGTGAACCTCGGGTCCCCGAACCCGTCCACGCTGGACACCATCACCCTCCAGCTCGGCAGGGCGTTCCACCGTCCGGTCTGGTTCCGGGTACCGGCGGCGATCCTCACCACGGTCATCGGGCAGCTCGGACAGGAACTGCTCCTGGTGAGTGCGCGGATGGAACCGGAGGCACTGACCCGAGCCGGGTTCACGTTCGACGAGCCCACCCCCGAGGCGCTCGGCGCCTGGGTCCGACGCCAGGTCTGAGCCCCGCACCCCCCGACCTCCGTCCGTCTCAGGACGGCGGAAGCACCACCGTGTGGATACGCCATCCGGACCCGGAGTCCCACAGGACGAAGACGAGCTCCTGGAGGCCTGCGGCCATCAGCGGTACGGCCGCACCGTCGTCGGCCACTGCTGCGGCCTCGGTGTAGGACGACGTCGCCGCCGTGGCCCGGACCAGCGCCACCTCGGTACCGCCGGGCGGCGTGGCAACGGCCGGGAGAGCACCGAGGGGTAGGCCGGTCACCTCCTCGACGGTGAGGCGCATCGGGTCCCGCACCGTGATCGAGAGATCGTCGAGCGTCCTCCCGGAGCCGGCGAGCGCACCCACGGCATCGAGATCCGCCGCCATCGCCGGGGAGCCGCCCACGTCCACCGCCGGGAGGAGGTCGACGTCCGCCTCGGTGAAGGCACGGGCCCGCAGTGCGGCAAGTCCTCCCAGAGCCACGACCGGATCCGCGTCCAGCGCCGTGGTGGGAGCATCACCCGCGAAACCCTCACCCGCCGGGCCCCCCCCTGCCGGGTCCGGCCGGCCGCCCCGCCCGCTCGGGTCCCCCGCGCTGTCGATGTCCCCCGCACCCTCCGTACCGTCCCCCTCCCCGGGTGTGCCCTTCGGCCCCACCGCGCCGCCCCCGTCGGCGCCGCCGCCCCCGTCCGCCCGCCCCTGCCGGACCCCCGCGGCCGGCCCGCCACCGCCCGCCGGC
>NZ_LGIU01000051.1 GCF_001187915.1 Arthrobacter sp. RIT-PI-e | reverse complement strand
GAGCTGGAACTCCAGCGGCTCAAACCCGACCGCCTGGCGCGCGGTCTGGAGGGGGTCGCGGACCTGCTGCGGCTGCTCGGCCCGCTCACCGTCGAGGAGATCACCCAGCGGCTCGAGGCGCCCGCGGAGCAGACCGCGGCCCTCGCTGCCCCCGTGTCGGCGGCGACCCTCGTCGAGCCCGTGCTGATCGACGGCAGCGACCGGTCGGCCGGACCCGGGCACGCTGCCGGGGCCCAAGTCGATGAGGATGTCGCCGCCGACGCCTCGGACGACCCCACGGACGAGGAACTGCTCGCCGCGAGCGAGGCCGCGCAGGCCCCGGACCCGGGGCGTGCCTCGCCGGAGACGGTCCGGCAGCACGTGACCGCCCTGGTGAAGTCCAACCGCGCCCTGGTCGTGAACATCGCAGGCGTGGAGCGGGTCTCCGCCGTGGAGGACGCCGCCCGGCTCCGCGACGCGATCGGCGTCCCGCTGCCCATGGGCATCCCGCTCGCGTTCATCGAACCCGTGGCCGATCCGCTCGGCGACCTCGTGGGACGCTACGCCCGCACCCACGGACCCTTCACCGCCGCGGAGGCCGCCTCCCGGCTGGGGCTCGGCGTCGCCGGCGCCGCCGGTGCCCTGCGGCGGCTCGCCGGGGCCGGGCGCGTGGTGGTGGGCGTGGTCCGCCCCTCCGCGGCCCCCCCGGGGCCCGCCCCCCCCGCGCGGCCCGGCGCGGCCCCGGGCCCCATCCCGGTCCGCCCCCCCGCCTCGAGCGAGTGGTGCGACGCCGAGGTGCTCCGCCGCCTCCGCCGCCGCTCCCTCGCAGCCCTCCGTCAGGAGGTGGAGCCGGTGGACCCGACCGCCTACGGCAGGTTCCTCCCGGCGTGGCAGCACATCGGCTCGAACCTGCGCGGCCCGGACGGCGTGATCACCGAGATCGACCAGCTCCCGGGCGTGCCGGCCCCGGCCTCCGCCCGGGAACCGCTGATCCCGGCGCAGCGCGTGGCCCACTACGCGCCCGCCATGCTGGACGAGCTGACGGCCACGGGCGAGGTGCTGTGGTCCGGCGCCGGGTCGCTCGCCGGGAACGACGGCTGGATCGCCCTGCCCCTGGCCGAGAACGCCTCCCTGACGCTGCGCCCCGACCCGACCTTCGAGCCCTCCGCCCTGCACACCGCGCTGCTCGACGCGCTCTCCGGCGGCGGGGGGTACTTCCTCCGGCAGCTCACCAACCTCCTCGACGTGCAGGAGCCCGCACCGGACGCCGCCGTGGTCACCGCCCTCTGGGACCTCGTGTGGGCGGGCCGGATCAGCAACGACACCTTCACCCCCGTGCGCTCGCTGCTCGCGAGCGGCAGGACCGCCCACAAGCAGAAGGCCGTGCCGGCACGGGCACGGACCTCCCGCACCGGGCGGCTGGGCCGGGCTCCGGGGAAGTCGCTCACGGGTGCCTCGATGCGCCTGAGCGCCGAGGGCGACGCCGGTGCCGGCTACCAGCGCCCCACCCCTCTCCTGGCGGCCGGGCGCTGGAACATGCTGCCCGCCACGGAGGCCGAGACCACCCTCCACGCCCACGCGCAGGCCGAGCTGCTGCTGGACCGCTACGGTGTGGTCACACGCGGAGCCGTGGGGAACGAGGGCATCCCCGGGGGCTTCGGCCTGATGAACAAGGCGCTGGCGCGGCTCGAGGAGATGGGCCGCGGCCGCCGCGGGGACTCCATCGAGCAGCCCGGCGCCGCCCAGTCCGCCGCCCCCGCCACGGTGGACCGCCTGCGCTCCTTCAGCGCCGATAATCAGCTGCCCACGGCCCAGGACGTCCTCGGCGGGGGAGGGCCACCGCCGAAGGCCGTGGCCCTGGCCGCCCCGGCCCCGGCGCACCCCTACGGCTCGGCCCTCGCCGGGCCGCGGGCCGACGGCGGGCACCGCGCGGGCCGGAAGGCCGGGGCGCTGGTGGTCCTCGTGGACGGCGCGCTCTCCCTCTACGTGGAGCGCGGCGGGAAGACCCTGCTCACGTTCACGGAGGACGCGGACGTGCTCCGCGCCGCCGCCCTGGCCCTCGTGACGGTGATCCGGCGGGGTGCCGCGGACAAGATGGCGCTGGAGAAGGTCAACGGCGGGGGGATCCTGGACACGGACATCGGCCGGGCGCTGGCGGACGCCGGCTTCCACACCACACCGAAGGGGTTGAGGATCCGTGCCTGAGGGGGACACCGTCTGGCGGGCCGCCCGCGATCTGCACCGCGCCCTGGCGGGCAAGGTGCTCACGCGCTGCGACGTCCGGGTACCGCGCTTCGCCACCGTGGACTTCACCGGGGACACCGTGCAGGAGGCCGTGGCCCGCGGCAAGCACCTGCTCATCCGCGGCGGGGGCGAGGACGGCTGGGACATCCACTCGCACCTGAAGATGGAGGGCCTCTGGCACGTCTACGCCCACGGCGAGAAGTGGCGCAGACCCGCCTTCAAGGCACGCTGCATCCTCGAGACGGAGGACGCCGTCGTGGTCGGCTTCGAGCTCGGACTCCTCCGGGTCATCTCCCGTGCCGAGGAGGACGACGCCGTCGGCTTCCTCGGGCCGGATCTCCTCGGACCCGACTGGGACGCCGAGGAGGCGCTGCGCCGGCTGCGCGAGCAGCCCGAACGGCCCATCGGCCTGGCCCTGCTGGACCAGCGGAACCTCGCCGGGATCGGCAACGTGTACCGATGCGAGATCTGCTTCCTCACCGGCGTCCACCCGCTCACCCCCGTGGGTGAGGTGCCGAACCTGCCGCGCATGGTGGAGCTGTCCAGGAAACTGCTGGAGGCCAACAAGCTGCGCACCACCCGGGCCACCACCGGGCAGCTGCGCGGCAACAACCTCTGGGTGTACGGACGCTCCAAGCGTGGGTGCCTGCGCTGCAAGACCCCCGTGGCGCTGGAGCAGCTCGGGGACCGGGACACCGAGCTGCGCGAGCTGTACTACTGCCCGCACTGCCAGCCCCGGGTGGAAGCACCCGAGGCAACGGCACTACCCTGACGGGATGGACGGAACAGGGCGGGAAGCACCAGGATGGCGATGAGGTCCCCCCTGCCCGTGCGCAACGGCGTCAACGCCACGCGGCTCCGGCTCCCGGAGGAGGGCCCGTGGGAGACCGCCCTCGAGTACATCCTGGACCGCTTCGACCACGTGGACCCCGAGGGCATCGGCGAGCGCTTCGACCGCGGCGAGGTGGTGGCGCTCGGGGGTGAGGCGCTGACCCGGAGCACGCCGCTCGGGGTGCACACCTTCGTCTGGTACTACCGGGAGCTGCCGGTGGAGGAGCGCCTGCCGGTGGAGCTGACCGTCCTGCACCGGGACGAGCACCTCCTCGTGGTGGACAAGCCGCACTTCCTGCCCACCACGCCCGGGGGCAGATACGTGGCGGAGTCCGCTCTGGTGCGGCTCCGGGTGCAACTGGATCTCCCGGACCTGATCCCCATGCACCGGCTGGACCGCATGACCGCCGGCATCCTCATGTTCTCGGTGGACCCGGACACCCGCGGCGCGTACCAGCTCCTGTTCGAGAACCGGCGGATCACCAAGGAGTACCGTGCGGTGGCGCCCGTGCGGCCCGAGCTGCACCTGGACACCGAGCCGCTGGAGGTCCGCAGCAGGATCGTGAAGTCCCGCACCTACCTGCTGGCCCAGGAGGTGGAGGGGCCGCCCAACACGCACACCACCGTGAGCCTGCTGGAGCAGCGCGGGGAGCACGGCCTGTACCGGCTGCAGCCGCACACCGGGAAGACGCACCAGCTCCGGCTGCACATGGCATCGCTGGGACTCGGCATCATGAACGACCCCTTCTACCCCGTGCTCCTGGCGCAGGCACCGGACGACTACGCGGTGCCCCTGCAGCTCCTCGCGCACAGCATCGCCTTCACCGATCCGCTGGACGGGTCCGCGCGCCGCTTCGAGTCCGGCCTCACGCTCACGGGTTTCCCCGCCGCCGGGTGAGGGACACCCCCGCCCCGGGGACCGGGCCGATGCTCCGGGTCCGCAGGATGTCGGCGAGCTGATCCATGAACACCCGGACCCGGGCGTCGTCGGCGTCGCCCGTCCGGAGCGCGAAGACGCTGCGGGCGAGCCGGATCTCGGGGACGTCGAGGGTCACGACGCCGTCGGGCCGGTTGACCATGGCGAGTTCCGGGACGAGGGCGGCCCCCAGGCCCGCCGCCGCGAGCTCGAGGCTCGCGTTGAAGTCGTCGCAGTAGGCAGCGACCCGCGGGTGGAGGTTGCAGCTCGCGAAGAGGCGCTCGATCACCGTCGCGTCCACCGTCCCGGGGTGGTGCATGATCCACGGCATGTCCGCGAGCTGGTCCGCCGTGACCCGCGCACCGTCGCGGATCCCCCAGCTCGAGGGGAGGACGACGTGGAAGTGGTCGTCCCCGATCCACTGGCGGGGGGGCGGGGGCGGCCGGCGTGGCCCGCCCGACCGACCTGGTGTCGGGGGCCAGGTCGAGGTCCCCGCCGGCCCGCAGCCCCTGGATCGTGTGGGCGGGCTCCCCCACCACGAGGTGCAGCGAGATCCCGAGCCGCTGCCACCCGGGCGTGCGGAGCAGGCGCGGGAGGGCGAAGGTCGCCAGGCTGGGGAAGATGCCGATGCGCAGCTCGTGGGCGGTACCGGTGTGCACGCGGGCGGTCGAGGCGAGGAGCGCCTCGATGTCGGTCAGGACCTTGGAGGCATGGCGGCACATCGACAGGGCGGCCTCGGGGGGGACGGTGCTGCGCGCCGACCGGGTGAAGAGCGTGACGCCCGTGTCCCTCTCCAGGGCCGACATCTGCTGCGACACCGCCGACGGCGTGTAGCCCAGGATCGTGGCGGCCCCGCTGAAGGAGCCGTGGCGGACCACCTCCAGGAGGGTCCGCAGGTGCACCGGGTTCAGCACGGTCCGCCTCCTTCCTCCGCCCGCCCTCCGGATGAGGGGACGGCCGAACCTCCGCCACCCCCAGAGGACCACGCCGTCGGGTGGCATCCTCCGGCACCGAGCATAAGAACATCTACTGCTCGGAGGCAACCGCTGTTAGGAACACTCATCAGCCACTACGTTCGTCGACATGGACCACGGAGGAGGAACTCTCATGTCGACAGCGATGGTGACGGACGAGGCGGTGCGGGCCGAGGATCTCGGGGCACTGCCAGCCTGGACGGCACTGAAGGCGGCGGCCGTCGGGCTGCAGGGCCTCCAGGTGAAGGACGGCTCCGTCCCGGACCCCGCCGATCACGGAACGGCCCGGTCCCAGGTGGGGACCATCGTCACGGCGCTCGACGAGTTCCGTGCCCTGCTGCCGCACGACGCCGACTACCTGGAGCTCCTGGCCCACGACCTGCTCCGCTGGGAGTCCGGCGGCTTCGGTGTCCCGGACTTCCTGGACTCGCTGACGGCCTTCCACCCCGAGCTCTCCCGCATCGACGGCCTGCCGCACCTGGTGCTCTTCCCGATGTACACGCAGAACGGCAGCACCGACCGGTTCGTCGAGGCGGTGCTCCTCGAGGTGGTGTGGCCCGATTTCGTCGCCGAGCTCGAGGCCGGCCAGTACTCCAACACCCTGTTCGTGCCGGTCAGGTTCATCGACTTCACCCCCGGGTACGACACCAACTCCGCCGTCCTGTTCCCCGAGAGCGTGGCGGTCAGGACCCCCCCCCCGTTCCCCTGGGGCGCCATCTTCGCCGACCGGGAGGCCGCCCGGTTCCGTCGTGTCCTGCAGGCCGCCGCCGCCACCACCTCCCTGGAACTGCCGGCGAGGGCGGCGGAGCTGCTGGAGGACCGTGAGCTGACCGAGAACACCTTCATCATGTGGGACCTCATCCACGACCGCACCCACATGCGCGGTGACCTGCCGTTCGACCCCTTCATGATCAAGCAGCGCATGCCCTTCTTCCTCTACTCGCTGGAGGAACTGCGGTGCGACCTCACCGCCTTCCGGGAATCGGTCCGGATCCAGCGGGACGAGGAGGCCTCACCCGAGGCGCGCAGGCACGCCGAACTGGTGCAGTACGCCGTCGTCTTCGACCGCATCTTCCGGTTCGCCATCACCGGGAACCGGGTGCGCAACTACGACGGCCTGGGAGGTCAGCTCCTGTTCGCCTGGATGCACCAGCACCGTGTGCTCCACTGGACCGACTCCGAACTCACGATCGACTGGGAGGAGGCCGCCGGCGTCGTCCTGGCCCTGGGCGAGCGGATCGAGCAGCTGTACTGGCGCTCCATCGACCGCCCGAAGACCGCGCACTGGCTCGCAGCCTACGCACTGATCTCGGAGACGCTCACCCCGCACCCGGCCTCCGTGTGGGCCAAGGGCCCCGACGCCCTCCCTGTGACCGGACCTCCGCGCGGGCTCACGGACCAGGTGTTGGACGACGAGTTCCCCCTGTCCATGTTCTACGAGGCACTCGAGAGGAAGCTGCGGCCGGTCATCGCCTCGACGGCGGGGATCACCGGCACGAGCCCGGTCGCCATCTCGGGGGGCAGCACTCGGTGAATCACTCCCCGTAGGACTCCACACGGGACGTCCCGGGGGATGACCGGCCGCCGGGACGCCGGTACCGGCCCGCCCTGGACCGGGAGGTGGCAGCGGGACGGAGCCAAGTCCCCCCGCGGTACATTGACCGGATGGATCTGTTCGGCACGGACATCCCCCCTGAGCTGTATCTCCCCGTGATGTTCGTGGTGATCATCATCGACGCGGCCGTTCCCGTGGTGCCCTCGGAGCTCCTCGTGATCGGCGCGGGCACCCTGGCCGCGCACAGCCCCGGCATGCTCCCGCTGACGGTCCTCACGGCGCTCGCCGGGAGCTGGGTGGGCGACCTCGCCGTCTTCCTCCTCTTCCGGCACAAGCTCACGCATTTCCTGGACCGCTTCCGCTGGGGCCGGGCCGTGCACCGTGGGCTGCGGAACGCGATCGCGAAGGCCGGGAACTCGTCCACCTACGCGGCTGTGGTGGCCGTCCGGTTCCTGCCCGCCGGGCGGACGGCGAGTGTCGCCGCCGCGGGCATCGCGGGGTTGCCCCTGCGCCCGTTCGCCCTCGCGGCAGCCGCCGGCGGCGCCCTGTGGACCGCGTGGCTGGTGGGGCTCGGCTTCCTCGCAGGAGCGTCCACCGGCTTACCGCCGGAGGTCAGCGCTCTCCTCGGAATGGTGGTCGGTACGCTGGTGGGAGTCATCACAGCGGCCGTTCTCGCCCTGAAGAAACACCGGAAGGCCAGAAGAACCCATGAGCACCCCGAATAGCCCGGGACCGCAGCTTCCCGACACCCCCGGCGCCCCGGAGACCGGCCCCGCACCGGCTGCCGCATCCACGGAGAGTGCCAGCGTGCTCGAACGCCTCAAGGCGGCACGACCGCGTACCGCGGCAACGGGCACGGCCACCGGCGGGGACGACGCCCCGACCGGTCCGTCCTTGGGTGCAGCTGCGCAGGGGAAGTCCGGGACCACTCCCGCGCGCCGCACCCCCACCGTCCGCGGGAGCGGCGAGCCCGCACCCGGAGCGGCGCGCACCACCTCGGGGTCCGGGCGACAGGACACCGCGACCGGACGGAAGGAACCGGCGGACGGCCGGGCCCCGACCTGGCGGATCTCCCCGGAACGGGCGGCGCAGCTGCGTTCGGCCGCCCGGACCGCGGGACAGCAGACCCGGCGGGCCGCACACGGTGCCGGGGTGCTGGCGGGAGCCACGGGCCGGGCGGTGCGACGCGGGAGCAGCGCAGCCGTGCGCAACGCCCGCACCTGGGACCCTGACCTCGTCCGCCAGTGCGTGGTGACCCTCTGCGCCGTGGTCTGCATCCTCGGCTCGGCAGCAGGGGCGGGTGCGTTCGGCGGTCCGTCCATCCGCGACGCCGCCGGCGGCCTCTTCGCCCCGGACGCGACGCTCCTCGCGCCGTCGTCCACCGCCTTCTCCCTCTGGCGCGTCATCTACGTGGGACTCGTCGCGTACACGGCGTACCAGTGGCTCCCCTCGCAGCGGACCCGCGGACGGCAGCGCGCTCTCGGGTGGCCCGTGGCGGCGTCCATGATCCTCAACCTCGCGTGGATCCTCAGCGCGCAGGCGGGCCTGCTGGTGCTCAGCCTCGTGGTGATCCTGCTGCTGTTCTTCACGCTGCTGTTCATCATGCGGACGCTGAACGCGATCCCGGAGCGCCCGCGAGCCGAGAGCGTGTGCGTGGACATCCCCCTGGGCCTCTACCTGGGCTGGGTCCTGGTGGCCGCCGCCGCCAATGCCGCGGCATTGCTGACGGACCGCGGGGTGGACCTCTTCGACTGGCACGGCACCACGTGGGCCATCCTCGGGATCGTCGCCGTCCTGATCACCGCCGCCGTGGTGTGCTCCACGGACCGCGGCCGGCTGGCGGTGGCCGCGGCCACCTCGTGGGGGCTGGGCTGGATCGCCGTCGAGCGCGCCACCGGTGAACCCGGTGCCGTCAACGTGACCTTCGTGGCGGCGCTCGCCATCTTCCTGCTGGTCATCACCGCCGGTTCGCGCCGGCACCGGGGGGACCACGCCTACCGCCGCTCCCTGCGCGCCGAGGAGGATTCCAGGCGCGCGCCGCTGGACGTCCGCGACGAGGACGCCGACGCCCCGGAGGGCGACGGGACCCTGTACTCGCCCTCACGGTACTGATCCGCACCCGCTCCGGCCCGACCCCGGAGCAGCACGACGAGGCGCCCCGATCATCACGATCGGGGCGCCTCGTCGTCGGCCGGGTCCGGGCCGGGGGGGGCTAGTGCTCCCCGACCGTGACGGCGATCTTGCCGCGCACGTGACCCTCGATGCTGCTGCGGAAGGCGTCCGCCGCCCGCTCCAGCGGGAAGGACTCCGCGAGCACCGGCGTCACGCTGCCGGCCTCGACGAGCTCGGTGAGCGCGAGCAGGTCCGCCGGGTTCGGCCGCACGAACACGTAGGACCCGCCGTGCTCCTTGACCTCGGCGTCCGCCACGGACGCGACGCGGCCCGGATCGTTCAGGTGCTCGAGGGACGCCACCCAGTCGTCGCCGCCCACGAAGTCCACGATCGCGTCCAGGCCGTCGGGCGCCACCTCGGCGATGCGCGCCGCGATGCCCTCGCCGTAGGTGACCGGTTCGGCGCCGAGCGAGCGCAGGAACTCGTGGTTCTTCTCGGAGGCCGTGGCGAGCACGCGGGCACCCCGCGCCTTCGCGATCTGGATGGCGTAGGTCCCCACGCCACCGGCGCCGTTGTGCACCAGGACGGTCTCGCCCTCGGACACACCCACGGCCTCGAGCGACTGGTACGCGGTGAGCCCGGCCAGCGGCATGGTGGCGGCCTCGGCCCAGGAGACGTTCCGGGGCTTGCGGGCCAGGGTACGCACCGGTGCCGCGACCTGCTCGGCGAAGGTCCCGAGACCCACGGTGTCCATGCGGACGTACCCGATCACCTCGTCACCGGCCTGGAACTCGGTCACCGAGGGGCCGGGCTGCGTGACCACGCCGGCCAGGTCCCACCCCGGGATCACCGGGAAGTACGTGGGCAGGGCACCGTCGAGGTAGCCGGCTGTGACCTTCCAGTCCACGGGGTTCACCGAGGAGGCACGGACCTCCACGAGGACGGCGTCCGGCCCCACCTTCGGGTCCGGCTGCTCCCCGTACTGCAGGACGCCGGGGTCCCCGTACTGCTCGTAGAAGACTGCTCTCATGGTGCTCCTCCTCGGATCTGCCGGCGGGCCGGCGCTCGGACTGGCTTCCATGGGCGGGAACCGGTGCCGGAGGCGCGGTATTCCGGAGCACGGTCTCCCGGCGGCGGCCAGGGCGGGCGACGACGGATCAGCCCGTGTTGCGCATCCCCGCCGCCACACCGTTGATGGTGATGAGCATGGCGCGCTGGAGCTGCTCGTCGGTCTGCCCGGCGTCGCCCTCGGCCCGCATGCGGCGCAGCAGCTCCACCTGCAGGTAGGAGATCGGGTCGAGGTACTGGTCACGGACGGCCAGCGAGCGCTTCAGCGTGGGCTGGTTGTCGAGCAGTTCGTGCTCGCCGGTGAGCCGGCGGATCTCGGCCAGGGTCAGCTCGTACTCCTGGCGGATCACGTCGAAGAGGTGCCGGAGCTCCTCCGGGACCAGGGCATCCACGTAGTGGGCGGCGATCTCCAGGTCCGTCTTGGCGAGGGTCATCTCCACGTTGGAGACCACGGTGCGGAAGAAGTGCCAGCGCTCCAGCATCTCGGTGAGCAGGCCCTCGTGCCCGGCTTCCCGCGCCGCGTGGAGGCCCGAGCCCACCCCGAACCATCCGGGGACGATCTGCCGCGACTGCGTCCACCCGAACACCCAGGGGATGGCCCGCAAGCCCCCGAGACCGCTGCCGGAGTCGGGGCGCTTGGACGGGCGGGAGCCGATGTTCAGCGAGCCGAGCTGCTCCACCGGGGTGGAGGCGAGGAAGTAGGCCGGCAGGTCCTCGTGGTCGATCAGGCCCCGGTACCGCGAGAAGGCGGCGTCGGACACCGTCTCCATCACCTCGGCCCACCGGCCGCGCTCGTCGTCGGAGGTGCGCGGTGCCCGGTGCAGTGCGGAGCCCTGCATGACGGCGGCGAGCGAGAGCTCGAGGTTCTCCCGGGCCAGCGCGGGCAGCGAGTACTTGTCGCTGATCACCTCACCCTGCTCGGTGAACTTGATCTCCCCCTCGAGCACGCCGTTGGGCTGGGCGAGGATGGCGTCGTAGGTGGGCCCGCCGCCGCGGCCCACGGAGCCTCCGCGGCCGTGGAAGAGGCGCAGCCGCACGCCGTGCTCGGCCGCGACGTCGCGCAGGCGCCGCTGGGTCTTGTGGATCTCCCAGAGGCTCGTGAGCACACCGGACTCCTTGTTCGAGTCGGAGTACCCGAGCATCACCTCCTGCACGTCACCGCGCAGGCGCACCACCTCGCGGTACGTGGGATCGGACAGGAGGGTGTCCACGATCTCGGCGGAGACCCGGAGCTCGTCCACGGTCTCGAGCAGCGGCGCGAAGCCGATGAGCGCGAAGGCCCCGGAGTCGGGGCCGCCCGATCCGTCGCCGACGACGTCCACCAGGCCCGCCTCGCGCGCGAGCACCACCGGCGCCAGGACGTCGTCCGCACCGCGGGTCATCGAGACGATGTACGTCTCGATGACGTCGGGCCCGTAGGTGGTGAGCGCCGAGGCGATCTCCCGGAAGACGTCGAAGGTCTTCCGCGCACCGTCGTCCAGCGGCGGGTTGGTGGTGGCGAGCGGACGGCGTGAGGCGAGCTCGCGGGAGAGCACGCCGAGGCGTGCGGGGCGGTCCAGCTCGAGGTAGGGCAGATCCAGCTCACCGAGACGGTCGGTGAGCTGCGCGATGACGTCGTGGTGCATGTCCGCGTGCTCACGGATGTCCAGGGTGGCCAGGTGCAGCCCGAAGGAGGAGATGACGCGGGACGCGGTGGCCAGGGCGCCGTCCGCCGCGAGGCCCGCCGCGTTCTGCCGCAGCGAGTCCGCCACGAGTGCGAGGTCCGCGAGGGTCTGCGCGGTGTCGTTGTAGTCGCGGCCGGGCTCATGGGCGCCCTGCTGCTGGATCCGGGACGCCGTGTTGAGGAGCTTCGCCTTCACGCACGTCAGCTTCAGCCGGTAGGGCTCCTGGGCGTTGAGCTCCAGCACCCGCTTGTCCAGGCGGGGCAGCTTGGCCAGGTCCTCCTCGATGGAGGCCATCAGCTCGGGGGACGCCCCCACGATCGCGGTGGAGGAGGAGAGCGAGGAGATGAGCCGGTCGATGAAGTGGATGGCGATGCGCACGGCCTGCTGGTTCTGGATCTGCAGGATCTCCCGCGTCACGGCTGCGGTCACGTTGGGGTTGCCGTCGCGGTCCCCGCCGATCCAGGAGCCGAACTTCAGCGGCGCCGTGGCGTCCGGCAGGGTGACCCCGTGGTCCGCGAGGAGGTCGCCGAGGTCCTCCAGCAGCTCGGGCAGGGAGGTGGTGAGGATGTCACCCAGGTAGTAGATCGCGTTCCGGGCCTCGTCGATGGGCGTGGGCCGCACCTGCCGGAGCTCGTCGGTCTGCCAGATCAGGTCGATCACCTCGGCGAGCCGGCGGTCCTGCCGGCGGCGCTGCTGCGAGCCCTCCTGGGTGGTCTCGGCGAGGACGTCGGAGAGCCGGCGGAGCTTGTCCAGCACGGACCTCCGGGACGCCTCGGTGGGGTGCGCCGTGAACACCGGGCGCACGTCCAGTTCCCCGACCACCTCGGCGAGGGCCTCCGGGCCGGCGTCCGCGGCGATGCGGGCCACGGTTCGGGCGAGCCAGCCCTCCTCCTCGGGCCGGGCCCGCAGGCCACGCACCCGGTGCACCTGCTCGGCGGCATTGGCGAGGTGGAAGTAGGAGGCGAAGGCGCGGGCCAGCTCGGTGGCCTGGTCGATCGGCAGCCCGGCGAGGAGCTCGCGCACCCGGTCGGCGAGCACGGCGCGCTCCTCGGCGTCGCCCCCGCTCCCGGACTCCTTCGAGTCCTTGGTGAGCAGCCGCACGCGCTCCACGAGATCGAGGAGTTCCTGACCGTGCTGGCGGACGAGGGACTCGCCGAGGAGCGTGCTGACGCGGCGCACATCGGCCCGGAGGTCCGAGCTGATGTCACCGGCCGCTTCGCTGAACTTCTCGGCGGCGTTCTCCGGGGAGCTGTCGAGGTTCGAGGTCACAGGTGCCTGCTTTCGGGAGCTGGAGGTGGGCGGCACGGGGTGCCGCGGATTCCTGTTCGGATCCTACCCAGGGAAGTGCCCTGCACCTCACCGCGTCCGTCATGTGGCAGCCACGACCCCGCCCCCGGTGAGCTCAGGTGAAGGCCGAGATGCCGGTCAGCGCCCGGCCCACGATCAGGCTGTTGATCTCATAGGTGCCCTCGTACGTGTAGACGGCCTCGGCGTCCGCGAAGATCTTCGCCATCCCGTGGTCCGTCAGGATCCCGTTCCCGCCGAGGATCCCGCACCCCAGGGCCACGCTCTCGCGCATCCGCCCCGTGGTGAAGGACTTCGCGAAGGCAGCCTGCGCCATGTCCGCCGCACCCTGCTCCTGGAGTGCCGAGATCCGCGCCATGACGGCCATGCTGGAGACGGTGTTGCCCAGCAGGGTCACCAGCTGGTCCTGGATCAGCTGGAACCCGGCGACGGGCCGCCCGAACTGGTGACGTTCCACGGCGTACTGCCGGGCGACGTCGAACGCGGCCAGCTGCTGACCCACCGCCTGCCAGCCCACCAGGATCCGGGATCCGAGCAGCAGCTGCCGGGTGTCCTCGAAGCTCCCGATGCCGGCGAGGCGATCGGCCTCGGGGATCCGGACGCCGGTGAGGGCGATGTCCGCGTTCTGCACGGTCCGCAGTGCCGTCTTGTTCCGGATGGGCGTCCGGGTCACCCCCGGCAGGGTCGCGTCGAGGAGGAATCCGCGCACGGCACCCGTGGCCGGTTCCTGCGCCCACAGCACCAGGCGGTCGCAGAAGGTACCGTTGCCGATCCACCGCTTGGCACCGTTCACCACCCAGGTGTCGCCGTCGCGGACTGCCGTGGTGTCCATGCGGCCGGCGACGTCGGAGCCGTGCTGCGGTTCCGTGAGCGCGAAGGCGCCGGTGATCCTCAGGTCCGTGGCGTCCTGCAGGAGGCGTGCCTTCTGCTCGGCGCTGCCGAAGGTGTGGAGCGCCTCCACGAAGAGGTCGTGGTGGACCATGAAGAACGTGGCGATCGAGGTGTCCGCCCGGGTGAGTTCGGCGATCAGCAGACCGCTGAACAGGTGGCTGTACCCCTGGGCCACGGGGGTGCTGAGTCCCAGCTCCGCCAGCTTCGGCAGGATCTCGTGCGGGAACTCGGCCCGGTCCCACCACTCGGTTGCCCGGGGGGCAACCTCCTTGGCCAGGAAGTCCCGGACGTCCTGCAGCTTCTCCTGCTCGTGGGGCGCGAGCAGGGACTCGACGCCGAGGAAGTCCGCGGTGGGTAGCTGGCTCTCCATCGAGCCGTCCTTTCGATCGGGTGGTACGTCCTGGGGGGGACTACTTCGGGGCCATGCGGATGGCCCCGTCCAGGCGGATGGTCTCCCCGTTGAGCATCTGGTTCTCGACGATGTGCGCCACGAGCGCGGCGTACTCCGCGGGTCTGCCGAGGCGGGAGGGGTGGGGTACCTGAGCGCCGAGGGAGTCCTGGGCCTCCTGCGGCAGGCCGGCCATCATGGGGGTCTGGAAGATGCCGGGGGCCACGGTGACCACCCGGATGAGGTGCCGGGCGAACTCGCGGGCCAGCGGGAGCGTCATGGCCGCCACCCCGCCCTTCGACGCCGCGTACGCAGGCTGGCCGATCTGCCCGTCGAACGCGGCCACGGACGCGGTGTTGACGATCACGCCGCGCTCCGGGGACCCGCCGTCGCCCGTCACGATTCCCGTGGCGGACATGGCCTCGGCGGCCAGGCGGAGAACGTTGAACGAGCCGATCAGGTTGACCTCCACCACCCGGGCGAACTGCTCCAGCGGCAGCACCCCGTCCCGGTCCAGCACCTTCCCCGGGGTCCCGATCCCGGCACAGTTCACCACGATCCGCAGGGGTCCGAGCTCGACGGCGGCGGCGACGGCCGCCTCGACGTCGGCGGTCGCGGTGACGTCGGTGGGGACGAAGCGGACCCGGGTGCCCGAGGGATCCAGCTCGCCGGCGACGTCCGCACCGGCGGACCGTGGCAGATCGGCCACCACCACCGCTGCGCCGGCGTCCACCAGGCGCCGTACGGTGGCGAGCCCGAGGCCCGAGGCGCCACCCGTGACCAGGGCCACCGCTCCGCTGATGTCCATGCTGCTCCCTCGATCCCGGACGGACCGCCGTCGGACCGCCTGACCCCAGGGTAGTGTGACGTGGCGCACTGCGCACCCGATGCCGGTCCGGCCGTGCATCCTGCTCGGTCCGCCGGGCATCCATCGTGGCTAGGGTGGGTGATATGCCCACTCCCGATTCCGCTGCGGCGACGGCCGCGGCGAGTGTGCGGCGGCTCTTCGCCCGGCGCGCCCGTCATGTCCCCGGCACCAGGCTGGCCGCGATCGCCCACCCGGCGCCGCGGGGACCGCAGCTGCACTGGCACTACTGGTGGCAGGCGCACTACCTCGACTGCCTGCTGGACGAGCACCTCCGGGACCCTGCCGGGCACGCCCTGGTCGAGGCCGAGGAGCTGGCGCGCGGCATCTGGCTGCGGAACGGGGCGCGCTGGCGGAACTCCTACTACGACGACATGGCGTGGCTGGCCCTGGCCCTCCAGCGGCTGGACGCGCTGGCGGAACGGCCGCCGCGACGCGGGGTGCGGGTCCTCGGGGCTGCCCTCGGATCCGCGCACACGGGCGAGCTCGGCGGTGGCGTCTACTGGAACACGCGGCGCGACTACAAGAACACGGCCACCACGGCGCCGTCGGCCCTGTTCTTCGCCCGGGCGGGCGACACCGTCCGCGCCCAGCAGCTGGTCGACTGGCTGCAGGACCGGCTGCAGGATCCCGTGACCGGTCTCTACGGCGACGGCGTGAAGGCGGACGAACGGATCGAGCACGCGGTGTACACGTACAACCAGGGCACGGTGCTGGGCGCGCTCGTGGCGACCGGCGGCCCGGAGAACCTGGCCCGGGCGGGCGCCCTGGTCCACGCCGTGGCCCGCCACCTCGCCGACGCGGACGGCGTGCTGCCGCTGGACCACCGGGGCGACGGCGGGCTCTTCACCGGGATCCTCGCGCGGTACCTGGCCGTCGCGGCGTCAGCACCCGGCCTGAACGGATCCGCCGCTGCGACGGCGCGTGCCCTGCTCGGTGCGACGGCGGACCACCTCTGGGCCGGGCGCGTCCCCGCGGAGCACGGGGCCACCCTGTTCCCGCCGCACCAGGAGGGTCCCGTCAGCCTGTCCTCCCAGCTGCAGTCCTGGATGGTCCTGGAGGCCTACCGGGCGGCGGGGCCCGACTGATCGCCGTCGCCCCGCGGTGATCTTGTGCTCCGCGTCCGTCCCGGGCCCTGCGGATGGAGTGTCTCGCCGCGGGCGAGCATGGCCACGAACTTCGCGATGTTCCGCTCCCTGGCCGCCGGCGTCCGCAGCTGCCCCAGCCGGAAGATCATCGCGTAGCGGTTCTGCGAGGACAGCGTGCGGAACATGTCCGACGCCACGCGGTCGGCCTCGATGGCGGCCAGGAGATCCGCCGGGACCTCCGCGGTGGCCTGCCCTGCATAGGCCCGCTCCCACCGGCCGTCCGCCTGCGCGGCGGCGACGGCCTGCTCGCCGGCCTCGCGCATGCGGCCCTCCGCGCGCAGCCGGTCCACGTGCGTCCGGTTGCGGATGGACCACATGCTGCGCGGGCCCCGCGGCGTGAAGCGCTGAAGGTAGCTGGCGGCGTCGCGGGGCTTCGCCTGGCCGTCGATCCAGCCGAAGCACAGCGCCTCGTCGAGTGCCTGCGCGTAGGTCAGCGCCGTGACGGCACCGCCCTTCTTGTGCTCCACCAGCCAGACCCCCGGCGACACCGCGTGGTTCCCCTCGAGCCAGTGCCGCCAGGCGTCGGCATCCGGGAGCAGGAGTTCGGGGAGCTCGGCCTTCATGGCGTCACCCTACGCCGCACGGGGCACGCGCACGAGGTGTCCGGCCAGGGGAAGGTGGAGGCTCCGCTACCGTGGGACGGCGATGCCGTGGAGCCGGTCGAACGGGTGCACGGCGCCCAACCCCATGCCTCCGTGCCCACCCGAAGGAGAACCCGATGCTCCGCGTGCATCCCGCCATCCGGACCTCCGATCTTCCGCGGGCGGCCGCGTTCCTCCGGGCCCTGGGACTCCGGCCGGCGGAGGACCCGGCACCGACGCCGTCCACCGTGGTGTTCGACGCCGGGCACGGCCGCGTCACGCTGCACACCGGACCTGTCGGTGACGCCCCTGGCACCGTCGGGGAGGGCACCACCGACCTCGCGTTCGACGTCGGCGACGTCCGCGAGTTCGCCCGCCGCACCAACGAGGCCGGCACCCTCACGGAGATCTCCGGTGAGGGTGCCGGGCTCACTGCATGGGTGGACACTCCGGACGGCACCACCTTCCCCGCCGCGGTGGGACCACGGGACACGGGGGCGCCCGCCTCGCCCCTGACGGTCGTGGCCCGCTGGCGCACCGCGGACCCCGACGACGCCCGCCGGGTCCTCGAGGACATCGGCGCGAAGCCCCATCACAGCCGGGGCGGAGGGCACCGGTACCGGTACCGGGCCAAGAACGGCGGACTGGTCACCGTAGAGGCAGGGCAGACAGGGCAGGACGACGCCCCGTCCGACCGGGTCACGGTGGATCTCGCGTTCGAGTACGACGGCGATGTGCGCGAGCTGCTGGGGGACCTCGCCGCCGTCGGGAGCGGGCCGGTGAGCGTCGAGGACCGCACCGGCCGGTCGCTCCGCGTGGACACCCCCTGGGGTACGGCTCTCGGCATCCACCAGCGGCAGCCGGATGACACCACCGCACCCTGATCCGGGGCGTACACCGGATTCAGCCAGGGGCCGAAGAACCGGGCGCGGCGTCGTCCTGCCCGGGTGTCTGCTATAAAACTGGGATATGAACGTTCGCACCCCTGACCCCAATCCCGGCTGGCTCTCCGAGGACGATCTCTACGAGGCCCGCCGCCGCCTGCCCATGGTGTACGTGGAGGCGATCCCCGTGCGGTGCGACTCCCTCGGGTACGTCAACGAGGTGGGGCTGCTCCTGCAGGGCAACGACCAGGGCGAGATGATGCGCACCTTCGTCTCCGGCCGCGTGATGTACCGCGAGACCATCCGGGCGGCCCTCCTCAGGCACCTCGAGAAGGACCTCGGGCCCATGGCCCTGCCGCAGCTCTCGCCCTCCCCGCTGCCGTTCACCATCGCCGAGTACTTCCCCTCCCCCTCGGAGACCGGTCTCACGGACGACCGCCAGCACGCCGTCGCCCTCGCCTACCTGGTCCCCGTGACCGGTGAGTGCGCCCCCCGCCAGGACGCCCTCGAACTGTCCTGGCTGACACCCGCCGAGGCACTCAGCCCCGGCATCCAGGCCGAGTTCTCGGGCGGCCGCGGGGACGTGCTGCGTCAGGCCCTCGCCCACGCCGGATGGGGTCGCTGATCCTGCGGAGCACGGCCCCCGGGCTCCTGCCGTAAGGTTCTACAGGCGCGCTGGGGTCGCGGGAACGCATTTCGGGGCTACGGGCAGGAACGGCACAGCGGACATGGTGGTGAACAGGATGGACAGGACAGGGTTGCGCGCCGTCCCGGCGGAGGTACTGGCCGTCGGTGACGTCCTCGCGCTCCCGGGGGCGGACGATCCCGCCGAGGTCACCGCGGTGGAGGTGCGTCCCGACGACTTCGGCGTCCCCGCCCTCGTGGGCGCCACCGCGGCCGAGGGCCGCAGCGTCTCCATCGCCACGGGCTCCATGGTGTACGTGGAACCGGCCGACGCTGGGCTCGGCGCCTCCGCCGTCGCGGCGGACCACGGCTCGCCCGAGGCCCTGGGGGCGCAGATCGCGCAGGCCCACCCGGACAGCGCCGCCGTCCAGGACACCGCCGCGCGCCTGGCCCGTGGCAGCAATCTGAAGTCCGGCAGCAACCTCCAGGACCTCCACCAGCTGGCTTCCGCACTGTTCATCGACGAGGGTGACGCCGCAGCCGCGCTCACCGTCGCCGGTCTCCTGGCGGAGCTCCCGTTCGACGGCAACTTCGGCCGGTGGAAGTGGATCGAGGGCGGCCTCGCGCTCGCCGCGTACCTCACCCGGCACGACGCCGAGCGCTCCGCCCGGTACTCCGCCGCCCTGCGCGTGGCGGACGACGCCGAGACGGACCCGCTGCGCGCCAAGACGGCGGCGATGTACCGGCAGCGCCAGCTCAACGAACCGAACGTGTACGACCCGGAGATCCTGCGGGCCTCCGCAGCGGGCAAGCCGGCTGCGGAACGCGACTGGCGGGTCCTGCGGATCGGCGTCCTGCTGTACCTGCGGGCGCACGGGGGTTCCCAGACGCTGAACCGGGAGGTCCTGGAGCGCCGGATCGCCGCCGAGCTCGCCGCCGTCGCCTCGTTGAACGAGCAGCTCACCGACTCCTGATCCCCCGCTGATCCGCTCGTGATCGATCGGCCCGGCGGCGGGCTGGCAGGATGGGCGCATGCCCTCCACCTCCCAGGATCCTGCGTTCTCCTTCTCGGTCGGCAGCCGCCTCGAGGACACCACGCCCGCCACGGGCACGCATCGTCATGGGCGCACCGGCACCATCAGCACGCCCCACGGCGAGATCCGGACCCCCGCCTTCATCCCCGTGGGCACCAAGGCGTCGGTCAAGGCCGTGCTGCCGGGCGCCATGGCGGACCTGGGCGCGCAGGCGCTGCTGGCCAACGCGTACCACCTCTACCTGCAGCCCGGGCCGGACGTGCTCGACGAGGCCGGAGGTCTCGGCGCGTTCATGAACTGGTCGGGCCCCACGTTCACCGATTCGGGCGGCTTCCAGGTGATGAGCCTCGGGGCGGGCTTCAAGAAGGTCATCTCCATGGACGTCCCCGTGGACACCGGGCTGGCCGGCGCCGACGACCGCGTGGCGGCGGGCAAGGAGCGCCTGGCCCACATCGACGACGACGGCGTCTGGTTCACCTCCCACCTCAACGGTGACCGCCACCGCTTCAGCCCCGAGATCTCCATGCAGGTGCAGCACCGGCTCGGCGCGGACATCATGTTCGCCTTCGACGAGCTCACCACCCTCATGAACTCGCGCGGCTACCAGGAGGAGTCCCTCGAGCGGACGCGGCTCTGGGCGCTGCGCTGCATCGCCGAGCACCGGCGGCTCACCCGGGAACGCAGCCACCGCCCGTACCAGGCGCTGTTCGGCGTGATCCAGGGAGCGCAGTACGAGGACCTCCGCCGGAAGGCCTCCGCCGATCTCGGCGCCATGGAGTTCGACGGCTTCGGGATCGGCGGCGCCCTGGAGAAGGAGAACCTCGGCACGATCCTCGCCTGGTGCAGCGACGAGCTCCCCGAGGACAAGCCGCGGCACCTCCTCGGCATCTCGGAGCCGGACGACCTCTTCACCGGGATCGAGAACGGGGCCGACACGTTCGACTGCGTCTCCCCCACCCGGGTGGCCCGGAACTCCGCGTTCTACACTCCGGACGGCCGGTGGAACCTCTCCAACGCGCGCTTCAAACGGGACTTCACCCCGCTGATGGAGGGGTGCGACTGCTACACCTGCACCAGCTACACCCGTGCCTACATCCACCACCTGTTCAAGGCCAAGGAGATGGTCTCCGCCACGCTGATCTCCATCCACAACGAGCGCTTCGTGGTGCGGATGGTCGACGACGCCCGCCGCGCCATCGAGGACGGCACGTTCTCCGAGCTGAAGGCGGAGGTCCTCGGCCGGTACTACGGTTGAGGATCGGACGCACTCGGGAAGGAGCCATCGTGCCGGAAGGTCGAGGACACCATCCAGCCGACCCGCGGGGCGGGAACCTGACCGGCCGGTACACCCCGGACGACGTCGGTGCGGCGGCACCGCGCTCCGTCATCACCTTCGGGCCCTGCGCCGTCCTGGTCGGGTTCCTCGTGGGCGTGATCGTCCTGGCGCTCGCCTTCGCCTTCAGTGCGGGCCTCACCCTCGACGCCCTCGCCTGGGACGACGTCCCGGCGGTGATCGGGGCCTTCTTCCTGATCCTCTGGTGGGGCATGATCGTCGGGATCTTCACGGGGCTCCCCCTCGGCATCGTGCTCGGGCTCCTCCTGCTCCGGGTGCGGCACCAGTGGATCCATGTCGCCGTGTTCTTCACCGGCTTCGCAGGAGCAGCTCTCGGGGTCCTCCCTGCCGTCATGGTCTCCTCGGTGGTGAGCAGCGTTCCCGCCGCACTGGTGGTCGGGGGCGCGGGCGCACTGGCCCGTGCCAGCGTGTGGAGACTGGTCCGCGTGCGGGGAGCCTGAGCGATTCACCGCCCTACCCCATCCCGGGGCCTGCGGTGAAGGCTGTTCCGGCGTCGTCCGAAGTGGCTGCCGTGCAACCCGTTCGGGCACACTAGGAGGATGTCCGAGAACCAGCTGCACGCCTCCCCCGCCGTCACCCTCACCATCGCAGGATCCGAGGCCACCGGCGGCGCCGGCGCCCAGGTGGACCTCAAGACCTTCCAGGAACTCGGCGTCTACGGCATCGCCGCCCTGACGTGCATCGTGTCCTTCGACCCGAAGGACTCCTGGCAGCACCGCTTCGTCCCCGTGGACCAGCAGGTGATCGCCGATCAACTCGAAGCCATCCAGTCCTGCTACGCACTGGGCACGGTGAAGCTGGGCATGCTCGGCACCCCCGCCACGATCGACACCGTGGCGGCAGCGCTGAAGAGCCAGGCGTGGGACAACGTGGTGCTGGACCCCGTGCTGATCTGCAAGGGGCAGGAGCCGGGGGCCGCACTGGACACGGACCAGGCCCTGAAGGCGAACATCCTGCCGCTGGCCACCTTCGTGACCCCCAACCACTTCGAGGCCGAATCCCTCTCCGGCACCAGTATCGACTCGCTCGAGGACCTGAAGGAGGCGGCCCGCATCATCCACCGGCAGAGCGGCGCCGTGGTGCTCGCCAAGGGCGGCGTGCGGATCGACGGCCCCGACGCCGTGGACGTCTTCTTCGACGGCGAGACCCTCGAGGTCCTCACCGCCCCGAAGGTCGGCGAGGTGGCCGTCAGCGGTGCCGGCTGCACCCTGGCCGCGGCGATCACCGCGGAGCTCGCCAAGGGAGCCACCCCGTTGGAGGCCGCGCGCGCGGCCAAGCAGTTCGTCACCGAGGGGATCCGGAACCGGGTCTCCTCGAACGCACCGTTCGACGCCGTGTGGCAGGGCGGCGGACGCACCTCCTAGGCAGGCGCAGCCCGGGCCGCCGTGCCGGCGGTCTCGGGCTGGATGCACCGGGTCACCGGCCGAGAGGCACGTCCTCACCCTGCAGCTCCACGCGGAAGCCGTCCTCCTGCACCGTGACATCCTGCAGCACCAGGCCGTCGGGCAGGCCCTCCACCTCGTGCTCGATGGTCACGAGGCCGCGGACCACGGCGGCCGTGGCGTCGGAGAGGAACGCGGGACCGCCGACATCGATGGAGCGCGGCACCACCACGAGCCGGCCGTCCGCCACCTCCACCGACCCCTCGGCGACGACGCGGATCTCCCGTCCGAGCGCCTCCACGGTGCGGACCACCCGCGCCCGGCCCTCGCCGGCTGCACTGACCACGCTGCCGTCGTCGAGCTCTGCGGCCACGACGTCGAACGGGACGGTGGCGTCCACCGTGAGGAACCCGGACCTCAGTTCGTCAGGGCCCGACACCACGTCCTGTCCCACGGCGCGGACGTCGCGGAGGGTGGTGCCCGAGGTGACCACGGTCCCGGCGTCGAGCTCGAGCTCCGCGAACCACACCCGGCCCTCCTCGAGTCCGGCGGGAGGTGATGCTCCTGCCGTCGGAGGGTCGGCGGACACCGACGGCCCTGCTGCAGCGGGACTTCCGGCGGGTTCGCTCACTACCCACCAGAGCACCGCCAGGGCCAGCACCATGGCCAGGAGCATCCCGAGCGCGCCGATCAGCCGGTCCTTCGCGCGCGTCCGCTCCGTGCCGCCGGTCCGCGGTGCGGTGCGCGCACCGACGGGTCCTTCCGGGAAGCCGCCCGAGCTCATCCCGCCTCAGGCGCCTCGGTGGAATCCTCGTCCTCGGCGCAGGTCAGCCCGGCCGGCGTGATGTCGAGGCCCTCCTCGGGCACCACGCCGTCGTACCCGGACCCCAGGATCACGTCCACCGACCGGTCGTCGCGATCGTCGGAGCGGTAGGTGGTGCCGGGGAGGTTGCGCTGCAGCGTGAAGGCATTCGCACGGCCCGCCTCGCCGGAGACGATCTCCGCGATCATGGCCGTGGTCGGGGCCTCCCGGTTGCCGATGGTCCGCACGGCGAAGGCACGTTCGCGCAGCTGACCTGCCGCCGTACCGGCGAGCCCGTCGATGGTGGTGCTGTTGAAGACGTCCACGGTGATGCTGCTCGGGTCCTGGTAGTCGAACGGCCCGGCAGGGCACTCCTCCGCGGCCGCCGAGGGATCGGGGGACCCGGCAGTCTCGAGGAACTCCAGCCGGATCTCGCCGCGCGTAACACCCAGCGCCACGTACCCGGCCGCGCCGAGCAGTCCCACCAGGAGTGCGAGGACGATGCCGTGGAGGATGCGGCGGCGCTTGGTGCGCCGCCGGTCCACGACGTCGTCCTGGAAGACCGCACCGAGGTCCGTCTCCGTGACGATGTGGTGGCCGTGCCACTCGATCGGATCACGTTTGGCCCTCGCCCGACGCTGGCGTGGCGTCTCCTGCTCAGTCATCGAGCACGAGCACCCTGGCGTGCAGGATGGTGCGCTGGTGGAGTGCGGTCCGGACGGCACGGTGCAGGCCGTCCTCGAGGTAGAGGGCGCTCTTCCACTGCACCACGTGGGGGAAGAGGTCACCGAAGAAGGTGGAGTCCTCGGCCAGGAGCGCTTCGAGGTCCAGGGTGGTCTTGGTGGTCACGAGTTCATCCAGCCGCACCTGCCGTGGTGGCACTTCCGCCCAGTCCTTGGGGGTCACGTGTCCGTGGTCCGGGTAGGGCCTGCCGTCGCTCACTGCTTTGAAGATCACTGCTACAGCCTAGGTAATCGCAGCACTCAATGGAACGCGGCCCCGTTGAGCCCGTCATCTCGTGGCCGAATGGTTACGGGTTGCCGGTGGGCCGAGGTGTCATCGGAGCTCAGAAGTCGACGCCGCAACGCAGGATCACATTCGCGTACGGGGTTGCCTCCCCCGTGCGTACGATCACCTGCACGCCGGACAGCATCCTCTTGAGCTCTTCGTGAGAGATCGAGCTCGGGGTGAGACCCGCAGAGTCCATCCACTCCTCGACGATGCTGCCAGTGACTTCTCGGGCAGCCATCGCCCCCTCCACGACGATTTCGTCGAGTACAGCAGCCAGGACATCCGGGAAGGACGGGATGCCACGCACCAGCGAGAGGTCGATGACCGGCACCGAGGCCGGCAACGGCAGACCGCAGTCGGCAATCGCTACGAGGTGACCGTGGCCGAGGGCGGCCAGCGCTCCGCTCAAGGGAGCATTGATGATGCCTGCCTTCTTCACCGCGAAGCCTCCTCATGGTCGTCGGTGAGTACCTCGGGAAGCTCGTCCGCAGGAGTGGGGTACGAGGGCTGGGCACCCGGGTACTGGACCGCGTAGGACCCCACGCGAACGGCGAAGCGGACGGCGTCCTCGAGGGCGTCGGCCGCCACGAGGCGCGCAGCGAGCGCGCCGACGAAGGCATCGCCGGCTCCCGTGGTGTCCACGGCGGTCACCCGCGGCGCGGGGACGTGCCGCACGGGTCCGCCGTCGGACATCAGTGCTCCCTCACCGCCGAGCGTCATCACCACGGACGCGAAGCCCGAGGCGAGCAGTGCGGTCACCACCGCCTCATGATCGGGGCGCTTCGCACCCCCGAACTGTGCGAGGACCAGTTCGCCCTCGTGCTCGTTGACCACGAGGGGATCGGCACGCAGGAGCGCCTCGCGGTCCAATTCCATGACGGGGGCGAGATTCACGATCACCCGGCCGGCTGCCGCACGAACGGCGGCGGCGGTGGCCGGGGCCGACAGCTCACCCTGCACCACGACGACGGCGGCGTCCCGGATGGCGTCCGCCGACGCCGCCACGACGTCCGGGGTCACCTCCGTGTTGGCACCGGACAGCACCACGATGGTGTTCTCGCCGTCGTCGGAGACCTCCACGATCGCCACCCCGGTGCTGCCGTCCGCCCGCCGGACCGCTCGGAGGTCTGCCCCCGCCGCATGCAGCCCGGACAGTGCGGTTTCGGCGTACGCGTCGTCCCCCACGGCCCCGACCATGGTGACGTCCGCGCCGAGCAGCGCCGCGGCCACGGCCTGATTGGCGCCCTTGCCGCCGGGCAGTACCGTCAAGGTCCGGCCCAGCACGGTCTCACCCGGCCGTGGGTGACGCTCCAGGGTCACCACGAGATCCGCATTGATGGACCCGACCACGACGATGCCCGGCGACGGGACGCTCATCCGGCGAAGTCCGCGACGTTCTCGGTGGTGACCGTGGTGACCGGTACGGGGATGGAGCTCTCGACCGTCTCCTCGTCGAGCAGTTGGACGAGCACCTCCCCCGAACGCTTGCCCAGCGCGGCCGGCTGCTGCGCCCCCGGGGCGGGCAGCGTCCCCGCCGCGACCGCGGCCAGTCCATCCGCCGTACCGTCGAACCCGACCACCTTGACGTCATCACCCGCACGGGCGCCGAGCGCCTGGATGGCACCGAGCGCCATCTCGTCGTTCTCCGCGAACACCCCGGTGGCGTCCGGGTGTGCCTGCAGGAGGTTCGTGGCGACATTCAGTGCTTCGGCGCGGTCGAAGTTCGCCGTCTGCTGTGCCACGATCTCGATGTCCGGGTAGGCGGCGAGGCCCTCCGTGAAACCGGCTCCGCGGTCGCGGCTCGCCGAGGTCCCGGCCACCCCCTGCAGGACGATCACCGTGCCCTGCTCACCCATGGCCGCTGCGAGCTCGTCGGCCGCCTGGCGGCCACCCGCCACGTTGTCGCTGGAAACCAGGGACTGCACCTCGGCCCCGTTCACCGCGCGGTCCACGGCGACGACGGGCGTGCCGTCCGCCACCAGGGGAGCGACCGATGCCGCCGCGGCATCTGAATCCACCGGGTTGATGATCACGCCGTCGGTCCCGCTGGTCGCCGCAGTGGCCAACTGGTTGGTCTGCGTGGCGGAATCGTTCTGGGCGTCCACGATGTTCAGCTCGACGCCGGCGGTGTCCGCTGCTTCCTGGGCGCCGTCGCGCAGTTCCACGAAGAAGGGGTTGTTCAGTGTTGACACGGCGAGGGTGACACTACGGTCCTCGGCGGCAGCGTCACCGGTGCCACCGGTGTCACGGTTGCAAGCCGTGGCGCTGAGCAGGAGAGCGAGTGACATCGTGACGGCCGCGGCCTTGGAGGTGGAGGAGAACTTCATCGTCGGATCCTTCGGTTGGTTGGTACAGGTTCGTGTCGGTGGAGATGGGAGGAGAGGGCTAGTGGCTGCCACTCTTGCGGCGGAGGGAATCGATACCGACGGCGAGCGCGATGACCAGACCGATCACCACCTGCTGCCAGAAGGACGAGACGTTGAGGAGGTTGAGACCGTTGCGGATGACCACGAGGACCAGGGCGCCGATCAGGGTGCCGCTGATCCTCCCCACCCCGCCGGCGAGGGAGGCACCACCGATCACGACGGCGGCGATCGCATCCAGTTCGTAGCCGGCGGCGGCCTGCGGCTGTGCCGAGTCCAACCGGCCGGAGAGCAGCAGACCGGCGAGCGCCGCGAAGAGCCCCGACAGGGCGAAGACGATGACGAGGACACGGCGCACGGGAATGCCGGAAAGGCGTGCAGCCTCGGTGTTACCGCCGACGGCGTACATGTAGCGCCCCGTCACGGTGTAGTTGAGGATCAGCGCCGCCACGATTCCCGCGATCACGAGCACCACGATGGGCATCGGGACACCGGCCACGGTGCTGCCGAGGAAGGAGACGGTGGGGGCGGTGGCGATCGGCCGTCCGTCGGAGAGCACGAGCGTGAGCCCGCGAGCCACACTGAGCATGGCGAGGGTGGCGATGAACGAGGGCAGGCGGCCGAAGGCGACGGCGAAGCCGCTGACGGCACCGGCCAGCGCACCAACCAGGAGCCCGCCGATCAGGGCGAGCCAGCCGGGTAGCGCCGCGGTGCTGAACATGTAGGCGGAACCCATGGCGCTCAGGGCCGCCACGGACCCGACGGAGAGGTCGATCCCTCCGGCCACGATCACGAAGGTCAGCCCGAACGCCAGGACGGCGATGACGGAAGCCTGGATGCCGATGTTCAGCAGGTTGGGCCCGGTGAGGAAGTCGGGGGTGGCGATGAAGAGGGCGAGCCCCAGGACCAGGAGCCCCACGAGCGCTCCGTTGTTCGCAAGGAACGTGGTGATCCTCGCCCTACCCGAGGTGGTGGGCTTCCTGACAGCTACGGTGTTCATGCTTCGTCCTTCATCTGCTGGTCCTCGAGATCCCTCTGCACGTCGCGGACGGCGAGGGACATGACGGCGTCCTGGGTTGCGTCGGTGGCGTCGAGCTCACCGGAGATGTGGCCACCACTCATCACGAGGATGCGGTCGGCCATCCCGAGCACTTCGGGGAGTTCACTGGAGACCATCACCACGGCTCCCCCTGCCGCTGTGATGGCGTTGATCAGTTCGTAGATCTCGACCTTCGCCCCGACGTCCACCCCGCGGGTGGGTTCGTCGAGCAGCAGGACGGAGGACTCGGCGAGGATCCACCGCGCGAAGACCGCCTTCTGCTGGTTGCCGCCGGACAAGCTGCCCACGGGTTGGTCGAGGTCCCGCATGCGGATCCGGAGGGTGTCCGCGACACCCTGGGCGCGTGAACGCTGCCCGGCGAAGTCCACCACGCCGGCCCTCGCCGTCGAGGCGAGGGTCGCGTACCCGATGTTGTCGTTCACGCTTGCCCCGAGGACGAGTCCCTGCACCTTGCGATCCTCCGGGACGTGGCCCACGCCCGCGCGGATGGCTGCTCCGACGTCGAGTCTCGGCAGGTCCTTGCCCCTGACCTGCACGGTCCCGGACAGGTACGGGTCCACCCCTGCGATGGCGCGGACCACTTCCGTGCGTCCCGCACCCACGAGACCGGCCAGAGCCACCACCTCACCGGCACGGGCCTCGAACGAGACGTCGTTCACCATGCCCTTCGTGGAGAGGTTCTGCACGGAGAGCAGCGTGTCCGGCGGGCCCTGGTACTCGCGCCGCCTCGGGAACTGCTGGGCGATGTCCCTACCCACCATGAGCCGGACCAACTCGTCCTCATGGGTGGTCGCGGGCACCTCGGCCACGAACGATCCGTCCCGCAGCACGGACACCGAATCACCGATGGCGGCGATCTCGTCGAGGTGGTGCGAGATGAAGATCATGCCGACATCCTGCTGACGCAGATCCTCGACGACACCGAACAGCGCGGCGATCTCACGTTTGGTCAGGGCTGCGGTCGGTTCGTCGAGGATGAGCATGCGTGCGTCCATGCTGAGTGCCTTCGCGATCTCGACGAGCTGCTGACGGGCGATGCCGAGCTCGCCGACGTGCTGGTCCACGTCGAGGTCGAGGCCGATGAGTGCCAGTGCCGCCCGGGCATCGGCCCTCATGCGGCGGCGATCCACGAGACCGAACCGCTTCGGCATACGGCCCATCGAGATGTTCTCGGCGATGCTCATCGACCCCACGAGGTTGAGCTCCTGGTGGATGGTCGCGATACCGAGGTTCTCGGAGGCTTTCGTGTCCGGTAGCGTGACCTCCTTCCCGTCCACGAGGATCCGGCCACCGTCGGGCTGGTAGACGCCCGCCATCATCTTGATGAGGGTGGACTTCCCGGCACCGTTCTCGCCGAGGAGCACCTGCACCTTCCCCGGGTACACGTCCACGGAGACGTCGTCGATCACCGTGACGGGACCGAAGGATTTGCTGACGTTCTCCAGCGAGAGGATGGGTGTGCTCATGCGCCGGTTCCTTCCGGGAGTTCTGGGGTGGAGCCGCGCCGGATCAGGCGGCTGGGAAGAACCCGAGACGTGGCGGGCTCGCCCGTGATGACCTGCATCAGCATGTCGACGGCCCCCGTGCCCATGGCGTCGACGTCGGACGCGATCACGGTGAGGGCCGGGTTGAGGAGTGTGAATGCCTCGATGTCGTCGTAGCCGACGAAGGCGATGTCGCTCCCGATGGCGAGTCCACGCTCGTTGCAGACGCTGATCGCCCCGATGGACATGAGACTGTCCGCGGCGAGAAGCGCCGTGGGCACCTCCGGGAGGTTCAGCAGCGTGTGTGCTCCGGCCGCTCCGCTGGCGGCCTGGAAGTCACCGATGTACACGAGGTCGCTCGAGAGTTCCGCCGGGGACCCGGCGAGAGCCTCCTTGTATGCCTGCAACCGTTCGCGTCCCGTGGAAGTGGATTGAGGGCCGGCGATGTATCCGATGCGTCGATGACCGCGGGCGATGAGATGCTCGACGGCCTCCCGGATCCCCGTGCGGTTGTCCGGACTGATGCTCGGGACGTCCGCGCCCTCGATCACACGGTCCACGAAGACCGTGGGCAGCCCGCTGCCCAGGATGCCCTCGAGACCCGCGCGATCCCCCTGCGGTGCGGCGATGAGCCCGTCCACGCGCTGCGAGAGCATGACGTCGAAGTACCGGTCCTGCTGCTCGGAGCTCTCGTTGGCGTTGCCGAAGACCGTGACATATCCAGCCTCGCTGGCTCGTTGCTCCACGGCATGCGCGAGATCAGCGAAGAAGGGGTTCCTGATGTCCGGGAGGAGCAGCCCGATGGTCTGGGTGCTGGTCCTCCGGAGCGATCGCGCCTGCGCGTTCGGGCGGAATCCGAGCCCTGTGGCGGCCTGCTCCACGGCGGTGCGTGCAGCGGACGACGTACTGGGGTGACCGGACAGGACGCGGGATGCGGTCGCAACGGAGACACCTGCCTTCTCGGCGACATCCTTGATCGTCACTGACCGCACATTGCTCCCTACGCCATTGTGGAATCGATTCCATGGAATCGATTCCACAAGTATGGGGCGAATCACACGAACCGTCAACCGACCCGGAATGGGTCCCCGGAGGCCTGCCGGAACATAATGGGTCCATGCCTACGGATGCCCCGATCGACCTGCTCCCCGATTCCCCCGCTCTGCCTCCCACCACCGAGGGGAAACCCGTCCAGGGCCTGCTGCTGGACGTCGACGGGCCGGTGGCGAGCCCGGTCACGCGCACCGTCCCCGCCGGCATCATCGCCGATCTGCTGACCCTCGCGGCGGCCGGGTGGCCCGTGGTGTTCAACACCGGGAGGTCCGACGCCTTCATCCGGGATCAGGTCATGACACCCATGCTCGCGGCCGGCATCCCGGACGGTGTGACCTTCCACGCGGTGTGCGAGAAGGGCGCCACCTGGTTCTCCTTCACCTCCGACGGCGCGGGCGAGGTCTTCGTGGACCGGGAGCTGGCGCTGCCCACGAGCTTCGGTGACGACGTCCGGGACCTCGTGGAGGAGAAGTACGCGGACCTCATGTTCTTCGACGAGACCAAGCTGGCGATGGTGTCGGTGGAGCAGCAGCTCACTGCCACGAACGCCGACTACCTCGCGGGCCAGCGAGGCTTCGACGACGACGCCCTGGACATCCTCCACAGCCACGACATGGGCGCCTGCAGGCTGGACCGCGAGGAGCCCGACAGCAACGGGGACATCGAGTACCGGGTGGACCCCACCATCATCTCCACGGACATCGAGTCGGTCCGGGTGGGCAAGGACCTCGGTGCCAAGCGGGCCCTCACCCTGGTGGCCCCGCTCATGGACCCGCCGCACACCTGGCGGACGGTGGGCGATTCACGCACGGACTACGCGATGGCCGACTACCTGCACGAGCAGGGGTTCGACGTCGCCCACGTGGACGTGCGCCCGGCCGACGGCGTCCCGGTGAAACCCTACGAGGTCCTCACCGAGGGGAACCTGGTCCACGAGGAGGCCGGGGCGGAGTTCCTCGCCCGCTGCGTCGCGCTCCTGGACTAGCGCTGCCGCACCAGGAGTGCGGGGTCCCGTCCCGCCGCGGATGGTCCGACGACGTGCGTCACCCGGCGGGAGCCTCGAGCGCCTGCTCGATCGCGGCGATCACCTCGGGGGCGTCCGGTTCCACGGTGGGGGCGAAGCGTGCCATCACCTTGCCGTCGCGGCCCACGAGGAACTTCTCGAAGTTCCACTTCACGAGCCCGGGAAGCACGCCGTTCTTGAACTGCGTCAGCTCCCCGTACAGCGGGTGCTGGTCCTTCCCGCGCACATCCCCCTTGGCCAGGAGGGGGAAGCTCACGCCGAAGGTGGTGGAGCAGAACTCGGCGATGTCGGCGTCGTTCCCGGGTTCCTGCCCCATGAACTGGTTGCACGGCATCCCGAGCACCACCAGACCGCGCTCCGCGTACTTCCCGTACAGCTCCTCCAGCCCGGCGTACTGCGGCGTGAAGCCGCACTTGGAGGCCACGTTGACCACCAGCACCGGCTTGCCGCGGTAGTCGCCGAAGGACCCGCCGCTGCCGTCGTTCATGGTCAGGTCGATCTCGTACAGGGGTGACGATGACATGGGGTCTCCGCGGTCGATGGGACGTCTCCTGCTCGACCCTACTCCGACCGGGCATCCGGCGGAGCAAACCGGCCACCGGGTTCGTTGGGAACAGGGACGGCCCCGTCCCGGGGCCACCGGATCATCGACAGGACGGCCACCGCATGGGCATGATCGCCACGTGGAAGACGCAGCTCCGCACCACCTTCACCGACGGCGATCCGGCGATCCCGCAGTGGCAGTACGAGTTCGAGAAGGGCGACGACGCCGGGTACTTCGCCGTCGACTCCGCCGTCTGGACCGTCCACAGCTCCATGACCCCCACGGTGGCCGGCATCCGCGCCCTCCTGCTGCAGGCGCTGCACCCCGGTGCCATGGCCGGCGTCCACGCCCACTCGAGTTTCCGCGAGGAACCCCTCGGCCGCCTCGCCAACACCATCCGGTGGATCTTCACCGTGACCTACGGCTCGAAGGTGGCGGCGAAGAAGGGGTCCGCGTTCGTGCAGCATCTCCACACCCGGGTGCACGGCACCTACGTGGACGCTCGCGGGCAGGAGAAGCCCTACGCCGCCTCGGATCCCGACCTGCTGCGCTGGGTGCACCTCGCGTTCACGGACGCGTTCGTCGCAGCACACCATGCCTACGGCGGATCCATCCCGGGCGGGGTGGACCGCTACGTCGCCGAGTGGTCGCACGCCGGAGAGCTCATGGGGATCGAGGACCCACCGCGGTCCGAGGCCGAGCTACGCGTACAACTCGCCGCGTTCGACGCCGAGCTCAGGGACAGCGAGCAGGTGCAGGAGGTACTCACCTACATCCGCCGCCCGCCGCTCCCGCGCTCGCAGCGGCTCGGGTACAGGATCCTGTTCGCAGGGGCGGTGGCCACGCTCGAGCCCCGGCACCGTGAGCTGCTCGGCCTGAAGGTGCCGTCGCTGGGTCCCGTCCCACTGCCCATCCGCACCGCCGTCCGCCTGGTGCTCGGTGTCATCCGGTTGGGCCTGGGACCGGAGGGTCCTGCGGAGACCGCGGCGAAGAACCGGATCCGGCGGGTGAGTGCCCAATGAGAAGAGGGACCCTCGGCCGGAGCAGGGGTCCCTCTTCTCATTGCAGCGGAGGATGGGGGATTTGAACCCCCGAGGGCGTTAACCCAACACGCGTTCCAGGCGTGCGCCATAGGCCGCTAGGCGAATCCTCCTGATGTGGAGCAGATACCAGAGTACCCATGCAACCCGATTCTGCCGAATCGGTCCCCGAGGCGGAGGTCCAGTCGATTCAGGAGCCACCCGCCCGTCTGTGTACACTGGTCCTCGGCCCCTCATGTGGTGTCATCCTGTTGAACTCCCCCAGGACCGGAAGGTAGCAAGGGTAAGCGGGCTCTGGCAGGTGCATGGGGGGTCTCAACTTTTTAAGGACGGGTGGGAGGTCGGGGATGACGCACCGAGGCGCCGGCCGCTTCGCCCCGACCCCGTCCGGGCAGCTCCACCTCGGCAATCTCCGCACCGCCGTGCTCGCCTGGCTCTTCGCCCGCTCCACCGGACGCCGTTTCCTCATCCGCGTGGAGGACCTCGACCGCGTGCGCGCGGGCGCCGAGGCGGAGCATCTCGCCGAACTGGCCGCGCTGGGGCTGACCCCCGATTCACCCGTGACCCGCCAGAGTGAGCAGGGCGAACGGTACGACCGGGCCCTGGACCACCTCCGCGGGCGCGGCCTGGTGTACGAGTGCTTCTGCACCCGCCGTGACGTCGCGGAGGCGGCGAGCGCGCCCCATGCACGCACCGGGTTCTACCCGGGCACCTGCCGTGACTTGGACGAGGGTGAACGGGAACGACGTCGGGCCCTGCGCGCCCCGGCCCTGCGCCTGCGCTCCGGCGTGGACTCCTGGAGCGTCACGGACCTGCTCGCGGGGAGGACCGAGGGTCCCGTGGACGATCTGGTGCTCCGGCGGAACGACGGCGTGATCGCCTACAACCTCGCGGTGGTGGTGGACGACGCCGCGGACGGCATCGACCAGGTGGTCCGTGGGGACGATCTGCTGGACTCCGCTCCGCGGCAGGCCCACCTCGCCTCGCTGCTGGGACTGCCCGCCCCGGCCTACGCGCACGTGCCCCTGGCCGTCACCGGGAGCGGGCGTCGCCTCGCGAAACGGGACGGCGCGGTGACCCTCGAGGACCTCGCCGCACTCGGCCGCACTGCGCCGGAAGTGCTGGAGCTGCTCCTGACCTCCCTCGGACTGCCCGGCAGCTCGCTGGAGGACGCGCTGGCGGTGTTCGCCCCGGATGCCCTGCCGCAGATCCCCTGGGTGGTCGATCCTGCCGTCCTGTCCTCCACCCCCGCCCCACCGGCATGCAATCCATCAGTACCAACCGATAAGGTTTCCCCGTGAGTACAGCCCTCTACCGCCGCTACCGTCCCGAGACCTTCGCGGACGTCATCGGTCAGGAGCACGTCACCTCCCCCCTGATGGCGGCGATCGACAAGAACCGCATCAACCACGCCTATCTCTTCTCCGGTCCGCGCGGGTGCGGCAAGACCACCTCGGCCCGCATCCTGGCCCGTTGCCTCAACTGTGCACAGGGCCCCACCTCCACCCCGTGCGGTGTCTGCGACAGCTGCGTGGAGCTCGCCCGCAACGGCTCCGGCAGCCTCGACGTCATCGAGATCGACGCCGCCAGCCACGGCGGCGTGGACGACGCCCGCGATCTGCGCGAGCGGGCCACCTTCGCCCCGGTGCGCGACCGCTTCAAGATCTTCATCATCGACGAGGCCCACATGGTCACGTCCGCCGGGTTCAACGCCCTGCTGAAGATCGTGGAGGAGCCGCCCGAGCACATCCTCTTCATCTTCGCGACCACGGAGCCGGACAAGGTGATCGGCACCATCCGCTCCCGCACGCACCACTACCCGTTCCGCCTGGTGCCCCCGGAGCCGCTCATGGCGTACCTGGAGCAACTCTGCCACCAGGAGGACGTACCGGTGGCACCGGGCGTGCTCTCCCTCGTGATCCGCGCCGGAGGCGGCTCGGTGCGTGACTCCCTGTCCGTCCTGGACCAGCTCATGGCCGGCGCGGGCGAGAACGGCCTGGACTACGAACTCGCGGTGTCCCTCCTCGGCTACACGCACGCCACGCTCCTCGACGACGTCGTCGACTCCATGGCGGCGGACGATGCCGGTACGGTGTTCAACGCCGTGGACCGCGTGATCCAGACCGGGCACGATCCCCGGCGCTTCGTGGAGGACCTCCTGGAGCGCTTCCGCGACCTGATCGTCATCAACGCGGTACCCGAGGGCGCCACCTCGATCCTCCGGGGGATCCCGGAGGACCAGCTGAACCGCATGCGCACCCAGGCGAACCAGCTCGGTGCAGGCGAGCTGCCCCGGGCCGCCGATGTCACCAACGCCGCCCTCACCGAGATGACCGGCGCCCCCTCCCCCCGGCTCCACCTGGAACTGCTGTGCGCCCGGCTCCTGCTCCCGGCGGCCGATGCCAGCGAGCGGGGCACCCTGGCGCGGGTGGACCGCATCGAGCGGCGCCTGGAGTACGCCGGAGGCACTCCCTCCGGAACCGGTGCGGCAGAGACGGCGGAGACCCCGCAGACACCGGCGCGGCCACGTCTGGACGTCCCGCGGAACGCCGAGGAGGCGGCCGCCAGATGGGCGCTCCCGACGACCGGCGCCGCCGACTCCGCCACGAGTGCCCCCTCGGCCACCCGCCCGGGTTCCGACGCGTCCGCCGCGGACTCCTCCCCGGACTGGGGTGGGAGTTGGGGGCTCTCCACGGACTCCGCCTTCGCCGAGCCCGCATCGCCGGCGCAGCCGCCACCCGCCACGGGGACCACACCCGGGAGCCCCGCACAGCAGTCGGGTCCGGCAGCGGCCCGTGGTGAGGAGCCCGGACGCGGTGCAGCCGACGCCGCCCGGCACCCCTCCGGGGAGTCCACCGAGCCTGCATCCGCCCCGTGGTCCGGGAGCGAGCCCGGCTCCCCCTCCGAACCCGATGCCGCATGGTCCTCCACGGAGGATCCCGCCGCGGAGGCCCGTGGCGACGGACGGCAGGACCGGGGAGCTCCCGCCGAGCGGACCGAGGACCGGCCGGGCGCGCCGGCGGAGACTCAGCGGACCGACGGACGGCCTGACCCTGCCGGACAGCAGGGGCAGCAGGGTGGTGCACCGCGTCCTCCGGAGACCGGACACGGAGCCGAACCGCAGCCGCAGTCCGCTGCTTCGGGCGGCAACATCGAGATGGTCCGCAGGGCATGGCCGGAGATCATGGACGAGGTGGCCAAGATCAAGCGGGCCACCTGGCTGATCGTCAACGTGTCCGCGAAACCGCGTTCGTTCGAGGGCAACCAGCTGGTGCTGTCCTTCGTCAACCAGGGCAACGCGATCGGCTTCCAGCGGGGGCCGCACATGGACAACCTGAGACAGGCCATCCACACGGTGCTCGGTCTCACCTGTTCCATCGAGGCCATGCACGACGCCGGCGGGTCGGGTGAGTCGGGCCCAAAAGTACCGGCTAGCTCACCGGCCCGGGACAGCATCCCGGGCACCACCTCCACTCTGCCCCCCACACGGGAGCCGTCGGCACCGGGGCCTGCGACCTCGTCCCCGACGATGCAGCCGGAGGCCGATCCGCAACGCGGCCGGGAGGACTCCCCGATCGGACGCGCACCTGCTGCTCCTGCACCGCACGGGGCCGGCACCTGGGCAGTACCCGCCGAGCAGCGCAGGGTGGCGCACGTGGGGAATGCGCCGGTGACCCGCGCGGAGAATCCGCGGCACTCCAAGGCAGGCGGCCCCTCCGTCCCCCAGGATCCGGACAACGGGGCGACGGCCGATCAGGCTCCGGACAACGAGGCTCCGGAGCCGTTGTCCACCCCCGCCCCGGAGGATCGCGTGGCGGACATCCCCGCCCCGGGTGCTCCTCGCCCCCAGGCGCCGAAGCCGGGGAGCCGGCCCTCGGCGGGGCGCGGCCCCACAGGTACGGGTGAGGCGGGTGCGGCGGAGGCTGCGCCCGAGGCCGTCAGCGCCTGGAACCCGTCCATGTCCGACGACTCCTGGGCCCTCGTGGAACCCCCCGAGGAGGCCTTCGACCCAGGACCGGGATGGGAACCGGCACCGCAGGATCCCGCCGAGCGCCGCCCGGCAGACGGCGGACCGGGCGCCCGCCACGGCCCGACGCGGGCTCCCTCGCACCAGGCCTCCTCGCGGAACCCGGGCGACCGTCGGCAGGATGGGCATCGCTCCGAGGGGACCCAGCAGGCGCGCCGGGAGGGGGGGCACGGGGACGCAGCGGCACAGCAGGGACCCGCCACCCGTGGGGACGGTCCACGCGGTGGGGCTCCTCGGGCACAGCCCGGAACACCGGCTGCACCGGCGCCCGGGAGGACGCAGGGGGGTCCACCGGTCGCGGCCGACCAGCCGGCGCCACGTTCCTCGCGCTCGGTGATCTGGAGCCCCGACACCGACGACGCCGGCAGCGGTCCGCAGACACCGGTGGGGACGACCGCGCCACCGACTCGGCCCGTAGCCCCGGGAACGGACCTCCCGGGGAGGGACGGCGCAGGTGCCGAAGCGTCCGGTCCTGTCGGCGATGCGCCGAGGAAGCCGGGCAGCCGGTACCAGCAGCTCCTCGACGAGGCGGAACGCGCCCGTGCGGAGGAGGCGGCGGCCGCTCGGGGCGTCGTCGACCTCCGGTACGTGGAGGACGAGCCGAGCGCCGACGACGAGACCCTCGAGGACTCCGGGCTCGTGGGGCGCACGGCGATCGAACGGATCCTCAACGGGCGGCTGATCGAGGAGCGGGGCGTCGACGGCCGGTGATCCTCTTCGCCCTGGGAGGAGCGCCGGCGCCTCGCGCAGCGCCGGGCCGCCGTAGGGCGGACAATGGAGGGGACACTTCTCCGCCGGCCGGACCGGGCGGAGCCGGCGCCGCACTGCGGTGGACCCGGCACCGGCACCATCATCGAACGGCAGAAGAGGAACCATCGTGTACGAAGGCGCAGTCCAGGAGCTGATCGACGAGCTCGGACGCCTCCCCGGTGTCGGGCCGAAGTCGGCTCAACGCCTCGCTTTCCACATCCTGGAAGCGGACGGCGAGGACATGGCGCGCCTCGTCACCGCCATCACCACGGTGAAGGAACGCGTGAAGTTCTGCGCCGTCTGCGGCAACGTGGCGGAGCAGGAGAAGTGCGCGATCTGCAGGGATCCCCGCCGCGATCCGAGCATGATCTGCGTGGTGGAGGAATCCAAGGACGTCATCGCCGTCGAGCGCACGCGGTCCTTTCGCGGCAGGTACCACGTGCTGGGCGGGGCCATCAACCCGATCGCCGGGGTGGGCCCGGACCAGCTGCGCATCCGCGAGCTCCTCGCACGGCTCTCGGACGAGCAGGTCCAGGAGATCATCATCGCCACGGACCCGAACCTCGAGGGTGAGGCCACGGCCACCTACCTGGTCCGCATGCTGAAGACCATCGGCATCCCGGTCACGCGGCTGGCCTCCGGACTCCCGGTGGGCGGGGACCTCGAGTACGCGGACGAGGTGACCCTGGGCCGCGCCTTCGAGGGCCGGCGGGCCATGTCCTGATCCTGCTCAGGCGATGCGCGTGCCCTGGGGCAGGCGCATCGCCGGCATGGTCAGGCGCCGCCTGGCCAGCAGGAGGAGAGCCACGGCGAGAAGCACCTGCAGTCCGAGACCGAGCGGCCAGATCGGCGTCTCCTGCTGCAGGGGTCGCATTCCCTGCAGGGCCTCCTCGCACGTGACCTCGAGATCCGGTCCGGCCTGCGACTGACGGACCAGCTGGCTGACGCCCTCCATGACGCCAGGGGCGTAGTAGGTGCCGCCCGTGTAGGCGAAACCCTGTACCGGGGGTGCCTCCTCCGGCTCCTCGTACGTGTAGGGCACGGCGTCGGCCACCACCACGAACGGGTTGGCGGCGAGGACCCACGCGATGTACTCGGTGTGCGCCACGTCGGTGACATAGGTCTGCGTATAGCACTCCCACTCGACGGTCTCGTCGAGGGTCCCGTCCTCCCGCAAGGCGGACTCCGGGGGGTTGTAGGAGGAGGTGGTGATGCTGCGCTGCTCGGTGACCAGGGCGGCGCTGAGTGCGAAGACGATCACGGTCCCGACGGTCAGCAGTGCCACCAGCATGTACGTGGTGACGATCGAGAACAGCGGGCGGCCGGCGATCGCGGACACCGCGACGCCGAGGGCGCAGACCACGCCCAGCTGGACGGCCAGCATCAGCAGGGACACGGAGGCCACCGCTCCACCCACCCCGCCGAGCGCGAGTGCCCAGAAGATGAAGGGCGTACTGAGCACGAGGAACGCGAGAGAGCCCACCCAGGACGCGAGCCACTTGCCCATGAGGAGTTGCCCGGGGGTCAGCAGGGTCACCTGGAGGATGGCGAGCGTACCCCCGGCGCGGTCACCGTTCACCGCATTGGCGGACAGTCCGGGGGCCACGAGCAGCCCGAACCCCAGCACGAAGCCCACCACGAGGTCGAAGAGCATGCCGCCCTCGTTGGGCGTGTTGTCCGAGTAGGCGGAGGTGAGCACGAAGACGAACCCGATCACCACGAACCAGATGCCGAGCATCCAGTACCAGCCCTTCCCGCGCAGGCGCTGCCTGGTCTCGAGGACGAACACGGTGCGGACCGCGGACCAGAACGGCAGCGTGGTCACCGCCGGGCCGGTTCGGGGCATGAGGGAGGGTGCAGCGGTGCTCATAATCTGTCCGTGTCCAAGCTCATGTAGGTCTCCTCGAGCGCGCCGCCGGCCGGCGCGAACGCGGTGACGACGACGCCGGCCAGCACCAGGGTGCGCAGCAGCCACGAGGCCTCCGCGGTGCTGCCGAGCTGCACCAGGAACTCCTCGCGCCGGGAATCGCCGCGGGTCTCGAAGCGGATCTCCTGGCTGCGCAGGGTGTCGGCGAGGGCGGACATCGGCTGCGCCTGCACGTAGTAGCGGCGCAGCTGGCTCCCGGCCTCGTCGAGCGTCTGGGTCTTCACGGAGTGCCCGCGGCTGACGAACACGGCGCGGTCCGCGATCTCGTCCAGCTCCGAGAGGACGTGGCTGGACACCACCACGGTCTTGCCGGCGGCGGCGAGGGAGCGCAGGAGGGTGCGCAGTTCCAGCCGTGATCCCGGATCGAGGCCGGACGCCGGCTCGTCGAGCAGGAGCACCTCGGGGTCGTGGATGAGGGCGCGGGCGAGGCTGAGCCGCTGTTGCTGACCGCGCGAGAGCACGCGGGCCGCCTGGCGCCCGAACTCGGTGAGGTTCACCGTGCGCAGCAGCTCGTCGGCGCGCCGGGAACGGTCCGCGGGGCTCATCCCGTACAGGGCGCCCACGGTCCGGAGCACCTCGGACGCGGTCAGGGACTCCCAGGTGCCCAGGGTGTCCGGCATCCAGCCCACCCTCCTGCGGACCTCCGCCGGATGGACCACGGGATCGAACCCGGCCACGCGCACGGTCCCGGAGTCCGGTGCCAGCAGGCTCGCGAGGATCAGCATGAGGGTGGTCTTGCCGGAGCCGTTGGAACCGATCAGGGCGGTCACCTCGCCGGGCGGGGCCTGGAAGTCGATGGTGCGGATCGCCTGCACCGGGCCGAAGCTCCGGGCGAGGCCCTCGACGACGATTCCCCCGAAGCTGTCAGTCATGCTCCGAGGGTATGCGAAAGTCCTTCGACCCGGCCTCCCCCCAGGGGCTGAGACGGGACGTGGAGCCATACGGTCTCATTCCGACCCGAACTTTGGGACAGCATTCGGCGCGCCGCTACACTGGCACGGGCGCTGGGGTCACAGCGCCCCGACGCCCAGGCGAAGATGCCGCCGCCCGCGGCCGCACGGCCCGGGCAGCCGGACCTCCGCCGTCGTCCTCTCAGCAGTGAGCGAGTGCATGAGCCTCATAGTCCAGAAATTCGGCGGATCGTCCGTTGCCGACGCCGACGGCATCAAGCGTGTTGCGCGGCGCGTGGTGGACACCTGGGCCGCGGGTCACCAGGTGGTGGTGGTCGTGTCCGCGATGGGTGACAGCACCGACGAGCTGCTGGACCTCGCCGCCCAGGTGAGCAAGGCGTCGTCCGACGCCCGCGAGATGGACATGCTGCTGAGCGCCGGGGAGCGCATCTCCATGGCCCTGCTCGCCATGGCCATCCACGGGATCGGTGCCTCCGCGCAGTCGTTCACGGGCAGCCAGGCCGGGATGATCACGGATGCCATCCACGGCAAGGCGCGCATCATCGACGTCTCCCCCCACCGCATCCGGACCGCCATCGAGAAGGGCGACATCGCCATCGTGGCCGGGTTCCAGGGCATGAGCCGCGACAGCAACGACATCACCACCCTGGGCAGGGGTGGCTCCGACACCACCGCCGTGGCCCTCGCCGCGGCGCTCGACGCCGACGTCTGCGAGATCTACACCGACGTGGACGGCATCTACACCGCGGACCCCCGTGTGGTGCCGTCGGCGCAGAAGATCGACACCATCTCCAGCGAGGAGATGCTGGAGATGGCGGCCTCCGGCGCCAAGATCCTGCACCTGCGCTGCGTCGAGTACGCGCGCCGGTTCGGTGTGCCCCTGCACGTCCGTTCCTCGTTCAGCCACAACGAGGGCACCTGGGTGCTGCCCAGCCCCGACGACCAGATCAAGATTCAAGAGGGAGAACCCTTGGAACAGCCCATCATCTCCGGCGTAGCCCACGACCGCTCCGAGGCGAAGGTCACGGTGGTGGGCGTCCCCGACATCCCCGGCAAGGCCGCGGAGATCTTCGGTATTGTGGCCGGGGCCAACACCAACATCGACATGATCGTGCAGAACGTCTCCACGCACGGGTCCGAGAGCACGGACATCTCCTTCACCCTGCCGATCGTGGACGGCGCCGACGCCCTCGCGGCCCTCGGCGAGGCACGGGAGCGCGTGGGGTTCGAGACCGTGGAGTACGACGAGAAGATCGGCAAGCTCTCCCTGATCGGCGCTGGCATGCGCTCCAACCCGGGGGTCTCGTACCGTTTCTTCCGGGCGCTCTCCGACGCCGGGGTGAACATCGACATGATCTCGACCTCGGAGATCCGCATCTCCGTGGTCACGGACGCGGATCTGCTGGACACCGCGGTGCGCGCCGTGCACGCCGCGTTCGAGCTCGACGGCGAGGCCACGGCCACCGTGTATGCCGGGACGGGGCGCTGACCGGGCACGCTCCTTCCAACCGACGCACAGAGCACGAGGAAGGCCGGTGGATCGGATCCACCGGCCTTCCTCGTGTCCGGTCAGTCGGTGCTGACCATCAGTATTGCAGGTCCGCCTACTTGTTCCCGGTGGGGGTGGTGAACTCGCGGGGGCCGGTGATCAGCTTGTCCGCCGGGTTCACCGTGGGCAGTTCGACCGCTGCCGGCGCAGCCGTCGGAGCCGTCCCGGTGACCGTCACGGCCACGTTGGTGATGGCCGACGAGCCCGCGTAGGTGATCCGGCCCACGTAGGAACCGGGGGCGAGCCCGGTCCAGTTGACCGTGACGGCGCCGGTGGAGCCGTTCGCCAGCACCAGCGGGTTCGGGGTGACCGTGGCGTTGTTCAGACCGGCACCCAGGACGACGGCCTCGATGGTTCCCGCCGTCGGGGCGTTCCCGGGGCTGGAGTACAGGTTGGCCACGATCTGGTAGGTGCCCGCCGCAGGGTTCTGGAGCGTGATGGTCTCGCTGGCGTCGGACGTCGCCACCTGGGTGACGCTGCCGTTGGGGCGCACCAGGAACATGTCGAAGTCCGCCGCTTCGGTGCTCGAGAGCACCGAGAAGCGGGCCAGCGACGTGTTGGCCGGCACCTCGACGGTCTTCACGGCGTTGGAGACGTTGTTGCCGATGGCAGCACTGCCGGGCACCAGCTCGATGTCCGTGGTGTCCGCCTTGGCGAGACCCTGCAGCGTCATCGCGATCGGCCTGTTGGTCCCCGAGGTGACGTCGAAGCTGCCGCTGCCGCTGGCGCCGTTGGAGGTGAAGGCCACCTCGGCGGGAGCGTTGACGGCCTGCGGGCGGACGGCCACCGGTGAGGTGACCTTCTTGTTCTGACCCGACCAGGTCAGCGACCCGGCGGCGAACTGACCCACGGGGGCGCTCTGGTTCTCGAAGGTCACCTTGAAGGTGCGCTTCTCGCCGGCTGCGCTGAAGTTCAGGATCGACGGCGTGACCGTGGCTTTCACCCCGGGGATGTTGACGGTGGCGCGGTAGAGGCCCGGCGTCACGGCGGTGACCGTGCGGGTCACCTCGGAGCGGCCGGGCAGGTTGCCCAGTGAGAAGGGGGGGGCGTTCGTGTTCTTCGCCTCGACGGCTTCGATCCCGTCGATGCCGAGGTCGAGCCCCGTGCCCTGGATGAAGCGCAGGTAGTCGTCCGCGTCCTGGTCGTAGACCAGGCCGGGGCTGAGCACCGACGCCGGGTTGATGTGACCCGCGCCGACCGCGAGGACGTCCGTCTCGACGGCACCGGTGGCCGTCTTCAAGGGGTACGCCGTGGTCATCATGGCCGACTTCACGGCGGCCGGGGACCAGGTCGGGTTCTTCGCCAGGACCAGTGCTGCGAGACCGGCGACCTGCGGGGACGCCATGGAGGTCCCGGAGAGGAAACCGAACTGCTCACCGTTCGAACCCACGGTGGAGACACCGGCGAGGACGCCGACACCGGGAGCCGTGATGTCCGGCTTCAGGAGATCGGATCCGGTGGCCAGCAGCGGTCCACGCGAGGAGAACCCGGCGATCTGCGGGGTGGGAGGCAGCGGCTGGCCCGTGGTGTCCCGGGGCTGCAGGGCGACCGTCAGGTTCGGGTTCGCGGCGACCTTGGCCTTCAGCTCGAGAGCGGCGGGGGCGTCGACGTGCACCGTGGGGATCACGTGCTTGTCGGCGTCCGTGGAGGACGGCGTGACGTTGACGAGGATCATGCCCACACCGCCGCCGCGCTGGACCTCCGCGCTCTTGGCGGTGCGGTCCACGACGCCGCGGGCGCAGACCACGATCTTGCCCGCGGCCTTCGCGGGCTCCAAGGGGTTCGGGCCGCACAGTTCCGGCGTGGGGGCACCTGCGGCAGCGGCATTCGCGGCGAGGACCACGGGGCTGGCGGGGACGCCGTTGCGCATGATCGAGGCACCGCGGTACTTGGATCCGTCGGAGAACTCGGCCGTACCCTGCAGCTCGTAGTTGAACGTGCTCGCGGCCACCGTGGTGAGCCACGGGGAACCGTGGTTCACGGTGCTCGCGGTAGGACCGGAGTTACCCGCCGAGGCCGCGACGAACACACCCGCGGACGCTGCGGAGAGGAACGCGAGGGCCACGGGGTCCGTCGTCGTGGTGGTGCTGCCCGAGATCGAGTAGTTCAGCACGTCCACGCCGTCGAGGATGGCCTGGTTGATGGCGTCGACCGCCGCGGAGGAGTAGCAGCCGCCCGTGTCCGGGTTGTCGTCCTCCCAGCAGATCTTGTAGACGGCGATCTTCGCGGCGGGCGCCACACCGGCACCGATGCCGAAGTCGCGGCCGTCCACACGCTGGGGTACGCCGGCGTTGCCGGCGGCGGTGCTGGCGGTGTGCGTACCGTGGTTGTCGATGTCCACGGGGGAGATGACCTCCTCGGGAGCACGGTTCTCCGCAGGGACGTTCGCGAGGAACGTGTCGGCGAAGTAGCGGGCCGAGAGGACCTTGGAGTTGCAGAGGCTGCCGTCGAAGTCCTCGCCGACCTGGCACTCGCCGACGAAGGTGCTCCCGTCGGTCTTCAGCATGGCGATCCTGCCGGCCGCGTTCAGGTAGGGCTCGCCCACCTTCGGCTTGGAGTTGCCGGGGAGGCGCTTGACGGGTGCACCTGCGAAGAAAGGGTTGTCGGGTGCGTACCCGGTGTCGATCACGCCGACCACCGTGCCGGCACCGGCGTTCTTCTCGCCGCCGAACTGGCTCTTCCACACGCCCTTGTTCCCGGGAAGGTTCAGGAAGTCGGTGCTCGAGTAGTCGGGTGCGTTCTCGACGTCCGGTGCCACGAACAGGACGTCGTCGCTCTTGGCGAGCTCCACCGCCTGGTCCGTGCTGAGGTCCGCCGCGAAGCCGTTGATCGCCGCGGTGTAGGTGCGGTTGATCTCGACGTTCTCGCCGGCCGCGATCTCCTGCTGCTTGCCCTCGAGGAAGTCCGAGTACTGCTGGACGTCCGCGTCCGCGGCGTCGAGCTTCTGCCCCTGCTCCGGCTTGGTCCGCTCCAGACCCTGGATCTCACCCTCGTAGGTGGCCACCGGCTTGTCGGCGAGGACCACGATGTACTTGCCATCGGGGTACTGCGCCGGGTCGAGTTCCTTGGTGGGAGCCTTCTGCGCCGACAGCGCACCCGCGGGTGCGGCGTACGCCATGGGCGCCACGGCCGTGGACGTGACCAGCAGCGGCAGACCCAGGACGATCGCCGTGACAGCCCGCAGCGTGCTGCTGCCCTGCCCGGCTTTTCTCCGTTGTGTCATAGGAAGGTGGTGCCTCTCGTGAAAGTGCGGAGCGGCCGGAAGCCGTTCCCCCTGTGCTGCGATCTCCCGGATAGGATCCCCGAACTGTGATGACTCTCACAGACGTCGCAGCGAGACAAACTTACCCGAGGCAACACTTACTGACCACTCGAATTCAGCCCCGTTACCCAGAATTAACACGAGGTGTTTACCTTCATGCGGCGGGGTGATAATGGCTGGATGCCGTCTTCACCTGCACGCACCGCCACCGCGGACGAGTGGCGGGAGCGGGAGGCGGTGCACACCGCGCGGGTGGACCGCTTCGCCGGCCCGTACCTGGAACGGCGCTCACGCGGGGCGAAGCACCCGGTAGAGGACTTCCTCTTCACGTACTACAACCAGAAACCCGGTCAGCTCCGGCGGTGGCACCCGGGAGCGGGCGTGACCCTCACGGGGCCTGCCTCCACCGACCGCGCCGCCTGGAAGTACTACACCGCGGACGACGGCGGCGTGCGGGTGGATGTGCCGAGATTCGTCGCGGAGCGGCGCGAGACCATCGACTTCACCCGCGTGATCCTCGGGCGCACGGCGGCACGGGCGGCCCAGTTCGGCTGCTTCGGCCTGCACGAGTGGGCCATGGCCTACCGCTCGGCGGTGAACGGCGTGCGGCACGAGTACCTCGGGCTGCGCCTGGGCGCCTCGGGGACGGACGACGTCGTCGAATCCGCCCGGATCCGCTGCACCCACTTCGACGCCTTCCGCTTCTACACCCCCGAGGCCATCCCGCTCAACGAGCTCTCGCCCACCCGCCAGAACCAGCGGGACCTCGAGCAGCCCGGATGCCTCCACGCGAACATGGACCTCTACAAGTGGGCCTACAAGCTGACGCCCCTGATCCCGAGCGAGACCGTGATGGACTGCTTCGAGCTCTCCTGGCGTATCCGGATGATGGACATGAGGGCCTCCCCCTACGACCTCTCCGCCTGGGGCCACACGCCGATCGCCATCGAGACCCCCGAGGGGAAGGCCGAGTACGTGCGCCTGCAGCGCGGTTTCGCCGCGGAGTCCCAGGACCTCCGGAAGATCCTGCTGCGGCAGCTCGAGGAGGCCCTGGTCCTGGGCTGAGGGAGGCGTCACCAGACGCGGGACATCACGGAGGCTTCGTTCGTCGGAGGTTCGCCGACGTCGGATGTCCAGCGGCGATTACGCTGGGGAACCAGTCGAAGGGGGAACCATGACCCGCACAACCCCGCCACCCGGCGGCACCCGGATGCCGAGGGGTCTCCGCACAGGGAGTCTGCTCGCGGCCCTCGCCCTCACCCTCACCGCCTGCTCACCGGGTGGAACCACGACCGAACCGACAGAGCAGGAGCCGACCGTGCAGTCCGCCTCGCCCGAGCCCACACCGTCCGAGCCCACACCCGACCCCGGGGGGACGCCGTCGGCCCCGCCCTCCACCCCACCGCCGTCGAGCACCCCGTCGTCGAGCGCGGATGCAGGACCGTCGCCGGCGGGCACCGAGGCCCTGCTGCCCGTCACCCTGCAGCAGGACGCCGCGGCGGGACCCGTGCAGTACGTCCTGGAATGCGTGGGTGGAGCACCCGGCGCCGCCACCACGCTCCCCGGGGCCGAGAGCGCCTGCGCCGCACTCACCCGGCTCGGTGCCGCGTTCTTCACCGCGCGGCCGGACAAGGACGTGATCTGCACCCAGCAGTACGGCGGGCCGCAGACGGCGAGCATCACCGGGACCCTCGACGGCACCTCCGTGATCGCCGCCTTCTCCCTGACGGACGGCTGCCAGATCTCGCGGTGGACCGCGGCCCAGGACATCCTCGGGGCGCCGGGCGCGAGCTGACCTGCGGGGCCTCCAGGAGCACGATCCCGGGCGTCCGGCCCGCGCGGACGGAACGGCGGGCCCGGTAGACTCGTGGGGCAAGCTCGCGGAGCGCCGGTGTCATCCCTGATACGGCGTGAGACGGCACTCCCGGGCTCCTGCCGCCAATGCTGGGACCACCCAGCGCCGCTCACGTACAGGAGAGTTGCCGGATGCCCCGGATCGTCGTCGACGTCATGCCCAAACCCGAGATCCTCGACCCGCAGGGTAAGGCGATCGCCGGGGCGCTCCCCCGGATCGGCCTCACCGGGTTCGCCGGTGTCCGCCAGGGGAAGCGCTTCGAGCTCACCGTGGACGGCGAGGTCCCCGAGGAGGTCCTCGAGCAGGCCCGCCAGGCCGCGTCCACGCTGCTCTCCAACCCCGTGATCGAGGACGTCACCCGCGTGGAGGTCATCGAGGACGGCGCACAGTGACCGCCTCGAACGTCGAGACCCCGCTGATCGGGTACCCCCAGCCGATCGCCTCGGACACCGGTGACGGTTCCCTGGACGGCGTGCGGGTGGGCGTGGTCACCTTCCCCGGCTCGCTCGACGACCGCGACGCCGTCCGCGCGGTCCGCCTGGCCGGTGGCAGCGCCGTCGCCCTCTGGCACGACGACCACGACCTCCAGGGCGTGGACGCCGTGATCATCCCCGGCGGCTTCTCCTACGGCGACTACCTCCGTGCCGGTGCCATCTCCCGGTTCGCGCCGCTCATGGAGCAGATCATCGCAGCCGCCTCCGGCGGCGCGCAGGCACTGCCCGTGCTCGGCATCTGCAACGGCTTCCAGGTGCTCACCGAGGCCCACCTGCTGCCGGGGTCCATGGTCAAGAACAACCACCTGCACTTCATCTGCCGCGACCAGCGCCTCCGGGTGGAGAATGCCGACACCTTCTGGACCTCGGACTACGCCCCGGGTGAGGAGATCGTGATCCCGCTGAAGAACCAGGACGGCCAGTTCGTGGCCGACAACCGGACCCTCGACGAGCTCGAGGGCGAGGGCCGCGTGGTGTTCCGCTACGTGGACGAGAACCCGAACGGCTCACGCCGGGACATCGCCGGGATCTCCAACGCCGCCGGCAACGTGGTGGGCCTCATGCCGCACCCCGAGCACGCCGTGGAGGCCGGCTTCGGCCCCGACTCCTCCGCCCGCGGCGAGGTAGAGGTGCGCGGCGGCACCGACGGCCTCGGCATCTTCACCTCGGTACTCAAGAAACTGGTGCGCTAAGTGACTGCAGAGACGTCCAAGAAGTTCAACATCGACACCGTGGCCAACGCGGAGTCGACCCCCGGTCAGCCGCTCCCCTGGGCCGAGCTGGGCCTGAAGGAGAACGAGTACCGGCGCGTCGAGGAGATCCTCGGGCGGCGCCCCACCGGCGCCGAGCTCGCCATGTACTCGGTGATGTGGAGCGAGCACTGCTCCTACAAGTCCTCCAAGGTGCACCTGCGCCAGTTCGGCGAGAAGGTCACCGACGCGATGAAGGAGCACCTCCTCGTGGGCATCGGCGAGAACGCCGGCGTCGTGGACATCGGGGACGGCTGGGCCGTGACGTTCAAGGTGGAGAGCCACAACCACCCCTCCTTCGTGGAGCCCTACCAGGGCGCGGCCACCGGCGTCGGCGGGATCGTCCGCGACATCATCTCCATGGGCGCCCGACCGGTGGCCGTCATGGACCCGCTGCGCTTCGGGGCCATCGACCACCCGGACACCGCGCGCCTGGTGCACGGGATCGTCTCCGGCATCGGCGGCTACGGGAATTCCCTGGGTCTGCCGAACATCGGCGGCGAGGTGGTCTTCGACTCCGTGTACCAGGGGAACCCGCTGGTCAACGCGCTCGCCGTCGGCGTCCTGCGGCACGAGGACATCCGCCTCGCGAACGCCTCCGGCGTGGGCAACAGGGTGGTGCTCTTCGGGGCCCGCACCGGTGGTGACGGCATCGGCGGCGCCTCCGTGCTGGCCTCGGAGTCCTTCGACTCCTCGAAGCCCTCCAAGCGCCCAGCCGTGCAGGTGGGTGACCCCTTCGCGGAGAAGGTGCTCATCGAGTGCTGCCTGGAACTGTTCAAGGCCTCCGTGGTGGAGGGCATCCAGGACCTCGGCGCCGCCGGCATCTCCTGCGCCACCTCGGAGCTGGCCTCCAACGGCGACGGCGGCATGCACGTGGAACTCACCAACGTACTGCTGCGCGACCCGTCCCTGACGCCCGGCGAGATCCTCATGTCCGAGTCGCAGGAACGCATGATGGCCGTGGTGACGCCGGAGAACGTCGCGGCGTTCGAGGCGATCCTGGACCGCTGGGCCGTGGAGTACTCCTGGCTCGGGGAGGTTACCGACACCGGGCGCCTGATCATCGAGTGGGACGGCGAGAAGATCGTGGACGTCGACCCGCGGACCGTGGCCCACGAGGGTCCCGTGTACGAGCGGCCCTACTCCCGTCCCGCGTGGCTGGGCGGCGTGCAGGCGGACTCCTTCACCGCTCCCTCCTCCGGCATCGAGCAGCCGGCCGATCTGCGGGCGGCGGTCCTGGAACTCATGGCCTCGCCGAACCTGTGCTCCAAGGACTGGGTGACCAACCAGTACGACCGCTACGTGCAGGGCAACACGGCCCTGGCCATGCCCGACGACGCCGGCGTGGTCCGCGTGGACGAGGAGACCGGCCTCGGCGTCGCCATCTCCACCGACGCCAACGGCCGCTACTCCTACCTGAACCCCTACGAGGGTGCCCGCCTGGCCCTCGCGGAGGCGTACCGGAACGTCGCGACCGCCGGTGCCGTGCCGCTGGCCGTCACCGACTGCCTGAACTTCGGTTCCCCCGAGGACCCCGAGGTGATGTGGCAGTTCGCCGAGACGGTGCGTGGTCTCGCGGACGCCTGCCAGGAACTCGGCGTGCCCGTGACCGGCGGCAACGTCTCGCTGTACAACCAGACGGGCGGCGTGGCCATCCACCCCACCCCCGTGGTGGGCGTGCTGGGCGTGTTCGACGACGTCGCACGCCGCACGCCGTCGGGCTGGCGTGAGGACGGGCAGGCCGTCTACCTGCTGGGTACCACGGCCGACGAGCTGGACGGCTCGGAGTGGGCCCGCCTGCGCGGTCACCTCGGCGGGCAGCCGCCGGCCGTGGACCTCACGCAGGAGAAGACCCTCGCGGCGATCCTCGTGAACTGCAGCCGCGACGGCATGATCGACGGCGCCCACGACCTGTCCGAGGGCGGGCTCGCCGCCGGGATCAGCGAGATGGCGCTGCGCTTCGGCGTGGGCGCGCGCATCGGGATCGACGAGCTGTGCGAGCGCGACGGTATCGACGCGTTCACCGCACTGTTCAGCGAGAGCCAGGGCCGCGCCGTCGTCAGCGTGCCGCGCTCCGAGGAGGTGCGCTTCAACGACATGTGCACCGCGCGGAACTTCCCCACCCTCCGGATCGGCGTGGTGGACACGGAGAACCAGGCGCTGGACGTGCAGGGGTACTTCAACCTGCCACTCGACCAGCTCCGCGAGGCCCACGAGGGGACGCTGCCGAAGTACTTCGGCTGAATCCCACGCACATCCGGAGGAGGCCGCCACCCGTGCTCGGATGGCGGCCTCCTCCGGCTGTGAGGTGATGCGGTGCTACGCGGTCCTGGGCATCGCGGTGACCACCACGTTCTTGCCCCACGGGTCCTCGGTGTAGCAGCTGATCAGCACCACGCGGTTGGGCACGACGTCCCAGATCTCACTGTCCTTCAGGGTGTCCTTGTCGTGCGTGACCACGCCGTCCACCACGTAGGTGAGCTCGCCCTCCTCGGTGGTCAGGGTGAACTCCTTCCCCACGAGGCTCTCGTCGCTCAGGTGGTTGAAGGGGGCGTCCTGGCCGTCCCAGCTGTGCCCGGCGATGTAGGTGGTGTTCTGCGATCCTGCGCCGGGGACCCCATAGGGCGTGAGCCAGTAGGCGTCGATGGTGAGGGGCGGGACCAGGGACTGCGTGGCGAGGTCCTCGTCGCTGGGGGTCAGGGGCAGCACGGCCATGTCGATACCGGCTGCGGCGAAGGAGAGCCCGACGGGCTGGGCGGCGGCGGGGCCGGCATCGGCGGCAACCGGGGTCGCCGTGGGCTGTGCTGCGGTGTCCTGCGGCGTGGCGGAGGACGACGGCGCGGCGACCGCTGAGATCGAGGTGGTCGGCGAGGCCTCGGGCGGGGCCCCGGCAGAGCCCTGCGACAGCACCACACCTCCGACCAGGGCGGCGGCAGCCACCAGGGGAAGGACGATCCACCGCTTCCTCGGCCGTTCCCGGACGGCCACATCGGCACCGTCCTCGGACTGGGGATCGAATGGTTCTTCGGGGCTCCGGGGAGTGTCCATGATGCAGGCGGTCCTGAGCTAGGGATGGATGATGCACTGCTCCGCCCCCGCGGTCCGAGGACGCGGGGGCGGAGCAGTCGGTGTACTAGCGCTGTGCGCGCTCGAGGCGGCGCATGCGGGCGGCTGTTGCCATGGGAACCGCGACGCCGACGGCCAGCAGCGCAGCGATGAGGGTCATCGCTGCGCTGTTGTCCTCGGTGGCGACGGCGGTCTGGACATTGAGGCCCTTGTTGGTCCCGGTGGCCGGGGCCACGGCTACGGGAGCCGGGGTCACGACGGTGACCTCCGGGGCAGGGGTCACCACGACGACCTCGGGGGCCGGGGTCACGACCACGGGAGCCGGGGTCACGGGCGTGACGATCGGGACCACGGGGTCGACGCCGATGGCGCTGGCGTCACAAGCGGCGAGGAAGGCCTTGAACAGCTCGACGATCTGGGCGGCGAGCGCCTCGTCGCCACCGAGCTGAGCGATTAGGGCGTCGGCCTCCGCCGCTGCAGCTTCAGCTGCGGCTTCGGCGGCTTGGACCTCCGGGGTGTAGACCAGGGCCTCGTAGGCTGCGAAGGCGAGGTCCGCGTTGTTGAGCGCCGCTGCCTGATCGGCCAGGGCAAGCGTCAGCACACCCTGCGCCTGGACAACGGCAGGAGCCTCGACATCACCGTTCGCCGCTGCGAGCGCGGTGTTGTACGCGGTCTGGGCGGCATCGACATTGTCGACCGCTGTGTCATACAGCACCGCGGTGGCTTCGACCTGACCCTGGGCGGCGACAGCGGCTTCCGTGCTCGCGGCAGCATCGGCGAGCAGCAGTGCGTTCTCCAGTGTCGTGACGACGTTCGCGACGGCGACCTCGAGCTGGTTGACGAACGCGAGGTCGATGCCGGCGGCACCGAGGGCCGCGTTGAACTGGGTCGATGCGGCGAGGCATGCCTGGTCACCCGGTGCAGCGGTGGCTGCGGGTGCGCCGAGGAAGAGTCCACCGGCAAGAAGGGTGGCTGTCGATCCGGCAGCAACCCATTTTTTTCCAACGTTCATGTGTGCGCGTCTCCTGAAAACACGTAGATTCCCCCGGGCGACCCCCGACGTCCCAGTTCGCGGAGGCCACTCGCACGGGACGACCCTCGGAGGAGGCCCGCCGCACGCTGAACGTCACGATCCGCAGATCGCAGAGTCCAGCGGTGGACCCGAACATCCTGGAAACACCCTGGGCGATCACTGTAGTTTTTAACTTAGAGTGCTGACAGGTAGTTCGGCAACAAAAACGAGTAGTCGGTTCCGGTAACGATTCGATGGTGCTCGTAGGGTCCGCACAAGAAATCCGTCACTTAAGGCAGAATTCGTTCCCTTCCGGGCCCCTCATCACGATGCGTTCGAGGCACATCGGTGGTGCGGCTTCATCGCGGGGGACCCGGATGGACGTGTCCCAGAACGTCGCGCCAGAAGCACGAGAGCGTCCGGGGAACATGGGCGTCGAAGGTGATCTGCACCTGCCGGCTCATCCGGGCGCTCCGTTCCTCGCGGGATCTGCTCGTCGGAGGGTACCGCGGATGAACGAAGCCTCACGGCAGGGACTCAGACTCCTGCCGCGAGGCTCCGCGCCGCTCGGACATACCTGGCGAGGACGAAGCGCTGCGTCAACCGGGTCACCGGAGCGGCCAGCCGGTACAGGAGACTCGCCGGCGCACTGTAGGCGGAGCAGACGAAGAACAGGCGTCCGTCGTCGGTGAGCTCGGCGTAGAAGCCCTCCTCACCCCGCACCGGGTGGCCCGGCAGCGTCCCGTACCCGAACCCGCCGCGTTGGCCCGCGACGGCGCGGGATGCGCCGTCGAACTCCCCCGGCCTCGACCACAGCACACGGCAGGGTGCCTTGATGCGGAAGGGGCCCACACCGAACCCGGACACCACCCGCACCCCGGGCGCCGCGCGCCCGGCGTCGGATTCCAGGGTGAGGCCCGCACGGCGGGCATTCCCCCCCCGAGGCCCCCCCCCGGGGGTGCCACGAAGGCCCCCGCCGCATCAGCGGAAACGATCTCGTGCCGCTCCACCATGACGGTGTACCCGGCGGGCCAGCCGCCCTCGAACGGCTGGGGGAACGGGCGGTCCGTGGCGCCGCGCTCGCTGTAGGTGAACCGTTCCATGCCGTACCTCTCGAGGGGACCGGTGGAGGAGGACCAGGGGTGCCCGGCCCCGGTGGCCGGCCGGTACGCACCAGTGCCATGGTATCCACCGCACCCGCGCGCGGGTGCGGTGGGACGGCGATGGCGCCCTGCTCGATGCGGCCCTGCGGCACCACGCTCCCGGATCGGACGCCACACATCCCGGGAGGTGTCGCCGTTCCGCGTGCCGGGTACTCGTCCGGCAGGAGGATGCCCTGTGGCGGCGGGACACGCGGTGGCAGGATGATCCGGACGGCACGGATCCGTCGGACCTCGGTCCCGCCGGTCCGACGAGGAGACGGGAACATCATGGGACAGGGGACGACGCCGGGCGGCGGGGGCAAGGATGCCGTCGACAAGGCGACCGACGCGGCCGAGCAGGCTGCGGACTCGACCGGTTTCACGCTCGCGGCCCGTGCGGGTTACGTGGCTGCAGGGATCCTGCACCTCCTCATCGGGATCATCGCCCTGGGACTCTCCGACGGAGGATCCGGCAGTGCCGACCAGAGCGGTGCGATCGGCCAGCTCGCCACGCGCCCGGGTGGCACGGTGCTGCTGTGGTTCTGTTTCCTGGGCTGCCTGGCACTCGCGCTCTTCCTGGTCAGCGAGATCTTCTTCGGCGCCCGTAGCGGCTCGGCCAAGGACAGGGCGGTCTTCCGGACCAAGTGCGCCGGGCAGTCCGTGGTGTACGCGGGGATCGGTGTGACGTTCGGTCGATTCGCCCTCGGCGGCTCGACCGACAGCAGCAGTAGCACGAGTTCTGTGAGCGCGTCGCTCATGTCCCATCCGGCCGGGTCGGTGCTCCTGTTCGCGGTGGGCCTCGGCATCCTGGGCGTCGGAGGGTACTTCATCCACAGCGGTGTGACCCGCCGTTTCCGGAAGCACCTCACCCGTCTCCCGCTCCGGCCGGCAGGGACCGCTCTCGTGGCGCTCGGAGCGGTGGGTTACATCGCCAAGGGGGTGGCTCTCGGGGTGCTGGGCGTCCTCGTCCTCGTGAGCACCGTCCGGCATGATCCCGAGCAGTCCACCGGTCTGGATGGTGCACTGAAGTCACTGCGTGATCAGCCGTTCGGCATGTGGATCCTGGGATCCGTGGCCCTCGGGCTCATGGCGTACGGCGTGTTCATGGTAATCCGGTCCCGATATCAGCGCATGTGAGGTACCGGCACACGTGATCTGTGGAAGCGCGGACCCCGTGGCCATCAAAGACCGAGCGCGGGTGCTTCCATGACCGGGCAGGTGTCCATGACGACGTCGAGCCCGGCCTCCGCCGCGCGGGCCGCCGCGGCCTCGTCGATCACGCCGAGCTGGAGCCACACGGCCTTCGCCCCGACGGCGATCGCCTGGTCCACCACCGCCCCCACGCGGGTGGAGTTCACGAAGCAGTCCACCACGTCGATGCTCCCGGGGACGTCGGCGAGCCGGGTGTAGCCCTGCTGCCCGTGGACGTCGTCGCCCTTCAGGCTCACCGGGACGATCTCCATGCCGAGCCGGTCCATGAGGAAGCGGGAGACGCCGACGGCCGCGCGCCTCGGATTGTTCGAGAGTCCCACCACCGCCCAGCGGCCGGGCTCGGTCAGGAGCCTTCCGATCACCTGCGGATCGTTGCGATGTGCCACGGTTCCTCCTCGACTCGGGCGTGGATTGTTACAGCCTTTGTTACACGTCCCATTTTGCTCCTCCGGACAGCCCGGGGTTTCATGGGGGTGACCATCCCGAGCGGCCGAGAGACCTGGATCGATGAAGCCGCAGCAACCCTGGTTGCCCGCATCCCCCTGATGCGAGGCGATAACGAGGTGCGAGCCACGGGAACCACCGCGAGTGCGGCGGCCAAGGCTCGAACCGTAGGGTGCTACCGCCAGGACCGATGGAGACGTGATGACTGCACTTCTGGCACCCGGCAAGACCCGGCCCTCCTCCAAGCAAGCCCTCGGCGTCAGCTTCTCGGGGCTGGGGCGCAGCTTCGGCCCGTCCGGCGCCCGGCGCGTGGTGCTGCGCGACGTCACCGTGGACGTGCGGCCCGGTGAGATCCTCGCGATCCTCGGCACCAGCGGATGCGGGAAGTCCACCCTCCTGCGGGCCGCGGCCGGGCTCGACGTCCCCGACGCCGGTGAGGTCCTGATCGACGGGACACCCGTCGACGGGATCGACGAGCGCTGCGCCGTCGCGTTCCAGGAACCCCGGCTGCTGCCCTGGCACACGCTGCAGGCCAACGTGGCGATCGGGCTCCCGAGATCCGCGGGTGCCGCGGCCGGGAAGGCCAAGGTCCGCGAGCTGCTCGAACTCGTGGGACTGGACAGGTTCGCGAAGCACCGCCCCCGCGAGGTCTCCGGCGGCATGGCGCAGCGCACCTCACTGGCGCGGGCACTCGCCCGGAACCCCGGCGTGCTGCTGCTCGACGAACCGTTCGGCGCGCTCGATGCCCTCACCCGCATCAAGATGCAGGACCTCCTCCTCGAGATCCACGGCGCACAGCCCACCACGGTGCTGCTCGTGACGCACGACGTCGACGAGGCGCTCCAGCTCGCGGACCGCGTCCTCGTGCTCGGGCGGACGGATGACGACGCCGAGGGCTCCACGGTCGCCGAACTGGTCACCGTTCCCGGATCACGTCCTCGCAACCGCAACTCCGCGGAGCTCGGCCGGCTGCGGAGCTCCCTGCTCTCCCTGCTCGGCGTCACCGGCCACTGACCCCCGCGCCATCCCCGCACCGCCCTGCCGTACCGGCGCCCCCTGCACACCTCCTCCACCTCCACGCCACCTCCGGCGTCCCGCTCGCTAAGGAACCACCATGAATCGCCGCACCCTCCTCCCCACCCTCGCCCTCGCCACCGCGCTCTCCCTCGGCCTCAGCGGCTGCATGGCGGGTGAGAACGCAGCGGACGCCGGCTCCGCGGACGGCGCCACGCAGGGCGGCACGCTGAACATCGACTTCGCCACCTACAACCCGCTGAGCCTGATCGTCCGGGAGCAGGGCTGGCTCGAGGACGCGCTCGCGGAGCAGGACATGGACGTCAACTGGGTGCAGTCCGCCGGATCGAACAAGGCCAACGAGGCGCTGCGGGCGGGCGCGATCGACGTCGGCTCCACCGCAGGGTCCGCGGCGCTGCTGGCACGCTCCAACGGCTCCCCCATCCGCACCATCGACATCTACTCGCAGCCGGAGTGGTCCGCGCTGGTGACACTGCCGGACTCCGGGATCACGTCGGTGGAGGACCTGCGCGGCAAGTCGGTGGCCGCCACCATCGGCACGGACCCGTACTTCTTCCTGCTGCAGGCCCTCGAGGCGGCGGGGGTGGACCAGTCCGAGGTGACCATCGAGAACCTGCAGCACGCGGACGGGCGCTCCGCCCTCGCGAGCGGTGCCGTGGACGCCTGGGCCGGACTGGACCCGATCATGGCCGCCGCCGAGCAGGACGGCGCCCAGCTGTTCTTCCGCGACATCGACTTCAACACCTACGGCTTCCTCAACGCCACCGAGGACTTCCTCGAGGAGCAGCCCGACGTGGCCCAGACCGTGGTGGACGCCTACGAGCACGCCCGCGCCTGGGCGGAGGAGAACCCGGAGGAGACGGCGGCGATCCTCGCGGAGGTCGCCGGCATCGACCAGGCCGTGGCGAACTCGGTGATCCTGGACCGCACCAACCTCGCGGTGGACCCCGCCCCGGGTGACGCCCAGCGCAGCGTGCTCGAGAAGATCGGCCCCGTGTTCGTGGAGAACGGCGACGTGCTGGAGCAGGCCCAGGTGGACGAGGCGCTCGAGACCCTCCTGGACCCCTCGTTCGTCGAGAACGCGGACCCGGACGCCATCGGCTCCTCCTCGTGAGCGGGCAGGTCCCGACCGGTCGTGCCATCCCGCTGAGCAAGGAGGGCTCGGAGGTCTCCGGAGTCCCCCTCACCACGGGAGCCGCAGCAGCGCGGCGCCTCCGGGCAGCGGAACGACGCCGGGGCGCAGGCCGGCGGATCGGTGCCCTCCTGCTCGGGCTGATCGTCCCGGCCCTGCTCCTGCTGGGGTGGTACCTGAGTACGGCGTCGGGCTTCTTCCGTCCCTCGCAGCTGCCCTCACCCGCAGCCGTGTACACGGCTGCCGTGGACCTCGTGGAACGCGGACTGCTCACCGACCACATCCTCATCTCCACCCAGCGCGTGCTCCTCGGCTTCCTGTGCGGGGCGGCACTCGGCGTGGTGGCCGGAGCCCTGCTCGGACTGTCCAGGATCGCGGACGTGCTCCTGACGCCCATGATCGGGGCACTGCGCGCGGTGCCGTCCCTGGCCTGGGTGCCCCTGCTCCTGCTGTGGATCGGCATCAACGAGGACTCCAAGGTCACCCTGATCACCATCGGGGCGTTCTTCCCCGTCTTCACCACGCTCTACCTCGCCCTCCGGCACGTGGACCGGAACCTCGTGGAAGCGGCGCGGGCCTTCGGGCTGAACGGCGTGCGACTGCTCCTCACGGTGCAGCTGCCCGCCGTCGTGCCCGCCCTGTTCTCCGGTCTGCGGCTGGCACTCGCGCAGGCCTGGCTGTTCCTCGTCGCGGCGGAACTCCTCGCCGCCTCCATGGGCCTGGGGTACCTGCTCACGGAGTCCCAGCAGAACGGGCGCGTCGACCGCATCATCCTCACCATCATCCTGCTGGCGGTACTCGGCAAGAGCACCGACGCCCTGCTGGGACTCGCGGAGCGCTGGGCGGTGCGGCGATGGGCGTGAGCAGCACGGCATCGGCGCGGGAGGAGGTGGCGGACATCGCGGAGGATCTGGTACCGGACACGGCGGAGGCGCAGCGCCTGGCCTTCTGGGCGGAGCAGGCCGGACGGCTCGAATGGAGCACCCCCTGGCACACCCTGCACACGTTCGAGCGCGCCACCGAGCAGCAGGACGGAACGCTCAGCGTGCCCACCATCGAGTGGTTCGCCGGTGGCACCTTGAACGTCGCCGTGAACTGCGTGGACCGGCACGTGCGGGCAGGCGACGGGGACCGCGTGGCCCTGCACTTCGAGGGTGAACCCGGGGACCGCCGGAGCGTCACCTACGCCGAGTTGCAGGACGACGTCGGCCGGGCGGCCAACGCGCTCCTGGGCCTCGGCGTGGGCAAGGGCGACCGCGTGGTGATCTACCTGCCCGTGCTCGTGGAGACCGTGGTGGTCACCCTCGCGTGCGCGCGGATCGGCGCCGTCCACTCGCTCGTGTTCGGCGGCTTCTCCGCGGAGGCGCTGCGCTTCCGCGTCGAGGACACCGGCGCCAAGCTCCTCGTCACCACGGACGGCCAGTTCCGCCGCGGCACCGCCGTGGCCGTGAAGGACAACGCGGACGCCGCCGTGTCCGGCGAGAACGGCATCGAGCACGTCCTGGTGATCCGCCGCACCGAGTCCGAGGTGGCCTGGACCGAGGGCCGCGACGTGTGGTGGCACGACGTCGTCGACCCGGCCTCCCCGCACCACGAGGCGGAGGCGTTCGACGCCGAGACACCGCTGTTCATCATGTACACCTCGGGCACCACGGGGAAGCCGAAGGGCCTGGTGCACACCTCGGGCGGGTACCTCACCCAGGCGTCCTGGAGCTTCGAGCACCTCTTCATCCACCCGGATCCGGGGCAGCGGGGCACGGACGTCCACTGGTGCACGGCGGACCTCGCGTGGGTCCCCGCGCACACCTACGAGCTCTACGGTCCGCTGGCCAACGGCGCCACGCAGGTGATCTTCGAGGGGACACCGAACACGCCGCACCCCGGCCGGCACCTCGAGATCATCGAGCGCTACGGCGTCACCAGCTACTACACGGCGCCCACCATGGTGCGCTCGCTGATGGGCTGGTTCCCGGACGGCGTACCCGCCGGGTACGACCTCTCGAGCATCCGCGTGCTGGGCACCGTGGGTGAGGCCGTGAACCCGGAGGCCTGGCGGTGGTTCCGCAGGAACCTCGGCCGGGACGAGGTTCCCGTCGTGGACACCTGGTGGCAGTCGGAGACCGGTGCCACCGTGCTCTCCCCCGCCCCTACCGACACCGAGTTCAAGCCGGGGTGCGCGGCCCGCGCGCTCCCCGGGGTGAGCACGCGGATCGTGGACGAGGACGGCGAGCAGGTACCCCCCGGGGTCCAGGGACTGATCGTGGTGGACCGGCACGGCCCGGCCATGGCCCGCACGGTGTGGGGGGACCCGCAACGCTACCTCGACTCCTACTGGCGGACATTCGCCGCGCAGGGCTGGTTCCTGGCCGGTGACGGCGCACGGTACGACGACGACGGCGACACCTGGATCCTGGGCAGGGTGGACGATGTCATCAACGTCTCGGGCCACCGGCTCTCCACCATCGAGATCGAATCCGCCCTCGTGGCTCACCCGCTGGTGACCGAGGCCGGTGTCTGCCCGGTGGCCCATCCGGTGACGGGGCACGCCATCGCGGCGTTCGTGGTCCTGACGCCCGCGGCGACGGGCACGGAGGACGACGAGGACGTCGCCGCGGCCCTGCGCGCGCAGGTGGGTCAGGTCATCGGGCCGATCGCGCGACCCTCGGCCGTCGTCGTCGTGCCCGACGTACCGAAGACGAGGTCCGGCAAGATCATGCGGCGCCTGCTGACGCAGCTCTACGAGGGGGCGCCGCTCGGGGACACCACGTCACTGCAGAACGAGAAGTGCATCCCCGGCATCCAGGCCGTCCTGGCCTCGCGCGCCTGACAGCCCCTCGGGACGGCCCGGGGGGGAACGGGAGCGCGGCGGGCCCCCCGCCCGGGCGCCCGCCGCTCTCCGCTCCCCGACGGAGGGTGCCGCGACGTGGCAGCCCGCGACGCGTGCGAAGGATGCTCCCGGGAGGTCCGAGAGGGGGTGCTGCATGGTGGCGTTGATGCCGTTCATGCCGCCGCTGATGACCTGGCCGTTGCCGATGTAGATGGCGACGTGGCCGGCGGTGATGACGAGGTCGCCCGGTGCGGGGGTTCCCACGGTGGGACCGAACTGGAAGAACTGCGAGGGGCCGAGGTCGCCGACGGCGATACCGGCGGAGCGCAGGGCCTTCTCGACCATGGCGGTGCAGTCCTGCGTGACGCCGATCTGGCTGTAGGCGGAGGCCACGAGGGCTCCGGCGACGTTCGAGGCGGCCTGAGTGGTCTCGGCAGGAGCGGGAGAGACGTTCGACGCCGCGAGGTACACGCCGTCGTTCGCGGGGGCTGCGGGTGCCACGGAGGCAGCGTGCTGGACCGGAGCGGCGGGGGCGTACTCCACGGGAGCGGCCACCGTCTGTGCGGGGGCCACGAACGTCTCGACGGGAGCCACGACGGTCTCGACGGCGACCGGCGCGACGACAGCACCGGCGGCGGGGATGACGATGGTGTCGCCGGGGTAGATGATCGAGCTCAGCGACAGGCCGTTCGCGCCGAGGACGGCGTGCAGATCGGCACCGTACTGGGCGGAGATGGCACCGAGGGTGTCACCGGCGACGACGGTGTGCGAGGAGGCGGCAGCGGCGGGCGCTGCGACCGGGGCGGCTGCGGGGGCGTTCGCGGCTGCGGTGACCGGGGCCACCACGGGAGCTGCTGCGACGGGGGCGGGCGCCTGGTCGGTGTACGCACCGGCGTGGGCGGTGCCCACGGCGCTGAGTGCGAGGCCGGAGGTGACGGCGACGATCGCCACGGGGCGGCCGACGGCGAGGGCGTGGTTCTTGGCTGCGGTGGACAGGCCCTGGAAGGCGGTACCGGCGTTGCGGTGGCGTGCCTGAGAAGTGTTGCGTGACATGGGTGTGTACCTCTCCTCTGCCTGCGGGGTGAGCTGTCGGATTCGGATGGGAGACATCCGGTCGAGTCCCTGCGCCCTGTTCGGCGAGTGAGCTGCGACTTAACCCCTAGGGCGTCCTCAGGTGGTCCTGGGCGCCCGGTGGAACTGGTGGTTCCCCCGTCCCTGCCGTCAGTGAGTGCGAACGGTGTCCATGGGACGGCGGCAGGGCTCGACAATCCGTCCAGGAGCGCCTCACCTGGAGGGAGGCACTCGAAGACCATACCCAGGGACGGCGCATTTGTCACATTCCTGTAACGAGGCTCACGGCGAGGAGTGAGCTGCCTGCAGATCCCCTGCGCTCCCCCTGCACTTCCCCTGAGGGCCGTCGTCGGACATCCGGGCCGCGGAGGCGAGGCCGGAGACGCCACGGGAGGACACATTGGTTGCTCCCCACCCGGGTCGGTGTCACACTCGTGCTTGACCATCCCGAGCGGCCGAGAGATCTGGCTCACTGACGCCGCAGCAACCCTGGCCACCGCGTCCCCGCGGCGACAGTAGGGTGCTACTGCCAGACCGATGGAGGACACGATGAGCGTCGCCGACCTTTCCACCCCCCTCAAGTTCGCGTACTGGGTCCCCAATGTGAGCGGTGGGCTGGTGGTCTCGACGATCGAGCAGCGCACCAGCTGGGACTTCGACTACAACAGGAAGCTCGCCCGCATCGCGGAGGACGCCGGCTTCGAGTACGCGCTGTCCCAGACCCGCTACGCGGCGTCCTACGGTGCGGACAAGCAGCACGAGGCCACCAGCTTCTCCCTCGCCCTCCTGGCGGCCACCGAGAAGCTCAAGGTGATCGCCGCCGTCCACCCGGGCATGTGGCACCCCGGGGTGCTGGCGAAGTTCATCATCACCGCGGACCACATCTCGAACGGCCGTGCCGCCGTGAACATCGTGTCCGGCTGGCTGAAGGACGAGTTCGTGAACTTCGGCCTGGAATGGCTGGAGCACGACGAGCGGTACGTGCGCACCGAGGAGTTCATCCGGGTGCTGCGGGGCCTGTGGACCGAGGAGGGCTACAGCCAGGCGGGCAAGTACTACGACATCAACGACTTCACCCTGAGCCCGCCTCCCGTGGACGTGCCCGGCCGTGCGCATCCCGAGATCTTCTTCGGCGGGAACTCGACCGCGGCGCAGTCCACCGCGGGCCGCGTGGCCGACTGGTACTTCTCCAACGGCAAGGACCTCGAGGGGTTCAAGGAGAACATCGCCGGCGTCCGGGCGTCCGCCGCTGCAGCCGGCAGACGTCCCCGCTACGGGCTGAACGGCTTCGTGATCGCGCGCGACTCCGAGAAGGAGGCACGTGAGACCATCCGTGAGATCGTCGCCAAGGCCCACCGTCCCGCCGTCGAGGGTTTCCGTGACGCCGTCCAGGAGGCCGGGGCCTCCACGAGGGACGGCAAGGGCATGTGGGCGGACTCCAGCTTCGAGGACCTCGTGCAGTACAACGACGGGTTCAGGACCAGGCTCATCGGCACGCCCGAGCAGATCGCCGAGCGGATCGTGGAGTACAAGCTCATCGGCGTGAACCTCCTGCTCACCTGCTACCTCCACTTCCAGGAGGAGGTGGCGGCGTTCGGCACGGACATCCTCCCGATCGTCCGTGAGCTCGAGGCCGACGCCGCCCGCAAGGCCGGCGTGGACTTCGATCCGGAGTCCACCCTTCCCACCCCGCTCCTCAGCAAGGCAGGTGCCTGATGGCAGAACGTTCCTTCGGTTTCCGTACGCGCGCACTGCACGCCGGCGGCACCCCCGACGCCACCCACGGCGCCCGCGCCGTCCCGATCTACCAGACCACGTCCTTCGTGTTCAAGGACACCAACGACGCCGCGAACCTCTTCGCGCTGCAGAAGTACGGGAACATCTACTCGAGGATCGGCAATCCCACGGTCGCCGCGTTCGAGGAGCGGATCGCCTCCCTCGAGGGCGGTATCGGCGCGGTGGCGACGGCGTCGGGCATGAGCGCCGAGTTCCTCACCTTCGCCGCGCTCTGCCAGGCCGGCGACCACATCGTGGCCGCCTCCCAGCTGTACGGGGGGACGGTCACGCAGCTGGACGTGACCCTGCGCCGCTTCGGCATCGAGACCACCTTCGTACCCGGGACCGATCCGGCGGACTACGCCGCCGCGATCCGGGAGAACACCAAGGCCGTGTACGCAGAGGTGATCGCGAACCCCTCCGGCGAGATCGCGGACCTCGCCGGGCTGGCGGAGGTGGCGCACGACGCCGGCGTGCCGTTCATCGTGGACTCCACCCTCAGCACCCCGTACCTCGTGCGGCCGATCGAGCACGGCGCGGACATCGTGATCCACTCCGCCACCAAGTTCATCGGCGGGCACGGCACCACCCTGGGCGGCGTGATCGTGGAGAGCGGGCGCTTCGACTGGGGCAACGGCAAGTTCCCCATGATGACCGAGCCCGTACCCTCCTACGGCGGCATCCAGTGGTGGGCCAACTTCGGCGAGTACGGGTTCCTCACCAAGCTCCGCACCGAGCAGCTCCGCGACATCGGGCCCTCCCTCTCCCCGATGTCCGCCTTCCAGCTGCTCCAGGGCGTGGAGACGCTCGCCCAGCGCCTGGACGAGCACCTCGAGAACGCGCAGGCCGTGGCGGAATGGCTGCAGGCGGATCCGCGCGTGGAGTACGTGAACTACGCGGGCCTGCCCACGCACGCGCACCACGAGCGGGCGAGGACGTACCTGCCCCAGGGTCCCGGCTCCGTGTTCAGCTTCGGCATCAAGGGTGGGCGGAAGGCGGGGCAGAAGTTCATCGAGTCGCTGCAGCTCGCCTCGCACCTCGCGAACGTGGGCGATTCCCGCACCCTGGTGATCCACCCCGGGTCCACGACACACCAGCAGCTCTCCGCCGATCAGCTCGTGGCGGCGGGGGTCCCGGAGGACCTCGTCCGCATCTCGGTGGGGCTCGAGGACCTCGAGGACATCCTGTGGGACCTCGACCAGGCGCTGGACACCGCCCTGAAGGCCTCGGACGAGGAGTTCGAGGACCTCCCGCAGGTCCCTGCGGAGAACGCGGAGGAGAACGACGACGCCCCGGACACCACGCGGGCAGTAGGGGTGGGAGCATGAGCGGCACGACCACGCAGGAGCGCACCTGGGAAGGCCCCTCCTCCCCCGAACGCCTGGCGCTGCTGCGCAACGCCCGTTCCGTGGCGATCGTCGGGGCCTCGGACAAGCCCTCCCGGGCGTCCTACTTCGTGGCCACCTACCTGCAGTCCTCCGCGCCCTACCGCCTGTACTTCGTGAACCCTGTGGCGAAGGAGATCCTCGGCCAACCGGCGTACGCCTCCCTGCAGGACCTGCCGGAGGTGCCCGACGTCGTCGACGTGTTCCGCAAGCACGACGACCTCCCGACCGTGCTGCAGGAGACCCTCGACGTCGGGGCGAGGACGCTGTGGCTGCAGCTGGGGTCCTGGCATGAGGACGTGGCACGCGGGGCCGAGGCCGCCGGGCTGAACGTGGTCATGGACCGCTGCCTGAAGATCGAGCACGCGCGCTTCCACGGCGGCCTCAACCTCGCGGGGTTCAACACCGGCGTCATCTCCTCGAAGCGCCAGATCACCTCCTGAGCCGCGTGCCGTCCGGCGACGGGCGGGCCAACGACAGGAGCCGCACCGCAGGCCCGTGAGGGCTTGCGGTGCGGCTCTGTTCCAGGGGGATCGGGCGGGGGGATCACTGCTCCCCGGACCGCCGTCCTATTTGAGGGCGCTGGACGCGCGGCGCTTGTTGAAGACGTCGAACCCGACGGCGAGCAGGAGCACCATGCCCTTGATGAACTGCTGGTAGTCGATACCCACGCCGAGCAGTGACATGCCGTTGTTCAGCACGCCCATGATCAGGCCACCGGTGATGGCACCGATCACCGTACCCACGCCACCGGTCACCGCGGCACCACCGATGAAGGCGGCCGCGATGGCGTCGAGCTCGAAGAGGTTACCGGCACCCGGTCCGGCCGAGTTCAGGCGACCGGTGAAGATCAGCCCGGCCAGCGCCGCGAGCACGCCCATGTTCACGAAGAGCATGAAGTCGATGCGCTTGGTGTTGATGCCCGAGAGCTGCGCGGCCTGCAGGTTGCCACCGCGGGCGTAGATGTGACGTCCGAACACGCTGTTGCTCATCACGGCGCTGTAGGCGACGATCAGGATGCCGAGCACCACCAGCACGATCGGCGTACCGCTGCGCGAGCCGGCCAGCAGGTAGGTCAGGCCGAGGATGATCACGGCGATGAACGCGAGCTTGGTGAAGAACCAGGACGCGGGCTCGTCCTCGAGCTTGAGGCGTGCCCGGGTGGCGCGGCCGCGGAGCTGCGTGACCACGAGCGCGACGACGGCGGCGACACCGAGGATCACCGTGGTCCAGTCGAGGAGGTTGGTCTCGGGCGGGAACAGCCCCGGGAACAGGAAGCCACCGCCGAGCTGGCGGTACTCCTCGGGGAAACCGGTGATGCGCTGGTTGCCGAGCACGATCTGCGTGAGCCCGCGGAACACGAGCATGCCGGCGAGGGTGACGATGAAGGCGGGGATGCCGATGTACGCCACCCAGAAGCCCTGCCATGCTCCCACCGCGGCACCGATGAGCAGGGAGCCCACGAAGGCCACCCACCACGGGAAGCCCCAGTTCTGGATCATGATGCCGGACATGGCGCCCACGAAGGCCGCGACGGAGCCCACCGAGAGGTCGATGTGCCCGGCCACGATGATCATGACCATGCCGATGGCCAGGAGCAGGATGTAGCTGTTCTGCACGATGATGTTCGAGACGTTGTCCGACTGCAGCAGCCTGCCGCCGGTCAGCGCCTGGAAGAGGATCACGATCACGAGGAGGGCGACGAAGATACCGATCTGCCGCAGCCTGCTCGTCAGGAAGGAGAGCCCGGCCTTGGCGGGCGGGGGTGGTGTGGTGATGACGGGGTCCTTGACGGTGGTGGCCATCGGGTCAGTCCTTTTCCTTGGTCATGTACTGCATGAGGAGTTCCGGTGTGGCCTGGTCGATGGGCACGTCGGCGGTGATGCGCCCTTCGGCCAGGGTGTAGATGCGGTCGCAGATCCCGAGGAGCTCGGGGAGCTCGGAGGAGATCACGATGACTGCCTTGCCCGCCGAGGCGAGCTTGTTGATGATGGTGTAGATCTCGTACTTGGCACCGACGTCGATACCGCGGGTGGGTTCGTCGAGGATGAGCACGTCCGGGTCGGAGAACATCCACTTGGAGAGCACCACCTTCTGCTGGTTGCCGCCCGAGAGCTTGCCCGTGATCGAGGCGACCGAGGGCGCCTTGATGTTCATGGACTTCCGGTAGTCGCCGGCCACCACGGCCTCGCGTCCGCTGTCCACCCAGCCGCCCTTGGCGAGCTTGCCGAGCGCGGCACCGGAGATGTTCCGCTTGATGTCGTCGATCAGGTTCAGCCCGTACCGCTTGCGGTCCTCCGTGGCGTACGCGATGCCGTGCCGGATCGCCTCGCTGACGGTCTTCGCCGTGATGGGCGAGCCGTTCTTGTAGAGCGTGCCGGTGATGTTGGAACCGTAGCTGCGGCCGAACACGCTCATGGCGAGCTCGGTGCGGCCTGCACCCATGAGTCCCGCGATGCCCACCACCTCACCGGCGCGCACATTGAGGTTCGCGGAGTCCACGATCACGCGTGAGCTCTCCTGCGGGTGGTGCACCGTCCAGTCCTCCACCCGGAGCACCTCCTCACCGATCGAGGGGGTGCGGTCGGGGTAGCGGCTGGCCATGTCCCGGCCCACCATGCCCTTGATGATGCGTTCCTCCGAGACCGAGCCGTCGTGCAGGCTCAGCGTCTCGATGGTCTGCCCGTCGCGGAGGATGGTCACGGAGTCGGCGATCTCGCGGATCTCGTTGAGCTTGTGGCTGATGATGATGCTGGTGATGCCCTCCTCCCGCAGACCCTTGACCAGTCCCAGCAGGTGCGCGGAATCCTCGTCGTTCAGGGCGGCCGTGGGTTCGTCGAGGATCAGCAGCTTCACGTTCTTGGAGAGTGCCTTGGCGATCTCCACGAGCTGCTGCTTGCCCACGCCGATGTCACCGGCCCGGACCACGGGGTTGAGGTCCAGCCCCACCCGGCGGAGGAGCTTGGCGGCCTCCACGTTGGTCTCGTTCCAGTTGACGAACCCGCGCTTCTCGCGCTCGTTCCCGAGGAAGATGTTCTCCGCCACCGAGAGGTAGGGCGAGAGGGCGAGCTCCTGGTGGATGATCACGATCCCGGAGTGCTCGCTGTCGCGGATGTCCTTGAACTCCGCGATCCCGCCCTCGAACTCGATGTCGCCGTCGTACGTGCCGTGCGGGTACACGCCCGAGAGCACTTTCATGAGGGTCGACTTCCCGGCCCCGTTCTCCCCGCAGATGGCGTGGACCTCGCCACGCGCGACGTCCAGGTTGACGTCCTGCAGTGCCTTCACACCTGGGAAGGTCTTGGTGATGCGGCGCATCCGAAGGATGTTCTCCGCCATGGTGGAACCTCGCTTGCTTGAGTGGTGTCCCGGCGGTACCGGGCGAGGTACGCACCTGTGGCCCCGCCCGGACGGGTCGGGGCCACAGGTGCTCGTGTGGTGCGGGGACTACTGGTCGAGCTGGTCCTCGGTGTAGAAGCCGCTGTCGATCAGGACTTCCTTGTAGTTGTCGACCGTGACGATCTGGGACTCGAGCAGGTACGACGGCACGACCTTGACGCCGTTGTCGTACGTCTCGGTGTCGTTGACCTCGGGCTCCTCGCCCTTCATGAGGGCGTCCACCATGGAGACGGCCTGACCGCCGAGCTCGCGGACGTCCTTGAAGATCGTGGAGTACTGCTCACCGGCGATGATCGAGTTCACGGACCCCACCTCGGCGTCCTGACCGGTGACCACCGGGAGGTCGCTCGCGGAGTAGCCGCCCGAGGTCAGCGCGGAGATGATGCCGATCGAGAGACCGTCGTAGGGCGAGAGGACGCCCTCGAGACGCTCCCCGCCGCCGACGGTGAGGAGGTCCTCCATGCGGTCCTGCGCCGTGTCGGGCAGCCAGCGGAGGATCGCCGCCTGCTCGAAGCTGGTCTGGCCGCTGGGCACGCGCAGCACGCCGCTGTCCAGGTACGGCTGGAGCACGGACATGGCACCGTTCCAGAAGAACGTGGCGTTGTTGTCGTCCGGGCTGCCGGCGAAGAGCTCGACGTCGAACGGCCCTTCGTCGCCCGTCTCGGCACCGTCGGCGTCGAGGACGCCGAGACCGGTGAGCAGGGAGGTGGCCTGCTGGACACCCACCTCCTCGTTGTCGAACGTGGTGTAGTAGTCCACCGTGTCGGAGTCGTTGATCAGGCGGTCGTAGGAGATGACCGGGATGTTCTGCGACTCCGCCTGGTCGAGCACGCTGGTGAGTGCGGTGCCGTCGATCGAGGCGATCACGAGGGCGCTCACGCCGCCGTTGATCATGTTCTCGATCTGCGAGAGCTGGGTGGGGATGTCGTCGTTGGCGTACTGCAGGTCCACCTTGTAGCCGAGGTCCTCGAGCTGGCTCTCCACGTTGGCGCCGTCGGCGATCCAGCGCTCGGACTGCTGCGTGGGCATGGCCACGCCGATGGTGATGTCCTCCGGCGCCTGGCCCTCGCCGGGATCGGCTGCTTCGCCGCCACGGCTGCTCCCGCCACAGGCGGAGAGGCTGAGGGTCAGGATGCTGGCGGCCGCGATGCCGGCCAGGTATTTCCGATTCATGATGGATCTTTCTTGGAGTGGTTCCCGGCAACGTCGCCGGCTTTCGGAGGGAGGTCTCTAGAGTTTCTGCGCGAGCCGGTAGTAGGCCGCGTTCCAGCGCAGTTCACGCTGGAACCCGCGCAGGGTGGTGTCCGCGTCGATGCGCAGCAGTTCCACCTGGGCGATGTCCGCGAAGTCCTCGAAGACCTCGAGGCCCACCGCGGTGGTGAGGACGGTGTGGTGGGCGGCGCCGGCGCTCAGCCAGGCCGCGGCCGAGGTCTCGAGGTTCGGCTCCGGCTTCCAGACGGCGCGTGCCACCGGCAGGTTCGGCAGGGGTGCATCCGGCGGGACGATCTCCACGGCGTTGGCCGTGAGGCGGAAGCGGTCACGCATGTCCGACATCGCGACCACCACACCGGCACCGGCGTCCGTGTCGAAGACGAGGCGGACGGGGTCCTCCTTGCCGCCGATCCCGAGCGGGTGGACCTCGAGGGTGGGCTTCGACGTGGTGAGGGTGGGGCACACCTCGAGCATGTGCGCCCCGAGGATCTTCTCCTCCCCCGGTACCAGGTGGTAGGTGTAGTCCTCCATGAGGGAGGCGCCGCCGGGCAGCCCGGCGCCCATGACCTTCGCCGCGCGGACCAGCACGGCGGTCTTCCAGTCGCCCTCGGCGCCGAAGCCGTAGCCGCGGGCCATGAGCCGCTGCACGGCGAGCCCGGGCAGCTGCCGGAGCGCGCCGAGGTCCTCGAAGTTCGTGGTGAAGGCGCCGAAGTCGCCCTCCTCGAGGAAGGAGAGCAGACCGAGCTCCTGGCGTGCACCGTAGCGCAGCGACTCGTGACGGTCTCCGCCGCGACGGAGCTCGGGGGCGACGTCGTAGGTCTCCTCGTACTCCGCGACGAGCACGTCGACGTCCTCCTCGGACTGCGCCTCGACCGCGGCCACGAGGTCGTTGACGCCCCAGGTGTTGATGGAGACGCCGAACCGCAGCTCGGCCTCGGTCTTGTCGCCCTCCGTGACGGCGACGTTGCGCATGTTGTCACCGAAGCGGGCCACCTTGAGCCCGTGCACCGCGGCCCAGCCGGCGGCGGCGCGCTGCCAGGTGGCCACTTTGGCGCACACGTCCGGGCTGGAGACGTGCCCCACCACCGTCTTCCGGGGTACACCGAGGCGGGACTGGATGTAGCCGAACTCGCGGTCGCCGTGCGCGGCCTGGTTCAGGTTCATGAAGTCGAAGTCGATCTCGCCCCAGGGCAGGGCCACGTTGATCTGGGTGTGCAGGTGCAGCAGAGGCTTCCGCAGGGCGTCCAGGCCCGCGATCCACATCTTCGCGGGACTGAAGGTGTGCATCCAGGCGATCACGCCGATCGCGTTGTCGTCCGCGTTGACGTCCAGCGCCATGCGGCGGATGGAGGCGGAGTCCTTCAGGGTGGGCTTCCACACGATCTTGACCGGGAGCCCCGCCTCGCCGAGGATCCGCACGATCTCCTGGGACTGCTCCGCGACCTGCTGGAGGGTCTCCTCGCCGTAGAGGTCCTGGCTGCCGGTGACGAACCAGATCTCGTAGGGCTCGAGGGACGTGGTGAGGGCGCTCATGCAGGTGCTCCTGGGGTGGATGGCTGACCGTACACGTTCTGGTAGCGGTCGAAGAGTGAATCGATGTGCTCGGTCCCGATGCCCGCGGGGTCGCCGAGCTGGCGGGAGATGTGCACGGTGCGTGCCACGTCCTCGAGCATGACCGCCGCCTTGACGGCGTCCTTCGCGTCCTTGCCGATGGTGAAGGGGCCGTGGCTCTTCATGAGCACGCCGCGCGAGCGGTGACCGGTGAGGGTGTCCACGATGCCGCGGCCGATGGAGTCGTCGCCGATGATCGCGAACGGCCCCACCGGGATCTCCCCTCCGAACTCGTCCGCCATGGCCGTGATGACGCAGGGGATCGCCTCGCCACGCGCTGCCCAGGCCACCGCGTAGGTGGAGTGGGTGTGCACCACGCCGCCCACCTCGGGCATGTGCCGGTAGACGTAGGCGTGGGCGGCGGTGTCGCTCGAGGGCGAGCGCTCGGATCCCGGCGTCCCCTCGATGACATTGCCGTCGAGGTCGCAGAGGATCTGGTTCTCCGGCGTCAGCTCGTCGTAGCTGACGCCGGAGGGCTTGATGACGAACAGGTCCGCGCCCGGGACGCGACCGGAGACGTTGCCGCCGGTCCAGACCACCAGGCCGTAGCGCACGAGTTCGGCGTGCAGCGCGGAGACGTCCTTCCGGACCTTCTCGATCGCGGCCTCGATCTCGGGGGAGAAGCTGCTCATGCGGAGACCTCCTGCTGTGCGGGTGCCGGCGTCGACGCCGTGCGGGCCGAGCGGCGGAGCGCCTTCAGCCGGTGCATGACCTCGTTGGTGCCGCGACCGAAGTAGTCGTGCAGCTCGGCGTACTCCCGGTACAGGGCGTCGTAGGCCGCGGCGCGTTCGGCGTCGGGCGTGTAGGCGGCACGGTTCAGGCGGCCCATCGCGGCGGCGGCCGCGTGGATGTCCTCGTACGCGCCGGCGGCGACGGCAGCGTGGATCGCCGAGCCGAGGGCGGGCCCCTGGGAGCTGCCGATCACGGAGAGAGGCATGTTCAGCACGTCCGCGTAGACCTGCATGAGGAAGGGGTTCCGGATGAGCCCGCCGGCGGCGACGAACTCGGTGACCGGGACGCCCGAGGCATTGAACGTCTCGACGATCTTCCGGGTGCCGAAGGCGGTGGACTCCAGCAGCGCCCGGTACACCTCGTGCGGCTTCGTGGCCAGCGTCAGGCCCACGACGGTGCCGGAGAGCTCGTGGTCCACCAGGACGGAGCGGTTGCCGGAGTGCCAGTCGAGGGCCACCAGACCGTGGGCTCCCACGGGTTCGTGCTGCGCCTGCTCGGTGAGGTACTCGTGCACGCTGAGGCCCTGCGCGGTGGCGGCGTCCTTGATCTCGCCGGGCACCTGGTTGGCCACGAACCACGCGAAGATGTCACCCACACCGGACTGGCCGGCCTCGTAGCCGTAGAACCCGTCCACGATCCCGCCGTCCACCACACCGCACATGCCCGGGACCTCGCTGAGCCGGTCCGAGTTCATGACGTGGCAGGTGGAGGTGCCCATGATGGCCACCATCTGTCCGGGGTCCGTGGCCTGCGCCGCGGGCGCGGTGACGTGGGCGTCCACGTTGCCGACGGCGACGGCGATCCCCGCGGGGAGCCCCGTCCAGCCGGCAGCCTCCTCGGACAGCGAGCCGGCCTTCGAGGCCAGCGCGCCGATGGTGTGCTCGACCTTCTCGCGGGCGAAGCCGGCGAAGTCCGGGTTCAGTGCGGCGAGGAACTCGTCCGTGGGGTAGGCGCCGTCCTGGTAGATGCCCTTGTACCCGGCGGTGCAGGCGTTCCGCACGTACTCACCCGTGAGCTGCCAGACGATCCAGTCCGCTGCCTCGACCCAGTGCTCCATGAGGTCGTAGAGCTCGCGGTCCTCCTCGAGGAGCTGCAGACCCTTGGCGAACTCCCACTCGCTGGAGATGAGTCCGCCGTAGCGCGGCAGCCAGACCTCGCCGCGCTGCGCGGCGAGCTCGTTGATGCGGTTGGCCTGGCCCTGCGCGGCGTGGTGCTTCCACAGCTTCACATAGGCGTGCGGGCGGCCCTCGTACCCGGGGATCTCGTTGAGCGGGGTGCCGTCCGCGATGGTGGGCACCATGGTGCAGGCGGTGAAGTCCGTGGCGATGCCGATGACGTCCTGCGGGTCGATCCCGGCCTCCCGGACCGCGGCGGGGACCGCGGTCCGGAGCACGTCCACGTAGTCGGAGGGCACCTGAAGCGCCCACTCGGGCGGCAGCTGCTCGCCCGTGGCGGCGAGGGTGGAATCCATCACGGCATGGGGGTACTCGAGCGTCGAGGCGCCGAGCTCCGCGCCGTCGGACACACGCACCACGACGGCGCGTCCCGAGAGGGTGCCGTAGTCGACGCCGATCACGTAGCTGGGCCTGGTGCCGGTGGATTCCTGGGCGGTGATGGATGCACCCGAGGTGGAGTCGCTCAAGGGGAAGGACCTCTTTGTTCTTCTGGAGGCCGGCACGCGGCACTCTGGTTGATCGTCATGGCGCGGTGTCAGTCATGTGACCGTTCACATCGCGGTCATCAGTGTAAGGGCGCTCCCCCGGGTGATGTCAATCACGCCGTTCCTCCGGGGGGAACTCCGCTGCAGGACCCGGCGCCGGCGCCGAGGAACCCCGGATGATGAGATCCGGTATCACCTCCCGGAGCACCCTGGAGTGCCGGGACGGAGCGGCACCCGCGGCGGAGGGGCCGCCCCCGGTACCGGTGCCCATGAGTTCCAGCAGGGTGGCCACGCAGCGCCTGCCGAGTTCGGGGAAGTCCTGCCGCACCGTGGTGAGCGGCGGCCAGAAGTGCGCCGCCTCGGGGACGTCGTCGAAGCCCACCACGCTGAGGTCCTCGGGGATGCGCCTGCCGGCCTCGTGGAAGGCGTGCATCACCCCCAGTGCCGTCTGGTCGTTGGAGGAGAAGACCGCGGTGATCCCCGGGTCCTCCAGCATGAGCCGCCCCGCCCGGTACCCGGACTCCGCCGTCCAGTTCCCGGATCCCAGGATCTCCGGCTCCTGCCCCCAGGCCAGCATCTCGGACAGGTAGCCACGTGCACGGGCCGCCGTCTCGAGCCAGTTGCCCGGACCGGCCACGTGGACGATCCGCCGGTGCCCCAGCTCCAGCAGGTGACGCGTCGCCAGTGCCGCTCCCCCGGCCTGGTCCACGGAGAGCCGGTGGTCGTCCTGCTCCCGGGAGGAGTGGACGGTGACGAAGGGCAGCGTGATGGACAGGCGCTCGATCTCGCGCAGGGTCTGCGCCTGCGGGGCCAGGATGATCAGCCCGTCCACACCGTGCGCCAGGAGGCGGTCGAGGGCGGCCCGGATCAGGCAGGCGTCCATGGTGTCCAGGTGGGCGATGTCCACGGCGTAGCCCGCCGCGCGGGCCGCGCTGTCGATCGCCTGGAGACTCGCGGCCGGCCCGTACTCGAAACCCTTGCTGACCAGCACGCCGATGGTGGTGGTCCGGCTGGTCACGAGAGCACGGGCAGCCCGGTTCGGGCGGAAGTTCAGCTCATCCATGGCCGCCAGTACGCGCGCGCGGGTCTCGGTACGGAGGCTGGGATGCCCGTTGATCACCCGGGACACGGTCTGGTGGGAGACACCGGCCCGCCGTGCCACGTCGCGGATGTTCGCGGCACGGACCGGCTCCCGGGGACGTAGGGGGTCCGCTGCACGGGGACGCCCACGCGCGACGACGGCGCCCGGGAGGTCGGTGGGGGTGGACATCAGAGCGGGTCGACGATGGTGTGGTTCGGGGCGAAACGGCGGTTCCGGAGAACGGGCAGGAACTCCCGGACGTCGTCGACCCTGCGCCGGGTGACGTCCACCGTGACGATGCCGCGCTCCTCGTCCTCCAGCTGCCCCTGCGTGATGCCCATCGGGTCGATCACCGCCGAGTGACCTATCGTGTGCCCGCCGGAGGTCCCCGCGGCCGCCACCCACACCGTGTTCTCGATGGCCCGTGCCCTCAGCAGGGTCTCCCAGTGCTCGATCTTGTGCTCGCCCTTGAACCATGCGGCCGGCACGCAGATGAGGTCCGCCCCGGCGTCGGCGATCGCGCGTGCCTGCTCTGGGAACCGGAGGTCGTAGCAGGTCATGAGGCCCACGCGTACCTCACCCAGCTCCGCGACCTTGATGCCGCCGTCGCCCGGTTTGATCCGGGCGGACTCGGAGTAGCTGAAGGCGTCGTAGAGGTGGAGCTTGCGGTAGGTGTCCACGATGCGGCCCGTGGGGTCGATGAGCACCAGGGTGTTGAAGGGCCGCGCCTCACCGCTGGGCTCGTACCCGCCGGCCACCACCGCGATCCCCTGCTGCGCGGCCACGAAGGAGAGCTGCTGCACGAAGGAGCTCCACGACGCCTCCACGGCCTCCTGCAGTGAGCCCTCGACCGTCCCGATCGCCAGCATCGACTCCTCGGGGAAGATGATCAGCTCCGAGCCGGCGGCACGTGCCTCGCCCGCGAGCTCACCCATCACGGCGAGGTTCTCCGGGACGTTCCCGCCCGGTCTGAACTGACCAACGCTGACCCTCATGGTGCCGCCCCTCATCATCGTGTGCCGACCTTCGGTCAAGAGTACCGAACGCCTCCGGGTACCCATCAGTACCCAGGAGTACCCTGACGCCATGAGCAGCCCGTCGAGGATCGAGCGCGTGGAGCCGGGACCCGGCCAGGAATCCGTCTGGGACTACCCGAGGCCGCCCCGCGTGGAGCGGAGCCCCGCCACCGTCGAGGTGCGCCTCGACGGACGGGTGATCGTCCGCACCCGCAACGCCGTCCGCGTCCTGGAGACGAGCCACCCGCCCGTCTACTACCTGCCGATCGACGACGTCGCACCCGGCACCCTGGTCCCGGTCGAGGGGACCACGCACTGCGAGTTCAAGGGTGCGGCCTCCTACTTCGACGTCGTCTCCGGGGACGCGCGCATCCCCCGCGGCGCCTGGACCTACCCGTCGCCGGTGCGGGGCTACGAGGAGCTGGCCACCCGCGTGGCGATCTACCCGTCGCGGATGGACGCGTGCACGGTGGACGGCGAGGCGGTGCAGGCGCAGGAGGGCGATTTCTACGGTGGCTGGTTGACCTCCGGCATCGTGGGTCCGTTCAAGGGCGCGCCCGGCACCTGGGGCTGGTAGCAGCACACCCTGCTCGTCGCGGGCGGGAGGCCCCTGCGCTCTCCGGTTCCGCCCAGTACGCCCTGCTAGAGTGCCACGCTGGGCTTGCGGGCGACACTGAGGAGAGCACGGCATGACGATCAGCGGAACAGTACGACGACGACGGCTCGCGGCGGCGGTCCTCATCGGGGCCGTGGCGCTTCTCACCGGGTGCAGCGGCTCCGACGACGCGCAGGTGGACGCGACCTCCAGCGCGGCGGCGGAAGCATCCGCACCGGCCGAGGCAGCCCCGGACGAGCAGCCGCCCGCTCCCGAACCGGACCTCGCGGACCTCCCCGACGTCGTCGCCGTGGTCAACGGCACGGACATCGGCCGGGACGAGTTCACCTCGGCCTACGAGGCCCAGTTCCCGCAGGCGGTCACGCAGGCCCAGCTCGGCGGGCAGGAACTCGACCAGGACCTGCTGAAGAGCACGGTGGCGGACAACCTCGTGAGCACCGAGCTGCTGCGCCAGGAGGCGGACGAGCGCGGGGTCGAGGTGACCGACGAGGCCCGCACCGCGGCGATCGAGGACCTCCTGGCCTCGAGCGGGCTCGGCTCGGAGGAGGAGCTGCGGGCGGCCTTCGCCGAGCAGGGCCTGGACGACGCCGAGTTCGACTCCCAGCTGGACGATCAGGTGCGGCTGGACACCCTGCTCGAGGACGAGGCCGGCGACACCGCCCCCACCGACGAGGAGATCCAGGCCGAGTACGACGCCGCCGTGGCGCAGCAGGAGGCAACGGGCCAGACCGCCACACCGCTCCCGCCGCTCGAGGACGTCCGCGAGCAGATCGAGCAGCAGCTGGTGGGCGGCAAGATCTCCGAGGCCGCGCAGGCGCTGCTCGTGCAGCTCCGCGAGGACGCGGACATCACCGTCAACCTGTAGACGTCCCCCGCAGGACGACACGGCCCCCTCGCGCTCGCGAGGGGGCCGTGTCCGTGTCCGCCGTGTCCGTGTCCGGGGTTCAGCCGCCGATGAGGTCGTTGACCACGATGGTCTGGTCGCGGTCCGGCCCCACGCCGATAGCCGAGAACCGGGTACCGGAGAGCTTCTCGAGCGCCCGGACGTAGTTCTGCGCGTTCTCGGGGAGGTCCTCGATGGCGCGGGCGCCGGTGATGTCCTCGGTCCAGCCGTCGAAGTACTCGAAGACGGGCTTCGCGTGGTGGAACTCCGTCTGCGTCATGGGCATCTCGTCGTGGCGGACGCCATCGACGTCGTACGCCACGCACACGGGGATGCTCTCGATGCCCGTCAGGACGTCGAGCTTTGTCACGAAGTAGTCGGTGAAGCCGTTGACGCGCGAGGCGTGCCGCGCCAGCACGGCGTCGTACCAGCCGCAGCGGCGGGGGCGCCCGGTGTTCACACCGAACTCGCCACCCTTGGTCTGCAGGTACATCCCCATGTCGTCGAACAGTTCCGTGGGGAACGGGCCGGCCCCCACGCGCGTGGTGTAGGCCTTGATGATGCCCACGGCGCGGCTGATCCGCGTGGGCCCGATCCCGGACCCCACGGAGGCGCCGCCTGCGGTGGGGTTCGACGACGTCACGAACGGGTAGGTGCCGTGGTCCACGTCGAGGAAGGTGGCCTGACCGCCCTCCATGAGCACCACCTTGCCGGCGTCGAGCGCCTCGTTGAGCACGTAGGTGGCGTCGATGACCAGGGGGCGCAGCCGCTCGGCGAAGCCGAGGAAGTACTCGACGACCTCCTCCACCTCGACGTCGCGCCGGTTGTAGACCTTCACCAGGAGCTCGTTCTTCTGCTTGAGGGAGCCCTCCACCTTCTGGCGGAGGATCGACTCGTCGAAGACGTCCTGCACGCGCAGGCCCAGGCGCGCCACCTTGTCCATGTAGGCGGGGCCGATACCGCGCCCGGTGGTACCGATGGCGCGCTTGCCGAGGAACCGCTCCGTCACCTTGTCGAGGACCTGGTGGTACGGGGCCACCAGGTGGGCGTTGGCGGAGATGCGAAGCTTCGAGGTGTCCGCGCCGCGGGCCTCGAGGCCGTCAATCTCCTGGAACAGTGCCTCGAGGTTCACCACGCAGCCGTTGCCGATGATCGGCACGGCGTTGGGGCTGAGGATGCCGGCGGGAAGGAGCTTCAGCTCGTACTTCTCACCGTTCACCACCACGGTGTGACCGGCGTTGTTGCCGCCGTTGGGCTTGACCACGTAGTCCACGCGGCCGCCGAGCAGGTCGGTGGCCTTACCCTTACCCTCGTCACCCCACTGGGCTCCGACGATGACGATTGCTGGCAAGGGATCCTCCCCCATTAGGGCACGGGCGGGTCGCAGGTCTGCGGAGCTCGCCGTGCATCAGAGTGCCCCCTCCGGCCGCGCATGATGCTGCGGCCCGGCGGGGCTCTTACGGACCGAGTTTAGCCGAGGGCCCCGGAGGGGTCGAAGACGCGTCGGCTTCCTGTGGATCCCCGCGGTCCGCGAGCGCACCGGGTACCACCTCCCGGCGGGGGTGGCCCGGGGCACAATGGGCGCATGGACCGCTTCGAAGGACACATCGCCGGTATCGGGACCTCCTCCGGGACCCGGCTGGTGGTCGGCTGCTGGGACACCTCGCCGTTCGGTGCGTTCACGGACGTGATGATGGAGGACGCCGCGGGCGTCCGCACCCTCCTGGCGCCGTCCCGGGAGGTCGCCGAGTACGTGGGCGCCACGTACTCGTTCGACGACGTCGTGGTGACCGGAGTGCGTTCCACCCTCACCGCCGACCGCCTGGTGGTGGAGACCGGGGAGCTGCGGGTGGTCGCCGAGCTCGGCCGGGTGACCCTGCTCGGCCGGCTGCTCGGGCTGGTTCCCCGCCGCCTCGCCACCCACCCGCGGTGGCTGGCGCTCGTCAATCCCGTGGCCCCGCTGCTGGTGAAGGGCGTGGCCACGGCCGGGTCGGCGGGCCACGGACGCACCGAGTACTACGGCGTCACGTCCGCGCGCGCCGTCACCGCCGTGACGGCCACCTGGCAGGGCGGTGACCTCGGTGCGCTCGCGCCGGTGAGTCCGCCTGTGCGCTTCGGGTTCAGTTCCGCGCCGCCCCGGCCGCAGCTGGTCACCGTGACCACCAGCATCCGGCACCCTGAGCCCTGAGCCCTCCCGGTCGCGGCTCAGGGCACCACCCGGAAGGGTCCTCTCGCTACACTGGCGCAGGACCATCCGGAGGGGAGTGGGAGTGATGTGGCACGCAGTGGGCAGAGTGCTGCCCTCCATGTCCCGGCCGGGCTCGGGGACGGACCTCGAGGAGAGCCGGTGGGAGCGGCCCGGCCCCACCCGGGACCAGCTCCGGCGGGACGTGCTGGGAGTGCTCGTCGCCGTCGTGGTCAGTTCGATCGCCCTCGAGCTCGGCCGCGGGGTGGGGATGCTGGCCGGCGAGCGCAGCCCCATCTGGTTGCAGCACCTCGTCCTCGCTCTGATGATCCTCCCGCTGGTGCTCCGGCGCCGCTACCCCGTGGCCGTCATGCTGGTGATGTCCGCACTGTTCATCCTGCTCGCGCTGTGGGTTCCCGCCGTGTCGATCCAGCTCTCGTTCCAGGCCGCGTACTTCACCTCGCTCTACTCGGCGGTGGCCTGGGCCAGGGACCGGCGCATGCTGTGGCTGGGCACCACGGTGGTGGTGGCCGCCATGGCGCTGTGGCTGATCCTGGCGCTGACGGTGTCCACCGCGTACGACGGCCTGCTCGAGACCATCCGCGACGGGGACGAGACCTCGCGCGGGATCCTGGAACCGCTCACCTCGCTGGCGCTGTACAACACGCTGGTCAACATCGCCTACTTCGGCGGGGCGATCCTGATCGGCATGTCCGCCTGGCGCAACGCCTTCAAGAGCGCGCGGATCGCGGACCAGGCGGCGCAGCTCGCCCGGCAGTCCACGGAACTGGCCCGGCGCGCCGTCATCGAGGAGCGCCTGCGGATCGCCCGCGAGCTGCACGACGTCGTCGCGCACCACGTGTCCCTGATCGGGGTGCAGGCGGGAGCCGCGCGCCGGGTCATGGACCGGAAGCCCGCGGTGGCCGTGGAGTCCCTGCGGACCATCGAGCAGGCCAGCCGGCAGACGGTCACGGACATGCGGAACCTCCTGGGCGTGCTCCGCTCGGACACCCTCGTGGACGGGGCGGACGACGGCGGCCGGCACCCGGAACCGGGCCTCGATGCCATCGGCGCGCTGGCCGAGAGCCAGCGCGACCTCGGGCTCGCCGTGGAGTTCGCGCGGGTGGAGGACGTCCCGGGCGCCCTCGAGGAGGTGTCGGCGCCGCTCGCCCTCTCGCTCTACCGGACCGCCCAGGAATCACTGACGAACGTCCGGCGCCACTCCACGGCCTCGTCCGCGGTGTTGACCCTGCGCACCGGGAGATCCGGGGAGCAGCGGTGGGTGGAACTGGAGACGGTGGACGGCGGCCGCCCCCGCACCCGCTCCGAGCCCGGGTCCGGGTACGGGCTGCAGGGGGTCCGCGAGCGGGTGGCCCTGCACCGCGGCTCCGCGGAGATCGGGCCGCGGTCCGACGGCGGATGGCGGGTCCGTGCCCGCTTCCTGCTGTCCTGAGCACGACCCCTCCCCTGCCCGCACACCTGCCACCTGTCACCTGCCACCTGCCACCTGCCACCGGGAAGGAACACCGTGAATCCCATCCGTGTACTGCTCGCCGACGACCAGCGCCTCGTCCGCGCCGGGTTCGCCACGATGCTCTCCGTCGAGGACGACATGCAGGTGGTGGGTCAGGCGACCGACGGGCAGGAGGCGGTGAACTTCGCGGCCACCCACGACGTCGACGTGGTCCTCATGGACGTGCAGATGCCCGTGCTGGACGGGATCCGCGCCACCGAGCGGATCACCTCCGCGGGCCGGGGCAAGGTCATCATCCTCACCACGTTCGAACGCGACGACTACCTCTTCGACGCCATCCGCTGCGGTGCCAGCGGTTTCCTCCTGAAGAACGCGGAGCCCGAGGACCTCGTCGCGGCGGTTCGGGCGGTGGCCGGTGGCCACGCGCTGCTCGCGCCCCAGGTCACCGTCAGGGTGATCGAGCAGTTCGCCCGCCAGCTCGGCGGACACCAGCCGGCGGGGCACCGCGACCCGGGCCCGGAGCAGCAGCAGAAGCAGGCGCTGCTCGCCTCGCTCACCCAGCGGGAGAAGGAGGTCCTGGTGTGCCTGGCGGAGGGCCTGAGCAACGCGGAGCTGGCCGGGAAGCTGTACCTCGCGGAGGCGACCGTCAAGTCCCATGTCTCCTCCCTGCTGGCCAAGATCCAGGTGCGCGACCGCGTCCAGGCCGTGGTGTTCGCCTACGAGAGCGGTCTCATCCGTCCGGGTGAGGGATAACTCAGACTTCCGGCCCATCCCCTCCCCCACCCCGTCCCGATAGTTTGAAGGGCAGGAACGCCGTAGGTCACGGCGCATCAGGAAAGGGAACCATGCTGCAGGTACAGGGGCTGACCCGACGCTTCGGTGAGAAGACCGCCGTCGACGCCGTCAGTTTCGACGTCCCCTCGGGGAAGATGACGGGCTTCGTCGGCGCGAACGGTGCCGGCAAGACCACCACCATGCGGATGATCATGGGGGTGCTGACGGCGCAGTCCGGGGAGGTGCTGCTGGACGGACGCCCGGTCACCGCCGGCGACCGCAGCTCCTTCGGCTACATGCCCGAGGAACGCGGCCTCTACCCGAAGCAGCCCATCCTCGACCAGCTCGTGTACCTCGGGCAGCTGCACCGGATGACCCAGGGGGACGCACGGTCCCGTGCCCAGGAGCTGCTCGAGCGGTTCCAGCTCGGGGACCGAGGGAAGGACAAGCTCGAGTCCCTGTCCCTGGGCAACCAGCAGCGCGTCCAGATCGCGGCGTCGCTGCTGCACCGGCCGTCGGTGCTGATCCTCGACGAACCGTTCTCCGGACTCGATCCCGTGGCCGTGGACTCCATGGTGGATCTGCTCCGCGAGCACACGGAGCAGGGCGTGCCGATCCTCTTCTCCAGCCATCAGCTGGACCTCGTGGACCGCCTGTGCGACAACCTCGTGGTGCTGCAGAAGGGCCGCCTGGTGACCTCGGGCACGGGCGACGAGCTCCGCGCCGCCGCTCCCCGCCGCCACCGGATCACGGTCTCCCCGGACGCGGGCTGGGTCCGGGAGGAGCCGGGCGTGACGGTCATCGACGTCGCGGGCCAGGACGCCGTCGTGGAACTGGCGGACGACGACGCCGCACAGCGACTTCTCACCAACGCACTGGCACGCGGGCCGGTCCACGAGTTCAGCCGCATCCGACCGAGTCTCAGCGAGATCTACCGAGGGGTATCACAGTGAGCACCATGACCGAACCGGACCAGGCACGGCAGAACCCCGTGAGCACGTCACCGGCACCGCACGGCACCCAGCCACCCTGGCTCATCGTCACCCTGCGCGAGGTGATGGTGAAGGCGAAGGACCGCAGCTTCCTGATCTCCACCCTGGTGACCCTCGTGCTGATCGTCGCGGGTGTGGTCTTCAACGCCTACATGTCCGACCGCGGGAACGACTACGTGGTGGCCGTCTCCTCGGACGCCGGGGAGTCCGTGGTGATGCTCGCGGACGAGCAGGGCCGGGCCGACGACGGCAACACGACCTTCACCCCGCTGGTGGCCGGGTCCGACGACGACGCACGCGAGCAGGTGCGCAGCGAGGAGGCCGACGCCGCGCTCCTGCAGGGCGAGGGCGACACCTGGACCCTGGTGGGCAAGGAGGACGTCCCCTCCGGGCTGAGCAGCGGACTCGGCATCTCGCTGCAGGGCTTCGCGCTCACCGCGAACGCCGCCGAGAGCGGGATGTCCTCCGCGGAGCTGCTCGCCGGGTCCGAGCTGGAGGAGTCACTGCTCGAGGGCAACGCCGAGAACCAGGCGGTGGCCGCCGTCGCCGGCTTCGCCTTCAGCTTCCTGTTCTACCTGGCGGCGCTCGTCTTCGGCCTGCAGATCGCCAACTCGGTGGTGGAGGAGAAGCAGAACCGGGTGGTGGAGATCCTCGCCACCGCGATCCCCATCCGCCAGCTGCTGTACGGGAAGGTGATGGGCAACACCGTCCTCGCGATGATCCAGCTCGCCCTCTACGGAGGCGCTGCGCTGCTGGCGCTGAACATCACCGGGACCGCGGACCTCGTGGGCAGCATCATCCCCGCCTCGGGCTGGTTCCTCGTGTTCTTCCTCTTCGGGTTCCTGATCCTCGCCGCGATCTGGGCCGTGCTCGGGTCCCTGGCCAGCCGCCCCGAGGACCTCAACAACAACTCGATGCCCGTGATGGCACTGATCTTCGCAGCGCTGGCCGCCGGGTTGTTCGCCTCCGGACAGCTGCTCGTGGTGGCGTCCTACGTGCCGGTGGTGTCCTCCGTGGCCATGCCCATCCGCCTGCTGAGCACCGACGTGGCACTGTGGGAGCCGATCGTGGCCCTGCTGATCGCCCTGGTCACCGCGGTGGCCCTGCTGCACCTGGGCGAGAAGATCTACCGGCGGGCGGTCATGCAGGGCGGCAGCGCGCTCTCGCTGCGGAAGGCCATGAAGCTCGAGCAGTAGGGCACCGCCCGGCCCCGGCCCCACCCGTCCGGCGGGGCAGGGCCGGGGCCGGCCCGTCACCCGACGCGCGCCCTCGCCACCCGGTAGTGCGACCAGTACCGGACCCGTCCGGGGAGCAGGGGCGCCGTGGTACGGAAGACCCGCCGGCCGGTCCCGAACACCCCCCGTTCCCACCGGGTCCACGGCAGTCCGTAGGCCTCCCGCAGTGACGGCGGGAGCAGGCCGGCGGCGAGGACCCCGGGGAGCGGCCGCAGCCGGGGCGGTACGATCGGCGGGTCCGGACGCAGGATCTGGTGGGCGATCGACCTCGCCGTGACCCCGACCTCGAGCACGGACCGGACCTGCTCGCGCACGTAGGCGTCGAGGCCCGCGCCGTCCTCGGGCAGGAGCGCGGCAGGCACCCCGAACAACCCGGCCATGCGGGTCATGTCCCGGTAGTAGGCGTCCCGCTCCCCCGTGCTCGACGGGCGGAGGAACAGGTCCGTGACCTCGAGCGCCGTCTGCACGAGGGTGGCGAACACCCAGAGGGCCAGATCCGGGTCGGCGGCACGGTAGGGGGTTCCCGCGGGCAGGCGGTCGGTGGCCTCCGGCAGGGTCCCCCGCACAGGGCGATGGGCGCGTGCCACACGGTCCACCGCAGCACGGACCTGCTCCTCGTCCCCGAAGGACACCGTGAGCACGGCGTCGAGCGTTCCACGCAACCTCCGCAGAGGATCGGCGGCGAAGCCGCTGTGCGCACGGACCCCCTCCGCCACGAGGGGGTGTGCCACCTGGAGGAGCAGCGCCGTGGGCCCGCCGGCGAGGACGGCGCGTTCCCTCCCGATCCTCCAGGCGGCGGACCCGGGTCCGTACAGCCCGGGATCCCCCGCCCTTCCGGGCCCCGGGGCGGAGGGGAGGAACTTCTCCAGTACTCTCATGGGCCTTCCGGTCCTCGTGCCTCCGGCCCGCGCGGACGGGCGCCGGTCGGGCTGCTGTCCCGGACCCGCCGTCCGCCCGGACGGGGCGCCATCGACGGGTCGGGTCGGTCAGACCGTGTAGTCGGACCCGGGGTTCGTGGCACTGAGGTAGTTCCGGACCGCGCTCTGCGGGACCCGGTAGGACCGGCCGAACCGGATGCTGTCGATCGTCCCCGCCTGCACCATCCGGTAGACCGTCATCTTCGAGACCCGCATCATCGCGGCCACTTCCGCGACCGTGAACAACTGCTTCGTTCCCGACACCGTTGACATCTCACACCACTTTCGCTCGCCTCATGGATGTTCGTGGGATCAACTCTTGTCCCACTGGTCACACGCGCACAAGAAGATGGACTACTCGTTAATTTTCAGGACTACCCCAATCCGTGGTGGATCGGTATCGGGGACCCGATCCCTTGACGACACCCCTCGAGCCTCCTAGGTTAACTAGTGCAGTAACTAACCAAGGAAGTGGAATGTTCACCGAGGACCGCCCGATCTACCAGCAGCTCGCGGCACAGCTGGCCGAGGACATCGCCGCAGGCAGCTATGCCGCGGAATCGCAGGTTCCCTCCTCGAACGAGCTCGCCGCCTTCCTCCAGCTGAATCCCGCCACGGCGGGAAAGGCACTCAACGTCCTGGTGGAACAGGGTGTGCTCTACAAGAAGCGAGGCGTGGGCATGTTCGTCTCCCCCGGTGCCCGGGAGCAGCTCCTGAAGCAGCGGAAGGCGGATCTCCCGCGGCGCCATGTGCAGCCCCTCGTCCGGGAGGCACGCGCCGTCGGGATGGACCTCGCCGAACTGATCGATCTCATCAAGGAGGGGTACGAGCAATGAACCACGCCATCGAACTGCGCTCCGTCACACGCACGTTCCGCGACACCCGCGCACTGGACGACGTCGGTCTCTCGATTCCGACGGGGGCGATCTGCGGCCTCCTGGGCCGCAACGGGGCCGGTAAGACCACCATGATGTCCCTGGTCGCGGGACACGACAGGCCGAGCCGGGGTGAGGTGCTGGTCCACGGGGAGGAGCCGTTCGAGAACGCCTCGGTGCTCTCGGGGATCAGCTTCGTGCGCGACAACCAGCGGTACCCCGACGACTACTATCTGCAGCACGTGCTGCGGATCGCGCCGTCCTTCGCGCCGCGGTGGGACGCCGATCTCGCGGCGGAACTGGTCGCGAGATTCCGCCTGCCGGAGGGAACACCCGTCAAGAAGTACTCGCGGGGGCAGCTCTCCGGCGTGGCGATCGTCCTGGGACTCGCCTCCCGGGCACCGGTCACACTGCTGGACGAGCCGTATCTCGGTCTCGATGCGAGCGCCCGGACGCTGTTCCACGAGATCCTCGTCCGGGACGTCGGGGAGGCCCCCCGTACCGTCCTGCTCTCCACTCACCTCATCGACGAATCGGAATCACTGTTCAGTCACGTGGTGCTCATGGACCGGGGCAGGATCGTGGTGCAGACCGATGCGGACGAGGCGAGGCAGCTCGCCACCTGCGTGACCGGCCTGGCGGACGCGGTGGAGGCCTTCTGCCGCGGACGCGAGGTGCTTCGGGCCCACGCGGTCGCGGGTCTGCGCGCGGTGACCGTGGCGGGACCGGTGGACGACGACGCCCGGTCCCTCGCCGCGGATCTCAACGTCCGGATCAAGGGTGCATCGCTGCAGGAGCTCGCGATAGCCCACGGCTCGGGCGATGCCCTGGAGAACTCCCCGAAGGAAGGTGTCAGCGCATGAACGGCGTACGGGCAGCGGCACGGCTGCACTTCACGAAGAAGGAGATGACGTTCGCGGTCCCCCTCTACATCACCGGGGTGGCCGCCGTGATCACGGTGCTGATCTCCCTGATGTTCTGGCGGGCGGGCTCCTCCATCGGCTCACCGGAGTGGATCTCGGGATCACGGTCCAATGCCTCGATCGCGTCCTGGCTCGGAGGCTTCCTTACCTACATGGGCGTCCAGTCCGTGGCCACCACGTTCCCCTTCGCCCTGACACTGGGCTCCACGCGGCGGGCCTTCGTGGGCGGGACCCTGCTCTGGGCGGTCGGGACGGCCGCGTACCTCACGATGGTGCTCACCGCGCTGACGCTGCTCGAACTGGCCACGGGTCACTGGTTCGTGGGGTTCCACGTCTTCGACGTCTCCACCCTCGGCAGCGGCGATGTCACGCGGCTGGTCCCCATCGTGTTCCTCGGGAGCCTGTTCTGCCTGACCGTGGGCGGGCTCTTCGGTGCATCCTGGACCCGCTTCGGCCCACGCGGTCCCGCCGTCCTGGGCGCCGGGCTGGTGATCCTCACACTCGTGGGGCTCGTGCTCACCCTGCCGTCCCTCACCACCGCGCTCGCGAGCTCGCAGCTGTGGTGGCTCGTGGTGGTCGCCGTCGCCGTCGTCATCGCGTTCGCCGCCACGGCGACGGTGCACCTCCTCCGCTCGGCGACGGTCCGGTAGCACCGCACCGCGCGGCAGAACGGACGATGACGGGTGCCGGAGGGGCACCCGTCATCGTCGTGGCAGTCCGCCGTCAGCCCGCGAGCTGTGCGCTCGCCTCGGGATCGGACTCCTTCAGGAACACCGCGATGCGCTCGGCCTCCTCGATCTCCCCGATGGACGCGGCTGCGCGTCCCAGCGCGTAGAGCGCGCGGAGGAAACCGCGGTTCGGCTCGTGCGAGTACGGGATGGGACCGGCGCCCCGCCAGCCGCTGCGCCGCAGCGCGTCCAGACCACGGTGGTACCCGGTGCGCGCGTAGGCGTAGGACTCGATGGTGCGTCCCTCGGCGTAGGCCTCGTCCGCGAGGATCGCCCAGACGAGCGACGACGTCGGGTGCTTCGCGGCGAGGTCCACGGCCTCGTCGCCGGCGGCGAGACGCTCGACGACGTCGGACTCCTCCGGCAGGAGCGTGGCGTCGGGACCCAACAGGTTCTTCCGGAACTCGTCGGACATCCGCTACAGCTTCTTCCCTGCCGAGCCGAGCGACGCCGCGGCCTCGACCACGCGTGCCGCCAGCCCCGCCTCGGCCGACGCGCCCCAGACGCGGGGGTCGTAGGTCTTCTTGTTGCCCACCTCGCCGTCCACCTTGAGCACGCCGTCGTAGTTGCGCAGCATGTGGTCCGCGACGGGACGCGTGAAGGCGTACTGGGTGTCGGTGTCGATGTTCATCTTGATCACGCCGTAGGAGACGGCGTCGGCGATCTCCTGGTCGGAGGAACCGGAGCCGCCGTGGAACACGAGGTCGAAGGGCTTGTCCTTGCCGATCTTCTGCCCCACCTGGTCCTGGATGTCCTTGAGGATCTCGGGACGCAGCTTCACGCCCCCGGGCTTGTACACGCCGTGGACGTTGCCGAAGGTGAGAGCGGTGATGTAGCGGCCGTGCTCGCCGGCGCCGAGGGCGTCGATGGTCGCGAGGGCGTCCTCCACCGTGGTGTAGAGCTTGTCGTTGATGGCGTGCTCCACGCCGTCCTCCTCGCCGCCCACGGTGCCGATCTCCACCTCGAGGATGATCTTCGCGGCGGCGGCACGCGGCAGGATCTCCCGGGCGATCCGCAGGTTCTCCTCGAGGGTCTCGGCGGAGCCGTCCCACATGTGCGAGTTGAAGATCGGGTCCTGGCCGTTCTTCACGGCCGCCTCGGACGCCGCCAGCAGGGGGAGCACGAAGTCGTCCAGCTTGTCCTTGGGGCAGTGATCGGTGTGCAGGGCGATGTTGACGTCGTACTTCTTCGCCACCTCCTTCGCGAACGCGGCGAAGCCCAGGGAACCGGCGACCATGTCCTTGACGCTCGCACCGGACCAGTAGGCGGCGCCGCCCGTGGAGACCTGCACGATGCCGTCGGAGCCCGCCTCGGCGAACCCGCGCATCGCGGCGTTGAGGGTCTGGGAGGAGGTCACGTTCACCGCCGGGAAGGCGAAGCCGCCCGCCTTCGCGCGGTCGATCATCTCGGCGTAGACATCAGGTGTGGCAATAGGCATGCGCAGGACTCCTTCGTGGTGGGTGCTCCCCACATCCTAGCGAGCGGAGGTGCCCGCCGCAGGAGTCGGCGCCCGTCCCGCCGGCCGGACGTCAGACGTGCTGGCCGAACACGTGCCTGCGCACCCAGCCGTGCATGGCGATCGCCGCGGCCGCCGAGGCGTTGATGGACCGGGTGGACCCGAACTGGGCGATCGAGAGCGTCGCCTCGGCCGCCTCGTGCACCTCGGGGGTGAGCCCCGGCCCCTCCTGACCGAACACGAGCACGCACCGCTCGGGGAGGTCGTAGGTCTCCAGGGGTACGGAGTCGGGGAAGTTGTCGATGCCGATCACTGCCAACCCCTCCCCCGCGGCCCACGCGGTGAAGTCGGCGACCGTGGGGTGGTGCCGCACGTGCTGGTAGCGGTCGGTGACCATCGCACCGCGCCGGTTCCACCGGCGTCGTCCGATGATGTGGACCTCCTTCGCCAGGAAGGCATTGGCCGTGCGCACCACCGAGCCGATGTTGAGATCGTGCTGCCAGTTCTCGATCGCCACGTGGAAACCGTGGCGGCGCTCGTCGAGGTCCGCCACGATGGCCTCGTGCGTCCAGTACCGGTAGGCGTCCACCACGTTGCGGGTGTCCCCGGCCGCCAGCAGCTCGTGGTCCCAGTGGTCGCCGTCGGGCCACGTCCCCTCCCACGGGCCGACGCCGACGGCGGGGGCCTGGGGCACGGACGGTTTCTCGGCCGGATCGGGCGACATCTCATTCACCGTCCCAGCGTAGACGGCGGTGAATGGTGGGAGACTGGCCTACGCACGGCCCCGTAGGTCCATCCCCGTGAAAGGACGCCCCATGCGCGAGAACGAACACATCGAGTGCTGGCTCACCGACATGGACGGGGTGCTGGTCCACGAGAACCAGGCCATCCCCGGTGCCGCCGAGCTGATCGAGCGGTGGGTGGCCACCTCCAGGCGCTTCCTCGTCCTGACCAACAACTCCATCTACACGCCCCGCGACCTCGCGGCTCGCCTGAAGGCGTCCGGCCTCGAGATCCCGGAGGAGAACCTGTGGACCTCCGCGCTCGCCACCGCGCAGTTCCTCAGCGACCAGCTGCCCGGCGGGCGCGCCTACGTGATCGGCGAGGCCGGCCTGACCACGGCGCTGCACAACGCCGGGTTCGTGCTCACCGACACCACCCCGGACTACGTGGTGCTCGGTGAGACCCGCACGTACTCGTTCGAGGCGATCACCAAGGCCGTGCGCCTGATCCTCGACGGCGCCCGGTTCATCGCCACGAACCCCGACGTCACCGGTCCCTCGAAGGAGGGACCGCTGCCCGCCACGGGCGCCATCGCCGCGATGATCACGGCCGCCACGAACCGCGCCCCCTACATCGTGGGCAAGCCCAACCCCATGATGTTCCGTTCGGCGATGAACCAGATCGACGCCCACTCCGAGACCACAGCCATGATCGGTGACCGCATGGACACCGACATCATCGCCGGGATGGAAGCCGGCCTGCACACCGTCCTGGTGCTCAGCGGGATCACGCAGCCGGAGGACATCGATGCCTACCCCTTCAGACCCGCACAGATCTGCGCCTCGGTGGCGGACCTGATCGAGCAGGTCTAGAAGTAGCGCATACCGCCGCCGCCCCCCGGCAGCGGTGCGTACTCCCGCTGCACCGCGGTCAGGATGTCCTGGTAGATCCCCGCGTTCCACTGCGGACTGGCGTGGGCGGGCAGCGCACCCTCCGTCACGTAGTCGACGTCCCTCACGTTCTCGGGCAGTGCGCTCGCCCACCTCGCGCGGGTCGTCGAATAGTTCACCGTGCCGTCGTCCGGGTTGCCGGCGAAGACCACGCTGGTGTCCCCGAGCGAGAGCCGGAACCTCGAGACGTCGAAGTGGTAGATGTAGGAGGACTCCGACTGGATCAGTTCGCTGCTGGGCGCCAGGGGTGAGAGCTGCTCGAGGGTCTGGTCGAGGATCTGCCGCCAGGTGCGTTCGTTCTTGTGGATGATCCGCTCGCCCAGTTCGTACGTCCCACGGAGGCCGCTCGGGATCCGCACCCCCGCCTCGTACAGGTACACGACGCCGTCGAACATCCGCTGGTCCCGGACGTCGAACCTGCTGGACGGCGACGAGTCGAGGAACACGAGCTCCACCGGGATCCCCCGGTCCCGCAGACGCGCCGCCACCTCCACGGCGACCATCCCGCCGAAGCTGTGACCGTAGAAGTACAGCTTCTCGAGGCGGAAGTTCGCCACGTAGCGGTTCATGGTGGCCACGACGTTGTTGATGTCCAGTCCGGTGTTCGAGTACCCCATCACCGCAAGCTGCCCACGCTGCGAGAGCACCGGGCGCAATGAGTTGAGCATCCACAGGCCCTCTTCCCAGCTGGTCTTGTAGCCGGGGAAGAGCACCCAGCGGGCAGTGGGGAAACGGGCACGAGCCTGGTCGTCGTCGAGCGGCAGGATCTGCGTCTGGTTGCGCTCCGACTGGATCGCGCGGGTGAACCCGAGATCGCCGGCCAGCACGGCGGCGGCGGCGGAGCCGATCAGGAAGGACCTGCGCGACGCCCTCCGGAGCTCGGAGGCCTCCACCAGTCTGCGGGCGTCGTCCTCGCCCACCTCCAGGGGGATCCCGTCAGCCCGGTGGTCCGTCAGCCCAGGCCCAACTCGTCCTTGCCGAAGGCGAAGAGGTAGGGCACCCCGGCCTCGGACTCGATGCGTTCCTTGGACCCGGTGGTCCTGTCCACGATCACGGCGACGGCGCGGACGTCGCCTCCGGCACGGCGTACCCCCTCGACGGCGGCGAGTGCCGACCCGCCGGTGGTGGAGGTGCCCTCGGGGACCACCACAGGGCGCCCCGAGACGTCCGGGCCCTCCACCTGCCGGCCCATCCCGTGGGTCTTCTGCGTCTTCCGCCCCACGAAGGCGTCGATCGGCCGGCCCGCGGCCGCGGCGGCGTGCAGAACGGCGGGGCCCACCGGGACCGCCCCCCGGGCCAGCCCGCCGGCCGCTTCGAAGGCGATCCCGGCGTCGTCGGGCAGGTCGAGCATCGCCCGCCCCACGAGCACCGAGGCCTCGTGGTGCAGGGTGATGCGGCGCAGATCGATGTAGTAGTCCGCCTCCACGCCGCTGGAGAGGGTGACCCGCTCGTGGACCACCGCGAGTTCCTTGATGAGTTCGAGCAGGCGGGAGCGGTCGGTCGTGGTCGCGGAGGTCTCTGCCGTCATGCGGTCAGTCTAGCGAGCGGCGCCGGGTGGTCCCTCCCACGTCATCGGACGCCGCCGGGCCACCCCGGACGGCGCCGTCCGGGACCTCGTCGCGGGCGGCCGGCTCGGGGCTGTCCGGCAGCTGCGCGTCGCGTACCTGCAGGACCGGCTCGTGGACGCGGAGTCGCCCATGACCTGGCGGCTGCGGGAGACCGCCGGATCCGGCGCACCCGGGGACATCGCCTCCCACGCGCTCGACCAGGTCCGGTTCCTGACGGGTGAGGACATCATCGAGGTCTCCGGCCGCCTCCGCACCTTCGTGAACGAGCGACCCGGGCCGGACGGACCGGAACCGGTCACCGCGGACGACGCCGCCTGGACCACCGCCGGGCTGGGCAGCGGTGCCGTGGCCACGGGTGTCGAGAACGGACCGGGGGTCGAGGTGTTGGGCGGGCGCGGAGCACTCCGGTTCGACCTCGAGCACCTCAACGAGCTCCGGTTCATGGAGGCGACGGGACCCGTCACCGAGCAGGGTTCCCGCCGGATCCGCGCCTCCGTCGAGGAGAGTGCGGCGGCCAGGAGCGTCGTCGTCCGGGTCGGGTCCGCCGACGCCGCCCTCACCCGGTAGCCGCGGCACCGGGGTGAAGCGTCGCGAGCATGCGCTGCGGCGGCCCGCAATCCTCCCGAGGAGAGCGGGCCGCCGTAACCCCGCCGAAACCCGGGCGGAGTAGCCTTGGGGCATGCGCGAACTCCAGGCGAAGATCATCGAGGAAATGGGCGTCAAGCCCACCATCGACCCGGCGGCGGAGGTGCGCAGCAGGGTCGGATTCCTGAAGGACTACGTCCGCTCCACCGGCACCCGCGGATTCGTCCTCGGGATCAGCGGGGGGCTGGACTCCACCCTCGCCGGCAAGCTCGCCCAGCTCGCGGTCGACGAGCTGCGGTCCGAGGGCCTCGACGCCGATTTCATCGCCGTCCGCCTGCCCTACAACGTGCAGAAGGACGAGGACGACGCCCAGGCGGCCCTGGCGTTCATCGAGCCCCGCACGTCGAAGGTCTTCAACGTGGCACGCGCGGTGGACGGCTTCCAGCAGGAGTACACCGACACCACGGGCGAGAGCATCTCCGACTTCACCAAGGGCAACACGAAGGCCCGCGCACGCATGGTGGCCCAGTACGCCCTCGCCGGGCAGCACAACCTCCTGGTGGTCGGGACGGACCACGGTGCCGAATCGGTGACCGGCTTCTTCACGAAGTTCGGTGACGGCGGCGCGGACATCCTGCCGCTGTTCGGTCTCAACAAGCGTCAGAACCGTGCCCTGCTGCAGGAACTCGGGGCCGCACCCGCCGTCTACAACAAGATCCCGACGGCGGATCTCCTCGACGAGCTCCCCGGCCGGGCCGACGAGCACGAGCTCGGCCTCACCTACGAGCAGATCGACGACTACCTCGAGGGACGCGAGGTGGCCCCGGACGCGGCGGACGCCATCGAGCACCGCTACTGGATCACCCGGCACAAGCGCACCGTGCCCGTGACCATCTTCGATTCCTGGTGGCGTGGGTAAACACCGCCGTTGGTAACGTAGGGACCGTGAAGATCGCCACCTGGAACGTCAACTCCCTCCGTGCCCGCGCGGACCGCGTCGAAGCCTGGCTGGACAGGTCGGACGTCGACGTCCTGGCCATCCAGGAGACCAAGTGCAAGGACGAGAACTTCCCCTGGGAACTGTTCGAGAACAGCGGGTTCGAGGTGGCGCACTTCGGGTTCAGCCAGTGGAACGGTGTGGCCATCGCCTCGAGGGTCGGGCTCGACGACGTCCAGCGCACCTTCCCCGACCAGCCGGCCTTCGGCAAACCCGGGGTGGACCCGGTGCAGGAGGCACGGGCCATCGGCGCGACCTGCGGCGGGGTCCGGGTGTGGAGCCTGTACGTGCCGAACGGACGCGCACTCGACGATCCGCACATGCCGTACAAGATCGAGTGGCTGGACACCCTGCGCTCCCACGCCCGGACATGGATCACCGAGGACCCGCAGGCCCAGCTGGCCCTGATGGGAGACTGGAACATCGCGCCGCAGGACGAGGACGTCTGGGACATCGACCTGTTCGTCGACGGAGGTTACACCCATGTCAGCCCCGCTGAACGGGACGCCTTCCAGGGCTTCCTCGACGCCGGGTTCACCGACGTCGCCCGCCCCTACACCCCCGGACCCGGTTCGTACACCTACTGGGACTACAAGCAGCTGCGCTTCCCGAAGAAGGAGGGGATGCGGATCGACTTCGTGCTCGGCTCACCCGCGCTCACGGCCCGCGTCTCCGACGCCTTCGTGGACCGCGAGGAACGCAAGGGCAAGGGCGCCTCGGACCATGCTCCGGTGATCGTGGAACTCGACGGGCAGTGAACCCCTCGGGCGGAGCACTCGCGGGACCGTTCCCCTACGTCTCCCACCTGCGCATCTACGAACCACTGGAGGCGTTCTCCGACGCGCAGCAGCTCACGATGCTCGCGCAGCGCGAGCGGGACCGCGAGGCCACCGAGGCACTGGAACAGGAGCAGTCGCGGCAGCGCATCCTCCGCCCGGTGTCCGACCCGTTCCCGCACCACGGGACGGACCTCGTCCGCGTCACCCACTTCCCCCGCCCGGACGGTACGACGGCGCCCTACTACTGCCCCAACCAGCTCGCGGTACGCGCCACCCTCGCAGCCGAGTCCCTCGACCAGAGTCTGCGCGGTCCGTTGATCGACGTCCTGGTTCCGGAGATCGCGCGCGAGGCGCACCAGGCGAGGCTGGATCCGGACACCTTCGCCGACTCCGTCGCGAAACTCCACACGCGCTCGGCCACCTGGGGTGTGCCGTTCGCCTGGTTCGCCCTGATCCACGAGGACGATCTCACCGAGGTGGTCGAGGACGGCGGGCAGGTGATCACGGTGCGGGTCACCGCGCGGATCGAGGACTGCCTCGGCCGGGCCCGCCGCTCCGTGGCCCAGCTCGCCGTGGGTGCACCGGAGATGGATCTGCTCGACGAGCTCACGGAGATCGTGGAGTGGCTGGAGATCTTCCGGCGCGACGCGGTGGTGGAGGTGGACTACGGTCGCGTGGCGGACCGGGGGGTCCCCGACGACTCCCCCTCGGACGTCCGGCTCGGGATCGAGGGCCTCGCGGAGGCCGACATGGTGGGCGCGGCCGCCTCCTGCCGCCGCCTGGCCTCCCGCTGGATCCCCATCCGCCAGCTGGCCCGCGCGTCCTGACCGGGCGAGGCGGCCGCCGGGCCGGTCGAGGACCTGGGGACGAGCGAGTGCGGGTGCGGCTCGGGACCGGAGGTGGGCGCGTCGAGCAGCAGCTCGTCGAGCAGCACCCCGGCGGCGAAGGCCCCCTGCTCCGCCGGATCCTGCCGGATGGTGGTCAGCCCCATGGGGCCGGCGAACTCATGGTCGTCCATCCCGATCACCGACAGTTCCCCGGGGACGTCGATGCCGAGTTCCACGGCGGCCCTCAGTACACCGAACGCCATCTCGTCCGAGGAGCAGAAGACGGCGCTCGGCCGGTCCCGGTGATCGGCGAGCAGCACCAGGGCCGCTTCCCGCGCCGTGGAGAACCGGAAGTCCCCGAACGCGGACCAGTCCTCCCGGACCATCAGCCCGTGGTCCGCCATGGTGTCCCGGAAGGCCTGCTCGCGTAGTCGCGGCACCTCGAAGTCGATGTCGAAGGACCCCCCGCCGCGCATGTGCGCGATCCTCACGTGCCCCAGCCCGATCAGGTGCTCGACGGCGTCGCGAGCCGCACCGGCGTCGTCGATCCCGACGTGCCGCACACCCCTGACGGCGCCGCCCACCACGATGGTGGGGTAGTCGAGCTGCTGCACGGCCCTGCGCTCCTCGTCGGTCAGGTGCATGCTGAGCACCAGCAGGGCGTCGATCCGCTTGCGCAGGATCGAGCGGTGGAAGACCCGGTCCCGGTTCGTGCCCGAGCCGCCGAGGCTGAACAGGACGAGGTCGTACCCCGCCGCACGCAGCCTCCGGTCGACGCCCTCGAGCACGGCGGAGAAGAACCAGCGGTCGATCACCGGCACCAGGACCCCCATGGCCATCGTGCGCCCCGAGGCCAGCCCGGAGGCGGACGACGACGCCACGTACCCGAGGCTCTCGGCGGTCGAGGTGACTCTCGCGCGGGTCTCCGCGGCGACCCCCGGCAGCCCGCGCAGGGCACGCGAGACCGTTGCCGTGGACACCCCGAGGGAAGCCGCGACGTCGTCGATGCTGGTCATCTCAGCCCTTCAGGCCGCCCGCCAGCAGACCTCGGACGAAGTACCGCTGCAGCCCGAAGAACACGGCGAGGGGCACGATGATGGACACGAAGGCACCGGCGGTGAGCCGCTGCCACTCCCCACCTCGGGATCCCTGGAGCTCGGCCAGACGCTGGGTGATAGGGGCCACGTCCGCTCCGCCGCCCGAGAACACGAGTGCCACCAGGAGATCGTTCCAGAGCCAGAGGAACTGGAAGATCCCGAAGGAGGCGAGTGCGGGCGTCGCGAGCGGCACGATGATGCGCCAGAAGATGGTACTGTGCCCCGCGCCGTCCACTCGCGCCGCCTCGATGACCTCCCGGGGGATCTCCGCGATGAAGTTGTGCAGGAGGAAGATCGCGAGCGGCAGGCCGAAGATCGTGTGGGCCACCCAGAGCTGTGCGTAGGTGCCGCTCGGCAGGAGTTGGAAGTCACCGAAGCGGAGCACCTGGGTGAAGAGCTGCAGCAGAGGGATCAGGGCCATCTGCAGGGGCACGATCTGCAGGGCGAAGACGAAGATGAACAGCCCGTCCTTGCCCCGGAAGCGACCCCAGGCGAACATGTACGCGGCCATGGCGCCGAGCACCAGGGTGAAGACCGTTCCCGGGATCACGATCGCCAGGGAGTTGACGAAGTAGGAGAGCAGGTTGGGCGATTGGCTGCCCCCCGGACTCAGGACATCGGCATAGTTCTCGAGGGTGAACTCACGGTCCGTGAGGACGTTCCACCAGCCGTTGCCCTTGATGTTCGCCTCGGGCCGGAAGGACGAGATGAACAGCCCGAAGGTCGGGATGGTCCAGATCACGGCGATCACCACCGCCGCCGCCGTGGCTCCCCTCGAGGTGAGGCGCTGCTTCACCCGCTTCTGCATGGGCGAGCGCCCCTCGGTGGCGTCGTCCTCGACCTCCGGCAGGAGGTCCTTCCTGTTCTCGAGCGGTACCGTGCTCATCGGATCTCCTTCTGCTTGCGGAGCAGCCGGGCGTTGTAGAGGACCACGGGCAGCACCATCAGGAACAGGACCAGCGCCAGCGCGGCGCCCCGGCCGGGTTCACCGGCCCTGAACGCCTGGGTGTACATCTCGTTGGCCACCACCGAGGTCTCGTACTGGCCGGCCGTCATGGTGCGGACGATGTCGAACACCTTGAGCGTCCCGATGGTGATGGTGGTGACCACCACGATGAGCGATCCGCGGATGGTGGGGATCGTGACGTTGCGGAACTGCTGCCACGCGCTCGCGCCGTCGAGCCTGGCCGCCTCGACGATCTCCGTGGGGATGCCCTTGATCGCGGCGGAGAGCACCACCATCGCGAAGCCGGTCTGGATCCAGATCATCACCGCGATCAGGAAGAGCGTGTTCTCGGGGGCATCGAGCAGGAACTGCTTGGGTTCCTGACCGGCCCAGACGAGGATCTGGTTGAGGAGACCGATCTGGTCCTGCTCCGGCCCCTTGTAGGCGTACACGAAGCGCCAGATGACACCGGCGCCCACGAAGGAGATGGCCATCGGCATGAAGACCAGGGCCTTCAGCGCCTTCTCGCCCCGCGCCCGGTCGATGAACACGGCGTACGCGAGGCCGATCGAGGAGGCGAGCAGTGGCACGAGGACCACCCAGACGAGGGTGTTGCGGAGGGTCACGAGCGCTTCGGGCTGCGTGAACATCCAGACGAAGTTCTCGAGTCCCACGAACTCGCCGTTCCGGTTCGTCAGGGACAGGTAGGACGTCTGGAGGGCGGGGAACACCAGGCCGACGGCGAGGAGCACGAGGGCCGGTGCGAGGAACCCGGCGATCTGGATCTTCTCCCGGCCGCTCTTGGGGGCGCGGTCCACGACCAGCATGATGAGCCCGATGATGGCCGCGAAGACCGCGAGACCGACGACGACCTGTAGCCCTTTTTCTGCAATATCTTCCACAGCACAGCCTCCTTGGTGCGCTTGATGACGGGAAGTCGGGAGGACGGAACGGGACAGGACACATCGGGAGGGTGCCCTGTCCCGTTCCTCGGGGAGCTGTCAGGCCAGGGGACGGGCCGACGGCCCCCCGTATATCATCAGGAGCCGGGCCAGCTGTCCTCGACGGACTTCGTGACCTCCTCGGTGGAGGAGCCGTTGATCCAGTTCACGATGCCGCTCCAGAAGGAGTTGGCACCGACGGCGCCCGGCATGAGGTCGGATCCGTCGAACCGGAAGACCGTCTCGGAGTCCTGCAGCAGCTCGATCGACTGGCGATCGAGGTCGGACTGCGCGTTGGCCGGGTCCAGGCCGGTGTTGGCGCTGATGGCGCCCCCCTGGGACACTCGTGCGTTCGCGAACTCGGCACTGGCCAGGTAGGCCTGCAGCGCCTGGACCTCGGGGCGGTCGGCGTAGGCGCCGATCAGCTCACCACCACCGGTGATGGCCGTGCCCTGCGACTCGTCGATCGGCGGGGTCATGAAGGCCCAGACATCGCCGTCCTCGGCCACCTCGGTTCCCTCGGGCCAGTTCGCGGCCTGGAAGGAGGCCTGGTGGTGCATCGCGCAGTCGCCGTCGAGAACGGGCTGCCCGGCCTCGGAGAACGGGGTGGAGAGGATGGACCGGACGTCGCCGAAGCCACCGTTGACCATGGCGTCGTCCTTGAGGATCTCGCCGACCCGGTCGAAGGACTCCACGATCATCGGGTCGTCGAAGGGGATCTCGTGCGTGACCCACTGGTCGTACACCTCGGGCCCATGCTCGCGCAGGACGGCATCCTCCACCCAGTCCGTACCCGGCCACCCCGTGGCCTCGCCGGACTCGAAGCCGGCGCACCAGGGCTTCATCCCACCGTCCGAGGCGATGGTCTCGCTGAGCTCCATCATCTCGTCCCAGGTGGTGGGCACCTCCCAGCCCTTCTCCTCGAACGTGGCGGGGACGTACCAGACGTAGCCCTTCACGCTGGCGAGCATCGGGGCAGCGTAGAACGTCCCGTCGACGGTGCCGTACTTCTTCCAGTCCGGGGACCAGTTCTCGTCGACGAGGTCGGAGACCGTCTGCGGGGCGGGCACCAGGTTGGGGGCCTGGTCCGCGAGCAGACCGGGCTGCGGGAAGATCGCGAGATCGGGAGCGGTACCGCCCTGGGCCCGCACACCGATCTGGGTCTCGAACTCCTTCGAGCCCTCGTAGGCCACCTCGATGCCCGTGCAGCTGGAGAAGTCCTCCCAGGAGTTCTCCAGCAGTTCTGCTTCGAGGTCCACGATGGTGGAGTAGACGCTGACCTCCGCGTCCTCGAAGGTGCCGTAGGTCTCGTAGGTGGAGCAGTCGGCATCGTCCGATCCACCTGCGCCGTCCGATCCACCCGAACCGCACCCGGTGAGGGCGAGGAGCGAGACACCGAGTGCCGCCGTCGGCAGCACGAATTTCCGCGAGCGAGTTCTCGTCATTGAAACAGACTCCTTTGTCCTGCGGCGCGGGGATCCGGGAACCACCGGCTTCCTCGCCGACATCCAGCCCGTACCGCCTCACTTTCCAAGTAAGGGAAAGAGTAAGCGCTTACATCGAGTCCGACAAGAGATGCGCCCGGGGGTTCTCCGTGGTCGGTGCATGCTCAGCCGTCTGCGCAGTGGGCGTCCAGCCACTCCTGGATCGGCTCCGTGGCCTCCTGGAGGGCACGCTCGTCGAACTGCGGGGAGTCCTCCGACGGCGCCTCGACGGAACGGGCCAGTGCCGTGAAGTCGTCATGGAGCTCGGCGGGCACCCTGTCCCTCAGCTCGAGGATCTGCCGCTCGAGAACTTGAAGATCCTCCGGGCCCGACGACGGCCACAGGGTGAGGGGTGCGAGCATGGCGGTGGTGACGCCGCCGGCCACCATCACGCAGTGCTCGGACGGGTTCCCCGCCTCACTGCCGTCCGCCTCGCCGCCGCCCGGGAGCGATCCGCCCGGCCCCCCGCCGTCCTCGGTATCCCGGACGCCCCGAGGGTCTGGGGCGGGGCTGACCTGCTCCGGGACCGGGCTGGGGGGCATGCTCAGCGCCGTCTCGGAGGGCACCGTGGATCCTCTGCTGCATCCGGTGAGCACCATGGCCATCGCACAGAGGCCCACAGCGGGATACAGGAGTTTCACTGGATCCTTTCGTCTCGGTTCACTACCGCAGGGTCGACGCACGGGCGTGCCGTCGCGCTCCCGGCCCGGAACACCACCCGTGATCGGTCGGGCCGTGGGAATGCTACGGGTCCAACTTCCGTGTTTGCTGGGAGCCGCCGATCACCTGCACCACCTGTCATGGTCCCGGGACGGAGGGGCCCACGATGCGTGGGCGGCGGCAGCACGTGACGGCTGGGGCGTGTCCCCCGGACCCATGAAAAAACCCCGCGTTCCGTGGGGAACTGCGGGGCTTCCAGCGGTGGCTCCGACCGGCGTCGATCCGGTGACCTCTCGATTTTCAGTCGAACGCTCTACCAACTGAGCTACAGAGCCGTGCGATCATCCATCGCGATGATCACCATATCCAGCTCGATCGTCTCCCTGGGGGAACCGATCGCCTGAGCGACCCTGACGGGACTTGAACCCGCGACCTCCGCCGTGACAGGGCGGCGCGCTAACCAACTGCGCTACAGGGCCTTGCTGTACTTCACTTGCCTGTCCTGCTTCTCGCAAGAGCTTCAGCCTACCAGCACTTCCCAGTGCTCTCGACCACCCGCGAGGGCTGCTCGTGCGTACCCCCAACGGGATTCGAACCCGTGTCGCCGCCGTGAAAGGGCGGTGTCCTAGGCCACTAGACGATGGGGGCCTGGACCACGATCCGGGTTCCTGCGACCTTCCGGGAAGCGAACGACTCCGGCGGATCATCTCCCTGTCGTGGACCTCTAAAACTATAGGGGCAGGATCCTGATTATCCAAAATTCCCCGGACCCCCCGGCCAGGTTCCGTCCGGGGCCGGTCTGTACGATCGGGGGGTGCCGTTCGAGATCCCCCGCGAAGAGTTCGAAGAAGCCGTCGACGACGCCATCGACAGGATCCCGGACGACCTCGCCCGGGCCATGGACAACGTGGCCATCCTGGTGGTGGAGGAGTACGAGCCCCGACCGGGAGAGCCCGCGGACACGGAACTGCTGGGACTCTACGAGGGGACACCCCTGACCGAGCGTGATTCCTGGTGGGACGCCGGTTCCCTGCCCGACCGCATCAGCATCTTCCGCGGCCCGCTGATGCGCCTGTGCGGGTCCCGTGAGGAACTCGTGGAGGAGATCCTGGTGACGGTGGTCCACGAGGTGGCGCACCACTTCGGGATCGACGACGAACGCCTCCACGAGCTCGGCTGGGCCTGACACTCGGCGCACCGGCCCCTTCCGCACCCGCCGGGACGTGCCGCCTCCGCTGCGTGCGCCCTATCCGGCGGGCGGGACCATCGGCCCGAACGAGCTGCGGTTCGCCAGGCGCGGATCCGCCTCGTCCGGCACCACCAGCACGGGACCCCGCGCATGGTGCAGCACACCCTGGCTCGTGGACCCCATGAGCATGCCCGCGAAGCCACCACGGCCCCGCGTGCCCAGCACGACCAGCTCCGCCGTCGCGGACGCCTCGATCAGCACCTCGGCGGGGGCTCCGTCGAGGATCCCCGCGCGGACCTCCAGGGCGGGGAAATGGCCCGCGAGCCAGTCCCTGCCGGCGGCGAGCTGCACCGCGAGACCGGCGTGGAGCGCCCCCCGGTCCACGGGCGCCGGCACCCACGCGAGCGACCCGCTGAACGGAGCCACGGAGCAGATCACCTCCAGGGGAAGCCCCCTCGCCTGCGCCTCCTGCGCTGCCACGAGCGAGGCGGTCCTGGCCTGCTCGGAGCCGTCGCCCCCGACGACCACGCGGTCCGCCCGCACCGCGGGAGCGCCTTCCGGCGTCGGGGATCCGGAACGGAGCGGGATCACCGCCGTCGGGCACTTGGCATGCGCCGGCAGGGCACTGCTGACCGATCCGAGGAGTCTGCCCACGAAGCCGCCGCGCCCCCTCGATCCCACCACCATCAGCTCGGCCTCCTCCGACAGGTCCAGCAGCACGCCCGCCGCGTCCCCCACCTCGATACGCCGGTGCACCTCCACCGGGCTTCCCGCGAGGTGTTCCACGGCGGCGTCGAGCACGGAGCGCGCGCTCGCGCGGACCACCTCGTCGTTGATCGTCGCGTACCCGGCATCCATGCTCGACGCCGCGAAGATCGGCACCGTGTAGGTGGTCACCACATGGAGCGATGCCCGCCGCCGGACTGCCTCGCGCTCGGCCCAGAGCAGGGCGCCGATGCTCTGCTCCGAACCGTCCACGCCCACGACGATCCCGTGTCGCGCAACGCCCGGCCTCGGATCCTCTGCACGTCCTCCCACCATGGAAGCCCCCTCTGTCACGTCCCGTCGCCACCCGAAGCGGTGGGTCCACCCTTTGTAGCGCACAGGTTCCCAGCGGTCTATCCACGGTCCATGAATCTGTATAAGCTTCAATCACTGCTGCGGTGGCAGGCCCCCTCAGGGCCCCGAGGTCCCCGCGCATGGCGCTCTTGACTGACCCGTTCGCAGCCAAGAGTCCGTACGGTCCGGCAAAGAGGCCCGGACCGTACGGGACCGATGCTTCGTGTGGAGGTAACCCGGTGGATCCCCTGCCCTTCGACCCGCTCCGATCCGCGAGTACCGCTTCCTCCCCGACCGAGCGCACCAGCACGGTGGTGATCGGCTCCGGTCTCTCGGGGCTCGCCGTGGCCAGCGAACTCAGCCGGCGTGGTGTCGAGTCGATCGTGGTGGAGAGCCTTGAGTGCTTCGATTCCGGGTCCATGCGGACGGTGGTCACCGATTCGGTGTCACTCTCCGAACGGACGGAACTCATGCGCCTGCTGCGCGGTTACGCTGCCGCACATCGGCTCGACATCCGGCAGACCACCATCGCCGAGACCCTCAGTGTGATCGGGCACCCGCGGCTCATCGCCGCGTCCATGGGGCAGAAGTGGGCGGTGCAGACGGCCGACGGCGTCCTGCTCGCCGATCACGTGGTGCTCACCAAGTACCCGCAGAACGAACTGCGCAGGTTCCTGCGGTCCATGGGGATCGCGATCGGGCGGGACTTCAAGGAGACCTTACGGGCGATCGGGCTGCACCTCGTGGGGGTGGGTGAGCTCCTGACGCCCACCACGCGTGAGATCGTCCGCCAGGCGAAGCTCGTCAGCGACGCGATCGTGGCGCAGGGTCCGACGGCGCTCCAGCGCCTCACCACCGCACCGGCCGTCTCACCCCTGAGCGCCTAGGGCCGGCAGCCCACCGCGACCACGTCGGCAGGCCCTGAGCGTTCCGGGTGCCTGTCCCGTCAGTCGCGCGAGCCGAGCCGCTTGCGCGCCGTGACACCCAGAGCGGCCACGATGACCACCAGCACCCCGATCATGAGCACGATGCTCCACGGGAAGTCACTCACCCCGGCCACCGGTTCCTGACCGGCCGCGGGCTCCTCGGCGTCGATCGGGCCGGAGGTGGTGACCGAGTCGGGGACCGCCGACGTCCCCCGCCGGGCGGTGAAGGTGAAAGGACCCCCGGTGGGGGGCGAATCGGCGGGCCCCCCCCCCCCGTTCACGGTGGCTTCCCCGGCGGGCCCGCCGGTGCGGAGGGTCTGGGTGGCCGTGCGGTCGGTGATCCCCACCGCGCCGTCGGCCCAGTCGGTCCCCGCTTCGTCGAGCACTTGGACCTCGGCACCGATGCCCGAGGGGACGCTGCTGTAGGTCAGGGCGATGCGCGGCGGCAGGGCGCCGGCGGTCGCCCCGGCCGGGGGGGCGGGGCCCACGAGCTCGTCGGGGGCGTGCGCCGCGCCACCGCCCCGGGGGGGCGCGGCGAGCGCGGGAAGGACCGCCGACACGAGCGCTGCGGGGGTGGCGACGGCGTTCCGTGACCGGGTGCGCCCGGGCGCCGGGCGGGAGTCGGGAAGGGGTGGGGAGACAGGCATGGTCCAACCCTACGCGGCCCCCCCGACCAGGCGCGGGACCTCGGGCGTCGACCGGCCACCGCCCCGGCCACCGATGCGCGGCGAGGACGGGGATAGAATTCAAGCCGTCCCTCCCACCTCCCGCCCTAGGACCCACCATGCTCAAGCAAGGCTCCGTGCTGGATCGATACTTCGCCATCACCGAGCGGGAATCATCCTTCTCCCGCGAGATCCGAGGTGGCCTCGCCACCTTCTTCGCCATGAGCTACATCGTGGTGCTCAACCCGCTCATCCTCGGGGGCGCCGACGCCTCCGGCGACGAGCTCGGCCGCGAGCGCGTCGCAGCGGTCACCGCCCTGGTGGCCGGGGTCCTCACCATCGTCATGGGCGCCTGGGCCAAGTACCCCTTCGCCCTGGCCACGGGACTGGGCGTCAACGCCTTCGTGGCGATCACCGTCGCCACCAACCCCGGGCTCACCTGGCCGGACATCATGGGCCTCGTGATGCTCGCCGGTCTCACCATGCTGATCCTGGTGCTCACCGGCTTCCGCACTGCCGTCTTCAATGCCGTGCCGGAGAGCCTGAAGACCGCGATCGTGGTGGGGATCGGCCTGTTCATCGCCCTGATCGGGCTGGTGAACGCGGGGTTCGTGCGCCGCGTGCCGGACGTCGCCGACACCACGGTGCCCGTGGGGCTCGGGTTCGGCGGTGTGCTGCTCGGCTGGCCCACCCTCGTGTTCGTCTTCGGGTTGATCCTGACCATCGCGCTCGTGGTGCGGAAGGTACGGGGTGCCATCCTGATCGGCGTGCTCAGCGCCACCGTCCTCTCGGTGATCCTCGAGGCCGTGTTCCAGGTGGGCCCGAGCGTCGGGGGCGAGCAGGGCCCCAACCCGGAGGGGTGGTCACTGGTGGTCCCCGCGCTACCCACCAGTTCCTGGGTGGACCTCCCCGATCTCAGCCTCGTGGGCAACGTGAGCCTCTTCGGGGCGTTCGCGCACCTCGGCGGCACCGCCGCCGTCCTGCTCACCTTCACCATCCTGCTCAGCATCTTCTTCGACGCCATGGGCACCATGGTGGGACTCGCCAACGAGGCGAAGCTCGTGGACGCCAAGGGCGACATCCCGGGGGTCAACCGCGTGCTGATCGTCGACGCCCTCGGAGCGGTGGCCGGAGGCGCCGGATCGGTGTCCTCGAACCAGATCTACGTGGAATCGGGTGCGGGGATCGGCGAGGGGGCCCGCACGGGGCTGGCGAACGTGGTGACCGGTCTGCTGTTCCTGCTGGCCATGTTCCTCACCCCGCTCATCAGCCTGGTGCCGTTCGAGGCCGTGGCCCCGGCCCTCGTGGTGGTGGGCTTCATGATGGTGGCGCAGGTGGGCCGCATCGACTTCGACGACTGGGGCATCGCCATCCCGGCCTTCCTCACCTTCACCCTGATGCCGTTCACCTACTCGATCGCCAACGGGCTCGGTGCGGGGTTCATCGCCTTCGTGCTCATCCGCGCCATCCAGGGCCGCGGCCGCGAGGTGCATCCGCTGATGTGGGCCGTCGCCGGCGCCTTCGTCATCTTCTTCGGCCTCGGTCCCATCGAGGAGCTGCTCGGCCTCTGACCCTCAGCGGGGGCGGTCCCGGGCGCCGCAGATCGGCGGACCGGGTCGGGACGTGCCTCAGCGGGGGTGGAAGCGGGTCTCCTCGACATCGAGGATCCGCTGCGCCCTCGCGAGGGCACGGGAGGTGTAGGTTCCGCCGGCCCGCGCGGCCAGGAGGGCCTGGCGCTCGGCCTCGAGGACGGCCAGGCGCAGGTCCCGGTACTGACGGTGCGGTGAGCGCACCAGTTTCTGCTCGGACAGGTGCACCTTCTCCCACTCGACCTCCGAACGCATCCCCGTGTCCGCGCGGACACGGTCGAGGACCTCCTGGTCCAGCTCGACGTCCTCCCCCACGATCGCCTGCGGGTCCTCGAGCACCCGCAGGCCCTCGTTCCGCAGCTCGTCGAACAGGTTGGCCGCCTCCTCGCGGTCCTCCGCGACGTCGATCCCCTCGACGCGCAGCACCCGGATCAGCAGGGGCAGCGTGCTCCCCTGGACCAGCAGCGTGGTGACGGCCACGGTGAAGGCGAGCAGGACCAGCTGCTCGCGGTACGCGAACGACGACGGCAGGGACTGCGCCGCTGCGAGCGTCACCACCCCGCGCATCCCGGACCACCCGAGGATGGTGGCCCCCTTCCACCCGAACCCCTCACGCCGCTCCAGCTCCAGATCGGCGCGGCGCCGCCGGTACAGCCGGCGGAGGGCCTCACGACGGCGCTCCTGCCGCGCGTCCAGGTTCCGCCTCCGCGTGAGGTGGGTGAGCCCCTGCCGGATCCGGGCCGTGCGCTTCTCGGCGCGGTCCGGCACCCGCCGCATCACGAGCACGAGCGGGAAGACCCAGAGGAAGCGGATGACGTTCAGTGCGAGGACGGCCACGAGACCGATCAGCACGGTGTGCCCGACGGTCAGCTGCGACTCGTCGACGTTCTCCAGCAGGCTGCGCACCTCCAGCCCGATGAGCAGGAAGACGCCGTTCTCGAGCAGGAACTGGATGGTGCGCCAGTTGACGCCGTCGCTGATCCTGGCACGGGCGTCGAGGTGGCTGGCGCTGCGATGACCCGTGTAGATGCCCGCCACCACCACGGCCAGGACACCCGAGGCGCCGAGCTCCTCGGACGGGATGAACGCGATGAACGGGACGGCGAGGGACAGCGCGGTGTCGAGGACGGCGTCGTCGAGCTTCGAGCGGACGTAGACCGTGACCATGCCGACGGCCAGACCCACCACCACGGCCACCACCACGGCGAACACGAAGTCGCCGAGCGCCGAGCCGAAGCCGGCGAGCGCGCCGGCCGACGCCGCGATGGCGCTCCGCAGCAGCACGAGGGCCGTGGCGTCGTTGACCAGGCCCTCCCCCTCCAGCACGGTCAGGAGACGGGGCGGCAGGCCCAGCCGGCGTCCGATCGACGTGGCGGCGACGGCGTCCGGTGGGCTGATGACGGCGCCCACGGCGATCGCCGCCGCGAGTCCCAGCTCCGGGAGGAGCGCGTGCAGCAGCAGACCCATCGCGAGGGCCGAGACCACCACGAGCACCACGGACAGGCTGGCGATGGGTGCGAGGTTGCGGCGGAAGTCGGTGACGGGGGTCTTGATGGCCGCCGCGTACAGGATGGGCGGGAGCACCCCGGCCAGGATCCACTCGTCCGGGATGCTGAACGCCGGCACCCCGGGGATGAAGGAGAGCCCGATCCCCAGCACCACGAGGATCAGCGGGGCCGCCACCCCGACCCGGCGGGACAGCATGGCGACCGCCACGAGGATGACGATTCCGATGATGCCCAGCAGCCCTAGTTCCACCGTGTCAGCCTAGACCCGGACGGTCGGGGTACCGCACAGCGTCGTCCCGGCGCCTGCTCCCACCCGCACCGTGGTGCACTGCGCGGGAACGCTCGAACCCTCCGGGGAGGAGTCGCTCCTCCCCGGGCGTCAGAAGGTGTGACCGCCGAGCATCCGGGCATTCACGGAGCGGACCCGGCCGGGCATGGTGAAGAGGTCGATGACCATCATGACCCACAGGGGGACCAGGAAGATGAAACCGACCAGGAACCAGGCGGTGGCTCCTCCGATCAGTCCCAGCGCGAGGTAGAGGAAGCCCGTCCCGTTCTGGCGCAGGTAGAACTTGTGCACACCGAAGGTCCCGAGGAGGAACCAGAGGAGGTATGCGAGCCAGGTCTCCTTCGCCGAACGGACGACGACGTTCTGTACCGGACGGCGATCCGGGTAGTCGGACATGGTCCCCCTGGAACCGGTGCGGTGGCAGTTTCCCGGCAGTACGCGGCCGGTACGGTCAATGTACGGCAGGAGCCGGAGCGGTCCGCGGACGGCATCCCGATGCCGCCGGGACCTCCTTGCCCGGGGACCTCGCGGGAACCCCGGGTGTCGCTCCCCGGGGCGTTCAGTCGGTGAGTACCTGCGCGCCGGCCGCGAAGGCACGCACCCGGGCGTCCTGCCAGAGCTGGGCGGGCACCCCGCCGCCCAGGAGTTCGCGCACCAGTGCGGGGTCCTCGCCGAGCGGGGCGTCGCTGCCGGCGATGATCACGTTGCCGTAGCGCCGCCCCTTGAGCATGGCGGGGTCCGCGATGATCGCCGTGTGGGCGAACTCCGCGCCGATGGTCGCGGCTTCGCACTTGGCGAGCGCGAGGCTCGGGCCGTCACCGCAGTTGACCACGTACACGCCGTCGTCCGCGAGCACGCGCTTGGCGGCGCGGGCGAACTCGACGGTGAGCAGCGGGGCCGGGGTCACGGCGCCGGCGAAGACGTCGCGGATGATCAGGTCGCGGCTTCCCTCGCTCAGGGTCTCCGTGACGGCCCGCGCCTCACCGACCCGGATGCGCACCAGCGGTGCGCGCGGGAGGTCGAACCACCCGCGGACGAGTTCCGCGAGCCTGCCGTCGAGCTCCACGACCACCTGGCGTGCCTGCGCATGGGAGGCCGCGAACCGGCGGGCCAGGGAACAGGCCCCGCCGCCGAGGTGGAGTGCGCGCAGCCTGTCCGTGGACGCCCAGCGGGAGTCCACGAGCGAGGCGATCCAGCGCATGTACTCGAAGTCCAGCCGCAGCGGATCGGCGAGATCGATGTGGGAGCTGGGGACGCCGTTGATCCGGAGCACCCAGCCGTCGGCGGCGTAGGGGTCGGGCTCCAGCTCGCAGGTCCCGGTGTCGATGGCGAACTCGCCGATCTCGGGGCGCGGCCCGGTGGGTCGCGGCATCAGGACCGGTCCGCGTGGTCCGGGGACACGGTCGAGGGCATGACTCCCATGCTAGTCGCGCTCCGCCGGCCCCTGGTCGGCGCGGTGCATCCGGAACATGGGCCGGTGGTGCCAGGTGGGTCCGCAGAGCATCGAGGTGCCGTCGGGGGTGAACCCGTTGCGGACGTAGAAGCGTTCGGCCCGCGGATTGTGGTTCAGGATCCACAGGTAGGCGCCCCGTCCGCCGATCGCGGTGTCGAGCAGTGCCTGCCCGAGACCCGAACCGTGGGTGGAGCGCAGCGTGTAGATGTGGTGCAGCTCGAAGTCGGGGCGGTCGTCGTCGCGCCCGGGACCGGAGGTCGCGATGGCCACCGGTTCGCCGTCGTCGTCGAACGCCAGCCAGCTCCGCGCACCGCCCCGCGCGCGCTCCGCCTCGGCGAACGTCTCACGACGGCGCTCGATCAGGGCCGGCAGCTCGGCGTCGTAGTGCTCGTGGTACTCGCGGGGCATGATGTGCTCGTACGTCTGGTGCAGGGCCGCCACATGGGTGCGTGCGTACGCCTCGGCGTCGTGCTCGGTGGCCGGGCGGATCAGGTAGGGCAGCGTCAGCGCAGGCTGTGTCACGGCTCCACTTTAGTGGCCTGGGGACACTGTGTGCCGCCGTGGATCAGGAGTGGCCCTCGAACTGCTCCTGCTCGAGGATCGCGGCCTCGAGCCGTTCCACCTTGCCGGTCAGCTCCCCCGTGCGGCCCGGGCGGATGTCCGCCTTCAGCACGAGCGAGACACGGCTGCCGTACCGGGCCACGGCGTCGGTGGCGTTCTTCACCACGGCCATCACCTCGTCCCACTCGCCCTCGATGGTGGTGAACATGGAGTCCGTGGAGTTCGGCAGCCCCGATTCGCGGACCACGGCGACGGCGGCGGCCACGGCGTCGTGCACCGACCCCTCCGGGTTCTCACGGGTGAGCTCGGACGAACCGGACGGGGCGACGCTGAAGGCTACGAGCATGCACCCAGTCTGGCACGCGGGTGCCCCCCGGTCAGCCCCCGGTGACGGCGCCGACGAGCTCGTTGACGCCGAGCACCAGGAACACCACGGTGGTGACGGCCAGGAACACGTTGGACAGCCACCTGTTCCGCCACTGACGTGCGAGCCGGGAACTGTTGAGGAGCACCAGCAGGGTCACGGCGAGGAAGGGCATGAAGAGGGATCCGAGCACCCCGTACAGGAGGATCAGGAAGAAGGGCCGGCCGAGCAGCAGCAGGAGCATGGGCGGGAAGGTCAGCCACAGCATGTACGCGCGGGCGGGGGCGCTGTGCGCACCGGGGGCGTCGTCGTCCGTGAGGTCGTCCGCCTTCTTCCGGAAGTTCGCCCAGAAGTCCGCGAACATGAGGCTCACCCCGTGCCACACCCCGAGGAGCGAGGAGAAGGAGGACGCCCAGAACCCGATGAGGAACACCTTCGCCCAGACCACGCCGTAGCGGTCCTCGAGAACCACGCCCATGTCCAGCAGGCCGCGGTCGCCGCTCTGCAGGGAGATGTTCGCCGTGTAGAGCAGCTCGGCGCCGAGGACGAGCATGCACACCACGAAGATGCCCGTCATCGCGTAGGCCACGGTGTTGTCCACCCGCATGACCTTCATCCACTGCGGCGTGTTCCACCCCTTCTCGCGCAGCCAGTACCCGTAGGCGGCGAGCGTGATGGTGCCGCCCACCCCGCCGGCGAGACCGAGGACGTAGAACACCGAGCCCTCCGGCAGGGTGGGGACGAGCCCGCCGAGCATGTCGGGGATGTTCGGGAGGGCGAGCACGGCGGAGCCGACCACCGAGACGAACATGATGGCCACCATGACGGACATGATCTTCTCGAAGAACCCGTACCGGCCGAACCAGACGAGCGCGAGCCCGAGCAGACCGGAGGCGACGGCGAAGACGGTGAGCGGGACGGCGGGGAACAGCGCCTGCAGCGGCAGCGCAGTGGAACTCATGGCCGTGGCCCCGTACACGAAGCCCCAGAGCACGATGTACGGGCCGAAGTACCAGCTGGTCCAGACGCCCAGGGTGCGCCAGCCCTGGAAGATGGTCTTGCCCGTGGCGAGGTACCAGCGGCCCACGCCCTCCACGAGGATGATCTTCAGCACGCAGCCGATCACCGCCGCCCAGAGCAGGGCGTACCCGTACCGGCTGCCCGCCACGAGGGTGGCCACGAGGTCACCCGCACCGACGCCGGTGGCTGCCGCCAGCAGTCCGGGACCCACCAGCCGCCACCGCGGTCGCTCCAGCTCCTGCGCGTCGACGCCCACCCGTTCAGCCACGTACCTGCCCCCTCGCAGTCGGATCGATTGCGACGAGCATACCCGCAGGCAGGAGCCGGGTCCCGGGATCCCGGGCACGAGGCGGGGTGGTCCGGCCCCGGTGGGTTCGTGGGTGGTCGGTCCACGCACTAGGTTCGTAGGGGTGCTCCCGCACGGGCGGCGGGGCGGACGAGGGGATCGGGATGCTGGGACTGCTGGGCGGGTTCGCCGTCGTGGGTGCCGTGATCCTCGTCGGGTACATCGCCGGGCGCCTGACCATCGGCGGCCCACAGGCAAGCTTCACGCTGAGCCAGGTGGCGTTCTTCGTCACCAACCCCGCCCTGCTCTTCACCGTCCTCGCGGGCGCCGAGCTGGACTCCGTGTTCTCCGAGTACGTGCCCATCGCGCTCCTCTCCTCATTGGCCATCGCACTGCTCTACGTGCTGATCAGCCGGTTCCTGTTCCGCCGCCCCGCGGCGGAGACGGCCATCGGCGCCATGGCGAGTTCCTACGTGAACGCCAACAACATCGGCATCCCCATCACCGTCTACGCGCTCGGGGACCCCACGCTGATCGCGCCCGTGCTCCTGGTCCAGCTGCTGCTGCTCGCCCCGATGTACCTGACCGTCCTGGATCTCACCTCCGCCCGGAAACCGTCCCTGCGGGCGGTGTTCACGCAGCCCTTCCGGAACCCCATGATCATCGCGTCCCTGCTCGGTGTCGCGGTCTCGGCCACGGGCCTGCGGCCCCCGGCGCCCGTGTGGGACTCCGTCTCCCTGCTCGGCGGGGCCGCGGTCCCCATGGTGCTGCTCTCCTTCGGGATGTCCATCCCGGGGAGCCGCCCGCTCGAACGCAGCCCCGACCGTCTCCAGGTGCTGACCGCGACGATCCTGAAGACGGCGATCATGCCGGTGGCGGCATATGTCGTGGCCCGGTACCTCTTCGGGCTCGACGGCGAGCGGCTGCTGGGCGCCGTGGTGGTCGCCGCGCTCCCCGCCGCCCAGAACACGTTCATGTTCGCCACCCGGTACCAGCGCGGCATCCCCCTGGCCCGCGACACGATCCTGCTCTCCTCCCTGCTGGCCATCCCGGCGCTGGTGGTCATCGCAGCACTGCTGGCCTGACGGGCCCCGTCCACGGCAGGCCGGGAATGCCGCGCGGCGCGGTGGCGTTGGGGCGAAGGTCAGGACCTCACTAGGCTTGGCACAGCACGCCCTGTCCGATTCCGACGGCGCAACGGGGGCGCTCGACTCGCCCACCCCATGATTGGTACCCCTGTGTCCACCTCCTCCTCGCCCGTGAAGACCACCGCACCGTTCCCCTACATCGGGCTGTTCTCCCTTGCCGGGGCCATCTTCGTCTCCGTGACCAGCGAGTTCCTCCCCACCGGGCTCCTGAACGCCATGGCCGAGGACCTCGATGTGGGGATCTCCACCGCCGGCTACCTCGTGACCATCTTCGCGGGCACCGTGGTGGTCGCCACCACACCGCTGGCCGCACTGACGCAGCGGTTCTCGCGGAAGTCCCTGATCGTCGTCGTGCTCCTCGTGATCGCCGTGGCCAACGTGCTCGCCGCCGTCGCGCCCACCTACGGCGTCCTGGTGGCCGCGCGCATCCTCGGGGGTCTGGCGCACGGCCTCTTCTGGGCCGTGGTGGCCGCCTACTCGGCGCACCTCGTACCCGCCCACCAGCTCGGCAAGGCCGTGGCGATCACGGCCGGCGGTGGTACCGCGGCCTTCGTGCTCGGCGTCCCCGTGGGCACCGCGATCGGCTCCGCGTTCGGGTGGCGGACCGCCTTCGTGATCATCGGTGCGGTGGTGGCCCTCCTGGCCCTGGTGATCGTGAAGTTCCTCCCGCCCGTCGACCACCACGTGCAGCACGAGGCCGGCGAGGAGCGCGTGCCATTGCGCCGCGACGCGAGCCTGAAGGCCGTGATCCTCCTGTGCGTGGTCATCCTGATCGTCCTCACCGGGCAGAACGTCTTCTACACCTACATCGCCCCCTGGCTCACCGAGGTGTCCTCCTTCGAGCAGGGCGACGTCGCGCTGGTGCTCTTCCTCTACGGCGGCGCCGGGATCATCGGTCTGGTGGCCGCCGGGTACGCCGCGGACCGGTTCCCGCGTAAGGGGTTCGTGGGTGCGGTGCTGCTGGTCATGGGTGCGGTGCTCACCCTCGCGATCCTCGCGGACAGCACCGCGATGGTGCTGGTCGCGGTGATCGTGTGGGGTGCGGCCTTCGGCGGTATCCCGGCGATGTTGCAGACCCGCATGCTCCGGACGGCGTCCTTCCGGATGCGTGATGTCGCCGCGGCCCTCCAGACCACGGCGTTCAACATCGGGATCGGCGGCGGCGCCCTGGTGGGCGGTCTGCTCGTGGACGGCGCCGGGCTGGAGATCCTGCCGTTCGTGCTGATCGTGATGGTGGCGGCGAGCCTCGCGCTCAGTCTCACCACGGACACCGTGAAGGACCGCCGGGAGAAGCACCGCCTGCACGCCTGAGGCTGCCAGGATGGTGTCATGCGCGCTGTCCTGTTCGACGAGTTCTCCACCCGCCCCACCGTCCGGGAGGTCCCGGCACCTGTGCCCTCGCCGCGCGGCGTCATCGTCCGGGTGGAGACCACCGGGCTGTGCCGGAGCGATGTGCACGGCTGGTCCGGGCACGACGACGGCATCACGCTGCCGCACGTCCCCGGTCACGAGCTGGTGGGAACCATCACCGCCCGCGGCGCGGAGGTGCGCCGCTTCTCCGTGGGTGACCGCGTGACCACGCCGTTCGTGTGCGCGTGCGGGCGCTGCCCGGAGTGCGCCTCCGGCAACGGTCAGGTGTGCCGCAACCAGACCCAGCCCGGCTTCACCCACTGGGGGTCCTTCGCCGAGTCCGTGGCCCTGCACGACGCCGACACGAATCTCGTCGTCGTGCCCGCGTCCCTCGACAGCGGTGCCGCGGCGTTGCTCGGGTGCCGGTTCGCGACCTCCTACCGCGGCCTCGTGCACCAGGCGAGGCTGCAGTCCGGCGAGTCCCTCGTGGTGGTGGGTTGCGGCGGCGTGGGCCTCAGCGCCGGGATGATCGGCGGGGCGCTCGGCGCCGAGGGGGTGGCCGTGGACATCGACGACGACGCCCTCACCCGGGCGGCCCGGTTCGGCGCCGTGCGGACCGGAAACTCCCCGGGCTGTCCCGGGGGGGGCTGCTCGCGGCCCTCGCCGAGGCCGTGCCGTCCGGGTTCGCCGTCTCCGTCGACGCCCTGGGGCGTGAGGAGACCGCCGCGGCCGGCATCCTCGCCCTGAAGCCGCGCGGCCGGCACGTGCAGATCGGGTTGTTCCCCACCGACCCCGTGATCCCGATGGGGGCGGTGATCGGCAAGGAGCTCTCCGTGCTCGGCAGCCACGGCATGCCCGCGCAGGACTACCCCGGACTCCTGGACCTGGTGACCGCGGGCCGGTTGCGGCCGCAGGACCTCGTCGAGCGCAGGATCCGTCTGGAGGAGGTCCCGGACGCCCTGGTCGCGATGGCCGGGGACCGGTCCGCGGGCGGGGTCACCGTCGTCGACCTCCGAGCCGCACCTGCCCCTTCATGACGCCGCCGGCGCGTACGCGCTACCGGATGCACGCCCGGCACGGTGATACTGGGGCATGATCACGCCCGCACCCGCCGGACCCACCTCGAACTCCGTGATCCTGCGGTTCCTCGCCTCGCCCACCGATCTCGGCCACAGCGGCTCCGTGGATGCGGGCACCGTGCTGGAGTGGGTGGACAAGGCGGCCTACGCGGCCGCCGTCAGCTGGGCGAAGACCTACTGCGTGACCGCGTACGTGGGCAACATCCACTTCGCGGACCCCGTGGCCGTGGGTGACCTCGTGGAGGTCGAGGCCACGATCGTGCACACCGGGACGTCCTCCATGCACATCCGCACCGTGGTCTCCTCCGGCTCGGTGGCGGGCGGTGACGGCGGGAAGCGCAGCGAGTGCCTGGTGATCTTCGTCGCCGTCGGCCCCGAGGGCACGCCGGTTCCCGTCCCGGCGTTCGAACCGCGGACGCAGGCCGAGCGGACCGACAGCGAACACGCGGTGGCCCGCGTGGAGGTGCGCAGGGAGATCGTCGAGGAGATGCGCCGCCAGGTGTACACGGACGCCGGGACCGCGGAACGGACGGTGCTCCGCTTCCTCGCCGCCCCCACCGACGTCAACTGGGGCGGCAAGGTGCACGGCGGCACCGTCATGGACTGGATCGACGAGGCCGCCTACGTCTGCTCCGCACGCTACTGCGGACGCGACACGGTGGCGGTGTTCTCAGGTGGCGTCCGCTTCCTCAAGCCCCTGCGGATCGGTGACGTGGTGGAGGTGGAGGCACGGCTCGTCTACACCGGGAACAAGGGGATGCACGTGGCGGTCCAGGTCCGCTCCGGCAGCCCGCGCTCCCGTGACATGGAGCTGACCACCACGTGCCTCACCGTCATGGTGGCGCGGGACGAGAACGGCAGTGCCGTCCCCGTCCCGGCCTGGGTACCGGTGTCCGACGAGGACCGGCGGCTCCACGAGCACGCGCGGAACCTCCTGCACATCCGCAGCCGGGCCCCCGGCAGCGTGCTGCCGATGCACCTGCGGAGCTGATCCTCCGCCGGGTACGGTCAGCCCCGGAGGATCCGCTCCAGGAGGTCGACGGCGATCGGCAGGGCTGCCTCGTCCACGTCGAAGCGCCGGTGGTGATGGGGTGCCGGGTTGGAGGCCCCCACGAAGATGTAGGTCCCCAGCCCGCCGGCCTGCTGCACCTCGTTGATGAGCAGGTGGGCGTCGTCGCTCCCGCCACCGGAGGGACCCTTCGGAGTGAAGTGCTCGACGGCGGGCACGGCAGCCGCCGCGCGGGTGACGTCCTCGAGCAGGGCGTCGTCCGGCTGGGACACCGCCGCCCGGCCGTACGCCTTGGTGGCCGCCGTCACCCCGTACATCTGCGCCGCGCCCTGCACCGCCGCCTCCGCGCGCCGGTTCAGCTCCTCGAGCACGGTGTTGGACGTGGAGCGGGTCTCGTAGGTGATGGTGGCCCGCGCGGGGATGATGTTGGCGCTGCCGTCCGCGTGGAACGTGCCCACGTTCACCCGGGTGTCCGCCTCCGCGAAGCGGGGGAGCGCGAGGATCGCGAGGGTGGCCTGCGCGGCCGCGGCGAGCGCGTGCCGCCCCTTCTCGGGCGCCGCTGCGGCGTGGGCCGCCTCGCCGTCGAACCTGGCCGTCCACTTGGTGGTGGCCATGGCGTCGGTGACCCCTCCCACCACGGTGCCGGTGGGCAGATCCCCGCCGAGGTGGACGGCGAGCATGCGGTCCACCCCACGGGTGACCCCTGCGTCGATCATGGGCTGGGCGCCGCGGACGCCCTCCTCCGCCGGCTGGAACAGGATGCGCACGCGGCCGGGGAAGTTGCCGTCGCGCAGCCGGTCCGCGAGCGCGAGGCCGATCGCGGCGTGGCCGTCGTGTCCGCAGGCGTGCATGTACCCGGTGGTGGAGCGGAAGCCGCCGACCACGGGGGCGTGGTCCCCGGCGGTCTCCTCGTCCACCGGCAGGGCGTCGATGTCCACCCGCAGCCCCCAGACGGGGCCCTCGCGGTTCCCGGCCAGCTCGGCGATCACGGCCGTCCCGTGCTCCTGGAACCACGCCACCTCGTCGGGGGACGATCCGGCCTCGACGGCGCGCCGGCCCCACTCGTCCTTCTCGGCGTCCGTGGGCGGCACCGCGATGCTGCCGACGTCGATCGCGTCGGCGCCGGTGGTGACCGGCACGCCCATCCCCGCGAGCTCGGCGAGGATCACGGACGCGGTGCGGTACTCGAGGAAGCCCGGTTCGGCGTGGGCGTGGAAACGACGGCGGAGGGCGGTGATCTGGTCGGAGTGCATGCTCCGACCCTACGCAATCGGTCCCGGGGAGGTCGTGCCGCCCGTGCCGTTCGCTTGCCGCACCGGGTGGGGCGGGCAGGATGGGGTCAGGACGTCGACGAGGGGAGGATCGGATGCAGCGGACCAGTTCGGTGGACCGGCCGGAGGACCTCGTGGCCCTGCTGCCTGCTGTCGAGGAGGGGACGCGGATGCTGCTCGGTCTCGCCGGGCCTCCCGGAGCGGGCAAGTCCACACTGGCCGCAGCCCTCGCCGGAGCACGATCCGCCGCGTCACTGGTGCCGATGGACGGTTTCCACCTCGCGGACCGGGTGCTGGCCGCACACGGGACCCTGGACCGGAAGGGAGCTCCCGAGACCTTCGACGCCCACGGGTACGCCGCCCTGCTGGCCCGGCTCCGGCGTGCTCCGGACACCACCGTCTACGCACCCTCCTTCGACCGGGAACTGGAGCAGGCCCTGGCCGTCCCGCCGTCGGCCGAACTCGTGATCACGGAGGGCAACTACCTGCTGCTCGACGCCCCGGGCTGGCGGGAGGCACGGCACCAGCTCGACGAGGTCTGGTTCCTCGAGGTGGACCCAGCGCTCCGGCGCAGCCGCCTGGTCGAGCGGCACGTCCGCTTCGGCAAGAGCCGGCCCGAGGCCGAGCGGTGGGTACGCGAGGTGGACGAGCCGAACGCCGCACGCGTCGGGGCCTCGCGTTCCGCAGCCGATCGGATCCTCGACTGCACGGGCTGGTACGGGACCACCCCGCACGGCTGAGGCGCAGACCCCGGGAAGGATCGAGCGGCGCCGCGGGTTACCCCCAGCAGACGCATCGACCGCATGCCACGAACAAGGAGAACCCCATGAGCATCGTCATCACCGGAGCCACCGGTCAGCTCGGCCGCCACGTGGTGGAGCAACTGCTGGCCCGCGGGGTGGACCCCTCCACCGTCGTCGCCGGCGGCCGTAACCAGGAGGCCCTCGCCGAACTCGCCGGTCACGGCGTCCGCACCGCCACGATCGACTACTCGGACCCGTCCACCCTGGACAACGCCTTCGTCGGCGCGGAGAAGATCCTCCTCATCTCCGGCAGCGAGGTGGGCAAGCGGTCCGTGCAGCACAAGGCCGTGATCGACGCCGCCCGCAGGGTCGACGCCGAACTGGTCTACACGAGCGCCCCGAAGGCCACGACGTCGGACCTGATCCTCGCCCCGGAGCACAAGGCCACCGAGGGCCTCCTCGAGGGCTCCGGACTCACCTACACCGTGCTGCGCAACAACTGGTACACGGAGAACTACGACGACACGATCCGCCACGCGGTCGAGACCGGCAGCATCCTGACCAGCACGGGTACGGGCAAGGTGGCCAGCGCCACGCGCCGGGACTACGCGGAGGCGGCCGCCGTCGTCCTGCTCTCGGACGACCACGCAGGCGAGATCCTCGAGCTCGGCGGCGATACACCATGGGACATGGACGAGCTGGCCGCCACCGTCGCCGAGGTCTCCGGCCGCGAGGTGGGCGTCACCCAGGTCACCACGGACGAGCACGTGGCCGCGCTCAAGGGTTTCGGGTTCGACGAGGGCACGGCAGGGTTCGTGGCCGGGCTCGACGCCAACATCGCCGACGGTCTGCTCGCCGACACCGACGGCACCCTCTCCCGCATCATCGGCCGTCCCACCACGCCGCTGCGGCAGTACGTCACCGAGTTCCTCGGGAAGTAGGCCGAAGGGGGAGCCCGATGCCCGACGACCACGACCTGTCCGTGGGACAGCTGGCCGCGCGCAGCGGCATGAGCGTGTCCGCCCTGCACTTCTACGAGCGCGAGGGGCTGATCTCCAGCCGCCGCACACCCGGGAACCAGCGCCGCTACGATCGCTCGATCCTGCGCCGGGTCGCGGTGATCGGTGCGGCACAGCGGGTGGGCATCCCGCTCGCCACGGTGGCCGAGGCCTTCGCGGAACTGCCGAAGGACGGCGTACCGGGCGCGGAGGACTGGCAGCGGATGTCCTCCGCGTGGCAGCAGGAGATCGAGGCGCGGATCGTGCGGCTCGAGAACCTGCGGGACCGGTTGGACGGCTGCATCGGCTGCGGGTGCCTCTCCCTGGTCACGTGCAGGTTCCTCAACCCCGAGGACGCGGCCGGCTCGAGCGGCGTCCCGTCCACGCTCCTGGGCCCGTCGTGACCGAATTGACCTCAACCTTGGTTGAGGTCCTAGCGTGGGGAACATGACAGTGCCCGCGGTCTCCGCGCTTCCCGACGCCGACCTCTTCAAGCTCGCCTTCCGCCACCACCCCGCGGGCATCGCCGTCCTCACGGCGCAGGGTGGCGATGGGCCGGTGGGCCTCACGGCGTCCTCCGTCTCCTCGGTGTCGGCGGAGCCCCCCGTCCTCGCCTTCTCGGTGTCCACCGCGTCGGCCTCCGCCGCAGCACTGATCACGGCGGACACCCTGGTGGTGCATCTGCTCGGCGCCGACCAGCTCGAGCTCGCCCGGCTGTTCGCCACCCGTGGCGCCGACCGGTTCGGCGGGACCACCCGCTGGCACACACTGCCCACCGGGGAGCCACTGCTCACCGATGCGCCGTGGGCGCTGCGCTGCGCGATCCTGCACCGCCTACCCGTGGGCGGCTCCATGATCCTCGCGGCCGAGGTGGTGTCCGTGGAGCAGTCCTCGGACGACGCCGGGCACCCGCCGCTCGTCTACCACGACCGCGCCTACCACCGGCTGACCGAGCGGTCGCTGCTGACCTGAACCCCAGTCCCCTTCCCGACCGGCTCACCGGCCAGGGAGAACACAAGCCCCCGTACCACTACCGAGGAGGATCACGTGAGCGTTTACGTACTGCCGGATCTTGATTACGACTACGCGGCCCTGGAGCCGCACATCTCCGGCCGGATCATGGAGCTGCACCACTCCAAGCACCACGC